>JBASWV010000007.1:0-240004 GCA_049276655.1 Candidatus Nitrosotenuis sp. | reverse complement strand
GAACCAGCTACGACGGTAAGAGCAGATCTTGACGGTACGGGCGGCGAAAGCCCAGTTTGCGCCAACGCAGGTTCCGGTCCGGTGTCTCTGAACCCAGGTTCGCAAGCAATCATTTACTTTAGGCTGACAAATGGCACTCTGACGTCACTCGACTCTGGAGCATCGTCTACTGTAAACATCTTTGCTGGAAAAGCAGGTTCACCTCTAAGCGTAACTGTCCAAGGAAAATCCTAAGGATAGGGGGAGACTTTTTTGAATTCCTATCCAAGCTCTTTTTACTAAGGGTGGAAATGTGGGAAAAAAAGATCATGATGAAGGAATTGACAATTTTCTTAAAAGCGAGTTTCTGGATTTAGAAAAAAACAGAATTCCAGCAGGATTTACCACGGTAGAAAAATACCCCCTCAAACCGCCATTCAGCTATGCGGTAATTCTCAAGGAAAACGAAACTGGGCGATTTTTATACCTGGTTGATGAGGTGAAAATGAACGACTCGGAGCGAACAATCTATGAAAAACTGTACGGCCTAATCGAGCAAAACCTGGAAGCGCCAGACACTATTAACAAACAAACAAGGTTTGCAGCATACCTGACTGAAATCATAAAAGAAAACCAAAAGGTCTTTGAGGCATACCCGCTTGCAAGCATCGAAAAGGTCAAGTATTATCTCGAAAGGGACATTGCAGGCTTTGGTACGATCGATGCGCTAATGCACGATTTGAACATAGAAGACATCAGCTGCAGCGGCATAAATGCGCCCATCTACATATGGCATAGAGTATACGACAGCCTGCCAACCAACATCCACTTTGAAGACGAAAAGCTAAACAGTTTTGTCACAAGGATAGTTTTCAGAGCAGGAAAGCACATCAGTTCGGCGTTTCCGATATCGGATTTGGCGCTAGAGGGAAACCACAGAATTTCTGTGCTGTACCAAAAAGAGGTCACCCCAAAAGGCACAAGTTTCACAATAAGAAAGTTCAGAGAAGACCCCTACACAATGGTCGACCTCATCTCATTTGGTACGATCAGTACAGACATTGCAGCGTATTTGTGGATGCTGATAGAATCAAAGATGTCCATACTTGTAATAGGATCGACTGGAAGTGGAAAAACAACAATCCTCAACGCCATCATCGGCCTCATCAACCCAGACTTTAAGATATTTTCAGTAGAAGACGTAGCGGAGATCAACATAAACCACGAGAACTGGTTTAGTCTCATTTCAAGGACTGGGTTTGGTTCGGGTGGAGAAGGGGAGATAGGTCTTTATGATCTGATCAAGTCAGGTGTAAGACACAGACCAGACTATATTGTGGTAGGCGAGATAAGAGGTTCCGAGGCATATGTGATGTTTCAGGCGATGGCAACAGGGCATGGCGGGTTGTGCACGATGCATGCCGACAGCCTGGAATCTGCTGCAAAGAGGCTGCAGCAAAAACCGATGGATATTCCCCCAGCATACCTGTCTTTGATGAATTGTGCAATCGTCATCAGGCGTCTTAAAGAAAAAGAAAGCGGCCAGAGCGGCCGAAAGGCAGTCTCGGTTCAGGAGATAAAATCGGCCGAGTCATTTAACACCGTGTTTAGTTGGAATGTGAGAACAAACGATTTTGATGGAGACATCAAATCAAGCATTATGCTACAAAAGATAGCCCAGCAGGGAGGCATGACTCCAAACGAGGTTCTAGCCGAGTACGAGAGGCGTAAAAAAGTCCTAAAATGGCTAGCAGACAACGGTATCAGAAGCTACAAACAAGTAGCCGAAGTCATTGGAAGATACTATAGGGATCCAGAGTCAATACTTCGGAAAATTGAATAGGTGTGAGAGTTGTCATTTCTAAAACTGTTAAGTAAACAGGGGGACAAGGAGGACAAGAACATCCAGTTTGAGCTCCCTTACTTTATAACACTGGTAACGCTTTTTGCTACGAGTGGTTTTGCCCCATATACAATTTTTAAAAAGATACGGGAGATAGAGGTGCTACCCCACGTAAAACTAGAGTCCGACAAGATAATAAAAAGAATAGACAACCTAGGCCTCGACCCGCTTACAGTCATGCTGCAGGTAAAGGAAAAAAGCAAGTCAAAGGCACTGGGCGAGTTTCTCAACGGATATGTTTCTGCCATACAGGGCGGCGGAGACGTCATCAATTATTTGAAAAGCAAAATGGATAACATCTTTGAGGTTTATGCAAATGCACAAAAAGAGATAGTCGAAAAAACTCGAGCACTCGTAGAGGCATATCTGACTACACAGGTAGTGATTTTGACAGTATACATTATAATCACTGCCACTACAACCACAACCGAACAAAGCCTGGCCTTTGACCCGTTGTATCTGATGGTGATCCTGCCCCTGCTTGTAACTGTAGGCTTTCTTGTAATAGCTCACAAGGCCGCAAAAGCCAGAGTAAACGAGATCAATTGGAAAAAGTGTGCGATGTTTGGCATTCCCGCCATACTGATTGCAGCCGTGCTGATATTTTTGAGGGTTTTGCCAGGAAATGATGTATACGTGCTTGCAGGTGCGCTCATAGCTGCGTCGGCGTGGCCTTTTATCAGTTTTCAAAAGATACAGTCGTTTTCACTTGATTCCGAAAACGCGACTCCACAAATCCTAAGGGACATTGCAGAGGTACGAAAGGCAGGGCTCGGCCCTGAAAAATGTGTCGTAAAGGCATGCAAGAGAAAGGACTTTGGGACATTCAATGGTGTCTCAAATGCAATCGCCAACAAGCTAGAGTGGGGAATTCCGTTAAACGACATCTATGATTCGCTGAAAAAAGAGATCAAGAGCTTTCAGATATTGGTCAGCTTTAGAATTTTGTTTGAGATTATTTCGTCTGGTGGAGGAAACGTAAATACTCTGCAGACATTAGCAACAGTATCAGAAAAAATACAAACCATCGAGAAATCAAAAAGGGAGGCGCTTAGACCATACGTGTTGGTGGGCTTCATGCTGGTCGGAATAACCGGCTTTACAACACTCCTAGTCATAGATTCGCTGACAAACATCAACATGCAGTCAATTATCGATGAGACAAAAAAGGCCGCCTTTGAGCAGCAGTCAAAGTCGAGATTGGACCTGTTGTCTTACTCAGTTCTGATACAGGCGTGGGCGGCAGGCCTGTTTTTGGGCAAGCTCACCACCAACGCATACTCTGGCGGCTTTAAATTCTCAATATTTTTGATAATAATTTCGATTGTCGCAATAGTCATAGTTCAGCAGCCGGCACTAGATATTGCAAACATGTTCAAACGGTAGAACTATAATTTCTCTGTAAACTCTTTCGTGCCTTCTTTTGTTATGACAAGCACATCTATTCCGTCGCCTGAAAACGAGTCGCGCATTGTTGCGGCCTTTACAGACTTTACTGCCAGGTCCACTGCCTCTTTTTCCTTCATTCCCGGCTTGAACTGCTGGTCCAAGACGCCAAGTGCCATTTCCGCGCCAGTTCCGACTGCCGCATAATCATCTGGAAGGACAGAACCCAGCGGGTCAAGTGTGTATATTGCCGGCTTGTCTACTATGCCGCCGACTATAATCTGGGTCAAAAACGGAAAGAATCTTCGCTCATACATCAAGTTTGACATCATTTTTGCAATAGAGTTTGGCGGAACGTCCCGCTTTAGCTCCATTTTACGAATTTTTGCCAGCGCCTTTATCTGCAATACAAGAATCTGCATGTCTGCGACAAGGCCTGCTATTGTAGCGCCCACCTTGTCGGTAAGCGGAAACGTCTTTTTTGTGGTCTTGCTGACAAGAAAGTTTCCGTATGCTATTCTTTTTTCGCTCGCAAACACGACGCCTCCATCAAAGGTAATTCCGACTGCGGTTGCGCCAGGCATGTACATTGACATGTTTTCATCTGACTTTGAGGCGCATTAAAGTCTTTTCGGGGCGATCAGGCACGGTCGGAAAACCGCTCCATAATCAGGCACATGCACTTGGTTGTTTTTTTGAGCAGATCTATTCTCGCAAATTCGTTTGGCGAGTGGATCCTTGCAAAGATGTACGTAGAGCCGATCGAAATGCATGGCACCCCCAAGACCTCGACAAACGAGTGCATCGGGCCGGTCCCCGCGTTGGACACGTTAACTATGTATTTGCCAAAGGATTTTTTTGCCGCCTCTTTTACCTGCAGAACAAACGGGTCTTGCGGGCTGGTTCTGGCCGCTGCCTCGCCATGATACATCCTTATTTTGATGTCGGAAAATCCGTGTTGCCTAAGGTGTTCCTTTAGCCTTGCAAACTGTTTTTTTGGATCCATTTTTGGAACCAGCCTAAAATCTATCTTTGCAAGTGCAGATGCGGGCAGGACGGTTTTTGCCCCCTCCAGAGTGTATCCGGAGACAAGGCCTGCTATGTTGCAGGTCGGATCTCCTGCCAGTGCCTTTTTTACTTCGAGCCCCATTTTGCCGTCTACAAACTCGTTTATTTTGTATTCTGCCTTGAATCCTTTTTCATCAAACGGCTCTTTTTTGAGCAACTTTAGGTCGGATTTTGTAAACGGCGTCACTTCGCGGTACCAGTCCTTGATCAGGATTCTCCCAGACTCGTCGCGCAGAGTCTTTAGTGCCTCGATTAGCCGCCAGGCGGGATTTTTTATTATCACCGCAAGGCTCGAGTGCGCATCTCTTATCGATTCTTTTGTGGAGAGCTCCACGTAGAGAAGCCCCTTCATCCCAAGGCCTATGACCGGCCGGTTTTTCGAGTCAACATATCCAAACTCCCATATGACGCCATCGCAGGCAAGTTTTTTTCTAAATTTTTTGAGGTAACGGCCTATGTTGGTGCTGCCTACTTCTTCTTCGCCTTCTATTACAAATTTGATGTTGCACGGAACGTCGCCGGTTTGCCGAAGAAATGCCTCGACTGCCTTTATCCGTGTTATCAGCTCGCCCTTGTCGTCAGCAGATCCCCTACCAAATATCTTGTTGCCCCTTACTTTTCCACTAAAGGGCGGATCATCCCATAGCTCGACAGGCTCCACAGGCTGGACATCATAATGGTTGTAAAAAAGAAGCGTCTTGTTTGGGTTTT
Source organism: Candidatus Nitrosotenuis sp. (assembly GCA_049276655.1). GTDB lineage: Archaea > Thermoproteota > Nitrososphaeria > Nitrososphaerales > Nitrosopumilaceae > Nitrosotenuis. The sequence goes on along the minus strand of JBASWV010000007.1, from coordinate 234,957 downwards.
TCTTTGACTTTATTTCTCCGTATACGAGCGGCGCCGCCCCGGGTATTTTTAGAATCTGCGACGAGATGCCTGACTTTTTTAGAAGCTTGCTTACTAGCATGGCACATTTTTCTATTCCCTGGTTTTTTGCAGACACGCTTGGCTGCCTTATCAGGGCTTGAAGGTCTGATACCAGTCCTGCCATGTTCGAGTCCACGTGTCTTAGAACTTTGTTCATCGGATCACTTTGTCAAAGGGTTTCATAACTGAGGGAATCGCGTCTATCAGATCGGTTGCGACAATGTGCAGGCCGTTCTTTTTTTGTGCCAGCCTTCCCGCAAGCCCGTTGAAAAATGCTGCCGCAGCTGCAGACTCTAGGGGCTTTCTGTTTTTTGCAAGCATGCCTGCTACGAGTCCAGACAAAACATCGCCAGTGCCGCCAACAGTCATTGCGGCCAGGTTCTTTGGATTCACAAAGGACTGTCTGCCATCAGATATTACGTCCGTGCTGCCCTTTAGCAGGATTGTGACAGAGTGTTTTTTTGCAAGCTTTGCCACAAGCGAGACTCTTTGCGCAATAGAGTCAGGTGGCATCATTCCAAACATTCTTTTGAACTCGCCTGCGTGTGGAGTCAATACGATGTTTTTTTCTGGCAGCAACGGCAAGACATAATTCACAAGCGCGCTTGCGTCAAGCGACAGCCTCACGTCTTGTTCTGCTAGTGACTTTATCAGGTCTTTGAGTGCCTCTTGGTCGCTTATTGCAAGGCCCATACCAATTGTCGCAGAGCCCAAGTCTGGCGGGACCTGTCCCAGTAGCTTATTTGCTGCGCCCCTTGTCAGCTTGGCATCAACCATCGGAATGACTATCAGATTTGGCGAAATTGCCCTGATAGGTGAGGTGATTATCTTTGGGACGCATGTGTAAACCAAGTCAACTCCGGATCTGAGGGCGGCAAGCGACGCAAGGACGGGTGCGCCATGATACATGTAGCTCCCCCCCACTACGAGAACCTTGCCGTTTTGTCCCTTTCTTGAATCTGGCTTTCTTGGGGGCGTGAACTTTTTTGCCAGCGTTGCAGTCAGTTTTTGCGCCACGATTCTAGGAGGGTCCATGCATTGGTGAACTACTACCGGACAAGTCCGGTAGCCTCTTCCTGCTTCCTTGACCACTTTGTGATCTCCACAGGCGTAACTTCCCGCAGTTCCTGCGGTATTTGATATCCAAAAATCTCTAAACCTTTTTGCAAAATGTTAAGAGCTGCGTTGTAGTCCCTGCCCAGAACCAATCCGCATCTGTCGCATCGGTGAGTTCTGACTGCTAATGATTTGGGAACTGCGTTGCCGCACCTAGAACAATTTACGGTGGTGTTTTTTGCCGGAACCTCGACCAGCAGGGTTTTGTAGTCCAGCATTTGTCCAAACATGCCCCATCCGGAATCGAGGATGCTTCTGGCAATTCTGTGGTTTTGAACCATGTTGAGTTTTGCCAGTCGTTCCACAAATACCACGTCACACTTTCTAGCATACTGTGTTGACAGTTTGTGGAGGAAATCCTTTCTTCTGTTTTTGATTCGCTCATGGATTATCTGGTAGAATCGCACGGCTTTTTTGCGGTTCTGCGAACCCTTTTGCCTCCTTGCTATTTTTCTCTTGATTCTTGCCAGTGGTTTTAGCATCTTTTGCAGGTTCAGCGGGTTTGGAGTTGCAAATCCATCCGAATCATACGCAAAGTTTGTTATGCCGACGTCTATTCCGACGGGTTTTGTGATGTCGATCTTTGGCACCATGGTGTCCATCTCGACTACAACACTTGCATACCATTTTCCTGTTTTTGATTTTGATACTGTGACTTGTTTGATTTGAGCGTCAATGGGAATTTGTCTGTGACAGATGATCTTGATTTTGCCTATCTTTGAGAGATGCAGAAAATTATCCCCGATATGAAATCCGGACTGGTTGTACACAAATGCGTTGTATTCTGAGAACCTCGCAAATCCTAGCTGGCCTGCCTTGTGGCCGTTTTTTCTTAGCTGGATTAGTGATTTTTGCGCACCGTCGATTTGTGTAGATACCATCTGGAGTGTCTTGGAGTGGTATAGATATAGCCAACCCTCTGACTCCTTTAGTTCTGTGAGAAAATAGTTCAGGTCGTTTCTTGACTGGAATCCTTCCTTGCGGATCTTTTCGATCATTCTGTTGTAGATCCAGCGGCAGGCGCCAAGTGTGTCGTACAATATGTTTTGCTGATCCCAGTTCGGATACAGGCGGAATTTGTAGGTTCTCTGCAATGTCTTTAGGTGTGCTATGTGTTTTAAAAACACGTTGATTGAAAAGGTGGAAGCTTGGCAGTGTACAGCATCGATTATCATTTTGTGCGGTGTCCAAAATACCGCAGAAAGATCCCAGCCGGCAGTGTTACAGGGTTTGTGGAATCAAATACGAATTATTACCACCGGCCAGAACTATGAGATCATAGAAATGTATGTCATACCGGGTCACGTGCATTTGTTTGTGCGCTGTGATCCTTTTGGATCGCCTATCAACAGGTTAAAAAATTCAAGGCAGTCACGGCTACGTACGTTTGCAGTTTCCAGAGTTGAGGCGGAGATTATGGCGCGGTGTGTTGTTGGGTTCGTATTGTGTTGGCACGGCGGTCACGTTGTTGCGCAAATAGCCGGCACATCCGTGAACAAAGCAATTCATCCACCAGATTTATCCGTGGTCTTCTCGCCTCGTTTGATAAATTCTCTTATTTGTTTTGAGGCGCGTTTGTTTTTTCTTGTGCTATCTGTCTTTTCTGTCAAAAAACGCCTTTCTTGCAAACGCCAGATATGTTGTGTGCCCTATTCCGTAAAAAGAGTGCCTTGTCTTTCCCTCCCTTGCGTCAATTGTTCGCAAAATGTGCTCGCTGCACTCTATGTCGGTAAACTCGTTTTCGACTAGCGACATCACCAGTTTTTCCAGCTGGTTCATTGTAGGGCAGATTGCAAAAAACGCGCCGCTGCCTTTGAGCATCTTTCGCGCCTGTGGTACGACTGTCCAGGGGTCGCCAAGGTCGACTACCACCAAGTCGACTTCATCTAGTGGCATTTTTTTTGCAGATTTGATGTCCAGCTCATGCATTGTAACGTACTTGAGCATGCCTGCGCGGGTGATGTTTTTTTTGGCAATCTCCATGAATTTCGGCTCGACGTCAAAGGTGTATACATGGCCTCGCGGCTTGACGATGCTTGCCAAAAACGTAGTAAGCGCGCCGCTTCCAGTACCTATCTCCACTACTTTTTGGCCGCTCTGCACGCCGGCCCTTGCGCCGATGTAGCCAAGGTCTTTTGGATACACTATCTGGGTGCCGTGCTGGCTTTTCATCACAAAGTCGTGGATGGTCGGCTCCAGAAGGTACACGTACTTGTCCTTGTTTGTTCGAATCCTAGTCCCAAATTCCTTGCCGATGGCGTCTTTGTGCTTTATTACCCCCACATGGGTGTGAAGGGACTGTTCCTTTGATATCTTGTTGAGCCATTTTTTAGAGTCGTTGTAGAAAAACAACACGTACGAGTTGTTCTTTATCTTGGCCATATGATCGGCACTAAATGTTTCAGATAATAATCTATCTTAGAAGGTTTTTGCTTTTTGGATTTTTCTTAGTGCTTCAAGATAATCGCGTATTTGTGCATGTGTTGGGTTGAGGTCTTTTAGGTTCTGAACGTTTACGTTCAGCTTTGCAAGCTCGTCGTAGATGTTTTTGTCTTCGATGGTGTCAATAAGGTCTTGCAGACGGAACGGTTTTTGCAGTAACTCGACTATTTGCTTGAGGTTTTTAATCGAGTCAATGAGTGTCTCCTTTACATATGCTGATGCAAATATTATTCTCTGCGACGGGTTTAGTGCGAGGATTTCTTTTGCGGCATCAAGGCCGTTCATTTTAGGCATGGAGTAGTCAAGCACGACTGCATCGAACGGGCTTTCCTTGGCTGCCTCAAACTCTTTTGCATATGTGGTCACGCATGCCCCTCCGTCGGCAGTGGTCACGACTATATGTTTTCGGTCTTCTAGGACCGTTCGGTATTGAGAGAGCAGGTCAGGCTCGTCGTCAGCTAAAAGTATTTTCATCACATACTAAGAATTAGACCAAAATATAGCATTTGTTGTGTTCAGGTCTCCATCATGCCCTTGTGCACATTTTGAATCGTTTGTATTATTCCATCTATGTCGTACGGCTTGTAGACTATGGCAGATACGCCAAGATTCCATAGCTTTTCCGCATCGTATGTAAGGTCCGCAGTGACCATGATCACTTTGGCGTTAGGATCCATTTTTTTGATCTTCCTCAAGGCGTAAAATCCGTCATACTCTGGCATCATAATGTCCAAGAGGACGACGTCTGGCGCCAGTCTTTCGTACAGCTCCACTGCCTCCTTTCCCCCATAGCCTTGCCCTATGACCTCGATGCCTTTTATCTCAAGGTATTCAGAAAAAACAGCAACCGTGTCGACGTCGTCGTCGACTACTATCACCCTAACCATGAAGAACCCATCCCCCAAGCCACCGGTAGGATCGCCTACGACATTGACCCATACTGTGGATTCTTTGCCAAGGCGTATTATCCCGTAGTTTGTTTGCATTAAACAAACGAGTTCTATCCGGTTATCGAGACCTACTCAGGCAGTCCCGCAACCAACAAACGTGTTTACATTCTGGATGGCGTCTCTATTCCTATTAGCGACAGCGCTTTTTCAAGACATGACGTAAAGGCAAAAACCAGGCAGAGTCTTGCGTTGAGCAGTTTTTTGTCTTCGATATCTAGGACTCGGACGTGTTCATAAAACGCATTAAACGAGACTGCCAGGGAATAGCAGTACTTTGCGACGACCTTTGGCGAAAGGTTGCTTGCGGCATCCTGAACACACAGATCCAGCTTGCCTATCAGTTTTACGAGGCTTGTCTCGTATGGGCTGACAAGCATTTCATAGGATGCGTCAAAGTCGGGCCTCGTACCTGATTTTTCAATGATCCTCGTGGCCCTGGCATACGCATACTGGGTGTAAGAGGCAGTGTCGCCTTCCAAGCTAAGCGACTTGGCAGTGTCAAAGGTGATCATTTTATCGAGGTCTTGCTTTACCATTTCGTACCTAAGGGTTGCTACTGCTATTCTTTTTGCTATTGCCGACAGTTCAGAGTCGGTTAGGTCGGCGTTTCGTTTTTTTGTCTCTTGCAGTGTTTTTTGCTCTAGTTCGTCAAGAATCGAGTCCGCATTTACGTACAACCCTTTTCTGCCAGACATCTGCGCGCTTTTGCCCCCCGTTTCAAGGCCCAGTTGTTTTGCAGTGTCGGCGCTAAGGGTTACGGACTCGTAGCTTAGATGCATGTATGACTTTTTCTCCGAGGCAAACCTTGAGATCAGCTTTGTTATTATGTTCTGGAGTCTTGCCTGTCTTGAGTCTATTACCGTTATGACCCTGTCTGCGGAAAAGTCATGTCGCGGCTCGTACGTCTTTTCAAGTGTCGTCTGCCATAGAGCTTGGTTGTTTTGCTGAATCGAATATTTTTTGTAATAAAATGGATCGTCAAGCAGTCCGAGCTTCCACGCCGCATACGGAATGTCCTTTGCTATGTATGTTGCCGTTCCGTTGCTGCGCACAAGCACCTTGTCTTCTTCGCCATCTGACGGGATGACCCAACAGTCCTTGTTTTTTCCTTCTTTTTCGTATCGGATCAGATTCATCTGCTTTAGTTTTTCAAATGCGACAGGCCACAGCCCAGAGTGCACTATCTCGGATTCAAAATTAAGACAGTCGTAGTATGCACCCAGTCTCCAGCATGTCTTGAGCTGATCCGACAAAACCTTCGCAGTTATTCTATGCGCAAACTTTGCCATCTCCGAGTTGCTGTCCTCCAGCTCCTTTAGCACCTCGTTTCGGATCTGCTCCAGGCGCGGCTCGGTCGAGTATTTCTCAGTCGTCTTGACATACACCACATCTCCGCAATAATGATCAAATTTCTGCCCACCGGGCGGCGTCTCGGAAAATCCCAGGTGCCTAAATCCGACTAGAATGTCTGCGACTTGGAGGCCAGAGTCGTCAACATAGTTTAGGACCTTTATCGCATAGTTTGCCTTTGCAAGAATCCTTGCTATCGAGTCACCTACGACTACGTTTCTTACGTGTCCTATGTGGAGTGCCTTGTTTGGGTTTACGCTCGTGTGTTCAACTACAATTTTGGATTTTTTGCCAATGTCGATTGTCCCATAGTCATCTTTTTGCGATTCGGTGATTATCATTTTGCAGATGTTTGGCGTGTTTGCATAGAAATTCAGATAGCCGGATTGGTGCGCCTCGACTTTTTCGACGAGCACCCCCAGGAACTTTGAGTATTTGTCTGCGATCAGTTTTGCGATTTCGTTTGGCTTTTTCTTGAGGGTTTTTGCCGCCATGAACGCAACATTACAGGTAACGTCGCCAAACCCTTCCTTTGCAGGCTCCAGCGTAAAGCCCGACTCGGGGATTTTTTCCTCTTCGAGTATCGCTGCCAGGTTTTTTTGGATCTCCTCAAGTAGTATTCTAAAGCTCAATTACATCACATCTCCGCTATTGTCGGCGCAATCTTTTCGAGTGCTTCGATGACGCCATCGCCGGCATGTGCATCAACAGTAATTGTCGCCTTTGATTTGATGTCATCGAGTGCGTTTCCCACAGCTACGCTCAGACTTGCCAGCTCAAAGAGCGGCACGTCAGTGGCACTGTCGCCTATTGAGATCACATCGTTTCTGTCTATGCCAAGCATTTTCATCACGTGCCTAAAGCCCGTTGCTTTGTTTATCCCGGAAGAGTTTATGTGGATTGCATATTGGCTATCGGAGAGAACGACATCAAGGTCGTTTGCGCCCACGACTTTGTTTGCATCCTCAATGTCAAATGTCCTTTCCAGCACGACTTCAGTCATTCGTGGAAACACCGGTTTTTCCTTTACGCTGTCTAGTTTTGAGCGTATCAGTTGTAGTGCCTCGGCGCATTTTGCTTTGTCACCAAGTAGCACGTGATCATTTGCTCCGTGCGTTATGCAGCCGCCGTTTTCGCCCACGGCCACGGTGTTAAGACCACCATACATGGAAAGAAGATATCCTTCTACTGAGGATCTGCCCGAAACCAAGATGACGTTGTGTCCCAGCTTCCGCATATGTCTCAGTGAGCCGAGTGCTCCCAGATGAATTCTGCCGCCACCATTTTCGGTTATAGTTCCGTCAATGTCGACTGCAAAGGTTTTACGTCTCACCAGATTACTGAGGCGCACCCAGATAAAAATCAAATAAGATTTTATTGAGAAAATTAAGCTCTTTATCGATGGGAATTCCCGAAAAAATAAAGGCCATACAGGACGAGATACACAAAACTCAGATAAACAAGGCCACAGAGCATCACATAGGGCTGCTGAAAGCAAAAATTGCCAAGCTGAGAAGAGAGCAGGAAAAAACCCAATCAAAAAAAAGTGGCATAAGCACAGATGGTTTTGACATAAGGCGCACCGGCGACGCCACAGTGGTGTTCATAGGGTTGCCAAGCGTTGGAAAATCAACCCTTCTAAACAAGCTGACAGGTTCCAGATCAGCGGTGGCAGCATACCAGTTTACCACCCTTACGGTTGTGCCAGGCATACTAGAGTACAGGGGCGCACGAATCCAGGTCTTGGACTTGCCTGGAATCATAGAGGGGGCATCAAAGGGCAAAGGCCTTGGCAAGAGGATCCTGTCCGTTGCGCGTAGTGCAGATTTGGTGATTTTGATTCTGGATGTCTTTCAGCCATACCATGAAAACGTCCTAAGAACTGAGCTTGGCAATATTGGCATAAGGCTTGATCAGAAACCTCCAAACATAACCATCGAAAAAGCATCCATTGGAGGAATATCCATAGCCCAGCAGACAAAGATGGTTTCGCTCTCTGAAAAGCTCCTAAAAGAAATACTCCACCTATACGGAATGACAAGTGCGCGCGTGGTGATACGAGAGGACGTCACGGCCGAGCAGCTTGTCGATCACCTAACAGGTGATAAGAATTATGCACAATCGATTACCGTTTTAAACAAGATAGACCTCGTTGACCCAAAATTTGTAAAAGAAGTGCAGGCAAAGATAAAATCCGAGGTAATACCGGTATCTGCAGATTCCGGCATAAACATCGACTTGTTAAAAGAAAAGATCTTTGAGAAACTTGATTTCATCCGCCTGTACATGCGCCCAAAGGGTGGCGAGACCGACTATAAAGAACCGCTAATCATTCGAAGAAATTCCACAGTCGAAGATGTCTGCAACAAGCTACATCGAAACATGAAAAAGGAATTTCGTTACGGACTGGTGTGGGGCAAAAGTGTCAAGTTTGGAGGACAGCGCGTCGGCCTCCAGCATGTCTTGGAAGACGAAGATGTCTTGACAATAATCAAGTCACGCTAAAAAGGATCCTCGATCATAACAAAACATGGATCATGAAACTGAGAACCGTTGGTGCAGGTTCTGCATGGCAAAGACCGCGCAAGAGATCGTTTTTCTCCCCCAAAACGCAACTTACAAGCGTAGAAGACAGTACAAATGCACCGCATGCAACCACACGAGCTGGTTGCAAGGCAAGCGGCCGTCGGCTGAAAGTGTTTATTGAAAATTTTTGCGATCAGAAAATTTTTCTGCAAAAAAATCGTGTATTATTTGTAATCACTTAGTGTAATTTTGTTTAGTTTAACTATAGAAAAACAAGTAAAAGTTATTTTTTGTAATGGCTACTAAGCGAAAATCAAAAGCTAAGCGCAAAGCGCCAAAGCGTTCCGCTCCAAAGCGAAAAGCTCCAAAGCGCAAAGCGCCAAAGCGAAAGTCCGCTGGCAAAAAACGACGACGATAAAAAGTCGTAAGACGTCAATCTCGGTTGACGTAAATTTTATTTTTCTGTAAAACCCTACTGGGCTAGCTGAACATTTGCCCGGGTGGCGGCGGCTGTTTTTCTTTCAGATTCTTTTCAACTGAGAACTTTCTCTCGTTTGGAATTATTGTGAGCTTCACGGAGGTGTTTATCGCATAGTGGGGTGTGCCATCAGGGTTTTTATGATTTGTTGCGATTCCAACCCTATCGAGGTCTACTTTGACTTTTACTAATGCGCCATCTTCTAGTTTGAATGCCACAAAATCATTTCCCACTCGTTCATAATCCAGCATTTTGAATTCGATTTTGTTTTTTACTTCGCTCAAGTACCTAGTACAGGTAGCTCATCAGTTTTATTTGTTCTTCCGTAGTTATGATGTTTTTTGCAGTTAGTACTTCGAGCAGTTCCCTAAATAGTGCCTTTTGCTCGTCGGACATTCCGGTAGTTCCAGGTGGTCCTGGCGATCCCGGTGGCCCTCTCGGTCCCTTGTCGCCTGGAGGTCCTTGTGGACCTTGCGGGCCCTTGTCTCCGGCAGGACCCTTTGGTCCCAGCGGACCTCGCTCCCCTTGCGGGCCCTGTATCCCTTGTGGGCCTTGTGGGCCTTTTTCTCCTGGTAGTCCCTGAGGACCTTGTTCTCCCTGCGGGCCCTGTGGGCCTGGTGGACCCTTGTCACCTGGAGGTCCTTGCGGCCCAGTAAGGCCTTTTTCTCCTGGTGGGCCTTGCGTGCCTCGCGGGCCACGCTCCCCTTGTGGACCCGGAACTCCAGTAAGGCCTTTTTCTCCTGGTGGACCTTGTGGGCCTTGTGGGCCTTTGTCGCCCATCTCGCCTTGCTGGCCTCGTGGCCCTTTTTCTCCGGGGGGCCCTATAAGTCCCTGTGGGCCTTTATCGCCCACTGGTCCCTGTGTACCTCTAGGTCCCCTTTCTCCAATTGGTCCTTGAATTCCCTTGTCTCCAGCTAGTCCTGGCGGCCCAGTAGCGCCCTTTTCTCCCTGCGGTCCAATAGATCCTGTCGGGCCTTTGTCACCGGTTGGGCCTGGGGGGCCCTTGTCGCCTTTGTCGCCAGTCAGACCCCTGTCGCCTTTGTCACCGGCTGGGCCTGGTGGGCCCTTGTCGCCTTTGTCGCCCTTGTCACCAGTTAATCCTTTGTCGCCCTTGTCGCCTTTGTCACCGGGTGGTCCTTGTATTCCCTTGTCGCCCTTGTCACCGGGTGGTCCAGTTGGGCCCTTGTCGCCTTTGTCGCCCGGCGGGCCTGGAGGCCCCTGTGGTCCTTTGTCGCCTTTGTCACCGAGTGGGCCTGGAGGGCCTTTGTCGCCTTTGTCGCCTTGGGTTCCTTGCGGCCCGGTAGGACCTTTGTCGCCGGCAGGACCGCTCGGCCCTCTAAGTCCACGCTCTCCTCTCAATTGATGCGGTGTTTCTTCAACTGGCGGTGCTTCTTCTGGCGCTGTTTGCCTTTGTCTTCGTGGGCGCGTTTCAGGGATGGCTTCTTGTGCACTTATCTGAACCTCAAAAACGGAATGGAGTGGGGAAAACTGGTCACTGACAATTACCCATATGGAAGGCAGCTCAAACACAGATTCCAGGATTGGATTAGCCTCGCTTCCAAGCGTTTGTGAGAACTTGGTGTCCTTTACGTGTAGGTGAAAGTTTTCACTCCACAGCGACGAAAAACTTTTTGTTATTATATCATCTGTAGTAGGCTTGACAGCACAAATTGAAATCCTGACCTCGTAGACACCCGACTGCTTAAATGGTGCTGTGCCTGAGATCTCTAATTTTTTTGTCTCGCTAGGCAATAAACAAGTTGTAATATGCAAGTATTTTTGTATTTTCTATGTTTTGTCCGCTTCTCGCTAGCGTATAATCAGCAATAGTATTTATTCAAACGGCAGTCAAAAATTGTAAATGACAGATCCTAACAAGAATTTGCCAAAACCAGCAGACGACAAGGAGACATCACTGGTCAAAGCAGATTATCAGAAAAACAAGTTGTTAAAGAAGGGGATTCACCTCATGGCGGACGAGCGCCTAGAGGATGCAGTCAGAGTTTTTGACCAAGTGTTGCGGCTGGATCCCTCCAATACCGATGCACTGCTGAAGTTAGGATATTCGAAATTTCACCTAGACGATTATGCCGGGGCACTACAGGCGTATGACCGCGTACTGGACATTGACGTGGCGAATTCCGAGGCATGGAACCTCAAGTCGCTTGTTCACTATCAGCAAAAAAACTATCCAAAGGCCCTAGACTGTGTCGAAAAATCAATAGAGTCAGATCATACATTTGACATGGCATGGTACAACAAGGCATGCTATCTTTCATTGTTAAACGAGGTACCGCAATCGCTGGAAGCACTAAAGCGTTCGATTGAAATCGATGTAAAGAACGCAAAGCGCGCAGTAAAAGACAAAGATTTTACCAATGTCAGAATTGAGGAGGGCTTTAGAAGAATAGTAGAAGTCGTCGTGCTGGAATCAATCAGGCAGGGTTATCACACAATAGGCGCCATAGTCTGGACCACCTTTATCAACAAGGCCGAAGTCGAGGACTCGCTAAAGAAGCTAATGGAAAAAGGACTGATCGTAAGAAACGAAAAGAGGCAAGGCCTCAACAAAATAGACACATATGACATCGTGCCGGAGCTTGCAAACAAGGTCGGCGTAGAAAAGCGAAGCCTGCTTGGCACTACAAAAAAACTCCCAAGCTCGATTAAAAGCCTCAGGGAGATAAGCGAGGCAATCCAAGCAGCGAAAATTGCCATGGAGGAAGAAAAAATAGAAAAAATCGTAAAAAGTTTTGAGCCCTTCATCGACGCAGATAAGCTCGGGGGAATGATGATCGAGGAGTTCCTCGAAGACCACAGAGAGATCAGGCTCTACAAGGTAAGACTTGAGGACAAGGGAGTCGAGTATCTAAAAGAAAACAAGGGTAAAATTCTAAATCTTTTTGACAACCTCGAGGCGACGATCACAAAAAAACTCAGGGGCCAGATGCTGGAATAGTTATTCGGCGGAAAGATCCCAGTAGTTTGCGTTTTCTTGTTTCACAGTTGGCTTGTTGAGGCCCTTCCATTCCTTAAAGGAGCGGACATACAGCTTGACATTTGGATAGTCTGCAGATTTTAGCGCATAGTATGCAAGACCGGACAGTGTGCCTACACTTCCGCAATATGTGATGACTTCGGATTCTTCGTTGATTCCTCGGTTTTTTAAAAGCCGCTTTAGCTCGTCCTTTGTCCTCAGAATTTTGTCCTCGGACGCAAGTGTCCTGTACGGAATGTTGATGGCACCGGGGATGTGCTGTTCAAGGTAGTTTAGTCTCTCCCTGTTGTCTAGCAGAATGACGTTTTTTGCATCCTTTGCTTTTTCCAGATAATCCACAGTAGCAAGTATCTCCGGCCTTAGGTGCATCGAGTGCGTCTTTGGGCCAACCGACGGCTCTTTTGTATCGATTTCAAGACCGGTGGACTTCCATTGGCCATACGTAATATCGAGAAGCGATACGTCGGAATGGCCCAGATATTGCAGGGTCCACGCCACGCGGGACGCCAGCGCACCAAACGTGTCGTCATAGACTACCACCGGTGTTTCATCGTCTATTCCAAGTGATTGGGTGATCTTTAGCACCCTTTGTGGGTCGTCGTCTGAGAGCAGGTCTGCAAGCGGGAGGTTTACGGATTTTGGGATGTGGTCTTTTTTGTAGTCTTCTGCCCTTCGCACATCGATTACGCGGACGCTGTTGTCCCTAAGCTCCGAGCGCAAAGAGTCGGCATCAATCGTAGGCTTGATTACCTTTTCTTTGCTCAAGCGGCGCATTCTCCCTTGCCGGTCCTTGTGTGGTAGCTCGAGTCGCTTCCATAGTCGGCATAGAAATCCTTGTCATCTGCAACCGATGGCACCTGTGTCAGCGGCAAGAGAATCTTTTTGATATCATCAATGGATTTGATTTGCGAGTCGCTGTGTCCTGTCACCACTTTGTGGATCCAAGACTTGAGTGTGTCCCCTGGCTTTTTGTTTGCCTTGAAGGCCTCAATTATTTTGAGAATTGCCGGCATTATTCTTTTTGCAGGAATTCGCATGACGTTGACGCCAAGCATCGTTTCGCCGTCGGCTCGCCCGCCAAGCGACACCTGGTAAATTGGATACATGTCCTTGCCGTTTCTTCCGCCTCCGCCGTAGAAACCGATCGTAGCTATTTCGTGCTGGCCGCATGAGTTTGGACATCCGCTTATCTTAATTGTCGAGTCCCGCAAGTCATCATCCTCGTCAAGCTTTAGATCTATGAACTTTCTTTGAATCTCTTTTGCTAGTCGGTGCGAGTTTGTAAGCGCCAAGTTACACGATGTCGTGCCTGAGCATCCCACGGGGTGTGCCATAGTAAGCGAGCCGGGGTTTGCAAGGCCTGACTCAAGCAGTCTCGAGTAGAGTCTTGCTAGGTCAGATTCGTGCACCCACCGCAGAACCATGTCTTGCACAAAGCCGGTTCGCCCATAGCCTTCTGCTGAGAACTCGCGACAGATGTCTGCCAGAGCCCCAAGCTGGCTTGAGGTAACATCGCCTGCCTCAAGCGTAATGGATACAGAGTAATAGCCGTCCTGTTTTTGCTTGTAGACGTTGTTTTTTCGCCACCTGGAGAATCCGTCCGGAATCGCCTTGCCGTCAAACCCAGATACTCTTAGAGGCGGCGCAGGTTTTTGCATTGGCTCGACGTTAAGCTTTACCACTACAGATTGTGTAGCCCTGACAATTGCCCTTTCTTTTAGGACCAAGTTTTGGAATTGTTCCCAGCCCATCTGGTCTACGAGGTACCGCATTCTGTTGCGGGCCATGTTTTTTCTGTCCCCCAGTCTGTCAAAAATTCTAAGCACTGCAATAGATGTGTACAAAAGATCCTCTTCTGGCGTAAAGTCTTCTAGCTGGTGTCCTACAAATGACTTGTTGCCAAGGCCGCCCCCCAGAAATACCTTAAAGCCCCGCTGTGTGCTTCCGCCGATCGTTTTTAACTGTGGAATAAGGCCCACATCTGTCATCCTCACCATCCCGTGTTTTTCGCAACACGTGAAATTGAACTTGAACTTTCTTGGTAGAGCCTGATTCAGCGGGTTGCGGAGCAGGAATTTGGCAGTAGCCACTGCATATGGCGTCGCGTCGAATTCTTCCTCGTCACAAACTCCCGCAAGTGGGCTGCACATAACATTTCTAATTGTATTTCCGCATGCCTCCCTTGGGGTCAGACCCACTTCTGCCAGCCCTCGAATTATTTCGGAGACATCTTCTAGCACCACCCAGTGAAGCTGGATGTTTTGCCTGGTGGACACATGTGCGTTGCCAATTGAAAATGCCTCGCTCAGGTGGGCAATTTTTTCAAGTTGATGAGGATAGATTTCACCTGCTGGGATTTTTATTCGCACCATCGCATAATCGTCAGTCATTCTGGTGCCATACGCGCCATGCTGTAGCCTGAACCTCCTAAACGAGTCAGGATCGATTTTTCCCTGCCTGAACAGTTTGACTGTTTTTGCAAAGTTTTCCGCCTCTTCTGCTCGTGCCCAGTTTATCTTTGGCATTTTGGTATCTTTTGTGGACTTGGTTACTACGCTCAAATTCAACTAGATTCCCTTAAATTCGGATATAAATTTTTGAAAAAAGGTATTTTTGCTACAATAATGCAAATTCAGGGATTAATTTTCCGCCAGCCACTCGGCTCAGAAATTAGTGGCACCTAACGACTTTGAAAAAATGTGTCGGAATTTGACGATAAACTATTAATGTGTTTCATCAGGTCTAATTTTATGCAGAGCACGTCGGTAAAAGAAAAGACGAAAATTTTTGCAGATGTCAACGAGGCAAAGATAACGGCCGCCATTGCTGACGAGTTTTTCTCAGTCTTTAAGGAAAGAATAACATCGGATGTCATAATTATTGGTGCAGGCCCCGCCGGCTTGACTGCAGGTCGGGAATTATCGTTAATGGGATACAAGGTTTTGATAATAGAGCAAAACAACTATCTCGGGGGTGGCTACTGGCTCGGTGGCTATATGATGAACCCAGTTACGGTTCGCGCCCCGGCGCAGAAAATCTGGGACGAGCTTGGCATCCCATACAAAGAGGCCACGGAGGGACTATACATAACCGCAGGGCCACATGCCGTCTCCAAGTTAATTGCAGCTACGTGTGATGCGGGCGTTAAATTTTTGAACCTGACCAAATTCGATGATCTGATCCTAAAGTATGGCAGAGTGTCAGGCCTTGTGGTAAACTGGATGCCAGTATCTGCTCTTCCAAGGAACATCACATGTGTAGACCCCGTCGCATTAGAATCGAAAATGGTAATTGATGCGTCAGGACACGATTCAGTCGCGGTAAAAAGACTAGTCGATAGAAAACTCGTAGACTGGAAGGGCATGAATCCGATGTGGGTAGAAGACGGCGAAGACAAAGTAGTCGAGCACACAGGCGAGATCTATCCAGGACTGGTGATTGCGGGCATGTCTGTAACCGAGACTCATGGCTTGCCAAGAATGGGTCCAACCTTTGGCTCGATGCTCTTCTCAGGAAAGAGGGCAGCCGAGATCACTGCGCAAAAGCTAAAAGAGTTAAACCGAAGCTAGGTTGTGAATTTTTCCAAAATTTTTCTGTATGATGAGCCTTCCGTCCCAGAAATAAGACTGGATCGTTTGGCCGAGTTTTTAGAAAAAACATTTTGCCGCACGGTGGAAAAAAGAAAAAATGTTTTTGAAAACGCCACCAAAAAAACAGCGGAAGACCTTGCAGCCAGTCGCATCTTTAACTACCGGCAGGAATTTCAGAGACACGAGCCGACGCCAGAAGAAATCCAATTTGAGATTGAGTCATTTGAAAATTCGGCAAGAAATGAAAATCTTGTTCTGTACGATGGGTTTGAGCTCCAAAAAATTGTCACGTCTTTGATACCAGCCGATGAGCTAACCATAGAAGATCTCCACCTGGTGTTCACAAACAAGCTAGTGTGTACCTTTGATCCGTCAGACTACAGATACCACGGCCGCGCACTGATTGGCGCAAATCCTTTCATCATATCCACCACCGGAATAATCGAGGCCCCTGCAAAGCCACGGCAATATTATTTGGATTTGATGGCAAACTACGGCCAAGGCCTCAACATAGAGGCCATCAAGGAGAAGTATCGTGGCCAGTACCTGGAATGCCATGACGAACGCCTTGGGAAAATAGTTGAGGGGTACCTATTGCAAGCAATATTTTACTACATTACAGGCGAACCATTTTGTGATCTGTTAGATTGTAGGCTTAACAACGCGCATTGGCAAAGAGATCTTTTGTACTCGCAATTAGAGTTTGGCAAGTTATGTGGAAGACACAGCAAGGTTCTGCAAGAATGGCTTGACTTAAATTGTTGAGCTGGATTAGCCTCAAATATGATGGCAGACGGCGGCTCTACACTATTGGTGGAAAAGGAATTTCCCAAGTCTGAAAAAAAGAAGACAAAGTACGACGTCATAATAATAGGGGCAGGCCCTGCAGGATACACTGCCGGGATATATTGCTCACGCGCAAGGCACGACACCCTGATACTTTCCGGGGTACTGCCCGGCGGTCAGCTGGTCAACACGACAGAAGTCGAGAACTATCCGGGCTTTGAAAATGGGGTAATGGGCCCAGATCTCATGATAACTATGAGAAAGCAGACAGAACGAATGGGCACTACGATAATTGACGATGAGGTAGTCGATGTGGATTTCAGGCACAAGCCGTTTAAGATCCTGACTGCGTCAGAAGAATACGAGTGTAAAGCAGTAATCATCGCTACCGGCGCCTCTCCAAGAAAGCTTGGGCTGTCTGGTGAGGCGACGTTTGCCGGAAGGGGCGTCTCGTATTGTGCAACATGCGACGGGCCGTTCTTTAGGAACCAAGAATTGATAGTAGTTGGCGGCGGGGATTCTGCAGTTGAAGAGGCCACGTTTCTTACAAAGTTTGCAAGCAAGATACACTTGGTTCACAGAAGAGATGCCTTGAAGGCAAGCAAGGTAATGCAGGAACGGGCATTCTCAAACCCCAAGATCCAGTTTCACTGGAACAGCGAGGTATCCGACATCGCGGGCGACGCAAAGGTCCAAAGGGCATCTCTAAAGGACACAAAAACTAGCCAAGTTTCCACGATAAACGTTGGTGGTGTTTTCGTAGCGATTGGGCACACGCCAAATACAAAAATCTTTGAAAACCAAGTAGAGCTTGACAGCCAAGGATACATCGTACTAAAAGACCATACCAGAACAAGCGTCCAGGGGGTTTTTGCGGCGGGAGACGTCCACGATCACAGGTACAGACAGGCAGTAACTGCGGCAGGATATGGATGCATGGCCGCAATCGACGTCGACAGGTATCTGACTGAAACCAAGTAACTACAGTATTTACAGATACACTATTTTTGAGAGGTGCTTTGCCTCTTTTAGTGCGCCGTCAAACTCTTGCTCGCTTAGAACCTTTTGTTGCGCATAAAGACTCTTGAATTTCCTTCCATCGTCTGCAAAGATTCCTACAATTACACCCTCATCTATTTTGTAGTTTTTCATTGCAGCGTATACTGCAGCAGAAGACGGGCTGACTAGCATTTTTTCTTTTTCGATTATTTCTCTGACTGCCGCAAACGCCTGCTCGTTTGTTATTGTTATCCAGTCATCCACTACGTTTTCGCGTCGCAGAAACAAGTCAGGCTTGGCGGATTCCTCAAAGTTACGCAGTCCTTGAATCAGGTGGTTTTGTTGCGGCTGGACGCCAATTGTCTTTATTTTCGGGTTTTGTTCCTTGAGATAGCTAGATATTCCGGTGATCGTGCCGCCGGTTCCAACACCTGTAAAAAAGTGAGTTATCTTGCCTCCTGTTTGCTTCCAGATCTCGGGACCGGTTCCTTTGTAGTGGCCCATAAAGTTTGCCTCATTTGAGTACTGGTTTGGCGAGAAATACTTGTCAGGCCTTGCCGACGCAATGGATGTGGCAAGGGCGATGCTTTGGTCAGTTCCTGCGCCGACCTTTGGGCACAGGTCATCGCTTGTCTCATATATTTTTGCGCCAAGAGATGCGATGATCTTTTTTGTTTCTTCGCTTGCCTTTTCAGGTATGACTATTTCCACCTTGTACCCAAGAAGATTTGCTATTCCTGTAAGTGCTATTCCGGTGTTTCCAGAAGTAGGCTCGATTATTATCGTGTGGCCACGTGTTATCCTTCCTTTTTCTTCTGCGTCCTTTATCATCCAGTAGGCTGCGCGGTCTTTAACAGAACCAAATGGGTTGTGGCCCTCAAGTTTTGCAAAATAGGTCTTTTTGTTATTTGATAAAGAGTCCAGCTTGACTATTGGGGTGTTCCCAATTCTCTTTAGGGCATCGGTATCTGTTAGGACTTTGGTTGCCAGCTACTTCACCTTTTTTATAGAGAACTCTAGCTCGCTGTCCCTTTTTTGTAGTGACAGGAGCTCATGCCCGTTTCGTTTTACCCAGCGCGAGATATCATCTTCGGCATTTGGATCGTCTGCAAGAACAGTAAGTGTTTCGCCTACCTGCATTCTTTCTATTTCAATTTTTGTCCTAAAGACAGGTTCTGGGCAAAACAGTCCCCGCGTATCCAGTTTTTTGGCAGTCGTGCTCATGATATTCATCAAGTGCGTATTTGCATATTAAAATCTATTTGGGGTTAGTGTCAGCTAAACCAATCAGTTTGCTAATAGCACCGCGTTTTTCGATGCACATAATCTTATTAATCTGGTTGACATTATTTACGTGAAGAAAATGGGCATCGTACGAGTCGGTGGAAGAGGAACTTCAAGAAGAGTGGCTGAAAAAGAAGAGGACAATTGGACCGGGACTCCTTTTAAAAAATACTCCCAATCCCAAAAAGAGGCCGCAAAAGACAGATACATCACAATGGGTAGAGGTACTACAAAAATAAAGTTTGGAGACATTGTAGAAACTAGTGGAAGGCCTTCAGGAAAAGGGATGTGGGTCGGAACCGGTCGAGGCACTGGCAGAAGGAAGCTATCTTAATCCATCAAGGCAAAACAAAAATAAAAACGCAGAATTTTTCAGCGTCTATCGGAAAGATCTTACTTTGCGTACCACTTTGTTATGGTCAAATGCGGCAGTAGTTGTGACGTAAAGCAGATGATTCCTGCCTGCAGGCATTGTGATTCTTTTGACGTTGGCATATTCAGCTACTACGTATTTGCACGGTCCAAGTTTTTTTTCTAGTTTTTTTCTTACTTTCCATGCTCGGGCAGCCAATTGCAACGACATCACACTCTCTTTTTTTGAAAGTAGATTTTTCACCCGTCGCGAACGCTCGCTGAAGACAAGTTTTCCGTTCATGTCGCAAACAGTCACCACTCTAACTGACGGACTGAGCTGAATTAATTTTTCAGCAGCCTTTTGAACTTCCATGTGGTATAGAACTAGCTGTGCCTGATAAAGATTTCCTGCTTGCCAGCGCGCCTTTCTTCAGATTGCCATTCGCAACATGCTTGCAATGTTTCTGTCTTTGAGCGGGGCAGGATCATAATCTAACAAATTTATTTTTGTCGAGATTCTTTTCATGAGATAGACTGCGATTTTGTAGAACAGGGACCACAGATAGCTGTTTTGGTTCAAGTCATACATTTTGAGAAGCAGTGACAGCAACCACTGCGAGTTCGGGTAATGCTCGCGTATGTAGTCTGCAAGATAGTCCTTTGAGTTGTTGATTTTGTACTTGATATGCTCAAGCGTTTCCATTTCTTTTGCATACCCAGTCCGCTCAATCGTTATTTTTCCATGCCTCATTGCAAACAATACGTCATCAAGTGAATTTTCAGATTCTATTACGTTGACGCATCTGCCCAGTGTGGACAGGACATGCGAGTCACTGCCGGCAACGCCAATCTTGTTGTGCTCAAGGGAGAACTTGGTGGCGCGCGCGTTGGAGACAACATCGACGTTGTTGCTGTTAAAAACCTCGATCATGTCGCATGCCTTTGAGCGTTCGCGTAACGCATCAAGGAGGCTAAATGGATGCGGGGCGCACGATAGAGCGTCCTGTTTTTTTATCTCGTCGATTATTTCCTCAAGTTGCAGGCCTGCTGGGATCTCTTTTGTAATACCATAGGCAATTACGTGCGCACCCGTGCTTGTTGTGATCTCTTCTGCCGGAAAGATTTGGATTTTGCTGTATTTTGAGTGATTGTTTTTGTATTGTGTTATCTGCTTGTATCCGTTTAGGGTGTTGTGATTTGTTACAAATAATGCCTCAAGCCCCAGGGCCCTTGCCCACTCTAGTTGTTCTGGAATGGTCACCTCGCAATCATATGGAGGCTCTTCATGCCCTACGTTGAAGTTCGAAAAGGTGTTGTGGCAATGCAGCTCTGTTTTGATATAGTCCAAGCCAACTGCGATCTTTTTGACAATGATTTTAATCTTTGTTGCATCTACCGGAATAGATCAGTTCCCTTTGTTCGAATCATACTGCCAATTCCGCCCTCAGACGACTCGAATTCAAAATCCCGGACCACTGCAAAGGGGCAGTCTTTTGTCTTTTTCATCACCAGTTCTGCGGCGCTACAGATCTCGTCTGCCTGCGCAATCGCAGTAACCCTCAGCGTCCTCCCAAAGACGTCTTTTTTTCCCTCATAGCTTTCTATTGGAGAAATTCCAAAAACTCCAATTGCATAGTTTACCTGTCCCTCCCTGAATGGCCTGCCAAACGTGTCAGATATCAAAACGGCAATTTTTTTGTTCGTTTTTGCCAGAATCTTTTGTGCAAAATCCGAGGCAGACTTGTCAGGATTCTCTGGCAAAAGCGATACAAACCCAGGCGGCAGGTTGCTCTCGTCCACTCCCGAATTTGCGCAGGCAAAGCCGTGTTTTGTCTCGGTGATCATAATGCCCCGCTCCATCCTTACAATTCTCTTGGCTTCTGAGAGTATGACTTCGACTAGGTTTGGGTCTCTGTCGTATTCTGCGGCTATCCCCACCGCAAGTAGGGACGGTATTACGTTTGCAAGCTCGACTGTTCTTCCTTCCTGCTTTGAGACGATTTTTTGAGCAATTACTACAATATCGCCATCCCTTAGATCCTTGAAATTAGACATAAAATAACCTGCTATGTCATCGCCTTTTTGAATCTCTTTTTTTATGACTACGGGCAGCACTTGGAGCGGCATCATAGGCCATGAGATGGGATTCTAATTTAACTTAGTTGGCTTTTCGGATTTTGAGGCGTTGCTTACGCGACGGTCTGTAATTGTAAGTTTAGGTTATAGTGTTTGTTTATTTCCTCGATCAGGTGTGTGAGGTTTTTTTCCTCAATTGTGACATCTGCTTTTTCTTTTACAACGTCTTGTGCCCTGAATGCAACACCCAGTCCGCAAATGTCAAATAGCGTCATGTCGTTTGCCCCGTCCACGGTAACTACTATGTCGTCTTTGTTTTCCTTCCATTCCGATATTTTGATCATTGCGGATTTTGCCTTGTCGGATGTCACATGAATTTTTACGCCGTCGAGTTTCCCGTTTTTGAAGACAAGCTCGTTTGAAAACACATAGTCCAGATCCAGCTCTTCTTTTAGGCGGTCAGTCATTATTGTAAATCCGCCGGAAACCGCAAGTAACTTCCAGCCAGCAGCCTTGAGGACACGGCATGTTTCCTTTGCGCCCGTCATGATTGGCAGCTCATCTGCTACTTGCTTGCATGTTTCATAGTCGAGGCCCTTTAACGCCTCCACTCGGGTTCTGAGCCCATCTTCCCAGTTTATGAGCCCCTGGATGCCCTTTCGCGTTATCTCCCAGATTTCCTTTTCTTTGTTTACCCTTTCTGCAAGGATTGGCAGGTATTCTGCGTCAAAGAGCACTCCTTCTACATCAAAAATAGCGAGCAATTTTTCTAACTTTTGGACGAGAATATATCAATATAAAAGTTGAAGTCGAGATCGCAGCATCGTTAATAATAAATCATAGTAGAAAACTTGACACACCATGGAAGAGCTTGAGCACAAGTACGAAGTTGAAGTAAAGGCCGCGGAAAAATCACAGAAAATTCCAGACAATGTAAAAGAGGAGCTCAAGACTTCTGGCATGATGGACGACAAGGGGAAGCTCAAGATAAAAGGCGTAAGCCCAAAGATGCTAAAACGAATGAAGGAGGAATATGTCGAATGCCCAGTTCTAAAACAAGACATCCATTTTATCCAATGCTTTGTGTGCCCCAATTTTCAGAGCAGGGTGATAGGCAAGGTTCTCTGCAAGGGCGCCCCGCTTAAATAAATAAAAAAAATATTTTATGGTCTGGTTCCCCAGCCAAGTTGTACCAGTCTTTCTGCAGTTGCAGGTTTGACGCACGCTGGCGAGCCGTTTGAGTTTTTGATTAGCAGTTCCATGCCGGAATCGCAAACAACCTCATCTGATGCCACGCCAGATTTGACTTGCTGTAATGGCGGCAGCCCAGCATACTCTTCTTCGCGTTCTTCGCTTTCGTCCTCGCCTTCTGACACTACCAAGCCTTCTGCTTGCTCAAGTTTTTCAAGAATCGCAGATATCTGAGAGTCGATTTCTGATGCATCCGCACCCGTCTTTATCATGTCTCGGAGCTCTTCTCTTAGCATGACTTCGATTTCTTCCATCAACTCCTTGTTCTGCACTGCAAGTGGTGGTTCAAGGAACTCGTAGTTGTCCAAGTATGCCTTTGTCGCAAGGCTCAGAGCCTCGTCTGTATTTCCATTTGCGTATGCATCGCCGGCATCAGCTAAGAGGCGCCCTAGATTCTCAAAGTATACTTCTAGCCCCTCGTCGCTGTCATCTTCTTCTCCAGTTATCTCGTCGATTTCACGTGTTATTCCGCCAACAAACGTAGCTACGTTTTCTGGTGATGCTTTTGTGTCATATGCATTCCACAGGTCAGTATAGAATTCGTCGATTTCCTCCACTTCGGGCTCTGGAAGATCTGCCTTTATCTCATCAAAGATTTGCTGGGATCTCCATACAAAAGCCGAGCCGTCTTGGAATTCTGTCATCTCCTTGATGTCACCGTCTGCTACCGCTTCGGCATATTCTGCCGCAGAGGTTTTGAGTAGGATCTTTATCAAGGCCAATTTAAAGTTCGGATCATTGCTTAGCTCTTCGCCAACTACAAATGTCCTTGCTTCTTCGACGATGGATCGTGCCTCATCTATCGCTGCTTGTGCGTCTTCGCGTGTGACGTCTTCGACTGTTCTTGCGCGAAGGTTTGTCAGTGTGTCTTCAATCTTTGCGTCAAGTTCTGGGTCATACTCTTGCAGCTCTGCTTTCATGGAGTCATACAGTTCTGCAATAGGATGCGTAGCATGAACTATTGCAAGCTCTGCGTTGTTGTCGTCCAAGTTAATCTCAAGTGCATGAAAATGCCCAAGTGTTTCCTCTAGTGCCGATGCAAAATCGAGTTTTTCGTTCTCTTCTGCAAAAGCCAGAGGCGTTACTGCAAAAAGCACTGCAAGCATAGCAGCTACTTTTGTCTTCATGTGAGTGGCGCTCGTTCTTTATCATTTAAAGGAACCCCATCGTTCCAAATCCTTGTAATATGATTTTGGGGCAACTAGGAAAAGCTCATTAACCGAAATTCGGCTGTGAATTCAGTTGAGCAAGGAAAACGTAGGCATAACGGTCTCAAAAAAAGACGATTTTAGTGAATGGTACACACAGGTTGTGCTAAAGGCAGAGCTTGCAGACTATGCGCCAGTCAAGGGGCTGATAGTTCTTAGGCCTGACGGCTATGCAATATGGGAATCAATAAGAGAGTCGCTTGATGCCAAGCTCAAAAAGACAGGCCATAAAAACGGCTTTTTGCCGGTGTTGATTCCAGAATCGCTTTTGGGCAAGGAAAAGGATCACTTTGCTGGGTTCAACCCTGAGGTTTTTTGGGTGACGCATTCTGGCGACACCGTAGTAGGAGACAGGCTTGCGCTTAGGCCCACATCTGAGACCCTGGCATACTCGCTTTACTCAAAATGGGTGCAAAGCTGGCGAGACCTGCCGCTGAAGATCAATTTTTGGAACACAGCACTGCGTGCGGAAATCAAGGCTACAAAACCGTTTCTTAGGACTTCGGAATTTCTCTGGCAGGAAGGCCACACAGTGCATGCGACAAAGGAGGAAGCAGAAAAAGAGGTTCTTGAGATTTTAGACATTTACAAAAAGATAGTAGAAGAGGAGCTGGCAATTCCGGTGATCACCGGCAAAAAAAGTGACAAAGAAAAATTTGTAGGTGCGGTGTACACCACGACAATGGAGGCGATCATGCCGGACGGCAAGGCGCTCCAGATGGGAACGTCGCACTTTCTTGGCCAAAACTTTTCAAAGCCATTTGAGGTAAAATTCCTCGACAAAAACAACGTAGAGACATATGCATGGCAGACATCGTGGGGCGTATCTTGGAGACTGATTGGGGCCATGATAATGGTGCACGGCGACGACAAAGGGCTTGTGCTGCCACCAAGAGTCGCACCAATTCAGGTGGTAATTGTTCCAATTTATTACTCAGACAAGGATTCGCAAAGAGTCCTACAAGAGGCAAGCAAGGTCGAGACGATTCTTAAAAATAAAGGAATCCGCGTACATACAGACAGTCGCGACGAGCTGACGCCGGGCTTTAAGTACAATGAGTGGGAGCTGCGCGGCGTACCACTAAGAATAGAGATAGGCCCAAAGGACATTGACAAGAAGAAAGTAACAGTCGCAAGGCGCCACATCAAGCTGAAAACCGACCTTGCGCTTGACAAAATAGAGGGCGAAATAGACGGGATTTTGCAACAAGTCCAAGACGAGATGTTTGCTGCCGCAAAAAGGATGCTTGACGAAAGGACAGTAAAGGCAGATGATTATTCTGCAGTAAAGTCAGCACTTGAGAAGGGCTGTTTTGTTTTTGCGCCATGGTGCGGAAAAAGGAGCTGCGAAGAAAAGATCAAAGACGAAACCATGGCAGACATCCGAGTCATTCCTTTTGGCAGCGAAAATGCCGGCCGTAGTTGCATATACTGCAAAGAAAAAAGCTCCGCCGACGTAATTTTCGGCCGTGCCTATTGAATTATTGATATAGTGATTTGTGTAACTGTATTCGATGGGGCAAATACTGGTAGTCGAAAATCTAAGAAAGCATTTTTCAAAGAAGAACTGGTTTGGGAAAGAGTCATCGCTTGTAAGGGCAGTAGATGGTGTGTCCTTTAGTGTGGAAGATGGGGAAAGCTTCGTCCTTGCAGGCGAATCGGGCTCTGGCAAATCCACAATCGCAAAGCTGATCCTAAGAGCAATCGAGCCAGACGCAGGCAAAATAATTTTTGAGGGAAGTGAGATCACGTCAAAAAAACAAGACCTAAAAAAAATCAGAATGGGATGCCAGATGGTGTATCAGGATCCGTACGACTCTATCAACCCGCAAATGAAAGTCAAAGATATAATCGCAGAACCGCTCGAAATCCACAGAATTGGAAATGCGAACCAGCGAATACTCGATGTGCTACGCGAAGTAAGACTAGAGCCGGCAGATGAGATAATGGAAAAATATCCCCACATGCTTTCTGGCGGGCAGCGACAACGAGTCGTTTTGGCAAGAGCACTTGTCCTAAAGCCGAGGCTCATCATAGCCGACGAGCCGGTATCGATGCTTGATGTCTCGATTCGCGCAGAAATTTTGGAGTTGATGGAAGCGTTGCGGCAAAAACACAAGATCTCATTTGTTTACATCACCCACGATTTGGCAACTGCACGGTATTTTGGTACCAGGATTGGCATCCTGTATTTGGGAAAGCTCGTCGAGGTGGGCCCTGTAAGCGAGGTTTTGCTTTCCCCAAAGCACCCATACACCCAGGCATTGCTTGACGCAGTATTGGATCCAGACCCAAAAAACCTAAACGCCGAAAAAAAAATTCGTATAAACGAGCCGCTAAAAATCGACGTTTATTCAGGATGTCGATTCAGAGCACGATGCCCGTATGCTTTTGAAAAATGCAAGACCGAGCCTGCGCTAGAAAAAATAGGGCAACGGCAGGTCGCGTGTTTTGCAAAACTTGACTAGCTCGTAATGGATGGCATTCTTTTGTCCTTGTATGTAACTACGTGCGAGACGCCGTTTTTCGGATATACTCCGTAGATCAGCTTTGCCTTTTGCACTACAGAGTCCTTGAGTGAGACCATTATGAACTGGCTTCCCTCTGAGCGCTGCTCGACTATTTTTGCGAGTTTTTCAGAGTTTGGCGCATCGAGGTGTGCGTCGATTTCGTCAAACAAGTAAAACGCAGACGGCTTGAGCTTTTGCAGTGCCAACACAAAGACGATTGCAGCAAGTGTTTTTTCTCCACCAGAAATCGAAGTCGATTCTCTTTTTGGTTTGTTTGGGAACTGGATGAGATACGAGATTCCGGAATTGAAAATGTCGTCTTCGTTTTGCAGCTCAAGCCAGGCCTCGCCCCCAGTCATGGTGTGGAATGCTTCGCGTATTTCCTTGTCCACCCTGTCAAAGGCTTCCAAGAAGGTCTGGCGTTTGTCTTTGTCTATTTCCTCGATGAATTTGATAATTGCGTTTCGCTCGCCTTCTAGTTCGTTCTTTCTGTCAGACATTGAGCGGTATCCTGTAGATACTTCGACATATGTCTCAGGCGCAGTCGCGTTAAGTTTTGACATGAGCGAGTTCATCTCGGACTCTAGCGCAGAAAGCAGTGAATCCACTTCAAAGGATTCGGCCATCTCCTCATAGCCATATTTTTCAAGAACCTTGAGGATTTTTGCCTCGTTTTCGGCAATGTCACGTATGTCCCGAGCCAGAGAATCCGATTGTCGTTCCAGCGCGTTTATTTCCTTGGTGTAGTTTCGTTCTTTTTCAATAAACTGTCCTATTTTTTCGTCAAATTCCTGTAGTTTTGAAATCGAGGTGCCAGACGTAGATATCAGGATTTGTTCTCTTTCTCTTAGCACCACCAGTGCCTGGTTTGCTTGTTCCTTTTCCTTTGAGAGGGCCGCCAGCCTCGAGTCTATTTCGTGTTTTTCACGGTTTAACGCCGATTGTTCTTCGTGCAGGCTGCGCAGCTTTGCCTTTTCTCCAAGCTCCTGAGCAGAAAGGGTGGCAACCTGAGATTCTTTGTCACGTAGCTCGTTTACTATTGTGGATTGTTTTGCCATAAGCTCGTCGCGCTTTTGATTTAGCCTTGAGAGCTCAGATGCTATCCTGCTGTGCTCCCCGTCAGCATAGTTATCATGCATTAGCGCGATTCGTTCCTCAAGTGAGGCCAGGTTTGATTCTTCCTTGGAGTGTTCTGTCAAGGCCCTTTCCATGTGGCGCTCAAGCTGTGCTATTCTCGATTCTAGCTGGGCCTGGGTTTTTTCTATTGTGGTGACCCTTGCCTTGAGATCAGAGTAACTCATCTCCGAATTTGCAAGGCCTTTTTCAGATATGACAAGGCGCTCTTTGTAGTTTGAAATGATGCCGTCGGTTTTTTTGATGGTAAAACGCTTCTTTTGGATGTATTTTTTGAGCAGTGCGATTGACTGGACAAGTCCATCGACTGAAGTGCTCATCGAGATTATCTTTGTGAGTTTTGAGATCTTGGAGTTGATATCGATTATGACGGCACTAGTTTTTGCCTCAAAGTACTCACCATCAATGGTGACTGTTTTGTAGCCGTCCTTTGAGAGTCGCATCGCAGCTTCGCGTGTTCTGACAAGAACCACGTTCCCAAACAAAAATGTCTTTAGCGGCGCGTATTTCTCATCGCACCTAACAAAGTCGGCCAGTACCCCCACTACCTCGGGCCCTGAGCTCATGGATAGTTTGAATTTTGGAATTGCGTCAAGTGGGATGATTTTCAGCTTTGGTAGTTTTTTTGCACGTGCTACTTCGGCCAAGCTCAGAAGTGTTGCAAAGTCTTTTACCACAAATGACTTTATCCAGTCCGATGCGGCGGCCAGAACTGCGCGTTCGTATTCTTTGTCCCAGGATATCATCTCGTATGCCAGACCCTCGATGCCAAGCTCCAATCTATGCTCTTTTAGGCTGGCGATGGTATAGTCCTCGTGCATTATTCCCTGTACCACCTTGATTTTTGTGTCGTACTGATCTGCAGCCTTTGTTGCTTTTTCTAATATTAGCGCCAGCTCTTCTATGTCGCTGTCTGCTTTTTCGCGTTTTGATTCTTGTTCTGCGATTCTGGTTTTTAGTTCTATAATGGTGGCCTTGTGGTTTTCCCTGATGGATTCTAGCCTTGTCTTTAGATTGGCCAGTTTTGCAGATTCTTCGATCATTTCTGCGTGCTTTGTTTTGTTTAGCTCAAGTTTTGATTTTGCATCGTTGATTTCGGATTCGAGTTTTGCAATAGAGACCTTTGCGTGGTTCATCTTTGTTGCGAGTCCTTGGATCTTGCCATCAACTTCCTTTCTTTGCGCAATCGCCTGAGACTGTTGTCGGTACACCTGTGACGTTTCGGACTCTAGAGATTTTATCAGAGCGAAGATCTGGTTTTTGTCCTCTTTGATTTTTGCAATTACTGCCCTTTGCTCTGCTATCTGTGCCTCAATTGTAACCCTTGCTTGCTGCAGCTGCTCTATGTCGGAGGCGATCTGCGGAAGCCTCGACTGGATCTGTTCGAGCCTCCTTGTCTTTGTTATCGTCTCGGTGTTTGCAGACTCGTACACCTGCATTGCGGCGCTGAGCTCAGAGTCGATTGCTGCCTTTGCTTGGTTGTAGGCGTTTGCTTCCTGCATAAAGGTGTGTTTTTGTGATTCCAGTATCGAAAGATCCTTTCTTACCACCGCACGTTCGTCGTCTAGGCGCTTTGTTTCCGACACCAGTGAATGGATGCTACGCTCCTTTGAGGTCCTTTCCGCGTGGATCGCCTTCATTTTATTTGAGGCAGAAATTGCGTGCATCCTGCCCAGCTCAAAATTAATGAACTCGTGCCTGAGCTTTAGGTTTCGTTCTGCCTCAAGCTCGTCTATTCTCTTTTTGATTTCGTCCATCCTTGCCAAGGCTATTTCAAGGCGTCTGTCGGCATCCTCGAGCTGCTTTAGGGACTCGGACTTTTTTTCATCAAAATACGCTAGTCCGATAAGGTCTTCGATTACGGTCCTTTTTTCCTCTGCTGTAAACTCTGATATTCTTGTGACTGTTCCCTGCTGTACGGCGTTAAGCTGGGTCAGGCTTGCATTTGCCACCTCCAAGAGATCCAAGATCTGGTTTCGGTTGGTCTGTTTTTGGTTCAGATAGTAGACGTTTTCGCCGTGCTCGTCCATTTCTCTGGTTATGACTACGCTGTTAGAGTCGACTGGGATCTTTCTGTCCGAGTTGTCAAAGTGAAGGCTTACGCGGGCCATCTTCGTGCCGCGCTTGCCGCCTTCAATATCATGGATAAGGGAGCGGAGCTTGTCAACTCTCATTATTTTCGGCCTGTTCTCGCCTAGCGCGAAGATTATGGCGTCAAGTATGTTGCTTTTGCCAGAGCCGTTGGGGCCGGAGATCGACACCAGCCCCTGCTCAAAGCCAACTGTAGTATTTGTAAAGCCGAATGATTTGAAACCAAAAATCTCTACCTTCTTGATATGAACCAAAGTACAGGTTACCCTTTGCGATCTGGCTTGTTAATCGAATATTGACAAGTTTAATTGACTTCACTAACAATTCTTATAATGCTCCGAAAAATCTTGTAAAGC
This sequence comes from Candidatus Nitrosotenuis sp., assembly GCA_049276655.1. Lineage (GTDB taxonomy): Archaea > Thermoproteota > Nitrososphaeria > Nitrososphaerales > Nitrosopumilaceae > Nitrosotenuis. The sequence goes on along the minus strand of JBASWV010000007.1, from coordinate 205,398 downwards.
AAATCTGCATATAGTTACGAGGTGCCACGATACCCTATGATCAAGCTTGGCATCATCCAGACAAGGCAGTATGGCTCAAACGAGTCCGCAATGACCGGCGTCTCAAGGATACTTCACAGGCTGGCAAAAAAAGAGGTGGACATCGTGTGCCTGCCAGAGCAATGGCTTGCAAACAACATAATATCTGACTTTGAGGCACAGTTTTCCGCGTTTAGCAGGATTTCAAAAGAGTACGCTATGGCAATAATTCCGGGGGCATTTTATGAAAAATCAAGCCATGGCTACATTTGTGCGCCCGTAATTGACTCCGGCTCGATAATAGGCATGCAGGAAAAGATACACCCCTTTGACTATGAAAGGCGGAAGATACGGCCTGGCACCAAGGCGCGGGTTTTCAAGACGCAAAAGGCAAGAATTGGCATCATAATATGCTATGACATGGTTTTTCCAAAGGTCGCAGAGATCATGGCAAAAAAGGGGGCAGAGGTGCTGTTTTCCCCAAGCAGGATAGTCAGGCGGGGAATAGGCCCATGGCATACATACGTTCACGCACGCTCACTTGAGAACAGGATCCCAGTTTTGGCGGCAAACATGCACAATGCAAAATTTGGCGGAAAAAGTATCATAGTTGACCTCGAAGAGGACGACGGCGTAATGATTCCAAAATCCAAAACGCTGCCAGACGGCCAGTCGTCAATCGTTGCGTCGTTTTGTCTTTCAAAATACAAAAAGAGCCGACTTCTGAGATATCGCGACAAGCAGAGATTTTCCTAATTGGCAGCAGACGATTTTATAATAGACAACATTTTGAAAATAGCATGATAACGCCTGGAAATCCGGTACGAGACTTTACCATTACAGACAAGACAGACATCAACGAAGTTTTTGAGCAGATGGCAAAGTCCGGAGGGTTTGAGTCAAGAAACATGGCAGATGGGGTAGAGATACTGCATACCATGATTTCAGACAAGGACTGTTTGAGGTTTTTGTCTTTTGTGGGAGCAATAGTTTCAACCGGAGTCCGCGGAATCATAAAAGACATGATGCAAAAAAAATGGTTCGATGTGGCAATAACCACTTGTGGCGCGCTAGACCACGACATTGCAAGGCATTTTTCAAACTATAAGGAAGGATCCTTTACCATGGACGATTCGCAGCTAGCAGACCAGAACATACACAGACTTGGCAACGTGCTGGTACCAATGGAAAGCTACGGTCCACTGATTGAAGAAAAAATGCAAGAGATCCTAGAAGATGCATACAAGCAAGGAAAAAAAGAAATGTCCACCGCAGACATTACAAGGGAAATAGGAAAAAAGCTTGGCGAGGACTCGTTTTTGTACTGGGCGTACAAGAACGGCATCTCAGTCATCGTTCCGGGGATAATGGACGGGGCTGTTGGCAGCCAGATTTGGCTTTTTTCCCAAAAACACAGCGACTTTAAGCTGAACCTTAACGCGGATGCAGACATCTTGTCCGGCCTTGTCTTTAAGGCAAAAAAGTCAGGCGCACTTATGCTGGGGGGAGGAATCTCAAAACACCACACGTTATGGTGGAACCAGTACAGGGAAGGCCTAGACTATGCAGTGTATCTTACCACAGCACAGGAGTTTGATGGGAGCCTTAGTGGCGCGCTTGTGCGCGAGGCAATCTCGTGGGGCAAGGTGACACAGGATGCAAAACAGACTACGATTCACGCAGAGATAACAACTGCGCTGCCGTTCATCTATTGTGCGCTGCTCTCAAAAATCAGATGAGATTTCCAAAAGTATATCTTGTTTTGGAGCGATGATCACTTATGCCTCCACGCCTTTGGGTAAAAGAGCTCAGGCCGATAGACGTCGATGGCGGTTACCTCATAGATGGGTTTCCTTCAATAGGACTCACCAGTGCTATTGCAAGCGAATCATTAATGCACACAGCGCAGTACGAGCTTGTCGGTTTTATCGATTCTGCTGATTTTCCCATAGTTTCTGTTCTCAAAGATGGCATGCCAAACTATGCGACGCGTATTTTTGTAAACAACGATCTCAAAGTCTGCATCTTTACTTCTTATCTTACAATCAACGAGCCATATCACCGCGCCATCGCAAGAATGATGTTGAGATGGGCAGAAAAACACAGATGCAAGCTCATAGTAAGCAGCTCCCCAGTGAACCTCCCAATGGAAGACAAAAACACAATACTTGCTGCAGGAAGTACAGATGGGGCACGCAACAAAATAAAACAGGCAGGCATGACCGTACTTCAAAACGGTACAATCCCCGGCATACCAGGCGCGCTGCTAAACGAGGGCAGGCTTTACAACCAAGACGTAGTAGTGGTTCTGGTAAATGTCGACGAGGCGGGTTCTGACTTTAGGTCCAGTGCACAGCTATGCATGGCAATGTCAAAGATTTTGCCCGGAGTCTCATGCGATCTTGCGCTGTTGCAAAAACAAGCAGAGATTGCAGAAAAACAGATCAGGCAGACAGAAAAAGAAACCCGTGTACTAAAGGACACAATGTACGGCTAACACATGCAGGATTTTATCGGGTTTTTTGTAGCTGTGGTAGTCATATCTGCATCTGGAGTCATGGCACCGGGGCCGCTTTTTGTTACAACCGTCTCTAGCGCAATCAGGGACGGAAGGCTTGCCGGGCTCAAGATATCAATAGGACACACGGTAGTCGAGTTTCCTTTGGTAGTCGCAATAGGCCTTGGCGTGCTTTCACTAGAGTCCATGGCAGAGTTTAGGATCACAGCATCAATACTTGGGGCGCTGAGCGTTTTTGCGTTTGCGGGCTTTCAGATCCGCTCAATACTCAGGCCGACCACAGTCATCAGTGAATCTAAATACGGCTCTTTTGCGGCCGGGGTTTTTCTGACAGGCCTCAATCCGTTCTTTTTGGCGTGGTGGTTTACCATTGGAATCAAGCTGATATCAGACGCGTTATCTTTGTGGTCATATGTTGGCATATTGGTGATGTTTGGGTTGCACATATGGATGGATTACGCGTGGCTGTTTTTTGTATCAACCATCTCGGCAAAAGGCACCAGGTTCCTATCAGACAAGAAATATAAGATTTGCATGCTTGCGCTAAATGCGGCCTTGGTTTATTTTGGAATCTCGTTTATTCTTGGAGTGGTCTAGCCGCAGTCTAGCGTCTCAAATCCAGACGTGCATTCGGCATTGAGTCGGTCGATTTTTTCTGCAATTGAGTCGCACCGGTTAGGATCGTACGTCCTTTCGTATTCCACTATTTCGTCTATGATCGTAAACTGTTTTGCGGTACAAGAGTTAAAGTTCTGAAAGAGCATTAGAGATGAGATTAGGGCTATTCCGACAACCACTGAAACTTTGTAATAATTATGTCTTTGCAATGTCAATTTCTATGGTGGATACGTTTCGCGTCTTTCCGTCTTGCGACATGAGTGAGTCAGAGGCTATCCGAACATCCTTTATCGTGTAGCCTACAGTGTTCATTCGTTTTACTATCATTTGTGATACATCAACTGCTTGTGTGATTCGCTGGCCCCTTGCCTTTATCGTAACAACTGGTTGAGTAGAAAGCTGGGTGAGTGTAGCAGTAACATAGGTCATTATTGGTTTTGTGCCAACAAAAATTACATCGCGCGTCTTTTTGGAACCTTCCTCGTCGGCCGGAGTTTTTTCAACATCCGTTATTTGCTCTTGGACGGCTGGCGTGTCGGTTTCTTGCGGTGTTTCTTTGAGCTTTTGGGATTCTGCAAATATCTCTTCTGCGTCTGTCGGCTTGTTTTGCTCACTCATCTTATTGACCTGGGTAATGGTTTTGCCATTTTGCTTTTATTTTAAGGTTTGACGCTTTGATTCTTCCAAATAGTCCTGTATTGTTCTTTCAATTTCGTCTGGACTTTGGCATTTTTTTACGCTTTCCACTAGGTCTTTTTCATCGATTTCATAGCAGTTTAGGAATTCCTGGTCGTCTTTGAATACGAGTATGACTTTTTCGTTTTGGAGGCAATAATACATTTTTTCCTTTTCCATCAGCTCTGGAATTATTTTGACGCCGTTCTTGTCAGGCACAAGTGGGTACGACACAAATTTCTACGCTCGCCATCGTATTTAATTCGATATTATAATAAGGATTTTTTGCCAGATAATGTTGTGAGTGGTAGGGTAATATTTCACATTGACTTTGACTATTTTTTTGCCCAGTGTGAGGAGATCAGAAACCAGTCACTAAAGACAAACCCTGTTTGCGTATGCATTTTTTCTGACAGAGGCGGAGACAGTGGTGCTATAGCAACTGCCAACTATATCGCAAGGAAATATGGAGTAAAATCCGGCATGCCGATAAAATTTGCAAAATCAAAGCTGCGCGACATTCCTGGTGCGGCATTTCTGCCGGCCGACTTTGCATATTATTCCGATATTTCGCAAAAATCCATGGAGATAATCAAAAGTTATGCGGACATTTTCGAGTATGTCGGAAAAGACGAGGCGTATTTGGATGTCACAAAAAGAACCGACGGCAGCTTCCAGACAGCAAGCCATCTTGCGCAACAGCTCAAAAACCAGATTCGGGCAGAAGTCAGGATGACCTGCTCTATAGGAGTCTCTGAAAACAAGCTCGTATCAAAAATTGCATCAGGCTTCAAAAAACCCGACGGACTCACGATAGTCGAGCCGCAAAAAGCCGAGGCATTTTTGGATTCCCTAAAGGTCGGCGACATACCGGGAATCGGCAAGGTGACACAGGACAAGTTCGCAGAAATGAACATCAAGACAATTGCAGATCTGAGAAAGGTCGATGTCTTTACGCTAAACAAAATGTTTGGCCGCAAGATCTCATCTTACATCTACAATGCTGCAAGGGGAACAGACGACGACCCGGTGGCAGAGAGGCAGCCAACCATCCAGTTCTCAAGAATAGTCACACTAAAGAAGGATTCAAAGGACGTAAAGTTTTTGATACAGGTACTAGACGAGATATGCGCAGACCTGCATCAAACCGCACTAAAGCACAAAAAGATGTTCCGTTCTGTCGGAATCCAGTTTGTCCAGTCAGATCTGTCAAGCAAGACAAAATCAAAAATGCTCAAAAACCCGACTGCTAGCCTCGAGGAGCTCAAAAAGACATCGGCTCTGCTCTTGCGTGAGGCGCTATCTGAGCAAAAACTCGATGTACGTAGACTCGGAGTCAAGGTCTCAGAGTTGTCGGACTTTGAAGGCCAGAGCTCGATTACTAACTTTTTTTAGGCGCTCAATTTTTTGATTCGTTTTGTCTCTATTGCTGTGACTGCAAAGAGATACGCAAAGAGCCACGGCAAAAACATTATCTCGCCTGCTATTCCGTGAAATTCCTCAAACTCTGTCGGGTTTGCCGATACCTTTAGGACAAAAAGAGACAGCGAGAATATTCTGATCATGTTTACACCTATCGTTCCTGCGATCCCAAGTGCAAAATATGCTGCCTTTCGCTTTGGAGGAATGTTCATCTTTAGCAAAAATGCCATCATTACAAGCGAGTAGATTATCACACTATGGACTCCTGCAGAAGGCCAAAAGACTTGGAGCGCCATCGAGCCGCGCTCGCCCCTAAGAAACATCAGGTTGTCTCGGGCAATAGCAAAGCCAAGATCAAAAGTATTGATTATCCAGACGTTTGTCTTTACTAGATATGGCACCACATACTGGAGTGGCCCGAGTGTGTCATACGGAAAGAAAGCATCAAGTGACAAAATAATTGCGCTTCCACACAAAAAGATTGGCCCCGCGGGGGCGATTCTAATCCATCTTTTGCCGAACAATATACTCACTGCGGCAATCACGAACGCGCCAAGCACTACAAAATCCCACATCCATGTCCATGAATACACCAGATTGACATTGTACTGGGTTGCGCTGTTTACGATATAGTCTCTTAGCCCGTATTCCAGCGATACAAGATATGCAATAACGGCAGCCGCAAGCGGAATAATCAGCAACATTCTTTTTTGTGAAATTGCAAGCTTTAGTCCTATCAGTTCGGCCACGATAAATGCCATCGCAAACAAAAACCCTCCGCGTCCCTGATTCCAGCTCAGGTTAAATGAGTCAGGATATGCAGCGAGTGCGAACAGGACTGGGCTGACAATTATCACAGTCGCAATAAGCAGGTTTTTGTCTTGCATTACTGGGCTGAGAATTTAAAATGAATAAAAACTAAGGGGATTATTTCTTTTTGATCGTGAGTGTTTTTTGGATCTCGCTCATCGAGTTGATAAATTTTTGTTTTGCCTCGTATTCGTTTGTGACCTTAACTACTATCTCAGACGAGGAAAGCATCACGTCCTTTACCACAAGCGGCGCACTCAGTCCCAAGAGCTCACTTAGAAACTCGAACAGGTTGTGGAACTTGGTTGCGTTTCTATACTGGAATAAGACGCGCCCATCCTTAAACGTGGGTTTTGGATCAAGAGGTATTACGAGATCCGGCGACGTCATGTCGTTTATGAATTTGGCAGTGTCTGCCTTTACTGAGGCTGAGAGCTCGTCTCGCTTTGCCTCCAGGTTTGACTTTGTCTTTTCGAGATTTGCTTGCTGGTCGTCGTATGGGGCACCTATCATTTTTGCAAATGTCGATTCGGTAGGGCGTTTTAGCGGAAGTTCATGCAGCCTCATGTTTACTATTTTCAGTTCTTCTTCGATTTGTGCCAGATAGTTCCGGTTTGTCTTGATCTGTCGCGCAAGTTCCTCAAGATTGGTAAAATCAGTCATACTTACCACTAGCTGAATTGATGTACTACGTCCATCAGAGACTGCTTAAAGTCCTCGGTGGTCAAGCCCCACTTGCCGTATTCTTCTTTGTAGGCATCCCAAGACTCTTCTGCCTCTCTTGCAATCTCTAGGATCTTTGGCCCTATTGCCTTTGTGTTGACAAGTATGGTGACGTTTGCCTGCTCTCTTTCCATGATTGGAATCTTGACAAATATCATTCTAGAGTCCTCGATGTTGAACCTGTCTTTGATTACTCGCTTTAGTGTCTCTCGCTCCTTGACATCAAAGTCGCCTTTTACTTTGACCAGTGCGCAGCAAGAATCACGCGGACCGCCGGAGTTGCGAACATCGTTTTCATCTATATCAAAGAGAAGCGCATCTTGTTTTTTGTTGAGGTTTTCAATGATTGCGTCCATGGTGTTGTTCTTGTTCATGCCAGGAATCTGATTCAGGTTCCATTGGTCCTCTTCTGGTAGGACTGGGATTGCCCATGGGATTGCCATTTTCGGCCTCTTTGTCGCTAGCCACGTCCTATAGTTGGACATGTCCCATTCGGTTTCTCGCGCAAAAGATGAAATAAACATAGAGATTGCGTTTGCTGCTATCAGGTTCATTCCCTTGTAGTCCTTCCATCCCACCTCGTGCTCCTTTGGCAGGTCATCTATAATTGATGGGATTTTTTGTACGCGTTTTTCGAATTTGTGAGAAAGCTCGCGCAGTCGCTTGTTTGAAAACAGGATGGAGCAATCAGAATACTTGATTTGGTATTCCAGGTTCATCACGATGTTGATTGCGGCCGCCTCGAAAATGACAGGATCCCAGCCAAACTCTGGCAACAACCCAAGTGTTGCTATAGTAGCGTGTTCTTTGATGTTGCTTCTGATGAATTCTATAAACGAGCATGCAAACGAGCTCCCCGTTCCTCCACCCATTGCAAATGGAACTGTGTAACCACGTACTGGCTCTGGGGAAAGTGCCGAGAGTTGTTTTGTAAAGTCCCATTTTTGCGTGACTTCGTTTTTGAACCTAGAGCGTCCCTCTGCCCAGTTTCTTGCGGCACCACCTGCGCCGTGGATTACGTGTTTGTCGCGTAACGCAAAAAGATCCGGATATGATTGTAAAATCAGATTCGCAGCCCTAGGATCCAAGTCCACTAAAAGCGCTCTTGGAATAAGCGGCGCTTCTCCTCCGGTGTATGCGCCGGGGAATCTTAGAATTGTGCTGCCATAACGTTTTAAAATCTTTGATTCGTCTTTAGAGTCCTTTAGAACCGGCTTTAGTGGGTCTGCGCCTACATCTAAGAGCAATCTTCGATACGATTCTGCCCCAAGTCCTATTCCACAGTGGCCAAAACAGGTCATCAAGACCGGTGCTGGCGGCAGTGGTGCCGGTGTCTGTGCCATGACTAGCTCACTCCTTTTCTGACTTTAACTTGAGTGCGCAACAAAAATCGAGTTGCTGCTTGATCGGAATAGACACGTGCCTGATTCATGCCTAGAATATCGCGATTCTGAATTTAACCATTAAGTATAATTGATCTGACTGGTTTTGGTCTTTTCCTATATAGATTCCAGTTTGCCAAACCATGATTCGAAAAGCGATTTTCAGACAGACTTTTTATAACAAAAAGAATTTTTTAGTCTGTGCAGCTTTTAGGCAGACTGGAGATAAAATCACGGGAAAAAATAATCGAGTTTCTAAACAAGGAACATGTCGGAAGGATTTGCTCGATTGATAAAGAAGGGTTCCCCCAGATAATTCCGATGAACTTTGTTTTTCTAAATGATGTAATTTACATGCATTCCCACACGCGCGGCGAAAAGCTTGACAACATCAAAAACAACAGCAAGGTTGGGTTTGAGGTTGACAGGGAGCTGGAATTTCTGCCATCATATTTTACGCACCCGACGGACGCGTCGCAGGCAGACACTCTATACATCTCAGTAGTAATCAAGGGGGCCGGAATTATCGTAAACGACAGGTCTGAAAAGACGCTTGCATTAAACAGCCTCATGGAAAAATACCAGCCAGAAGGAGGATATGAAAAACTCACGCCGGACATGGCAGTAGTAGACGAGGTCGCAATAATCAAAATAATACCAACCAGCATGCGTGGGAAATACAAGATCGGTCAACATCTGGACAAATCAGTACGAAAGGAACTCGCAAAAAAAATTCTTGAACGAAACTCGCCTACTGCAAAGGAAACCCTTAGAATCATGGGCTTTGAGATTTCTGGCAAAGAGCCCAAAATGGTTGACGATCCTCTCTGGTAGAGCACACTAGCTAAGTCTTTAATGTCAACGCCCGCATTGCTTTAAATTTCGATGTGTCGGATTCTTGATCTGTTGCAACAAGTACAGACATTTCAGCTGGTATCAGAGTTTTTGCCCACAGGCGACCAGCCTCAGGCAATCGAAAAGCTCGTCCAAGGCGTGCAGAAAAACAAAGTCCAAACGCTGCTTGGCGTGACGGGAAGCGGCAAGACATTTACAATTGCAAACGTCATCGCAAGGACTGGCAAAAACACCCTTGTGATTTCCCACAACAAGACGCTTGCTGCCCAGCTTTATTCGGAGCTAAAGCAATTCTTTCCCAAAAACAACGTCGGATATTTTGTCAGCTATTATGATTACTACCAGCCGGAGAGCTATCTGCCGCAGACAGACACCTACATAGAAAAAGACACCGAAATCAACGAAAAAATAGAAAAGATGAGGCTGGAGGCAACGGCGATGCTTCTTTCCGGCGAGCCGACAATAGTTGTTGCAACCGTTTCTTGCATCTATTCGCTTGGCTCGCCAAAGGACTGGGCCGAGATGGCAACTACCATCACCGCTGGCACCGGCCACGGCAGAACGGAACTTATCAAAAAGTTCGTCGGCGCAAGATATGAGCGCAATGATATAGAGCCTGCCCCCGGCACGTTCCGCGTAAAGGGCGATACAATTGACATCATACCGGCCTATTCTGACGACATTGTCAGGATTTCATTGTTTGGGGACGAGGTCGAAAAGATCACCCTCTTAGATCATGTCTCTCTAAAAGAGAAAAGAAATCTAAACTCTATCAAAATATTTCCTGCGAAACACTATCTTGTGGCAAACGATGTGCGCCAAAAGGCAGTAAAATCAATAAAAGACGAGCTGAGGCAGAGACTGCCCCAGCTAAATGAGCTTGAAAGGCAGAGACTTGAGATGAGAACCAAGTTTGATCTAGAGATGATCGAAGAGCTCGGATATTGCTCTGGAATTGAAAATTATTCTAGGCATTTTGACGGCAGACAGCCTGGCCAAAAGGCGTTTTGCCTTTTGGATTTTTTTGGCGACGACTATCTGCTCGTAATAGACGAATCACATGTCACACTGCCCCAGCTACATGGAATGTATGGGGGCGACTATACCAGAAAAAAAGCACTAGTCGACTATGGGTTTCGTCTCCCAAGCGCATTTGATAACAGGCCACTAAAATTCGAAGAATTCGAAGACTATATCAAAAACTGCATCTTTGTTTCCGCAACCCCATCAGAATACGAGAAAAAGAAATCTTTCCAGATCGCAGAACAGCTTGTCAGACCCACGGGGCTCTTGGATCCGCAAATCCAGATAAGACCTACAAAAAGCCAGATGGATGATCTCATATCAGAAATAAAAAAGAGGGCAGAGCACAACCAGCGAGTCTTGGTAACTACCCTTACCAAAAGAATGGCAGAAGACTTGGCAGAGTACCTCTCAAAAAAAGAGATCAAAGTCAGATACATGCACTCTGAGATAGAGGGCCTCCAGAGAACTGAGCTGCTAAGGCAGTTGCGCCTAGGCGAATTTGACGTTTTGGTAGGCATAAATCTACTCAGGGAAGGCCTCGACATTCCCGAGGTGTCCCTTGTTGCAATACTTGATGCGGATAGGGAGGGCTTTTTGAGAAACTATACTAGCCTGATTCAGACGTTTGGCAGAGCAGCGAGAAACGCAGACGGCGCAGTCATTCTTTATGCAGATACCATTACAAAATCGATCAAAGCGGCAATTGACGAGACTGAGCGCAGAAGGAAGAAACAGGCCCAGTACAACAAAGAACGCGGCATCACGCCAAGGACAATCATCAAGTCAATACCAGCGCAGGTGGCAACACTCGACGATACCAAAAACAAGACAGCGCATGACCTATACACAGAGACAATAGAAATAGAGGCGCAAATGAAAAAATACGCAGAAGATCTTGACTTTGAAAAGGCAATAGAATGCAGAGACAGGCTTAGAAGAATTCAAATCGAGTTGGAAAAGAAAAATGCACAATAAACTAAAAATCCGCGGTGCAAGACACCACAACCTAAAAAACTTGAATATCGACATTCCAAAAAACAAGCTTGTAGTCATATCTGGTTTGTCGGGCTCTGGAAAGTCGACCCTTGCGTTTGATACCATTTATGCGGAGGGACAAAGAAGGTACGTCGAATCACTTTCCGCATATGCAAGACAGTTTTTGGAAATGATGGACAAGCCTGATGTCGATTCCATTGAGGGGTTGTCTCCCGCCATATCAATTCAGCAAAAAACCACCTCAAAGAACCCGCGCTCCACCGTCGGCACCACTACTGAAATCTATGATTACTTGAGACTGCTCTATGCAAGGATAGGCATTCCGCACTGTACCAAGTGCGGCCGCAAAATCTCAAACCAATCCGTCGAGTCAATATGCGAGTCGATCTTTAAGGATTTTGATGAAAAACAAATTTTGATACTGGCGCCGCTAGTCCAGAGAAAAAAGGGCACCTATGAGAAGCTTTTTGAGCAGGTAAAAAAGGACGGCTATTCACGCGTACGTGTAAATGGTGAGATAGCCCTAGTCGAAAACGAAATCCCAAAGCTCGACAGACAAAAATGGCACAATATCGAAATAGTAGTCGACAGGCTAAAGGCTACAAAAGCAGAAAAAAGCAGGCTCTTTGAGGCAATCCAGACGGCACTCAAGGCAGCAAAAGGATCGGTTCTGGTCTCGTCAGAAAAAGACGAAAAGATGTTTTCGCAAAACAACGCCTGCCCATACTGCGGAATTACGATTGGCGAGATAGAGCCCAGGACTTTTTCGTTCAACTCGCCGTTTGGCTCGTGCAAGACATGTCACGGCCTTGGGGTCAAGATGGAGTTTGATCCAGACTTGGTCATACCAGACAAGACCAAGTCCATCCTTGATGGTGCAATAATTCCGTGGAGTGGCAGGTTTTCTTCATTTAGAAAACAGGAGCTAAGGGCAGTCGGCAAAAAGTTCGGCTTTGATCTGATGACCCCAATCAACAAGCTCAAGCCGGAGCAGCTAAGAGTCATTTTGCATGGAACCGATCAGATGATCAAGTTCCAATACGAGTCCCAGACTACTGACTCTTACTGGCAGTACACAAACTCCTTTGAGGGAGTGCTCAACAACTTGCACCGAGCCTTTATGGATACGGATTCAGAGTCAAAACGAGAGTGGCTCAAGCAGTTCATGCGTGACATTCCTTGCAATATCTGCAACGGAAAGAAGCTAAAACCAGAGGCGCTTGCAGTAAGGATAAACGGAATCGGAATTAGTGAGGCGTGTGACCTTTCAATAGATGATTGTTATGATTTTTTCAAAAACATCGACCTTACAGAGACCGAAAAATATATCGCGAAAGATGTTCTAAAAGAGATAACGGAGAGGCTAGAATTTCTAAAAAATGTAGGCCTCAACTACCTTACGCTAAACAGACAGAGCTCGACTTTGTCTGGCGGGGAATCGCAAAGAATCAGGCTTGCGACGCAAATAGGCTCGAATCTGACAGGGGTTTTGTACATACTTGACGAGCCAACAATAGGGCTGCACCAGCGGGACAATGCAAGGCTCATCAAGACCCTGGTAAAACTGCGAGATTTGGACAATACTGTGATAGTAGTAGAGCACGACGAAGAGGTAATCAAAAACTCTGACTGGATAGTGGACTTGGGACCCGGTGCCGGGATTCATGGTGGAAACGTGGTCTTTGAGGGAACAGTTGCGCAAATACTAAACAACCACAAGTCCGTAACGGGAGACTATCTCAAAGACAAGACACTAATCAAGCTTAAAAACAAGACGCGAAGCCAAAAAGGCAAGTTAACAATAAAGGGCGCTGCGGAAAACAACCTCAAAAACATAACAGTCGAGATTCCACTTGGATATCTTGTTACAGTAACTGGCGTTTCCGGCTCTGGCAAATCCACCCTGATAAACGAGATTTTGTTCAAGGCACTTGCGTCGCATTTTTACAAGACGAACGAAAGGCCTGGAAAACATAAAGAGATTCAAGGCACGGAGGAAATAGACAAGGTGATTGCAATAGACCAGTCCCCAATAGGTAGGACACCTCGTTCAAACCCCGCAACATATATCGGCGTCTTTACCCCAATTCGGGAGCTGTTCGCAAACACAGAGACTGCAAAGGAGCGAGGATACACGCCAGGGCAGTTCTCATTTAATGTGGCAGACGGGCGGTGCTTTGCCTGCGAGGGAGACGGCGTCAAAAAAATAGAGATGCAGTTCCTATCGGATGTTTATGTCAAGTGTGACGAGTGCAAGGGCAAGCGGTACAATTCGGAGACGCTTGCCGTCCTGTACAAAGGAAAAAACATCTCAGACGTACTGGATATGACAGTCGAAGAGGCACTAGAGTTTTTTGAGAACATTCCAAAGATCAGGCGGATTTTGCAGACGATATATGACGTAGGCCTTGGATACATCAAGCTAGGCCAGTCATCTACTACGCTTTCTGGAGGCGAAGCCCAGAGAGTAAAACTAGCATCCGAGCTATCAAAGCGGGACACCGGAAAAACCCTGTACATTCTTGATGAGCCAACCACAGGCCTTCATTTTGCAGATGTGCAAAAGCTCCTCGACGTCCTCAACAGGCTTGTGAACCTCGGAAATACTGTCGTCGTAATCGAGCACAACATGGATGTGATCAAAAACTCTGACTGGATAATTGATTTAGGCCCGGAGGGGGGAGACAGGGGCGGCCAAGTAATTGCCGCAGGGCCACCGGCGACCATAGCTCAAAACCCTAAAAGCTACACTGGCCAATACCTAAAGAAGATCCTAGCAAATTGACACTGGACATCAAAAAAATCACCGTCCCAGAGCACCCTGGCATCTACCTGATGAAGGATACGACTGGCAAAGTGATCTATATTGGAAAGGCAAAGAACCTCAGAAACCGTGTGCGGTCTTATTTTCTGAAAAACCAGAACTACAAAACTCAAAAGCTCGTCCAAAAAATTTCAGATATCGAGTTTGTCCTGACTGATAACGAATCCGAGGCATTCCTGCTAGAATCAAACATGATAAAACAATACAGGCCAGTCTTTAACATCGAGCTCAAAGACCAACAACGATACACCTACCTCAGAATAACAGACGAGCAGTACCCACGCCTTGTTGTTGCGCGAAGAACCAGGGCAGGCAAGTTTTTGGGCGGAGGCAAAATCTACGGCCCGTTTACTTCGGGAAGCTCAAAGCTTCTGAGCATCGGATCTTTGCGAAAGGCATTCAAGATAAGAATCTGCAAGAGACTGCCAAAAAAAGCATGTCTTGAGTACCACCTCGGAAACTGCGAGGCGCCATGCGAGTTCAAAGACGCGCAGGAAAACTACGGCAGACATGTTTCGGATCTGGAAGACACCTTGCGGGGAAGAGACCTAGGGCGGTTCAAAAAGAAACTAGAATACGAGATGAGGCAAGCCTCATCGAGTCTCCAATTTGAGCGCGCTCAGGAGGTAAAAGACACGCTTCAGAGGCTAGGCAGCCTAAGGACGAGGCAAAAAATGGAAAGCGTCTCAGGCGTAGACGAGGAGTACTTTGGCATCATCATACACGACCAGACTGCCAAGGTCATGACCTTTAAGAAGATAAATGGAGTCATAAGAGACAGCAGCAAGTTTTCGTTTGATCTAGTAGGCGACAACTCTTTTGCGAATTTTATCTTCCAGTACTATACCACAAACCAGATACCACCATTTATCATAGTAAACGAAATGCCGCAAGAAAGTAAGATTCTCGAAGAATTGCTGACAAAGGCTGCAGGTTTTAGAGTCAGAATAATTGTTCCAGCCCCTGGAAAAAGAAAGGAGCTCCTCGATCTCATCCTAAGAAATATCAAGATTATTTCCACAAGTGGTGCAGATCCAGGGTTGGTCGAGCTAAAAAACCAGCTTGGGCTTGCCAAGATTCCGGTAGTAATAGAATGCTTTGATATTTCAAACCACGGCACGTCCTATGCGGTTGGGGCCATGTCGCGGTTTGTAAACGGCGCGCCCGACAAATCAGGATATCGAAAATTCAAGATAAAAATGGTTTCAGGCCAGAACGATTTTGCCATGATTAACGAGGTAGTAAAGCGGCGGTATCTGCGTCTGGATGTGGAAAAATCTTCCCTTCCAGACCTTGTCTTAATTGATGGCGGCAAAGGACAGCTTGGCGCAGCAGTATCTGCGCTAGAGAGTCTTGCAATAAGGATTCCTTGCGCTTCGCTTGCAAAGCAAAACGAGGAGATATTTGTACCACAGAAAAAAGAGCCAATCATCATACCAAAGAGCCACCAATCATTGAAGATGCTCCAGTTTGCACGCGACGAGGCCCACAGGTTCGGAGTCGCGTACAACCGCGCACTACGTATGCCAAAAACCGAATTTAGCTAAAAAATGTATGGTTTATTTCTAAATAATTAAACGATTGATTGGTTTTTTCATAATTCATTATATATACGTCAAATACGAACAACCCACATGACAACAAAAATGATCGTAGGTGAGTGAATTGGCTACAGCCTATGTTTTAATCAACTGTGAGCTTGGATCAGAGCAGAAGATAATTGATCAGATCAAGCCGATTGACGGCGTCAAAGAAGTCAAAGGGGTCTTTGGTGCCTACGACATTTTAGCAAAAATAGAGACGGCGTCAGTTGAGCGACTTCGAGAGATAATCACATGGAAGATCCGTAAAATAGACAGAATACGCTCTACGCTGACTTTGATGGGAATAGAAGGACAGGAATAGCCATGTCTACGGCATATTTTTTAATAAATGCCAGGCTTAACTATGAAGCGGAGATAATAGAAAAGGCAAAGACGGTCCTAAAAAACTCAGGCGTCTCTGCGTATGAGGTACGGGGGACATTTGGGATCTATGACATCATAGTAAAGATTTCTGCGGCAAGTGACGACATACTTCGCAAAATAGTGCTTGAAAAGCTTAGAAAAATTGAAAACATAGAGTCGGCAATAACAATGATGGTAAATGAGGAACAAGAATAATGCCTAGCGCATTTGTCGTAATACACTGCGATCCGGCAGAAACATACTATGTAATCAGAAACCTCAAGTACATTCCAGAAGTAAAGACAGCAGACGACGTCTTTGGATACTATGAGGTAGTCTGTAAGGTGGAGGCTAAAACCCAGCGGGATTTGGAAAAAGTCATTACATCAAAGATTCGCAAAATAAAGTACATAATCAGCACGATGACCCTAAGCGTAATAGAAGGACAAGGTTAACCCGTAAATGTATCCAATTCTCGCCATTATCCTAAACATTTGTTAATTTTACGCGTGGATAGTTTTATCTCGCGTTGACGCCAACAATTAGGCCTGACAGTGTCAAGCATTTACAAGTCAATATTTGAAGCGAAGCTGGATGCAAGGCTTGAAGAGTTGCTGGTAAACATGCTTAGGTACAATTCATCTGCCAGCGTGCAAGAACCGATTAGGATTTTTTTGTATAATTATCAGGTAATGTCAGACAATTTTTGGGAGATGTACAAAAAAGCCAAGTCCTACGAAGATGTCTTGGAATGCTACTATCAATTTTCAAAAAACCAGTGTGTTATAATTGAAACGCTTTTGGAAAATCTAAGACTTACACTAAACAAAGATCAGTTAAAAGAAGAGCTGCACCTATTGTTAAAGGATGCATTCACATTTTAACTGGCCAAAAAGCCAAACCTTAATCTAAAATTGTTATAGGGAATAATTAGAAATGACTCTTGGTTTTGGCAGTGCCAGAAAATATTTGTCGGATCCCGCAACATTCAAGCTTTCCATTGCAGGTCATTTTTTGAAAAAAATTCCAAAAAAGATTCCAGAATCAGATGTTGGACGAAGTACACTTGAGGCAAACATCGATTCGTTTTTGTTTTTTGCATCAAGTGTCATAGACGTGATAAAGCGTGAGATAAATGATGAGTTTGAGTTGTTTGACAAAGAAAATGTCTTTTACATCCACGGAATAAGAAAGTGCCTTTCAGATTCCGGCAAACAAAAACAAGTAAAAAAAATAATCTCCAGTTATTTTACAACCCCCATCAAAGTGAACGGAAATCGCTGGAATACAAAACAAAGCAGCCTCTGGCGGTTGCAGATTTTGCGCAACAAAGTCACGCACGGCCACATTTTAAATCCAGCTGACAAAAAAACCATCAACATAACATACACCATACCGCAATACAGAAAGATTGGAGATTCTGTTTTTGGATTCGAAGAAAACATAAAAAATCCACACCGGTATTTTGCCCAAATCTTTGAGGATTTGGACGAATTTGTAAGAAAAACACGCAAAATACTTTCTGTAAAATAAATGTGGGCCTTTCTCAGCAGGACAAAACTTTCCTAGCCTCAATTAGCTTTATTTACCGTGTAATTAGCACAAGCAGCATGACAGCCGCAGACAAATTCGGAATTGCTTTTTCAATAGGATTTACTGTCGCGCTGATTGCATTTGCCATGTCGTTTTCGGCAGTGACTAATGCACCAACCGAACCTATGCCAGCTCCCACGACACCTCCACCGGCACCAAAACCGACACCCCCAGTAATGGAAGAGGAAGCTATGGAAGAAGCTCCAATGGAAGAGGAAGAAGCTGCAATGTCAGCTGAAGTATCCATTCCAAGTGGTTCTTCAACACCAGGATGTGAAGAAAATGACGAATGCTTCCTTCCAAGCACCGTAGTTATCGGAGTTGGTGGCACAGTAACATGGACAAATGACGACACCGCTGCACACACAGTGACTAGCGGATCAGCGGAAAATGGACCAGACGGTACATTTGACAGCAGTATCCTCATGGCAGGAAAGACCTTTGAGTACACCTTCGAGGAAGCAGACGAATACGACTATTTCTGTGTAGTCCATCCCTGGATGACAGGAAAAGTAATAGTGGAATAAATCCACAACTTATTTTCTTTTAATTTACTAAATCTTTGTTAGGTTTTGTTCCAGATCTACGGCCAATTTTTCGTAGTCATTACGATTTTTTCCGATACTTTGGAGTTTTCGTTTTTCTGTTTCACCAAGGCTTTTACTTACTTGCTCAGAATTACCTTGAAGGCGCATCTCTGCCATGACAAAAAGACGATTGTTTTCCTTCCATAGGTGTTGTTCCACATGTTCGATGTATTGGCCGATATAAGATTGAAGATTTTCCGACGAGCCGCCCCTTAGATAATCTTGTGCAGACTCTTCGATTTTGTTTGCGATTTTCTGCGTTATCTCGTGTTCCATCAGCATGACGGCAATAGGACCCATGTGTCGTGGCATTCCGGCCTTTTCTAGGGCTGGAAACAGCGATTCTTCTTCTTTTCCGTGATGACATACACCAGTAAAGTTCTTTGAGAAATCCACCACGGGCATGAGAATTGACTCTGGGATTACCTTGCCTGACTTTAGAAGTTCTAGCGTAACACGCATTGACTTTACCACTTTTTCTATTAGTTCATGATCTTTTTTTAATGATTCAGTGCTCACAGCACGATGCACAATTCGGTTCTCATTTAAATCTAATTTTAATTCCCATGTACAGAAAGGCTATTTCGAACCCCAGAGAACATTCCACTTGTAGACGTGGTAGTTTAGAACTTCAGAGCAGATTTTTCCATAGTCTTGCGCTAGGTGATCGGCATCTTTTTGTGTCCCTTCAAAGATAGCCATTCCACCATCCCCATTTCCAAACGGTCCAGACCAGATGAATTTGCCGTTTTTTGCCCAGTTTTCAATCAGGCCAAGAACTTGGGGCGCGATTTTTTCAAGTTCTGCACCGTCTGAATTTTCTTTTAGTTGGCTAACTAGAACCCAGAGTTCTTTTTGTGCTATTTCCTGAATTGTTTGCGACATGAATCTATGCCGCCTTTGTTGGAATTAAAACTAGTGAAGATTCCAGACGGTTATTTTATGGAGCTGAATTATCTAGATATAATACGATTCAGAAAAATTCGTCAAGCGAGTTTTCGCCAAGCGGTTGTGCGTCATAGCCCATTTTGACAAGGTCGGAGGCAAACTCTTCGACAAAGCCGTGAACAGTGTAGATTTTTTCTGCGCCTGTCTTTTTTACAAGCTCGACTAGTTCGATGTAGTCACAGTGGTCGCTCAGAGGTATAGAGTAGTCGTTTTTTCTTGCAAATGCCATGTTTGACTTTGCCCACCCAGAAAACCCAATTGTTACTGCCCCATACTTTGCCTTCATTTGTTTTATGAAGGGGTTGTTTTCAGACATCATCGGACATACCATCACCCATGGTTTTTTGTCCAACATCCCCATTGATTCTGCCGCAGAGTGTCCAGGACAATCTTTTAGCGGAATCCCAAGCCTCCTATGCAAGTCATTCATTTCTTTGACCGAGTCGTGATAGTATATCGGATCCCAGTGTCCAAAAAGGTAGGACAGCGTTTGTGCCTTTCCAAGCTGGTAGCCAAGCAGTAGAACCGGCTTGCCTTTGTGGTACATTTCTGAAATTGTTTCGTTTACTATTTTTACAGTATCAAACACATCCGGAAAGACAAATTCAGGCCTGCCGAATGTGCATTCGGTTATGAGCACCTTGCATTTTGGAATGCTTGCGCCCTTTAGAAAACCTCTGTCTCGGCTGCAAATGTCTCCAGTATAAAACACATCATCAAACAGCACTCCTCTTGCCCCAAGGATGTGGCCGCTGTCATAGAGTTTGAATTCATCTAGAAATTCGATGTGGTTTGTCAGGTCATGCCCCCTAAGTGTAGCTATCTCTTTTGTCTCTTTTGTTGCCAAGATGAGGCCGTTCTTGCTGTTTGGAAGATGATCCGAGTGCGCGTGTGAGACAAAATTAACGCAGTCAGGAATTGCTGATTTTGGATCCAAGTTGACCGTCTTTCCGTCAACTCTACACGCTATTCCGTTTTTTGTCATGTTAATCTTCGGCAAGACAAAACATGCATCATTGGTATCCGATTTAAATTTCAGGTTTAGCCAGATGTTGACAAACCTAACAAGAAATACACTGTAACTGTGGACAAAAAGGGAAGAGCGTCCGTGCATCTTTAGGCTAGGACTCGAAATGGCACCATTGTGCCGCAGTAAGGGATCGCGCCAAGTCGTAAACTTGACTGCTAGTCAAAAGACGCATGTGGACACTCGATTGTTCTCTTACGTTTTTCGAATCGATAACATCACGCATCTAAATTATATAATATCAATTACAAGACAACCCAAAACTTGTTTAAAATCTGGCAGGTCAGATAAGCGATTCTTAGAAAACCTCCACATTGGCAGGAAAAATCCTTACAAATGTTTAGCCAGAATTGGATAAGGCAGCTGGCACAAGAACGCGAGGTTCCGGCTTTGGCACCTCTTCATGCTTGCTTCCAAGCCGGTTTCTTAGAAGAACCACACCCCCAAACGTAAGGGCCACGGATGCTAAAGTTATGGCAGTTATCGATTCGCCAAGCATAATCGCAGCAAATATCACACCTATGACAGAGTTTGTCGAAAACAAAAGCATCGTTCTCATTCCGCCTATCAGACGGAGCGATACAACAAAGAGCATCGTAGAAAATCCGGTGCCGCCGATGGCAAAAACTGCGATCGGTCCAAGGCTTGCAAGATCGATGTTTATTG
Source organism: Candidatus Nitrosotenuis sp. (assembly GCA_049276655.1). Classification (GTDB taxonomy): domain Archaea; phylum Thermoproteota; class Nitrososphaeria; order Nitrososphaerales; family Nitrosopumilaceae; genus Nitrosotenuis. Next base: position 184,764 of record JBASWV010000007.1, on the reverse strand, counting down.
GAATGTTGAATGCGATCAGTGCACCTACTGCCAACGCTCCAGATACCAACGACACTATTTGGATCAATCTCTTAGTGTCGACTTTTCTGCTCAGATATTGGCAGAGCATCACATCAATAGCGTAAAACACGCCAGACGCGATTATGAGAATGTCCCCCATCACAAGGTCAGATAAGACCATGCCGTTTGAGTAAATATCGTACGCCACCGGCAGAACTATCATGCCAAGAATTATCATCGTGAACGGTCCGATCTCTTTTTTTTGCAGATTTTCCTTAAAAATGATCACGGTTATCAATAACGAAAAGATGATTTCGCCGTTGCTAAAGATCGACGCGTTGGTAGCGGTGGATTCTTTTAGCCCAAAGAAGTAGGTTATTAGCGCTATTACTTCAGATACTCCGATTATGGCCAACAGCCCAAGATTTCTTTTCCCAAGTGAGGCAATTGGTGCCGATTTTTTTGTTAGCGGTGTGAAAAATGCCGCATTTATTATGTAAACGCAAGCAGCTAACACCACAGGACTCATCTCAAGACCAGTTTGATTATCGAGCAAAGGTTTTGCCAACACATGGACAAGAGCTGCAAGTACTGCAGAAATTAAAATTAGGACATAGCCCAGTCTAAACGAACTACTAGATATGTAATCATAGAGTACCCTTGCCATTGCCCTTGCCGTTACCACTTATGGGAACGACTAAGATCCTAATAACCTGATCGCAGAAGAATGCAGTAGAGGCCGCTTATGCTTGTGCGCAGACTGTCAGAACCGAGCTTGCGCTCAGCCCTTTTTGCATGTGCAGTGATACAGATATCTTATTTTTTACGATGTCGATTCGGATGTTATCAAAAATCGACAAGTATTTTGTGACTCTTTTTCCGTCAGGTGTAATCACAAAGCCAGCGGGCACCAATAGACCCCTTTCGATTAGCGAATTTACCTTTCTGTAGCCCGATGTTTGTGGAATTTTGCAGATATCGAGTATTTGTGAAATCAGCATCGGCTCTTCGTTAAGCGTTGCCAGTATCTTTTTTTTGTCGTCGTCCCCAAATGACTCTAGAATTATTTTAGTCAGTTCTGGATTTTCGATTTGAACCCAGTGTTCGTCATTGACTGATTTTACCTCACAGACGTTCTTTAGGAATCTCTGTTCAAGGCCGTCAGCGCCTGCTCCGAAGAACTCACGCAGTACGGCGTCTAGTTTTTGAAATTGCTCAATTGATTGAGTTAGCGATATTCCATATTTCTCAAATAGTCGTTCCTCTATTTTTTGCACAGTCTTGTCTCCAAGGTTTTCACGAATGGTCAAGTCTAATGACTTTGCCAATAGCCTATCAAGTCCTGCCATAGCCTAGCCATGATTGCTCAGGCATAGTATATTACCATTTCCGTGTTCATACAAAACAATTTAATAGTAATATCTCATTTCCAAATTTGGCATTGGCCTTACTTATTTTTGATGATGATAAAATCAAGGGGTTACCCGTGGCGCAGAGACTAGAGCGCTGCAGAGAGATAATACATTCCGAAAAGGACGAGTCTAAAAGATGGGATGCGGTTTGGCTCGCAGGAGAGATTGCCGAAAACCGAGAAAAAATCGACCCAATTTTTAACGAAGTGGCTGATCTCATGGCATGGGTTTTGGAAAACGACGACAACAGTGTCGTAAAGCACGAGGCGTGTTACCAGATTGCGGCTCGAAACATGCGGGATAAAATCCCAGCTCTCATAAACGCGGCACTTGGCGACAAAAGTGGCCTGACAAAGCACGAGGCACTTGAATCCCTCGGACTCATGAGGGCTACGGAAGCCACCGAATTGATCAAAGAGGCCCTAAACGATCCACTAGATGACGTCAGACAGACGGCGGCTTTTGTTATAAAGCGACTAAAGCGCATGGAGGCTGCCGGCGCGTACAAACCATCAGATATCATCTAGTTCAAATAAAACCATGTTTTTGTGGTTGGCCAAGCTCGGAAACGTTCTTGATTGTGTCATATTGACAAACCGACACTTTGCTTGCCAGAGGCGGTGTCAAGCCAGTCTTTTTGTAAAACCACGTGCCGGCGCATGACATACCTGGTAAGTCTTGCGCAAACAACTCTGTGAAACACATCGTTGCTCGAGTTTGAACCCGTCACGGTTTTTAGTTGTTTCTTATGATACATGTAAGAACAATGTGGTTGTTAGAAAAATTCCTGTTTGTCCTGCAATTTGCTTGATATCACGTATGACAAATTCCATTATCATGCACCAGATTAGCGAGGTTTTGATGCAAAGTAAAATTCAGTCGCATAAATTCGATGCATTGCCCAAACCGTTTTTTAGTAGATTTTGTGTGCGTACGACCAAACAGGCACGGCTAGAAAAACCTAGTTGCCATAATTGGAAATGGATAAATTTGGATTGTGGTTTGATCAACGACAGGCGTAATCAGTTGCTAAACCCCAAAATAGAAAAACGTGCCTCAGGCATTAGCGGTATAGGCCTATTTGCAATGTCAACAATAGCAGAAGGCGAGACGGTGTGGTACCCTACAATGGAGCTCATGCAAAAAATCCATATCGATGAATTGTATTCTTTGCCTGAAAACGAAAAATACGATTGGATAAAACATTCGTATCAAATAGGCGAGATTCTTTACAAGGACACTGACGATACTAAATTCATGAATCACAGCTGCGGCCCAAACGTAGTAGATTTTCATGACACGCTTGTTGCAGCACGTCAAATTCAAAAAGGCGAAGAGATAACGTGGGATTATTTGCCATACATGAATCCCTACCTGGTCTTTGATTGCAGATGTGGTAGTCAGAACTGTGTTGGCACTGTAAAGAAGGGTGCGATGATCGGGGTAAAGGCCTGACGGCTGACTTTATCTCAGGTCTTCGAATTTGTTTGCTTTCTGTTTTCGAAACATGGTCAAGTGATTATAGACTCCAAACGAAAGCAGAATGTAGTTCCATGAGAATAATATTTCCATTGGGTTCCCTGTGTAATACGTGTCCTCGTTTTGTGCAAGTAAAAATGCAGTGTCAGCTACAAAAAGCAAGATTATGCCAAAACAGAACAACGTCCACATGAGATTGACTTTGCCTTTAAAGAAAAGCGACACGCCAACAAGAGCAGGTATTATTACAATTGCGTCAAACACCGGATAAATTGCTGCCATAGCCACTTCAAACAACGGCTGATCCGAGCCCGTTTCAATCGTAAAATAAAGACTGGTCGCCAAGATTCCGGCTGAGAACATGACAGGTCCGGCAAGCATTTTTTTCGTTATAGCGTTCCTGACAGGCTGGAAATAGGCGATAAAAAACATCAGAAGAAACGGATAGCTAACAAGATAGAAGATGTCAGGAGTGGATGGGAATGGATCAATTTTCAGGTACAGCTCTTGAACCACCCAGAGCATCTCTCCAATAAACGAGGAAATGGCATAGCCGCCAAACGAGACCCAAGCAATGGCGTGTTGCCCAGACATTCCGTATCTTTTGATCATGAGCAAAGATAGAACCAAGAGCGAGCCCGCAATCGGCACATATGAGAAGTTGCCTACAAGTATGGCGAGGTCTTTGCCAAAGAGATTTGAAATTAGATTTGCCGATGCGCTTGCCAACAGCGCTGTGAGGAGATATTTTTTTGTAAGTAGGGAGTCAAGATGAGTTTGCATTTAATTTAGCGCCTCTACAAAGTTTTGGATTGGTTTTTGATGTAAAAAGTCCTTGAGGCTTGCCTTAATTGAGTATATTATTGCAGTGTGTGCATTTCCGTAAAGATCAGAAAGAACTCGCTTTAGATATTCAGGATGATCGTAGCAGTCAGGGATGTAGCACCCATAATCATCTTTTAGTGTTTTTGTGACCTTTGCAAAAACAGGTTCTCCCATATCCAAAAGCGCTTTTTCTATTGCAAATGCCACAAGTGCTTTTTTTATTTGGGTGTCCGCAGGGTTCACCTAGTTCATACCAACGCCGCACATATAAAATAGTGTGGCAAATTTATGCGTCAGCTACCCAGCGCCCAGTCCCATTATTGGAAAGAAGCAAACTACTCATATACAAACTCATGAATTTCATAATTACATATGCAGCCAAGGCAGAGCAAAAACAATTCAAGTGCGCAGGACGATGCTGCTCGACTTGTTAGAAATGCGCAGGACGATGATCTGTCTTTTAGAGATTTACAAAAAAATGAAAATGCATACGAACGTCAAATGCCGATACAGGCAAATGGTAAGGCTGAACTAAAAAAAGACAAGATTTACACAGTTGGAGAGATGTCTTCGAAGCTTGTACATGACTTGCAGAACCCTCTGACAATAATAAAAAACACAGTAGAGTTTCTAAAGCAAAACCAACCTGCCCAAGACAACAAAACGGCAGAGAACTATGAAAGAGTTGATCGAGCCGTAGACAGAATGTCTCAGCTAATACGAGACGTTCTTGACTATGTCAGGACGAGTGACCGGATGATGGAAAAGACATCGCTTACAAACTTGCTTAAAACTGTCTTGTCAGGATTGCGCGTCCCAGACGACATCAGAATAATTTTGCCAAGTGAGGACATTGAGATTTTTGGGGACGTAAAACAGCTCGAAACGGTATTTTCGAATTTGATAGTAAATGCCATCCAAGCAACAGACGGAAAGGGCAGGATAATGATCCAGGCATCAGATATAGGCGGAGAGACAGTAATAGATGTCATAGACAATGGGCGAGGGATCGAAAAGGAAAACCTCCAAAGAATTTTTGAGCCCTTGTTTACAACAAAACAAGACGGCACAGGCCTTGGCCTTGCCAGCTGCAAATCAATAATTGAGACTCACGGCGGGACAATAGAATGCTCAAGCATCGTAGGCAGGGGAACAGTATTTACAATAAGATTCCCAAAATTCTAAGATGCGCTTCAAAAACATAATATTCGCAGAACAATCCAAAAAATCAGATACACTTGCTCAATTTGGGAATTTTGATTTCTGGCCGCGGAAGCAATATGGAGGCAATGCTTAAGGCCATAAGACGACAAAAAATTCCAATAAACCCCGCCGTTGTCATATCAAACAATCCCGAAGCGGCTGGCCTTAAAATAGCTCAAAGACTTGGCGTAGCGACCGCGGTGCTGCCAAGCAAAGACTTTGGCGGCACCCGATGGGAATACGATCAGAAGCTCATCTCCATCTTACAAAAGCACGGAGTCACCCCAAAAAACGGCCTTGTCTGCCTTGCAGGATTTATGAGGATAATCAGCCCACAATTTATCAGAAAATACAAAAACAGAATACTCAACATCCATCCTGCAATCCTGCCTGCGTTTCCGGGTTTGCATGCGCAAAAGCAGGCACTCGATTATGGGGAAAAGTTTTCTGGCTGCACAGTTCATTTTGTGGACGATGGTGTAGATACTGGACCGATAGTTCTACAGGCAATAGTCAAGGTAAACGACGACGACACGGAAGAAACACTTTCAAGAAGAATTTTAGCAAAAGAGCACATCATCTACCCAATGGCAGTCAGGCTTTTTGCAGAAGGCAGAATAAAGATTTCGGGTAGAAGAGTCACCATCAAGAGTCAGGCCCGCTAAAAAAATACAAAACCACCAATTCTTTTTTGTTTCCAAAGAACTTGTGAGGTATTTGTTTCTGGACATAGAATGCCTTCCCTTCTGAAACGTCATAGTCCTTGTCGTTTATTTTCAGATATCCATCCCCCCTGAGCACATAATACACTTCATCGTCATCGTGTGGACACTGAGTGTCCTCCTCTCCGGGCTTCAGCACCAGCACCCCCGCTGCGATGTTTTGCCTGTTGAGAAACGTGTGAAAGTACGTTTTTGATTTTTTTATCTCAACAATGTATTTGCTTGTATCAAACTCGATTTTCATTTCAGACTCACTTTTTTTTCTTTTTTGTGCCTTTTTTCTTTTGTAGTTTCCTTATGACTAGTGAGAACAAGGCTCCTGCCGGAATCCCAACAAGTGTGCCAATGCTAACGTATGGCGCCAAAAATACTCCACCAACCCAAACTCCCCCATCGGTAGTAAACTCCATGAATGTTCGCGGGCGCAAAAGCAGCATGACTGTTTTTGAGATGGTTTGTTCTTGTCCCGAGTCGTCGGTGTATTTGACTGATACCTCAAAGGGCAGTTTGTGCTCCAGTGTCACCTCCTCAGGACTAGTTACTATCTGGGTCCGAATCGAAAGTGGGACATTTTTTTCTACGCTCGTGTAAGAAAATGAGGTCTGGCCACGTATTGTCACGTCGCTTGGCGGATTTATCCTGACTAGGACGTCTCGCATAATGATGTCTTTTGATATTATTTCCACGTCGAATGGAAACTCTGCGTCCGGAAATATTGCAGACGGTGTGATAGTGTTAAGCTGCACCTCCGGCACTCCCTTTATCTCGATTGGTATTGCGATGTTTTTTTGCATGGGTGGGGTTGGAGTTTCGTTATTGCTTAAAAGAATTTGTGAATAGACAGCATTTAGATAATGCGTTCCGATTTTGGAGTCGCCTGAGCTTTCGAATTCAAGTACGCCTCCAAAAGATCCCCCCTTTGAGAGGCGTTCGACTTTGAGCGTCTGGTTTTTTGCCAGAATTGAATCGCTTTGCGCATCGATGGAAATGGTTATGTCCTGCTTGTCTTCCCATCCGTTATTTTGCACTAGAACTGTAACCGAAAAATCCCTTCCTGCCACTACGGAGTCTGGATACGATATCGTAACATCGACGCTGCCTTCCATTACCTGCTTGATTGTTGCCGCATGTGCGTCTTGGATGGCAAGTATAGACAGTGCCACCAATACAAGCAACATGAGCATTTTTCCCATTTTGAGACTGGTCCTTACTGTAACACCGACTGGCTGTGTTTTAGTTTTAGTGCTTTTTGCTTGTCGGCAAGGTCTTTGGCCCTTTCGTGCTCCTTAACAAGCTCCTCAAAGAACCTGACTGAAAACCCATTTTTATCTATAGAATCGATATCTTTTCTCATCCGAATTTTAGTTGCTGTTTCTGGAATTTAAATTAATTTGAGGGGCGCGGTTCCAAAACGGCCCTTATCTCGATGATTTCGTTGTTGCGGTTTACCTTTAGCATTATATCGTCGCCGACGCTTTTGTTATCTGAAAGATATATGATGAGGTCGTCGATGTCCCTTATTTCATGCCCATCTAGTGCAATTATTACATCGCCTCCTTTTATCTGCCCATTTGCGCTGTAGGTTGCCTCTTGTAGTCCTGCCTTTTGTGCTGGCCCATCCCCGACTACAATTGTGACAAACACTCCTTTGTAGTTTTTTGCCAGTCCAAGCTGCTTTGCGATGTCTGGCGTGACACTGATTCCAGACACCCCAAGCCACGGATGTTCAAAGGTTCCCTTTTCAATTAGCGACGGGACAATTCTTTTTATTGTGTTTGAGGGGACCGCAAAGCCCACCCCTGAAAACTCGCCAGTAGTAGACTGGATGGCCGTGTTTATACCGATAACGTGCCCTTCAAGGTTCAGCATCGGTCCACCAGAGTTTCCAGGATTGATTGCAGCGTCGGTTTGGATCACGTTTGGTATTGAAAAGCCCGCCTCGCGGTTCGCTAAGAGCCTCCCGACTTGGCTTATGATCCCAGTAGTCATTGTATTGCTTAGGCCAAACGGGTTTCCTATTGCGACTATTTGCTGGCCTACTTCGAGTTTTGACGAGTCTGCAAGCGCAAGCGGAATTATGCTTTCCTCTGAAAAGTCATCAGTTATTTCCAGCACTGCAAGGTCATTGTACGGATCCGTACCAAGCACTTTGGCAGAATAGATGTTGCCGTCCACAAATCTCACGTCGACTTCTTGTGCATCAGCCACCACGTGGTTGTTTGTTATGATGCGTCCTGCGCTGTCATACACAAAGCCAGAGCCAAGCCTTGTTGACTGGCTTTCAAGCGGATTTCCGTTTATGATGATGTAGGGATTTACTGTAGACACCTTGCTTGTTATTTGGACTACCGAGTTTTCCGACTTTTTGAACAGTGTCGTCAGTTGGTTTTTGGTTTCTTGCGTCTCCACCATAAGCACCGCAGGTTGGGTTTTTTCTTGGGTTTCATCTGGCGGTTGGGCAACCGTCTTTATTTCAGGACTTGGTTCTGAAGAGACCGTTCTTGCCGGTACATCACCAAAATTCGTTACGACCCCTACAACAAGCAGAGCCGACAAGATTCCTATTACTGAAAATAAGATTTTTTCACGACTGTTCATTTTCACTCGTTATGTTATAGGCCTTTGTGGTAAAATATCACCTATAACTATTACGCATCAGTGTTCTATAACTTCCGATTTTTGATAGGTTAATTTAGAATTGCTTTGAATGTGTTGTGTTGGCTGGAATAAAAATCGACGGACTTGCTGTAGCATCCGTGGTAAGACAGAGAGTAAAAAGCGTAGTAGACGAGCTGAAATCAGAGGGGATTCAGCCATGTCTTGCGACGGTTCTAGTAGGTGATGATCAGGCATCTGCGACATATGTGAAAAACAAGCAGAAGGCGTGCGCCGAAGTAGGGATACTCACAAAAGACCACAAGCTTCCAGCGTCTTTGACGCAATTGGAGCTAAACAGCCTAATCGACTCGCTGAACAATGATAGTTCTGTCCATGGGATTTTGGTTCAGTTGCCGCTCCCAAAACAGCTGGATGAATTTGAGACAACATCAAGAATATCACCGCTAAAGGACATCGACGGCCTCACCCCCCACAACGTAGGGCTGCTTGCGATGAAAAAAGCAGTCCTAAAGGCATGTACGCCGTCTGGCATAGTAGAGCTGCTCGATTATTATCAAATTGGATTGGAAGGAAAAAACGTTGTCGTAATTAACCGAAGTAACCTAGTTGGCAAGCCGCTATACCACCTCTTACTTGAGCGAAACGCGACTGTGACTACCTGTCATTCTAAAACCAGGAACCTTGAAAAAATTTGCAGGGATGCAGATATCATAATTACTGGCGTCGGAGACAGGTCCAAGTTCGTTTTGAGTCCAGATATGATAAAGGACGGCGCAGTGGTAATTGATGTGGCAACCACCCGTCTTGATGGAAAGCTAGTAGGTGATTCTGATTTTGACAAGATAATACAAAAGGCATCGTATGCATCCCCGGTTCCTGGAGGCGTAGGTCCTATGACAATTGCAATGCTTTTAAAAAACACCGTGACTGCAGCATCACTGAGCAAGAGTTTTGGCAGACAATAGCGGCAAATCAAGTCTCCGTAGACTGTGGCTGGAAAAGCGCGACAATTTTTCTGCTGATTTTGTAGACATAGCAAGCAAGAAAATCCAAAAAAACCTAAAAAAAATAGATGCTTATGTTGCGGCAAAGACCATTGCGTGTTATTATTCGATCGGAAGCGAGGTAAAGACTCATGGCATCCTGCAAGAGGTACTCAGTGAAGGAAAGGCTCTTGCTCTGCCCAGGGTAGAAGGCGACGGCTTGGTGTTTTGCAGTGTCAGAAAATTTGAAGACCTAGAAAAGGGCGAGTTTGGGATAATGGAGCCAAAACAAAATTGCCCGCCCCTGACTGAGTTCGATGTGATAATTGTCCCAGCGGTAGCCATGACTGCGGACGGCCAGAGGCTCGGCTATGGCAGGGGTTTTTACGATAGATTCCTGACAGGCACAAAGTCACCTACGATCGCTTTGGCATATTCTAAAACAATTTTGAAAAACATTCCTCACTCAAAAAACGACATTAGGATCCAGTGGATTGTGACTGAAGACGGCGTGATCCACGCATCATAGATACTGGAGCCCTTTTTTCCCAATATCGCTTCTACAGTACTTGCTTTTCCAGGTTATCTTGTCGATGGCAGAATACGCATTTGAGATTGCTTCTTGCAGGGTTGCTCCAAGCGCCGTAACACCCAAGACCCTGCCTCCGCTGGTCAGGACTTTGCCGTCCTCTAGCTTCGTCCCTGCATGGAATACAAGGACTTTGTCACTAGATATGGAATCAAGACCGCTTATCTGCTCGTTTTTTGGATAAGATTCAGGATATCCCTTTGATGCCAAGACCACGCAGACTGCGCTTTGGTTTTTCCAAGAGATTGGCGGTTTTTCGGACAGCCTTCCTTCGGAGGATGCAATGAGATACTCGAACAGGTCCGAATCCATCCTGGCCAATATTGGTTGACATTCTGGGTCGCCCATCCTCGCGTTAAACTCCAGAACATACGGCTTTCCATCCCTAACCATAATTCCTGCATATAAAAATCCAGAAAACGTTATTCCCTCATTTTTGATGGACTGGATGGTCTTGTCAATTACCTCTTTTTGTATTGTTTTTGCCAAATCACCAGTAATTACACCAGTTGGCGAATATGCGCCCATCCCGCCGGTATTTGGCCCCTTGTCGTCATCGTAGATTCGCTTGTGATCCTGGCTTGTTGCCATGGGAATAGCAACCTCACCGTCCGAGAGCGCAATGTACGATGCTTCTATTCCATCAATTCTCTTTTCGATTATTATCCTATTTCCGGCGGCTCCAAAGGATTGTTTGACTAGAATCAGATCAATGGCGTCAAACGCCTCCTGTTTTGAATCGCAGACAATTACGCCTTTCCCTGCGGCAAGGCCGTCTGCTTTGATCACCACATCACAGTCAAGGGATTCGACGTATTTTTTTGCAGATTTTGCATCAGAGAAAATCTCAAATGGTGCTGTTGGAATGCCGTATTTTTTCATAAACTGTTTTGCCCATATTTTGCTTGATTCTAGTTGTGCCGCTGCCTTTGTGGGCCCAAAGATCTTAAGGTTCTTCTCACGGAACTTGTCTACAATCCCAAGAGAAAGCGGCACTTCCGGCCCCACTACGGTATAGCAGTTGTTTTGAGCTGCAAACTCTGCGAGCTTGTCGATTTGGTCTGCCTGTATTGGCACGTTGTTTTTTGTTCCACCGTTTCCAGGTGCATAAAATACTGTGTTTACATGTGGTGATTGAGAAAGTTTCCATCCAAGTGCATGCTCCCTGCCCCCAGAGCCAATCACTAAAACATTTACCAATGATGACGGTTTTGCAGACTCGTATATAATCCAAGTTTGGCAAAACAAATGATTCAAAACTTCTAGCTTTATAAAATCAGAACAGACACCTCACTTCATTGCAGCTAGCTAAAGAATTTGATTCAAAGAAAATTGAAAACGAGGTGAGAAATCATCTTGATAAAATCGATTTACAGAAAACTCTCTTTGAGGTAAAGCGTGGTGAAAAACTTGTCTTCATAGAGGGCCCGCCAACAATGAACGGAATTCCTCACGCAGGACACCTGCGCGGGCGCATAATTAAGGATCTCTGGTACCGCTACATGACGCTTAAAGGCCACAAAATAGTCTTCAACGCAGGCTGGGACACACAAGGACTGCCAGTGGAACTTCAGGCAGAAAAAGAACTCGGCATTACGGGAGGAAAAACCGAGATTCTAAAATCATTTGGGATTGAAAGACTAGTTACCGAATGCAAAAGACTTGTCCACAGATACAATGAAAAATGGGTTGCAGTCGACAGGCTCCTTGGCATGTCGTTTAACCAAAAAGACGCATACTATACCTACAAAGACGAGTTCATAGAACGAGAATGGCAGTTTCTAAAAAAAGCACACGAGACCGGGGTATTGTCTGAAGGATACAGAGTGGTCGCCTACTGCCCAAGTTGTCAGACGTCGTTATCGCATGCCGAAGTCAACCAGGGATACGACATGGTGCAGGATCCCTCACTATACTACAAAGTCAAGCTAGAGTCAGAAGATGCATACCTAGTAGTCTGGACAACAATGCCATTTACCTTGGTAACGGATGCAATGGTAGGGCTACATCCAGATGAGAATTATCATTACGTCAAAGTAGAAAACGAGACATGGGTTGTTGGAGAAAAACGACTGGAAGAATTTATGAAAGAAGCCAGAGTGGAGAACTACCAGATAATAAAAACAGTTAGGGGCTCAGAGTTTGAGGGAAAAAAATACATCCACCCATTATTGGGGCAGATTCCGAAGATAAAGGAGCTGGCAAAAAATCCAGTCGTGCATGTTGCAGTAGCAGAATCGTTTGTCGATGCAAACACCGGAAGCGGCATTGTACACCTCTCTCCTGCAAACGGAGAAGAAGACTACGACGTTGCCCAGAAAAGAAAGGTGCCGATTTTTAACCCCATTAATGACGAGGTAAAGTTCACCGAGGACGCGGGCAAGTATTCAGGCATGTTTGTGCGTGACGCAGACAGGCCGATTGTGGAGGACATCAAATCCGCAGGTGCGCTTGTTAGAATAGGCAAGATAAAGCACAAGTACCCCCTTTGCTGGCGCTCACAACACCAAATAGTTTGGCTTGCGCGAAGAGAGTTTTTCTATCTTTTAGATAGGCTTGGCGACAAGGCGATAGAGGCTGCAGAAGGCGTCGAGTATTTTTTTGACCAGCCAAAAAACAGGTTCCTTGGAATAATCAAAGAAAAACACCCCTGGTGCATTTCACGCGAAAGGTTTTGGGGCTGTCCCCTTCCCATCTGGAACTGCAAAGGATGCGGCCACATCGAAAGACTGTTTTCAAGAAAAGAGATAGTAGAAAAGGCCGCTGGTCTTCCAGACGGGCCAAACTTTGAGCTGCACAGGCCGTGGATAGACAGAGTCGTAATAAAATGCAAAAAATGCGGCTGGCAGATGGAACGAGAAAAGTTTGTCCTAGACACCTGGCACAACAGCGGCTCTGCGCCATATTCTTCGCTGACTGACGAGCTATACAAGACAGGGATTCCAGCACCATTTCTTACGGAGGGAATCGATCAAACAAGAGGGTGGGCCTATACCCTTTTGATCGAAAATGTGATTCTAAACAATAAACCAGTGTCGCCGTTCAAGTCATTTTTGTTTCAGGGCCACGTTCTTGACAAAAACGGAAACAAGATGAGCAAAAGTCTAGGAAACGTACTGGATGCAGAAGAGCTGCTTACAAAATATCCCGTGGATCTTGTCAGATTTTACTTTATTTGGAAATCAAGTCCCATCGAGCCTGTTAATTTTAGCACCGATGAGATGATGTCACGGCCGTATCAGATCCTAAATACGCTATATCACATCCACCTGTACTTTAAGCAAAACAGCGAATACGACAAGTTTGAGCCCGTCAGGATCACACTTGGCTGGGCAAAGGCCAAAAACCTGCTTTTGGCCCCAGACATCTGGATCCTATCAAAGCTGCAAAAAATGATCACAACGGTCCAAGAAAATAATGATAGTTGCAGATTTCATGAATCTGCAAGGGCACTAGAAGATTTCATCATAAACTCGCTAAGCCAGGTATACATCCCAATCACAAAAGCAGAGTTGTGGGACGAAGAAGGCTCTAACGCAGATAGAAGATTTGCAATCTATGCGGTTTTGCATGAGGTGCTAAAAACATTTGATGTTCTGATTCACCCGCTATGCCCCTACACCAGTGAGTACCTATATCTTTCCACATTTGGCAAGGATAGTGTCTTACTTTCAAGCTGGCCCAAGGCCAAATCTGAACTAGTCGATGAGCAAATCGAAGAGTCGTTTGATCTGATGAAAGAATCCGTATCGGTTTCTGCCGCTGCAAGAATGAAGGCAAAGCTAAAACGAAGGTGGCCACTAACAGAGGCAATAATCTGCCTAAAAAAAGGACAAAAACCCAAGCTTGAAAAATTGTCAGAGCTTCTCGTCTCGCAGCTAAATGTTGAGTCACACAAAATAGTCGAGCTGGAATCTCAGGAGGGACTTGAGCTTTTAGAGGAAATGCAACTAAAAAATCTACCCGCAAAACCAGTCCTGGAGCTCGACAGGAAAAAAATCGGACCAAAGGTAAAGCATCACATGAATCCGTTTCTGGCAAAATTCTCCTCCACAGACCCACAAGCCATAGTATCAAATCTGATAAAAGATGGGATGCACACTTTTGATCTGGGCGATGCAAAGATCACGCTCGACAGGGGGGATTTTGTGGCATCTTTTGATGCAAAAGATGGCTATGCGTTTGCCCAAAGGGATTCCTTTATTGTCTTTATCTCCACAGCAAGAAACCGCGAGATGATGGCACGCGGCCTAGTCAAGGATCTTGCGCGAAGGCTTCAGACTCTAAGAAAGGAGCGCGGTTACAACCCGACTGACATTTTGCGGATTGCGTCGATTTTGGATCTTGACTCAGAGTCCTTGGAAATGGTAAAAGAAAAATCGTCAGATCTTGCGTTTTTGGTGCGCGTAAAGCACATCGATTTTGATGGAATGGGCAGAAACTACAAGGACGACGATATCGACGGCCAAAAAATCCGAATCGCAATCGAGTAAGAAGCTAGCTTTTGCCAAATGATGGCGGTTATATATCAAAAAAGGCATATGATATTGTGGTAAAGCAGATCAGCTTAGATGCATGGCAGATACAGCATCTTGAGGACTTGATAAAGAAGGCAGCGTCCATAGTTGCAAGAACCGGAATCCCCATAGTTCTGTATCGACAGACATTAGAAGAAGAAGAGAACTCCTACGAGGAGATCGTCTGCACTGTAACTGACAAGCATGTAATCGAGCAGCTTGTGATCTCTGGCGGGGTACTGCCACCCACATTTCGACAACAAATGGCATACACCCTAGAAGAGTTTCCGCAAAGACTGATCAGAAAAAGCAAGGACTTGTTTTTGCAGACAATCGAGATGCTCGAAGAGCAAACGAACTAACAGATTATAAAGACCGGTAAAAAAAATTCTGCATGCGACTCTTAGAATACCAGGCAAAGGAGTTGTTTGCGCAATATGGCATCAAGACCCCAACCGGAATCGCCTCAAAGGGCATAGAGCAGGCGCGCGAGGACGCAAAAACTCTTGGATTTCCATTTGTGATCAAGGCCCAGGTTCCAGTAGGCGGAAGGGGTAAGGCGGGCGGAATCCAGAAATGCCACAACCAGGACGAGTTTGAGCTCAAGTACCCGCAGGTCCTTTCAATGTCAATCAAGGGGGAAAAAACCCGCGCAATCTTGCTTGAGAAGATGGCAGAATATGAAAAAGAGCTGTACCTGTCATTGTTTTTGAACCGCTCAAAGCGATGTTACACCGTTATTGCTTCAGCAGAAGGCGGAGTCGAAATAGAGTCCGTCAAAAACCAGATAATCCGCGAGGTAGGTCTAGGCCACGTAGACGCCAAGACCGCAGAAGAGATAGCAAAGCAGATGGGTCTTGAGGGAAAGACTGTAGCGGACTTTGTGGACATGCTTCAGAGACTCTCAAAGATCACAGTTGAAAAAGAAGCTGAGCTTGCGGAGATAAACCCAGTTGCCCTCCTAAAGGACGGCTCACTTCTCGCCCTAGACGGCAAGGTGGTTACAGACGATAATTCCAACTTTAGACATCCTGAGATGGCCAAATATCAGGAAAAAACGGAGCTTGAAGAGCGGGCCGAGAAGAGCGGCTTTACACTGGTCGAGCTTGACGGAAACATCGCAGTTGTAGGAAACGGTGCAGGCCTTGTAATGTCTACACTGGACATGCTTGCAGACAACGGTGGAAAGCCTGCGTGTTTTTTGGATGTGGGAGGCGGTGCAACTACAGAGTCGGTGTATGAAGCGCTAACACTTATCAGCAAAATGAAAAAAGTCAAAGCGATTTTAGTGAACCTGTACGGCGGAATCGTAAAGACTACAACTGTGGCATCCGCGTTTATCAAAGCGTATGATGACAAGCTTATCGATCTTCCAGTTTATTCCAGACTGATGGGTTCAGAATCCGATAAGTCAAGAGAAATGCTCAAAAACACAAAGACCAAGATGTTCGACTCTGTCGAAGATGCGATAAATGGCGTGGTGATGGAGGTAAGCAAGCGTGGCTGACATTTATGAAATTCTAAGAGGCAAAAAGGACTCATCTGGGAACTATGAAAAAGTTCCAGTAATCGTACAAGGAATAACTGGGACGTTTGGCTCGCTGCACGCAAAACAGATGATAGAGTATGGGACAAACATAGCTGCCGGCGTCACACCTGGCAAGGGCGGGCAAAAATTCGAAGGCAGAGTCCCAATCTACAACACGGTAAAGGATGCAGTTGATGCGACAGGCTCCAAGATTTCAATAGTGTTCGTGCCGGCCAAGTTCTTTTTGGGTGCCGCAAAGGAGGCACTCGAAGCAGGAATAAAGCTTCTCGTGGCAATACCAGAGCACGTTCCCATACGGGACACCATGGAGCTGCTAGAGATTGCAAAGAAAAATGACGCAATAGTAATAGGCCCAAACACGCCGGGCGTCATGATCCCAGGCCTCATCAAGATAGGAATAATGCCGGCAAGCCCCTTCAAGCCAGGAAACGTTGCGGTGTTATCAAAAAGCGGCACGCTTCTTTATGAGATATCAAACACGCTAAGCAAGGCAGGGTTTGGCCAGAGCATAACAATAGGAATTGGCGGAGACCCAATAAACGGCACGAGGCTGATAGACGCGTTTGACGTGGTAAAGGACGATCCGACACTTGAGGGAATGGTAGTAGTCGGCGAAATAGGCGGCGACTCTGAGGAGATACTTGCGCAACACATAATCGATATTAATTTCAAAAAGCCGATCGTCGCATACATTGCAGGAAGAAGGGCCCCAAAAGAGAAAAGGATGGGTCATGCCGGCGCGATAGTGATGGGGACTTATGGTTCTGCAGAATCCAAGATCTCCATGTTTAACAAGGCAAACATCCCGGTTGCAAAGAGGCCAAACGAGATTGCAATGCTTTTGGCAGGCAAGCTAGAATCCAAAGATTAAAAAGGACTGCAAGTGGTTTTTTAAAAATATGCCAATAACAGACCCCGAAAAGAAGCGAATAGCACAGGCAGCAAGACTGCACATGAAGATCTGTCTGAATTGCGGGGGTAGAAATTCCATGGCCGCATCAAGATGTAGAAAGTGCCATGGCGGCTTTTTGAGATTAAAAAACAGAACCCTAGGCGCAAAAAAGTAAGACTAGTGCTTTACTTGGCGCAGTACTGCATATGGTGTTTTCTTGGATTCCTCTGGAAGGACAAGCCCTGTGTTGCCTGAGAATGTCTCGATTTTTTCCATCACTTCTCCAAACGCCTTGTCGCCCTCTAGCATTTGCAGATGCGACTCCGTCCAGCCCCAGTCGCTTTGTGGGTTGCAGGAATAGACAATCCAGTGGTATTTGCCATCGATCTTAAGAATGTCAAATGGGTACGCCCTGCAGTCGAAAGGCCTGTGTTCGTATATGGTGCAGTTTTTGTTTTCTTCGTCCCAGAAAATGCAGTTGTTCGAATTTTTCTTTTTGTTAATTGCCTTTATGATATTCCCATTTACGTTTCTGTCATGTAGGAACTCGTCGGTTGCCTTGTTTATCGATTTTAGATCCTCAAAATCAGTCGAAAACACAAGTGGAACCGCAGAATCCGTGCAGCAGCCCTGTGTCTTGCAGCTTGAGCAGAGTTTTGTAAAGTCAGCCATGTGCATAGATGGGTTTTGTCGTATTTAGTTTTTTGAGCCGTGCAGCGACTCGCCGTTCTTTTTTGCCCTCACAAACGAGAATGCGAGCGCAACGCCCAAGATGCCAAGCACCACCGTAAGAGATATCATGGTAGGAATTTCTACTTCTTTTGCGAGGATCATTTTTACTCCTATGAAGAGCAGTATTGCAACCAGCCCTGGCTTGAGATAGTAGAATTTTTCCATTACGCCGGCTAGGAGAAAGTAAAGGCTTCTGAGACCAAGGATTGCAAAAATGTTTGATGTTATCACGATAAAGGGGTCTGTTGTGATTGCAAGTATGGCAGGAATCGAGTCCAGTGCAAAGAGCAGGTCTGTGAACTCGATTATTACCAGCGCCACAATGAGGGGCGTAGCATAAAGAATTCCTTCCTTTCTAAGTAAGAACCGTGACTCTTTTAGCTCAAAGTCAATCGGCATGAACTTGCGCAGGGCGCGTATGGCGATGTTTTTCTCTACCTCGATTTTCTTTTCCTTTCTTTGGACAAGCATGCGTATCGCGGTAAAAATCAGGAACCCGCCAAAGAGGTAAATCATCCAGTTGAAGCTTTCAAGCAGTGCTGCCCCCACGAGTATCAGAGGTACCCTCATTGCTATTGCACCAAGGATTCCAAGAGACAGTACGCGATGCTGGAACTTGTGTGGGATGTTCAACGATGTAAAGATGAGCAGGAACACAAACATGTTGTCTACGCTTAGCGATTTTTCGAGCGCATAGCCGGTGATGAACTCGGCGAATTTTTCTTGCCCCATATCAAAATAGATTATTCCCGAAAAGATCCCCGCAAGTGAGATCCAGATTATTGTCCACTTCAGTGCAATCTTAAACGGTGGAGCTTCGTGATCAGGCTCTTTTTTCTTTCTTAGCTTTGAGAAGACCCCAAGATCAATTGCAAGCGAAACCCCGACAAAGAGCGAAAACACAATCCAGAGAATCAGAGTATCGATCATGCACTAAGTCAGACATGACAAGGACACATAATATAGGTTCTTCAAACCATGTAGACATTTGACAGCCGAGTGTTTTGTGGTGCCTTTAGAGAGACTTCATAGATTTTGTGAAAAGCATCGACGTCTTAAAGTGAGATTCAAAGTCGTCCTCTTGTTTGTCAGACGTTAGTTTTTTGCTCCCTCGCCTTGAGTGTTCGTGATCCTTAACGCACATAAACAGATCTGAAATCGCAGCCAATATAAAATTTCAGAGTCTTGGGAGCGTCACGGTAAATGTGGTGGGGTTGTTTTTTACAGATATCGAGCCCTTGTGTTGCTCCACTATGTTTTTGCATGTGGATAGCCCAAGGCCGGTCCCCGTCTGCTTAGTAGTAAAGAGCGGATCGAAAATCTTTGACATGTCTTCTTCTGGTATGCCCGACCCAGAGTCTGAGATCTCAATTTTGACAAATTTCGTGTGTCCCGAGATTTTAATCGAGATTGTTCCGTACCCTTCCAAGGACTGGATTGCGTTTAGCAGTATGTTTGTAAAAACAGTTCTGATTTTTTGCTCGTCGCCGTTGATTTTTTCATCGTTTACAGGCATGTTAATAGATATCTCGTGCGGCACATCCAGCTCCTCGAGTGATTTTGCGATGGCATCCCTTATCGAGATTACTTTTTTGTCAAGTGGTGTAGTTCTGATAAAGTTCAGGACGTCGTTTATTTGGTGAGACATGCGTTGGATAGAGTTTTCCATCCTTGCAAAGTTGCTTTGTATCTTTTGATCCGTCGATGGATACTGCATTTTCATTATTTGGCATATGTTTTTGATGACGGAAAGCGGATTCCTCAGATCGTGGGCTATTCTTGCAGCAAGCTCGCCTATCGCTGCGAGTTTTTCCGTCTTTAGCCTTTCTTGGGCTATTGCAAGCTGTCTTTCCGTTTCGATTGAAGATTTGAAGGAGTTGACCATGGACTCAAATCTCCTAGATAGCTCGCCAATCTCATCATTTCGATTTGTCGGGAGAGTCAGGTCGTAGTCCCCCTTTGCTATTTTGTCCGTAGCATCCTTTAGTGTAGATATTGGCCTAGAGATGGATCTGGATATTACGTAGCTAAGCACTGCTGCAGCAGCAAGTATTGTCGGAATCCCAAAATAAAGCAGTGTTTCTGCTTCCAAGAGGACGTTTTTAACACTAGTCACAGAATTGCCCAGTTGTGCGGTAGATACATCAGATACTTCGTCATACTCTAGGCCCTTGCTACCAGCATAGTCTTCCAATGCAGTTTTGTATTGCAGTTTGCTTTCCCAATATTCTTGACCTTCAAGAATCGAAATGGCCTCAGATGTTCTCCCCGCCATGACAAGATCAATGGACTCGTGCTCTAATTCGACAAGTCTGAGGTTTGCAAGATTTATTTTTTGAAAGAACTTGTTTTCTTCCTGTGTGCCAATCGAGAGGGCCTCCTTGATTATTTTGTCTAGTTTTGGTTCTGATTCATAGTACACATCAGACCATTTCTTGTCCTCGGTGAAGGCGTAGTTTCTTGCAGACTGGGTCAAAACTTCGTCATAATACCTCATAAGTGACGCCAGATTGTTAAGCCGCGATGCTGTTTTTAGGTCCTGTAGGCTGGATGTCATTTCAGTTTCAATTTCTTTGATGCCGTTGTCTACCTTCAAAAAACCAATTATTCCATTTGGTGTACTTATTGCAAGAATTATCAGGAATCCACAAAAAAGCTTGTTTCGGATCTTCACGTGTGGTTTTCCGCTTCCGCCGTTCTAAAAAGGCGAGATTAAGAGAGTTTAACAGTCTGTCTAAATGAGAACTCACCTGCCGAACACTACACCGCCAAAACTCTTCAAATTGACACGGTACATTATCAACAGGTACAAGAAAAATCACGAGCCGGTTTGGATCAGCCCCTTTTACCATGCAATTTTTCGCATCTGCCTTTTTTTCGCTATTATCTACTATTTACAATTTTATGCATAGAGTTCTTACCGAGTTTACTTTTAATGATTATTCCAAATTAGTTCCAAATCTTTTTGAAGTTAGCATGTGATGATTTCTTAATTAACAAATTTGATTGTTGGCAAATTGAATTGGAATAGATTTGGATGTAAAGTGGAAACATAACTATAAATCATCAGTGTCGACTTCTGCCAATGACAAAAACAAAAACATCAAAAGCAATACTTGGACTCGCAATGACCGCAATGGTTTTTGGGTTGATGCTGTCACCAGTATCACAAAACCAAGCAGCGGCATCGGAAGACAAGATCGTTGCACAGAAACTTACAAAGGCAAATGTGCCAGTAACTCTGCCACTAACCAAGGGCTATGTCGATGGTTTTGAAGTGTTTTACATTTCAACTGAAGCCTCCGACAAAGACCTGGCAGAACAGTTGACAAAGCTTACAGGTGCAAGAGTTGCCTTTACGCCAGCTCTAGAGAAGACCCCTGCTGAATCCCTGGCAAACATCTACGCCTTTAAAAACGGCATATCGGGCTCTGGGCCTCTTGGATTCCAGCCCAATGTAGCTGATTCCAAACCAGGTGATGCAAAATACAGCCCGCTATGGAAAGTCAACATGGTGGAATGGAAATCAGGTGTAAAGCCTAGAGAACTCAGATCCGAAACCGACATACTTGCAGCTGCCAAAAAAAATGAATTGACAATCACTCCAACAAAACTTGTGGTGAACTGTCCAATGGTGAAGTGGCAGGGTGGTGCGCTAAAGATAAGAAGTAACAAGACCCTAACTGATGAAAGTCAGTATGGAGGAGGGCAGGTCTTAAGCATCGATACCAAAAAAATGCAAGTGACGTTCGTAGGGCATAGAGGATTTGCCCCAGACGGTTCAACAATCTATTACATCGCAACGGACGCATCTGTAAAGGACGTAGCGGATGCCCTGGGAGTAGTATTTGCACCAAAGACAGGTGCAACTCTAAAGAGTGGCGCATCTTCTGATCTGTTTGTCTTTACAAACGGCATAAGTGGCACAGGACCACTTGGCTTTCAAGCCAGCATTGCGTCTACAAATGTAGGCGACGCCTTTTACAGTCCGCTATGGAGGATACAAGCAACTACTTGGAAAGATGCGGCAAAAGCACAATTTCTGACCAAAGCCTCTGAGATCACTTCGGAAGGTTCGAATGGAGCTCTTAGTACATCCATTGCAGGCGCGGTAGTTAATTGCCCATTTGTAGAAGTGTCTGAAAAAAGCGATGCCAATTCAGCAAAAAAACCACGAAACGCAGATGGTAATTTGACTGCTCCAAGTGCTGACAAACCATTTGGTGGTGCCGCCATAGGCAAATATTCAAAGAAAGTAATGGGCGACAAAGTAAGTATCGTTGCAACTCTAAACCTAGATGCTTCCAAAGGACATATGGTTGAAGGACATGTGCTTGAAGGCTGGCTTGTTGACGCAGACACGAATTACAAGTTGAGTCTAGGAAAATTAGATGAAAGAGGAAAGCTTTCATTTACACAAAGAATGGTGAATCCCTCAATCTATGATCTCTTGGTCATAACTCAAGAGCCAATAAATGACACTGACCCGAATCCTTTATCGCCAATCGGTGGCGCTAAAATAAACTAGCCGGGCAGAACCTCTCTTTTTTTATTTTGAATCATAACACCAGCAGTGGATTCGGAACGATTCGCGGCCACAACTAAATTTTTTACTATTTTCAACATTTTACTAGTGATTATTGAAAATTTTGCAATGTCTCAGATTTTTTTTCCAGTATTTGTTTTTCAGACATGCTATCATTCTACGCAGCGAGTATTTAAAACAGCAAGTCCTTTTTCAGGAAGCTGCTTCGGAATAACGTAGTAATGTGATATGAAATTTTGTAGTTTAATTACTTTGGAAATTAGAAGCGACTTCCTCTACAAGAACTTGCATACTAAAATAGAAAAGATTCGTATTGATCAGCATCATGCTTTGTTGCATCGGAATAGTTGTTGGAGGTGTTTTGAGTGGTGTGACAGGACAGATTTACTATTTACCGCTTTCTGTTGGAGCGGGAGCAGTAGGCGATTTTCTTATCTTTAAAAATTTCATCAAACTGAGACCATCTCGGAAATTATCGAGACCCTCATGTTGTGGTTCGGGAGAAATCAAAAAGCATGTCAATGAGCAGAAAACCAGCTGAAACAAAAAACTGGACAGTGTTCCAAGTTATTCATCATATACTTTCCTCTAGAAGGTGCAAGTTAATCTTCATAGTGTCGTCAATTGCGTTTGCTATATCGTACATGTTTTTCACCGGAATCTTCATTGTGACAGCAAGGCCTATTCCTGACGAGTTTACAGTCCCGATGTTCCGAGTTTCAACAATTTATACTGTCTACGGAAACTTTCCATGGATCATAGCGTATCTTGACAGGAACACGATTTTTTCAATGACCTCGGAGGCACTCGCATCTACCGTAGCTATATCGTCGCTTGTCGGCCTGAACAGCTCAATTCTAGTTTACAGGGTTACAAGTGACTTTAAATCATGCGGTCGAGTCCAGAAAAACTCGATTGGATTTTTTGGAATGATTCCCGCTTTCATGTCCATCTTTGCGTGCTGCGGCGGCGGAGCGCTCGTTCTTCTGTTTGGGAGTGGCATCTTAGCCTCGCTGTTCCCGTTTGGTCCATTTTTCAGTCTTCTCAGCATGGTAATTTTGGGAGCAGGTGCGTATTTTGGAATACGTGAAATAAGAGAGAACCTACAGTCGCCAAGGATGGTCTAAGCTTTACTTTTTGAACAGGGCAAGTATTCCGCCTAAGATGCCGAGCATTGAACCTACTATGAACCCGCCCATGCCAAGGAAACCAAAAACGGAAAACACCAAAGCCACGATTCCCCACTGGCTAGAATCGCGAGGCCTATGATACATCATTAGACCCGATATCGTCACTATCGCCCCTGCAGCAACCGAAGAAAGCGACAGCATATTTGAAATGTTGAACCAGAACCTCTCGTTCATCATCCACATTCCGTGCATCATATCTCCCATCACCACATCCCTGTCGATCATGCCACTCATTCCCATCCAAGAATAATTCCACACAAAGAACAGAACCCCTCCTACCATGATCAGGGAACCTCCGATTAAGGCAAGAATGACAGATGTTGTTTCTGTCTTTGATCTGGCTGAGATTTCTGACATCTACAACCAGTTGTCGAGTTTGCTATTTTAGGTTTTGTCAGGGTTACCAAGCATAGTATGAATTTTCAAGTTCAAGACATTTGGGTCGTTAACCACGGCATAAAGATTGGTGTAATTATTAAGATCAACATAGCACTAACAGAAAACAAAACGAGTGGAATGACTACGCATGTACAACTTGAAAGACCTGATCCCCCGCCAAGGGCTCCAAATCGGAGGTAATGTTTTTTGTTTTGAATGCTTTTGTCAAAAGAACAGTTGATTGGAAATTCTTTGTGAATTGCCAAAAAAGTATTTTTCAATTGATTATCTTGCCTTCATTCTCTTAATTTTTTCCTGAAGTAATAGAATTCCTTGAATTAGAGTTTCAGGTCTTGGAGGGCATCCTGGTACGTAGACATCTACCGGAAGAATTCCGTCGATCCCTGGAAGAACGTTATACGAATCAAAGTACAGCCCGCCGGTTATAGCGCATGCGCCCATAGCTACTACATATTTTGGTTCGGGCATCTGGTCATAAACAAGACGAAGTCTGGGCGCCATCTTTCTTGTTATGGTTCCCTGCACTACCACTAGATCAGTTTGTCGTAAAGAGCCAAACGCTTCAATGACTCCGAACCTTTCTACATCATATCTAGGACTGGAGGCAGCACCAAACTCGACGCTGCAGCATGCAGTTTCTATATGTACAGGCCACAATGACCATAACCTACTCCAATTAATGGCATATCCAAGCGGCGCATCTACTGCTTTTACAAGGGCATCCCCTAACTTGCCGACAAAAACATTTGCATTTTGTGGAGTCAAGAGATCCTTTAACAATCTGCTTCCCCTGGCATATATGATAGTAGTTGTGACTAAAAAATTGGACAGTTCGCAAAACGATAGTTACTTCCATTGAATATAGTAATGCCAACTCGTTAAATTTTCAAGATCCGAAATAATGATCGAAGTTTTTATTCTATTAGCAATAACGACAGTTTTGACTGCGCTTCAACAATTTCAAATGTACTGTTAATCATGTTGAAAATATTTGGCCTTTGCAAAAATCACAACTGATATCACAATTTCAATAACAAAGGCGCACTACAACCAATTATCGAGTTTGTATTTTAGAGTATGCCAAAGGATTACTACTGTGTAGAGAAGCAACTATCTAACTACGAACTTTGTATTTTAATACTACTTATTTCATAGCATCATCGGATGACAGGAAACGTTCTTTCCGACAACAACTGCTGCGAAAACATGATTCCTGATGACGTTGGGATTGGAATAAAAAGAATCTTTGATCTGGAGAGGGTACCTACTTCCTTTAACGATCTTAACTCTCTAATTCAAAGATCACATGACAGAAAAAGCGAAGATCTTGCCGTATTAAGCTACATTGGAAGACACTTTATAGAAAATAAAGTCTTTCCGCATCTTGATCTAGTTGCAAAGGATCTTGACATCGAACCATCCAGACTGAACCAAATAGTCAGTGTCTTAGAAGGTAGTGGATACCTCACCTTTGGGAAAAATGTTGAGATTGTTGGTGCGTGTGGAATGTCCGCGTCATCTACTTCCCATCTATTCTACCTCGGGGACCGCCCAATCAACGTATGGTGTGCAATAGACGCTTTAGGAATACCCTTGGTTCTCGGCATAAATGCCGAGGTAAAGTCAAAGTGCAGCCATTGCGGAGACAAGATCGGCATAAAAACTAGAGGGGGAGATCTTGAAGAATACAACAATGACAATCTAGTCTTTGTAGGGTTTAGTGGCAAGATGGAGGGAAAGATAGTAAAAGATCTCTGCCCATATCTTAACTTCTTTTGTTCGCTTGAGCACCTGCAAGAATGGAAGAAAAGCAGACCGGACATACGAGGAATGGGGCTGAGCCTTCCCGTGGCAGCCGAACTATCAAAAATCATCTTTGAGAGCCTCAGTAAAAAGTGATAACCTGTTGAAGGGCGAAAGCAAAGAAGAGATACTACAGCTCATCGAAGAGGTCATCAGTCTCCTAAGATTACTGAGCATCAAAGTAAACTCGCTCCCATCAGACTCCGAGTTGCTCCCATACATCGCATTCACTGTCGGCATGGGAAAAACTGCCGCATCCAATCTCCACAAAAAGTTCATGATAGATCAGATGACACGGATAGAAAAGGAGACAATACAGAAGGATTCCCAGCTAGGCGTTCTCAACAACAAAAAAGCTACTTTTTGATCAAACTACATTCGCAGTGAATCGTATAGTTGCCCTTCTTTGTAGCCCATCGCAACAGCGGCATGACGGCCTCTCGTAATTCCTTTCCGCGCGAAGAAAGCGAGTATTCCACACGTGGAGGAATTTCCCGGAACATCTCTTTTGTTATCATCTTTAGATTCTGCAATTCCTTCAGCGTCGTGGTGAGGGTGGATGGACTTATGCCCTTTAGTTCCTGCATCAACTCGTTGAACCTGAGTTTCTGATGGTTCCCAATCTCGTTTATCACAAGCAGACTCCACTTTTTTCCTATGATGTCTATGACGCCATCAAGCGGACAGAGGCAGAGTGGGCCAGCTTCTTTCTTCATATTAAAATTAATATCGTATTCGTAGTTAAAATACTTTGATTTTAATAGTGCATATGCGTCAACGTATTCTTGTCGAGTTGCGTAGCTCCTCAATAGACAAAGAACAGGCTGCGCATCCTCCAGAGCTGGCAAAATACAGGCTTGCGTTGCTTTGAATATACGAGACAACGTCGAGGTCGATTCCCGCCGTCTCTTCGAATTTAGTCATCTCTTCTTCCATCAGCGCCTTCTCAAGGAGGGAGTTGTTAAACAAAAGCCTGGCATTCTTTATGCGCTCCTGCTCGTCTTTGTTCATTAACAGCATTGAGTAAAGTGCTGGAAGCTGGGTCTTTTCGTCTGTTCCAAGTAGATTGGAGACCAAAAAGAGCGGGATCTTGCCGCCGTTTATTTGCTGGAATTCCTCAAAGGTCTGAACCAACAGGCGCAGCGAGATGGTGTTGCGGTCCAATGCCGCCACAAGATGTTGGTGTGCCTCAGCAAACCTTTGTGGAGCCGCGGTTTCTTCGATTTGTTTTTTTCGCAATGCGGCCATCTCTTCAATACCTCGTAACTCGGTTATCACGTCTTCCACAGATTTGCCCGACAGGATCAGACCCGCCCCAAGATCTTCCGTGTCATCTATAACGGAACCGATGCCAGCAAGTGTGTTGTTTACTGTTTTGATATACCCGATCTCATCAACCGTATAGATGCTGGCATTCTGGCTCATCGCGGTCGGGTTCATCCACACGAGGTAGACAAACATGATCGAAATTATGGCTAGAGGTACAGACAGCAAGGCCGCTTTCTTTGTGTCGCTGATTTTTTCTTTCATTATCCTTCAGGCTATTTTACACCAGATCCTAAAGCGGCGAATCTTTTAAGTTAGCAAGTTCAAGGGATGGTAGTAACTTTTCTTTTGCGTAGTAATTGATTTTTGATGTGCTCATTTTGCGGTTTTGCCCATTACTACGGTCAAAAGAAGTAACTTTCTAACTACGAACTTTGTAGTTTAAATAATACTCTTTTGATAGTACAAACAATATGTTTGGAAAAAACAAGTGTAAGCAGTGCGGAATGGAACTGGAACACGACATCGCCATAAAGAGGGATGGCAATGCATTCTGTTCTGATTCATGCGCAAATGAACATACCAAAAGATCGGAAGGAAAAAAGGGCAGCTGTTGCTAGGTGATTGGGACTGGCAAGCGAGTATGATCTAATAATACTGGGTGGTGGAGCTGCGGCTTTTGCCAGCGCACTCAAGGCCTCTCAAATAGACGCCAAAGTGGCCATGATAGAACGTGGTACCATAGGCGGCACATGTGTAAATGTGGGCTGCGTTCCGACAAAGAACCTTCTTAGCGTAGGCGAGATGCTGCGTTCCTATAATGGAAAATCTTTAGATTCCAATCCAGATTTCAGTTTCAAAAAAATCATTCAAAGAAAAGACGATCTTGTTTTGCAGTTAAGAAACCAAAAATATGTCGATGTGGTAAAATCAATGCCAAACACCGAGTTCATCCAAGGAAGTGCGTACTTCAAATCAAAAAATGAGGTCTTTGTAAACGGCAGACTGCTGCTGGGGAAGAACATCATTATTGCTACAGGCTCATCTGCCACAGTTCCCCCCATCAAGGGCATAGCCGATGTGGACTATCTGACAAATATCGAAGCACTTTCTCTTGAGGAAAAACCAGAATCGATGATCATTATGGGCGGAAGCACATTGGGAGTCGAGTTTGCGCAAATGTTTTCGCGGCTCGGCACACAGGTCACTCTGCTTCAAAGAAGCGCTAAGATAATTCCAAAGGAGGAACCGGAGATATCTGAGCTGCTCAGGTCATATCTTGAGCAGGAGGGAATTACGATTCACACTGGTATCACGTTCAAGAGCATAGAAAAAAATGGTGTCTACACCGTTAAAAGTGAGGTTAACGGAAATCCTGTAGAGTTTAGCGCCGAAAAGATCCTCATGGCAACAGGCAGAAGACCCAACACGGCAGACCTAGCACTTGAAAATGCTGGTGTCGCAGTATCAAACAGCGGTACCATACAGGTAGATCCCGAGATGCATACCAATATACCAAATATCTTTGCAGCAGGCGACGTCGTAGGCGAGCCGATGCTAGAGACGGTTGCCGCAAAGGAAGGATCGATTGCTGCCTCAAACGCACTTTTTAACACTCACCTCAGAATGGATTTCAACACTGTGCCACACGCAGTTTTTACCTCCCCCCAGGTGGCCAGCGTTGGAATCACTGAGGCTGAGGCAATACAAAGATTTGGTACCTGCAGCTGCAGGACACTGATGATGTCAGATGTTCCAAAGGCCGTTGTGGTAAACAAGACCAAGGGTCTCATAAAGATGGTAGTTGACCCCAAGACCCAGAAGATCCTTGGCGCTCACATACTTTCTGATCTTGCAGCCGACATAATTCACGAGGCCGTTCTTGCCGTAAAATACGGTCTGACCACTGATGACATAATCGATACGGTTCACATCTTTCCAACAATGAGCGAGTCGATCAAACTTGTCGCAACGTCATTCAAAAAAGACCTCAAGATGCTGAGCTGCTGCGTAGAGTGATACATGACCGGAAAAACAAAGCTCTCCGTTATGGCGGGAATAGGTGCCGTCATAATTATAGGAGTTGTAGCATACCTTTCAACAAATGGCACGCCCCAGGCACCAAACCTGACCACTGCGCCAGAAACCCTTGCAGTAAGCGGCCTTGAAGCCGGGAACGTGGCACCTGATTTCGTTCTTGTGGATCCGCAGAAAGGGCAGATTACAAAGCAGACATTTACAGGAAAGCCGCTTTTTGTCTTCTTTACGACTACGTGGTGCACCCCATGCCAGATTGGGGCACAAAACCTTGCAAAATACGACGATGAGAAGGGCGGTAATGCCTTCAACGTACTGATTGTTTTTGTTGACGACAAAGAAACAGAACCGCAATTCCTGGAATGGAAAAACAAATTCGGAAACGACGACTGGTATATTGGCAAAGGAATAGAAATGGCAAAGACCTACAAAGTCCAGTACCTTGACACCAAATACGTGTTTGACAAAAACGGGATAATAAGGTGGGTCGACATCAAGCCGCTGCCATACTCTACAATAGATCCTGTTATGGGACAATTGTTGGGTGCATAAAAATGAAAAACATAATTCTGTTTGACGCAGTAAAAGCAAAACCCCTAATTACAATATTGTGTGCGATTGGCATATTCTTTGTAACGCCGCTTTTTCAGACAATAAACACACCGCTTGCTTTTGACATTTGGTTCGTTGATCTCACACAAAAGCCAACAAGCTCTATTCCATACATCACATTCTCTGCACTGTTTGGCATGTTCATTTCACTCTACCTTTACATAAAAAACACCTGCATTGACTGCAAAAAGAAAGTAAAAACCGGATTTGGCGGAACTACACTTGGCCTCATACTGGGTGTTTGTCCCGCATGTTTTTCGTTTGTTGGATTTTTGTTGCCGCTTAGCGGGAGCTTGTTTTTAACGGCTTATGCGCCGCTTTTCATATTGGTGTCAATTGGAATCATGCTGTTTTCAATAAACAAGATGGGTGGCTTTAAAAAGGCATCAATTGATTTTACAGTGAACGAAAAGCAATCACAATCAAAAACAGAATGATGTAAAATGCACGGCCAGATTCTAAAACTTGTTTTCAAGAATCCTGCGTATGTCGCAATAATAGTGTCAATTGTTGCTCCGCTCTTGGCAGTGTTGCTTAATGTACAGCAGTATCTTTTTTTTGAGCCTTACCTTGTGCTTCACGTCCCCTCAGATCGCGTATTCAATTTCACGTTGCTGGTCATCGTATCTGTATTAATTGCACTGGTACTAACTGTGGCCACCTATCAGATTCGCCTTCTTAGATCAATCAACCGCCATACCGGAGGCGGTGTTGCAAGCTCCTTTGTAGGTGCAGGAGCTGGTGTCTGTGTAAGCTGCGGCTCAATTGGAATCTCGATAATTTCTGCTCTTGGGGTCACAGGCGCGATGACGCTTTCACTGATTGAGCACTACGCGATACCAATCAGAGTTGCCTCCATCGCAATCCTCGGCCTGACGTATTTTGTGATGATCAGAAATATTGGCAAAAAATGTCGGATTGTAGAAACCGAAAATGCCGAATAGAACTTGTTTTCAAGAATTCGTTTAAAAAACAATACGCGGCATAGCCCTGCCAGGCCTGCTGTTGCTACGAATTGTAGACATCCTAATCCATAATTGAAGTGGACCGAATGGGATTAATTCCGTTATCGGTCTGAATTTTAGTTCCCACATTTTTGATGTGTTGGACATTAAACTTTGTTAAAAACTACTTATACACATTACGTCTGTGCCGTACCTCAACTACGATGATGATTAATTTATCTTGTTGAATAGTCAGCAAAACCCTGTAATCCCCAACCCTTAGTTTGTAAAGATCCTGACCAACAAGCTTTGACACATAAAGGAATGGATCATTAGAAATCTCATGTAATTTTTTAGTTATTCTTTTCGCTATCTGCTTGTCAAGTTTTGCTAGTTGTTTTTTGGCAAAATCAGTAAGGAAGATGTTATAGGCCAAGTTCTTTTTCTACTTGCCTGAGAGAATAGATTTTGCCTTTTTCTATGTCAGCTAGTGATTTTTGGAGATTCTTTATTGTCTGAAGATCTAGCTCATCGTCCTGCGTTCTCATTAATCTCTCAATTACATCGTTGTATGTTTCTTTAGAGTGTAGTTTTAGGTTTTCAAGTTTTGTTCGTGTTTTGTCCTTTACTTTTATCGTTGTGTCCATCAGTATACTATAGTATACCACAGTATATAATTATGATGTTTAATGGACCGAATGGGGTTCGAGATGCTGTTGGTCTCGAATCTCTCTATCTAAAAGCAGGCAGGAGCCATTGTGGGGCTTAGAATACCACTACCATAATTTTTTGTTTGTAAAGAGTGTCAGAATTAGACAGGTTTTGCCCATCCACGTTCGATGAGTTTTGATACTGAAGCATCTTTCACGCACGCTGGCATATCGTTGGAAGTTTTTATCACGAGTTTTTGAATGGATTTGCATTGAACATCTGTGGCTTTGATTCCAGCTTTAAGTTGTTGTATGGGAGAGAGATATTTGTTATCAGTTTCTAATGTTTGAGTTATTGTTTCCTTTATACAATACTGTGGTACCTCATCACCATAGAAAGGCATTTCTACTGGAAGTGATGTATAACCCAGTTCAAGTGTCTGATTGCCAGAAAATGGAATTGAGTAAACAAAGAAACAATCTGTTTTTTTCAATTTGTTTTTAGGGTCTATCTCTTTTCCATCTAAAAGAATGATGAAGCTGTTTTCACGTCCCTCTCCCATTTCATTAGTAAATGGATAATTTTGTGGAATCTTGATTTCGAACAATCCCCCATTTTTGCTGCCTAATTCAACTTTGAAAAAAAGCTGTTCGGGCTGTTCAAACTTTTCGATAATACCGTTTGTAACCCGATATTGAATATTAAAAACTTGATCTGGTTTTGGTGGCTTTGAATTTAGATACTTGCCAACCGCATGGTGTGTTTCCCATTGTTCTTTCATCGAATAATCTGTTGTTTGTGCAACTGACGTTTGGGCAACTATACTTGATAAAAGAAATAATGTTACGAGAAGACTAATTCTGCTTTTCATCATGACAAACAGTTCCTTCATAGTTTCAATTGTTGTTTCATTTTATTGTTTTTAAATAAAAAGAGGGGGTGGTTATTCATTAAGACCTAGTGTGGTTTTAATGTAATCCCATGGATAGTATAGAGCATAGCTTCCCGCTTTTTTGTAGACTATTCCGTATAGATCAACATAGTTTTGCAGGTCACTGGGTTGTCGGAATATTGGAGATCCACTATCGCCAGAACCAACGGTGATCTGAGCGATTGTGTATTTCTTTGATGGATTATTGTCTGTTATAGTCCCAATTGTATTTCCTGTCCCAACTCCTGATTTTTTTACCGTAGTGCCTACGGTTTGACTAGAATCTGCTACCTTGTTGGTGATTACCCAGTTAGCAGAAGAAGTCCAGAAAATTGAACTGCTGCTTATATTGATGCCTGAATATAGTTCGACAAAGGAAAAGTCACATGTGTCGCCGTTATCTGCTGTTGAGCGGCAATATTTAGTGACTGTACCTACATCTCTATTGTTCAGTGGTTGTTCTACAATCTTACCTATTGGACCTGACACATGGCCAGCTGTAACGAATCCAGACTTGGTACCAACTGAGGATTTGTAACCTTCAGTTCCAGCACCGCCAGGATTAGTTGTGTCTGCAACCTGTATTCCACCAATCAGAGGATCACATACAGAAGTTCTAGAAGAACATAGTACTAATTCAGGTTTGCCATATTCAATGTTGATTGGTATATCCTGACCAATAATTGTTCTAATATCTTGCAAAATGGTTGCTGGGGTTTTATCAACGGCAAGACTTGGATTGGTTACTTGATCCGGATCAAACATAACAACCATCACTTTATGCTGGAAGTCAACAGTGACGAATGTCACAGGATTGTCTCCTACATACTTGTTTGAGTTCTTATCAAGATATCTTTCATTAATCGCATCATCTGCTGCATAGAATCGCTTTTCAGTAGCTGGATCAACTCTATATGAATCCATATTGAGTTGTTCCAAACGTCTGAATTCTTCATCCAATTCAATCATCCTATCTGTTTTTGCATTCAACTGTTGCTGTAACTTTTGAATGATTGCATTCGATCTAGTGTCCTGTGTAGCTGATGTTTTTTGCAGGTTCTTGATATCTGATTTAAGAACTTCACTGTCTGAGTAAAGAACTTCTAGCTCTTTATCGATCGATGTCATTTGGTCCATGTAGTTGACGTGATGTGCCCACACTTTGTTTGCGCCAATTACTGGTATTAACACTGCTAATGCCAGAACTGACAATATGACGATGTTTTTGTTAGTCATTGCTATCTCCTACTTTCCCACGAATTAATAAGGCGAACTTACTTTGAGTAGCTACTCAGAGTAGGAAATTCTTAAATATGTAGCATTTTTTGGCGAGTAAATTAACGAATTTTCTTTAGAATCCATTGTTTGGTTATTTTCTATATCAAAGCCAGAGATTTTCCTTTTTTGAATTCAATGTGATCGTAAAACAACGATAACAGTCTGAACAAAGTCCATCCGCTTTCCGTTGGCTTGTAATGTTCATCACGTTCGTCACATTCTAGATAATTATCCCCTTCTAGCCATTCAAGATATTTTTTAAGTGAGAGCCAGTTGGTTCTTGAGAAAAAGTGAAGATGCGACCTTTTTAGCGATCCTTTTTCATAGAATGCCTTTGCGAAGCGTACTAGAACTTTGGGATCAGGCTGGAATTCATCACTCATGCTAATTATGTTACTTAAAATGCGGAAATTCTGTTCTGGCGTTTCCAAGACTGGTAACATGAATCCAGAAAATCAATCTATAAAACGGTTGTGTATGTTTTCTCTTTTTACAATAGCTTTATGTAGATCAAAGGTAGGATTTAAGTACAATACGTAATTCGTAATTATTTTATGTTTGATCCGTTGTACATTCTTCTATAACTTTTTTCCATAGTGTTCTGCAGCAATCCTAAAGTACGAATGTCGCCGTTTCCAGTTATGGCAGTTGGTATTTTTATATTAACCAATATTTCAGATGTTTGATGGGCCTTCCAGTAAAGAAAGAAAAGCAAAGGAGCAAGAAAAGCATGACGCTGGAAAAAGAGTTAGAATCAGCCCTCAAAAAGATCCAGTCGCAGCTCATAGTGAGCAGCGAAGGTTACTGGAGTCTCTCAAACGTGCTAAATATAGTGGCTGCCGGCGGATTAATAGCCTCAAAAAAACTTGATCGAGCAGAGTGGCAGAAGATAAGATCCGCAGTGGAGCAGAAAAGGTTGGATTTTGACGAAAAGATAGTTCGGGATCTGGCAAAAAAGATAGCCTAGACGATTTTATTTGAAGATTTGATTACATCTAGATTCAAATCCAACATTGGGTTTGGATTCGGAACGGTCCGCATCCAAATCAAAATTTTTGTTTATTTTCTAATAATTCAACATGGTTGTTGAAAATTTTGTAATCGCGTATAGTCTATTATGACAAAAAATCCAAAAAATGAATTAATGGACCGAATGGGACCCAAATGGAACGTTGGGCTCGAATCCCTAAAGACAGGCAGAGAGCCAATTATGGGGCTTACAATTCCACTTTCTAATTTTTTTCTTCGCCTGCTGGCTGGATAGATGGTAATAGACCTTGATAAGGTTCAGTCCCCACCGTCAGTAGAAGAGGAGGATAACACACTTCTGGAATTTTCATGACATAATTTTCTTTATCTGAACCAGCTTTAATTTTGTACGTTACCAAGGTTTCATAATCATCAATGAAGACAACATCAGAAGTAAAAATATCGGTATTGGTTTTGTTCGTCGTGTTAATTAGTCCTGTTTCTTCATTTAGAACTAATAATGTAGGCTTGAAATATTCTTGTGGAGAAATGCCGAGCAACTTAATTTGATTTTTAATTGAATAATCTAACGAGTCAGTTTTATAGGTCAATCGAACTATCCCTTCCTTATTTGATCCTAATACATAATTGAACCATGTAGAATATTTGTCATATCGATTCACTTTCGCTGCAAAACCTTGATCGCCTGAATAAGTACTGGCATATGTACCCAAAGGACATTGTAGAACTTTTGGTTCTAGCGTTTGTAAGGGGTTAATGTCATTTTGGTTCTCAAATAAATAAAGCAGAGTTACAGAAACAGATACAGCTATAGCGATAATAATAGAAATTTTAACAGTTTTTGAATTTTTCATTATTAAAGAAAAAAGGATGGGGAGTTAATGAGTTAACCTGTGCTTGCCAACCAAGTAGCGGTAAACTCCCCTCCGGTGGTTGGAGGATCGCTTACTGTAACCCAATTAACTGCTCCAGGTTTCATTGTATCTTTGTAATAGTTACCAAGGTCATATTGTACTCGAATGCTTTTGTAAGCTGCACCATTCCAATATGTTGCCAGTTGTGTGATTGGGTCGAACTTTGCCAATGGATAGTAAACGTTTGGGTTACCAGCAGTTTTTAATGCTCGCTCAGTGATATAGTCAGCCCAAAGGGGTTCACCATTACCATTTAACGCATAGGTACGATTAAGATCTGAGCAGGTCAAAGTTGCCGATCCTGATCGTAATCTATATACTATAACATCCCATTTGTCCACCGCACCACCAGTCTTTTTCTTGTTCGTTACATACGCGGAAATTGTATCTCCAGGAACAACATCCACACCAGGACAACTGCTTGAGAATGTGCCTAGATATACTAACACAAGCCCATAAGTCGTGCTGCTACATGTAGTACCAGAAGAACATTGTTTTTCTGCTTTCTGGACTGCTTGAACCAATTTGAGTCCATTTAGATCATTAGACAAGCCTGTCCACGTTCCCACTTTACATGGGTCAGTGATACAATATCCTGAATAAGGTTGATAGGCAGTTCTTACTGTCCAGCTAGCATGTGATTCATACACTGGAGCTGGTGGACCTCCGTTTTGGATTTGGTAACCGGCCCAATTAGCCATATTACGACTTGCCCAAATTTCTTCAGATTTTGTTTTCTCTACCTTGTTGATCTTTTTTAATTCTGGATCTTCGTTTACGTTGATGTTATACTTGTTTCCATCATTCGGATCAGTAGTTGTAAACACGGCATCCACACTACTCAATTTGAAAGTGCATTTTTCTAAATCAACTTCCCAGTAGTGAAGGAGCCCACCAAATTCGACCTCATTGTTTGGTATGTTTTGTAGATGTGAGTCAGTAGAAGCGAGTGTCCTAGCTTTTTCAACATTAGTTAATGCAGCTTGTTTACTAAATTCTTCATTTAATTTTTGTTGACATTGTTCTGTATCATTGGTTTTATTACTAGATAACGCTCCTGAGATTGTTTGTGATGGTACTAAACTCATCGACAACAATACAAGAGTCATTAATCCTATTTTTTGACGGTTATTCAAAGTCATTACCACTCCTACCTTCCTACTAACTATTAAGTCGCGCTCAGCGATCACTACGTATCGGATCGTACGTATCAAGTAATACGTATCAGCTGATCAGTATCAGACAATACGTATTGATTGGTACTGAACTATAAGCAATAGATATAACATCACTTTTCATTTAAAATTTCCAATGACTTTTTAATCTCAATTCCTCTTTCAGTTATGACAATATACTGATTATAATCAGACAAAATGCGGAGCAACCCAAACAATACAAGTGTGCTCACATATTTGGAGCAGACGACATAGTTCAATCCGGTCTTTCCTGCAAGATTTGTTCTGTTAATTCTACCTTCCTGATGTACAATAGCTAGGATTCTCTTTATTACAAGTATGTTTAACGAGGTAGCAAGTATTTTTTTGATGTTTATTTGATTAAATTGGGTGATCTCCAAATTTGATGATTTGTTTGCTGTTTTTGGTGGCAATAATCTATTCACACTTATCATTTCCAATGTTGGTAACATGATTCGTAAAATCAATCTATAAAACGGTTGTGTATGTTTTCTCTTTTTACACTAGCTTTATGTAGATCAAAGGTAGGATTTAAGTACAATACGTAATTCGTAATTATTTTATGTTTGATCCGTTGTACATTCTTCTATAACTTTTTTCAGTAGTGTTTTGCAACAATCCTAAAGTACGAATATCGTCATTTCCAGAACTGACAGATGGTGTTTTTATAGCAACTAACGGTTTGGATGCTTGATGGGCCTTCCAGTAAAGCAAGAAAAGCAAAGGAGCAAAAAAAGCATGACGCTGGAAAAAGAGTTAGAATCAGCCCTCAGAAAGATCCAGTCGCAGCTCATAGTGAGCAGCGATGATTACTGAAGCCTCTCAAACGTGTTAAATATAGTGGCTGCCGGAGGACTGATCGCCTCCAAAAAACTTGATCGCTCAGAGTGGCAGAAAGTAAAGGCCGCAGTGGAACAGAAAAAGCTGGATTTTGACGACAAAACCGTTCGCGATCTGGCAAAAAAGATTGCCTAGACGATTTTATTTGAAGATTTATTGCATTTAGATTCAAATCCAACGTTGGGTTTGGATTCAGAATGGTTCGCGACCAGATCAAAATTTTTGTTTATTTTCTACAATCATGAATGAATTATTGAAAATTTTGTAATCAAATACTGTTTTTGGTGACAAGAAATCTAGAAATGAATTAATGGACCGAATGGGATTCGAACCCATGACCTTTGCGGGATTAGTATCCTTACGCAGTGTGAGTGCGTCATCCTAACCAACTAGACAATCGGTCCAACATTTCTCAAAACATGCGATATTTAGGCGTTAGAAATATCATATACTAGCAGTTTTGAGAGTCTTTTGATGTACAAGCAGACGGGATGGAGCCTTTCGGATCTTGCAACAAGCCACAAGAGCCCAAAGTTTGCAAAGCAGATCAACCTGCTGCAAAACAAGGTAAAAAAATTTGAAGAAACAAAGATGTTGCTTCGCCCAAACATCTCCTCAAAGGACTTTTTCAGGATAATCAAGTCCATAGAAGAGATTTCAGAGGACGCAAGCAAGGTCGGAGGCTACGCCTCGCTTTTGTATTCAGCGGACACGCAATCCGACGAGGCAACATCGCTTCTCACCAAAATGACAAAGCTTGGCTCCGAAATAGACAACAAGACCCTGTTTTTCGACCTATGGTGGAAGCGCAAGATTGATGACAAAAACGCAAAAAGACTGATGAGTCATGCCGGCAACCTGAGCGAATATCTAAGGCACAAGCGACTCTTGGCAAAATACACCCTGACAGAGCCGGAAGAAAAAATAATCAACACACTCGATGTTACCGGCTCGACTGCACTTGTCAAACTTTACGATAAGATAACAAATGCGTTCGAATACCACATAACGATAAATGGAAAAAAGAAAAAGCTTACGCGAGAAGAGATAACAGTGCTTGTTCGCAGTACAAACGCAAAGACTCGCGAGCTTGCATACAAAACGCTTTTCGCAAAATACACAAGCAATAAGGGAGTTCTTGGAGAGATATATCAGAATCTAGTCCTAAACTGGAAAGACGAGGGCATGGAGATAAGGGGATACTCCTCGCCAATATCGATTCGCAACATTGCAAACAATGTCGATGATAAGACAGTCCTAAGCCTTCTTGAGGTATGCAAGAAAAACGCAGGAGTGTTTTACGAGTTTTTTTCCTACAAGGCAAAAAAACTCGGCCTAAGAAAGCTCAGACGATATGATCTATATGCACCCGCCACAAAGAAGACCAAAGAAAAGAGATATTCCTATCAGAACGCGGCATCGCTTGTCCTAGACTCTCTTGGCAAGTTCAGCCCGAAGCTTGGTGAATATGCAAAGAGAGTTTTTGAGCAAAACCACATCGATTCCGAGATAAGACCTGGAAAGCGCGATGGGGCGTTTTGCAGCAGCATAACTCCAAAAATCACACCATATGTCCTCCTAAATTACACCGGCAGATCAAAGGACGTCTTTACACTGGCGCACGAGCTTGGGCATGCCATACATAGCCAGGCAGCGTCAAAGCAGTCAATCCTTGTCTCAGAGGCACCACTGCCGCTTGCAGAGACTGCGTCAACATTTTCGGAGCTATTGTTATACGAAGGCATCTCTGAGAGGATAAGTTCCGACGAAAAGGCCGCTATTCTTGCAGAAAAAATCGATGACCTGTATGCTACCATAATGCGCCAGGCCTTCTTTACTGTCTTTGAGATGGATGCGCACAAGCAGATTGCTGATGGCACTACGGTAGAACAGATATCAAAGACGTATCTTTCCAATCTAAAGAGCCAGTTTGCCAGCTCGCTTGATCTGTCAGAAGACTTTGCAATAGAATGGAACTGCATCCCGCACTTTTTCCACACACCGTTTTACTGCTATGCGTATTCTTTTGGAAACCTGCTTTCGCTGTCACTATTCCAACGATACAAAAAGGAAGGGAAAGACTTCCAAAGGACATATGTCGAGATTCTTGCAGGCGGCGGCTCCAAAAAGCCAGAAGTTCTCCTAAAGGAGCACGGGATCGACATTTCCTCCAAGCAGTTCTGGCAGAGCGGATTTGATTACATAAAAACGCAGGTAAAAGAAATCGTTTTGTTAAATTAATGGGGCTGGCAGCCTTTACGCACGGGCTGCCAGTCATTTTGTTCCCCGAACGGTTTGAATCGATGTCAAATGTTGGGAATAATCCAACAAATTTAAACTTATTTTTTAAAGCGACGGTAAACCGGCCTTGCATAAGATAAATACCCAAAAGTAGGCTTAAAGACCGTGTACCGGTTTTTGTTTGTATTTTTGCTGGTTTTGCTGGCATCGTACACAAACCAGGCGTTTGCAGCAGAGCCGAGATTGTCAACGTATCGCGAGATGGCTTCCGTCATAGTAGATCAGAGAATATCAAACAACGTCACTGCTTCTATCTCGCTGCAGACTACAAGCATCCAAGAATTCCAAGTCCCCCCAGAACTGGCTGCAAAGATCCAAAATAACACAGACATCATTGCAGTTGCAATCACAAACGAGGATCAGTGCGTGCTAGGAGTACAAGAACAGATCTGTGTTTTGGTTAATAGCAAGAGGGAGCCAGGAATTGGGATTACAGAAACACAGCAAAAGGCCAGACAAATCGGAGATTCGATAATTGGGGACATAAATTCTGCCTTTGGCCTCAAGGCGCAGTTCCATTCTGTTTTTTTGCATTATGACGACAAATCAAACAGGGCACTTGAAACCACCGGTGAGATCTCAGGGGCAGGAATGGTATCAGCGGTATATACCGCACCGCTACAGAACACCGACTTTATGTTCACCAAGATCTCCGGGATTTTGATCCCAAGACAGATCCGACAGCTTGGCGGATTTTACGATACTGCGCTTGTGCTTGCAAGAGACGACAGCTCAAGAATGGCATTTACCATTTTACCGCAGGACGAAGGCTTGCTTATGCAGCTAAAGGTCTCCCAGAGATATCCCCACATTGCAAAAGACCTGACAACAGTTGAGCCGCTAGAGTTTCTCAAGGTAGACCAGTTAAAAAAGTCAGACTACTTTTCAGTTGGATTTTTCCCACTCAGCTCTCTTGTTCAGGTGGTGGTACTGCCGCTTGAGAATGTCACCAAGGCCTATGCAGACAATATCATAGAGCCCACGATCAAAAACGGCGAGCGAGTTCCGTCAGATCTTTCAAAGAACGGCTGGTTCTTTAATTCAGATTCTGGCTCGAAAATAGAAGCGATATATCTTTTTGGCGAACAGTTTTCTGCCTCGCCTGAGAATCTTTCAATAACATTTGGCCAAGTCGAACAAAAGCCAGAGGTAAAATTTGATGAATCTTACATACTAATTGCAATAGGTGTCGCGGCGGCTGGCGCGGCGGCCTACTATCTAAAAGGATTCAGGGCAAAAAAGAACTAGAGCACCAAGACAGCGGCTGCAAAAACAGTCGTCCATCTGCCTCTTGTGTCCCCTACTGCAGTTTGCGTTATGTTCATGGACTTGTAGATTTGTCCTGAGATCTTCCATTGCTGCCTTTTTTCGTCCCAGCTTCGGTCAATTTCGAACTTTATCCCAAGCGAGGACGCAAGCATCTGGGCTGCGATGTCCTCGGCATAATCGCCTGCCTGCTTTTCATTTTGCCCAAATGCTTCGTACTCTGAGAGATAGCCGTATCGCTTTTTGTCCGACGGCTGCGCGATTCCAACGGATGCAGAGATGAGCCTGTGTGGCTCGTTTGTCTGGTTTCTAGAATAAATTGTAAAGAGAACTTGCCCCGGCCTTATCAGTTTTAGGCCTTCCGACTTTGGCACGAGTTTTGCGCCCGGGGGAAAGATGCTTGATATCAGGACGATGTTTGTTCCGGCTATTCCGGCATCCCTTAGTGCATACTCGAAGCTTGTGAGGCGATCCTCATGGACACCTTTTCCTTTTGTCAGAAATAATTTTTTTGCGACTAGATCAAGCAATTTAGTTTTTTGAAATTGTTTTTTATTATTTATACTTTGATTAAAGCTTGGCCAGAGCCTCCGCTATTTGCTGGCCGTGTTTTTGGACATCAAAGTCTCGGAAAATTTTTCGCACCACCCCGTTTTTGTCGATAAGAAAGGTAGAGCGTTTGGCAAGTCCCGCTATGTTTAGGCCCGCATACTCTTTGCAAACATGCTTTTTTGTGTCGCTTAGGTGCAGATATGGGACCTTGTACTCGGAGACAAACCGTGCCTGATCATCTACCGTATCGACGGATACCGCAAAGAGCACCGAGTCCGTCCTGAGGATCGCATCATATTCAGATATGACGCTTTTTGCCATCTCAAAGACCTTTTTTGATGGACACATAAAGAGGTGGTTCTTTGGGTAAAAACACAGTACGACGTTTTTTGTGTTCTTGTATGACGATAGTTTTATTGTCTCCCCATTGCTTGCGGGCAGCTCAAAATCAGGCGCCTGGCTCCCCTCTTCCATACGACAGATACACATCATTATTATTTAATCACAACACCCAAAACTCATGAATGACCTATCGTCGACTTTTCTTGCCCTAGAAAGCATCTTCAGATCCGAAGGGTTCGTAATAGGATACTACGCGTTCACCGTAGCGACGTCGCTGCTCCTAGTCAAAGAAACAAAGGGCCGCGTCTTGGAACTAGTAAAGGGAGCAAAGTCAATTGTGTATGCGCCTATCTCCTTTGGCATACTGCTTGCATATCTTGTTCTGGTATATCCGTACGCAGAAAAGATACCGGTGTTGAATTGGAGCTGGCTTGGATACAACATTGCGTTTGGGCCGTTTGCAGAGCAGGGATTCTGGGGAGTCGTGCCTTTCATTCCGCTTTTGATATACATGTTCATACACATCAACTTTGTAGAGGAGCTTTACTTTAGAAAATCAAAAAAGATGGTGCTTGTGTGGGCTGCCGCGCACGTTGCGATGGGAATCAAAATCCACACGGCAATAATGCTCATACCGATAGGATTTTTGTTCAAGTACATCTATGACAAAAAAGGAATCAACCACGCATATGCGATGCATTTTGCGACAAACATATTTGTCGTAATTATGCTATTTCTTACGCTTCTCCGATGATTTTTCAGGCTTTGGTCCCTGCGTCAAAAATCTATATCCGAATAATCCTCCAAGACAGAAATTGATCACGCCAAACAAAGTTATGAAATTCTGTTGTCCCCACAGGCCATACGCCATGCCCCAAGCCCCAGTTCCAAGGAACATTGCCATGAGTATCTTTAGTTTTTTTGGTTCGATGTACCTCATTTAGTGTGGCTGATTTTCAAGGACTATTAAAGATTCACAAAGTCCTGATAACATTTTAAACGCCTCTATTTTCTTACAAATTCGTGCCAATATAGCTCAGCCTGGCAGAGCATCGGTTTTGTAAACCGAGGGTCGAGGGTCCAAATCCCTCTATTGGCTTTTACAACAATGATTAAAACTATGCCTTACACACTAGAAAAGTATTGGCAGTAAAAGTCTGTATGTTCTGCCCCTGCTGTAGCGCACAACGCATCGATGAGGGTAAATATTCCATCGTGCCTCATAAAACTCACCTGTGTTTTCATTGCGGTAAAAAATTCCAGGTTTCTAAACCAACAATTGGTGTTAAAAAAGGAATGTGCAAAACTTTGTGTTAATAACGATTTTACATATGTAAAAAAATTCCTCTGTTTTTCAATAATTTTTAAGAAAATCCTTGGCTCACTTTATAGACAACTTCTCAGAATAAATCTTGGGTAACAGTCAACTGAGAGGAAACGTTGGTTCGATGAGAAAGGATCAACGGACGAAAGGCCTACTGGCCCGTAGTCTGGTTCTCAGAAGATTGTTATCCGAATTGGCATGATATTCATAAGTCTCATTAAATTCAAAAATAAGGCAAAAGAAGTAGCTGACACAGGAAACAAAATCCTGAAAAACCCTCCCAAGGGGGTAAAGATAATCTCAACTTATTGGACTCTTGGAAAGTTTGATTCTGTCTGGATTTATGAAGCACCGAGTGAAAAAGAGGCAATGGAGCTTGGAATTGCAATTGGTGAAGTTGCAAGATCACAGACAATGGTGGCTCTGACAAGAGAACAAGCACTTGGTCTTTTGGATTAGACACGATACAAATCGATAGATTAGGCCTTGTTGGCATCAGGGAGATAAAACTTGGTTACTTTCTGAATATTTTTTCATTTTTCGTGCAACAGCATAATAAATTTTAAAAGAAAAGATAGATCCGTTTTAAATTCACATTCGTATTATGCTATCTATGACAATAGCATATTGTGTCAAGTGTAGGAAAAAACGTCCAATGCAAAATCCGCAAATTCTTACCTTAAAGAATGGAAGGCCTGCTGTAAAGGGAACTTGCCCCATCTGCAACACCAACGTTTTCAGAATTGGAAGAATTTAACGAAAGTTGTTCTCTAAAATACTCGTTGCAATAGATGGCTCCAGATCTGCAAAGAGAGCATTCACAAGATCTATTTACTTGGCTGGGAAATGCAATTCAATGTTGGATGTTGTACATGTTGTACCATGCGAGTTTGGGGGAGATTCTGCAAAAACATTCGAATTGGTTGAAGAACTCAAGGTAAAGGCAAGCGATATTCTTGAAGAATGTAAGAGAATCGCCGTTAAGAACAATATTAGCATTAAGACATCATACGAGCTTGGGGATCCTGCAAAAATCATAATTGGACTTGCAAATAGTAAAGATTATGATCTTGTTGTGATGGGGAGTAGAGGTAGAAGTGCTTTCAAAGAGTTATTGCTTGGGAGTGTGGCGTTAAAAGTTGCGCATCATGCCAAGTGCCCAATCATGGTTGTCAGATAAACGTTGGCAGTTGACCTTCTTTTTTGCCGTAAAATGCTCAAAAGTGGATTGGCAGATTTTTACCGGTTTTTGGCAAATCCAGTATATTCATTAAAACACACATGACGGGCAAAAAGCGGGAAAATTTCATCACATAAAGGCAAATTCAATTTAACCTTCCAATTTACTAGCTTCTTTTTCTTCATGACAACGATTGATAACAAAAAGATCCCTCTCAAAGCCTCACTATAGGATGCGCACGATTCCAGTCAGGAAAATCCACGTGTGGAACGAGGCCCAAGCACGCTCACTAGACAGAGACGGCATACGAGAGCTTGCAAGGTCGATTAAAACAGAAGGGCTGCAAAACCCACCACTCGTCCAAAAAAATGGCAGGGGCTTTCTTTTGATGTCAGGGCAAAGGCGCCTAGCCGCATTAAAGCTTCTTGGGGCAAGAAAGAT
The DNA here is from genome assembly GCA_049276655.1 of Candidatus Nitrosotenuis sp. Lineage (GTDB taxonomy): Archaea > Thermoproteota > Nitrososphaeria > Nitrososphaerales > Nitrosopumilaceae > Nitrosotenuis. Next base: position 140,239 of record JBASWV010000007.1, on the reverse strand, counting down.
CCCAGTTTTAGTGCTGACAAAGGGGTATGACCTTGAGAATGCAAAGGCAGCATCAGTAGTAGAAAACCTCCACCGCAAAAACATGAAGCCAAAAGACATGGCAAGATCCTGCAGCTTCTTGGCAGAAAAGATGGGAGTTGCAAAAGGCGCCCGCTCGCTCGGCATTTCCTCAAAGACGTTCAAAAAGTACGTAGGGTTTGCCGTACTTCCTGAAAAAGTAAAGAACCTAGTTCCCGGAACCATATCTAGTAGTGTTGCAATTAAACTGAATCAAATTATTCCAAACGTCCCAAAGTCAATAAAGATAGCAGAAAGAATTTCAAGACTCGATGCGAGGACACAAAAAGCGTATCTCAAGGCACTTGGGAGACGCCCAACTGCAAACCACCGCAGATTACTCAAACAAGCAAGATTGATTGCAGTAAGAAGGACTGTGCCACTTACACTGTCAACAACTGCAGCAAAAAGACTGGAGAGAATCTCCCTGCACAGAGAAAAGGATCCAGAAAAACTTGCTCAGCAGATCATAGTTTCTTGGCTGTCAAAAAAAAGCCACAGGCGATAATCCCTTCATTGCCACAATACGACAAGTCTCGCTTTTGTAATGGTTTATTAGTAGTGGAAAAGCTGCTAAAGCTATCAGGCTATAATGACGGAAAATAAGCAATGAGCTTTTTCTCTGTCATTGCTTAGGTAAGTAAATTGACAACATTTGAAGAATTAGGAATAAAAAAGTCGATAATCGACGGATTAAAAGAGATTGGGTTTGAAGCACCATTTCCAATCCAAGAGGCAACTATACCCGTTTTGCTCTCAGGAAGAGACGTCATAGGTCAAGCCCATACCGGCACAGGCAAGACCGCAGCGTACGCCATTTCAATGCTTCAGAGCATCGAGCCAAACAAGACAATCCAGGGACTCATCTTGGCACCGACAAGAGAGCTGGCAGTACAGATAACAACTGAGATAAAAAAATTCGCAAAATACACCGGAATCAAGGTAGTCGCGATTTATGGGGGCCAAGGCATAGGAGTACAGCTCCAAGCGTTAAGGCACGGAGTCGAGATAGTGGTTGCAACGCCGGGACGTCTCATCGATCACCTAAAGCAAGGCTCGCTTGAGCTCAATGATGTAAAGTATGCGGTTCTTGACGAAGCCGACACGATGCTCGATATGGGATTTATCGACGACATCAGATTCATACTTGAGCTTACACCCGTAAACAAGGTCATGTCTCTATATTCCGCCACAATGCCGCCGGAAATTCTCAGGTTGGCAGAAGACTATCTTAACAATCCAAAGCAGTTTTTGCTCGATGCCGACGATCTTTCCGGAGAGGGAATAGACCAGTCATTTCTTGTCATCAAAGACAGAGAAAAGTTACATTATCTTACGCAGTTTATCAAAGAAAACAAAAAGGGACAGACCGTCGTATTTTGCTCAACAAAAAACAGGACTCGCGATGTTGCACGCGCATTGCGCCAGGAAGGATTTAATTCAGTAGCAATCGAAGGCGACATGTCGCAGCACAGGCGAGAACAATCCATGTCGCAGTTCAGACGAGGACAGGCAGACGTCCTAGTCGCAACCGATGTTGCGGCAAGAGGCATCGATGTGCCACAGGTAGCGCTGGTCATTAACTATGACGTTCCAAACCAAGAGATGGTTTACTTCCACAGAATAGGAAGGACCGCAAGAGCAGGCGCAAAGGGCAGGGCCATCACACTGGTATCATATTCTTCTATTGGTGACTTTAATCTCATAAAGCAGCAGATCAAAGTCAGCATGACTGACCTTAACGAAAAGATGGAAATTATAGTCGACATACCTGACCCGCTCAAGAGGCAGGTCGGGCCAAGACGTACATTTTCCCGCTCTGGTGGCGGTTTTGGAAGAGACAGACGGGAATCACGGTTTGGTGGTGGCTCTAGATTCGGAAGAAGGTCTGACAAGGAACCAAGATACGACAGAAGACAAGACAGACGGGAGTTTGGACGCGGTGAAAGATTTGACAGAGGCCCAAGACGCGAATCACGGTTTGGTGGTGGTTCAAGGCCTCAGAGAGAGCCAGGATTCAGCGGAAGTTCAAGGCCTCAGAGAGAGCCAGGATTCAGCAGGGGCCCAAGACGCGAATTTGGGCACAGAGATTCTGGACACACCAGCGCACCAAGACATCCGGCCAGCAGATCCGCGCACCGACGCCGTTGGTAATGTTTTGGTTTTGTTCAAAAGTAGAATTTATTTCCAACTTTCTCCCTCCGACACATCGACTACCAGGATTGCCAACTAGGTTAAAACCGCCTTTTTGACAGAACAAATGTTTTTAAAAAGTGAGTTGTGGTAGGAAACAATGGAAATTGGTTTTGTTTTGCTAAACTGCGACCTAGGTGCTGAGGAATACCTATTAGACGAGATAAAGCAAATCCCGGAAGTAAAGCAGGCATATCTTACCTTTGGGGCATATGACATCATAATCGAAATACACGCAAAGTCTCCAGAAGACTTTGACAAGACAGTTTCAAACAAGATACGACGCCTCTCCAGGGTTATGAGTACGATGACGCTCAAAGTACTAAACGCGAAAGCGACATGACTTTTTTTCGGTAAGCCAAATTGGAAAAAATTCAATATTCTGGAACCGTCTGGGCGATAAACCACAACAATCCAGAACCCCTTGTGAACCACTGTATCAAAAAACTGCAGGACTATGGCATCAAAAAAGAAGACATCCGGCTCACCGACGCACCAGACAATGTCCAAGTCGGCGAGATAGTAGTCGAGATATGGCCATACCACCTAGACATTGCGCGCGTCAGAACCATCAGAAACGAGTCGTTTATCAGCGGACTGGTTATGCAGATAGAGCTAAAAACCGACGAAGCCGGAAACTATATCGGTTAGAAATAATCCGTAATCGATTTTTGTTTTAGCATTTTTAGTATCGTTCCCTTTTGTAGCCATTCTTTTTTGCTGATGCTCATTTTTTTGCAGGCGGCGTCTATCCCTTGCTCCATTGTTTGTACCATTTCCGGCTTTCCAGAAAGGGCCGCCCTTATCGCCTCTCGCACCTGCCATACCCCCACCGGCACTGCATACTCTGGCCGGATTTCCCGCAGGACTAAAACTCCTGCCTGCCTTTTTTTTCGTTGCAAGTATTCTGCCACGCCGAGCCTTGCCGCAAAGTATGCGCCAGCAATGCTTGGATAATGATCAAGGCCGTTTGCATCTTCGGCGTCTGCGCCAAAGCCAACTTGTCCTTTTTCGGCATGCCAGGCCTCCTCCATTTCAAATATCCACCGGCGTGGAAAAAGTAGGACGGAAAACATGTTTCCTAGGTGTTCGTGTCGAAATACTAGGTTTGAGTCGATTTGTTGGTAATCAAGTATTTCCGAGATGAGACTTTTTGATATCATGTCGTCGGTTGCGGTAATGCTCCACCTCGTCGGCACCAGTCTTCTTTTTTTGCCAAACATCCCAATCGAGAGGCATTTTTGGATTTTTGAGATCTCGATTCCCGAATTGTACAGTTTCAGCACCGCGTCTGCCGCTCCGAGATCCCGGTCGTAGTAAGTTTTCTCAATTGGTTTGTTTGAGGATACTCCTGACAGTTTCATTGTCCGCACCTCCCCTATGGGCCCAAACGGCGCACTTTCACCGTCAATTGTTGTGATTGGTGTGGTGTTTTTTTGAAATACAATGTCGGCATCAGGCGTGTTTTGCGCCATCGCAAGCTCCTGCAGGTCCTCGATGTACCTGCCCTGCGGCTCAGACACTGGCACGTTTTTGACTCCACGCACCAGGTTCAAACGAAAGTTTACTATTTCTTCAAGGGATTTTCCGAGCCATTTCTCCGGCAGATCAAGGATGCTGGTATCGCCGTGGGTCGGCGGAACCATTGGGCCGACTCCGACCTTGGGGTATCCGTACGATCCGACAAACACCGACGGCGGGCTGGAGCCGCTGACTGCGTTTGAGGAAAAAAGGTTTCCGTATTTTGAGAGATATTCTTTCCAGTTTTCCTCGATTCCCTTTCGGATGTCTCTTGCAGTCGGGTTCATGATTGTGTTTGTCCTGCAGGTTATTTATCGTGATTTGTTGACAGACCCTCAAGTCCAAATGCGTTAAAATTCAAGCGATTCCTATTTGTGTCGTGGCAGCAAAGCGAATAGTCTCGTTTCTTCCCAGCGCAACCGAGCTTATCTATGAGCTTGGTGCAGGGGATGATCTGGTAGGCGTCACACATGAATGCACCTTTCCTGAGAAGGCAAAGACCAAGCCGAGGGTCATCGATTCGGTTTTTGATCCTCAAAAAATGTCATCGCGACAAATAGACGAGAGGGTTTCTGAGCTTGCAAAAACAGGACAGGGTAGTTTTACGGTTCACGAGGATGTTCTAAGAATGGCAAACCCAGACCTGATAATTGCGCAGGGCACGTGCACCGTTTGCTCCGCACATACAAATGAGGTAAGCGTCGCATTAAAGATCCTTCAGAACAGGCCCAACGTCGAGGTGCTTGATCCCCACAACGTCGACGACATACTAGCAAGTGTTATGACAATAGCAAAAAGAATCGACAAAAATAAGGAAGGAAAAAGACTGGTGGGATCGCTTCGGAAGCGAATCGATTTTATAAAAAGCAGACAGCCGCGCAAAGAACCCAAGGTTTTGTGCATAGAGTGGGTTGAGCCTTTCTTTACATCTGGGCACTGGGTTCCGCAGATGGTAGAAATTGCAGGCGGCGCCAACATGGTCAGCTCCGAGGGCGAGCACTCTAGAAAAATGACTATCGACGAGGTCGAGTCGGCAGATCCAGACATCATAGTCATGATGCCGTGCGGCTTTGACACAAAACGAACCATCAGTGAATGTACAGCATCGCTTGCGAGCAACCAGAGATGGAATGGGCTTCGCGCAGTAAAAATCGGCAATGTTTATGCCGTCGATGCAAACTCGTACTTTAGCAAGCCGAGCATTCGCACCATTACTGGAATAGAGATCCTTGCAAAAATAATCCATCCCGGCGAGTTTTCAGATCTTGCTGTTCCGGACGGTTCGTATACAAAAATAAAATTCTAGCTAGAATCCGACTCCTCCAAGTCGTCTTCGCTAAGAGTTTTTTTGGTCGGCCTCGTAGGCACAAACAATACGGTCATGGTTTTGGTTTGACTTGGGCGTCTAATAGGAAAATTGGAGAAAAAAAGCTCACTCTATGATTCGAGATTTGAACCAAATGAAAAATCTCGTGTCCCAAAAACCATCCACAGTATGGAACCGATTCCATTGGTTTTGTATTTAAGGCCAAATTCACCGGCGGCTCTGGAGATCTGCGCGCACCGTTATATTATGCGAGACTTCCGCCTATTCATGATACACAAAATAAAATACTTTGAGGCCGCCAAATTGCAGCCAGGTGTCTTTCTTGAGGATGTAGTAAATGACTTTTTAGCTGAAAAAGGCGAAAAGGTCATAGCGGTGCATCCAGTGATGGAAAAAACGTTGCTGGTACACTACACCGACGATTTCTAAGGATGTCCCCTCAAGGCTCACAGTTAGTCGCTGTCAGGATTACAGCAAGGCAATCTTCCATATTTTGTCTTAAATTCATCCAGAAGTAGTTTTTTCTTTTCTTTCTGATTTGTAGTAAACGTTCTTTGGTATGTATGGGTTTTTTGCTTGCACGGATCGCTTTCAAAGTTTGTGTCCAAGTATTTTGAGAACTGGTTTTGGAGGTTCTCACTTTCGCCTATGTATATTGGATCTAGTTTTTTATCATACAGGATGTAAACGCCAGGTTTAGCTTTTACAAATCTAGCGCTGTCTATCCACAGATGGACTTTTTCCTCTAGAATTTCCACGATCTTGCTAGACGGATGCAGTAATAAATCAAATGAGTCCAGAAATTCCGCCGTTTTCAGCTTTTCTAGTGTTGTCTCAATAAAAAAACATCAGAAAATTACAAATCAGCATGTTTAATAGCTCATGAAAAACTTACAAGTATGGCAACAAAATCAAAGAAGTCATCAGCTTCTAAATCAAAGACCAAGAAAAAATCAAAGTGACCCTAATAAGGTCTGCTTCTTTTTTCCGGTAAACGATGACTCAGAATCGCTTTCTTTGAAACCTTGGGTCATGATGTTTTGAGAGACACCCGTCACAGCATGCAGGCCTATCAGGTTTTGTCTCAAAAGACGCATCCGATTGCTTGCCACAATCTGAGCACATTTGCCTGTATGACATGACACAAGAGAGGCTTTGCCACATAAGAGTGGTGTCTTATTACGATTCTGTTAGGTTATCAAGACCTGCTCAAGCAGACCCCGCAACCAACTTGCTTCCATCCACTCTGAGGATTAGCGGTTCCTGATACTTGTCAGGAATCACGTTCCCCGTCATTGCTTCATCTGAAAGCCCTCCAGGATGGGTAAACCTAGCCCACCCCTTGTGAGCAACATTCATGGATGCGACAACGTTGCGATCCATTATTTTGCCACAATTACTGCACAACAACTTACGACGGTTCTGCCTGTCCTCTTGTAGCCCTCCGCACATTGGACAGAGCTTGCTTGTGCGTTTTGGATTTATGAAATGTACTGGGGTGCCTTCCCACTTGGCTTTGTACTCTACCTGTCGCTGAAATTCGTAGAACGACCATGAGTTTAGTTTTCTCCTATAGTTGTTTCCTTGACCGTTTCCCTTTTTGTAGAGCCTTCTGATTCCCTTCAAATCCTCAAATATTATCATCGATTTGGCTCTCTTTGCCTCCCCTACGATATGTTTTGAAATCTTGTGCAGGTATTGAATGACACGCCTTGTCTGTCTTCCTCGGAGTTTTGTGAAAAATCTGTTCCTTACCCGTACATCAAATCTTCGAAACGAATCCCTGACATGCTGCGAGTTTTCCTTGATTGAAAGGATTTTTTCAGTCCGGTACATTATCGTTCTTTGTGGGGTTGATATGGTGATGTTTCTGAGGTTCCTGTCTATTCCGATTGCACCTTCTGGCTTGGTTTCAGTGATATCTTTTTGTATTGATATTGACAACGATGTGGGCGTTATGGTAAATGACTGGCCTTTACGCTGTCCTTTGAGAGTTCCGATACTGTATGATCAGTGAGTGGGATGTTTGCAAATTCCCTGTTTCTGACTGGAAACGACAACAGCATGCCGTTGATCTTGAATCCATAACAAGAAACGAGGTATGGCTTTCTCACAAAGGGCGATTTGACCTTTCTGCCCTTTTTGATGTCCTTTTTCGTCTGTGCTAGTTTTCCTGCCGCTTTGGAGATGGCGTTTAGCTTGTAGTATGACAATATATCATAGCGTTGCAGTTCGTGGTATGAGAGCATGGACAGTTTTTTGAGTGTGGAGCAGTTGTTTTCAAGACCGATTCTGATGCAGTGGTTGGCCATCTCCGAGAAGATTTCCATCATTTTGATTTGATCGGGGTTTGGGACGTGTCTTTGTTTTATGGACTTGATGGGCATATTTGGGAGTATTTGGTCATGCCAATACTTGAGCAGTCAGTTATGCCGGATATTGACTAGCAGCTAACACTGGGGCCTCGGCAACCCTACAGAGCTCTCATTACCAAGGGTTAATAGTAGTAAAGACCGTAAAGTGCGTTGTCAAAAGAGCATCAAGACCAAAAATCCCTGATCAAACACCTAATTGATCACTTTTTGTCGCTTGGTCTTGAGGTACAGTACGCAGATTATGAGGGATATCAAAAACCGTTTATCATAAACAGGCACGCTCCAGACATTATTGCGTTTGATCGTAAAAAGCAACTTGGGTACATAGGCAAAGCAAAGACACGTGCTGAACTCGTAGAAAAAACTACAAAAGAACAGCTATCTGATTTTTCCAAACGACTTATGAAAACTGGCAACTCAGAGCGAGCAAGACTGCCGTTTTTTATCGCAGTTCCACACGACTGCAACTCCAAAATAACTCAGACGCTAAAAGAGTTGCATTTAGACTCCAGAGATAACATACACATCATAGGTTTCTAGTCCCATTGGTATTGATCACAACGGCGGCACTTGACTTGTAATGATTGTTCACACACATAACCTAGACAGAAATTGTAGACGGTGCAAGGGCGTGATGGTGACAGATGGCTCCACCGGTGAAAGATTCTGCACCCATTGCGGGTATGTCATTGAAGAACTGATTGAGGATTCAAGGCCTGAACGCAATCTGTCAAAAGACGAGCGTGACGACAAGTCACGGGTTGGCGTGCCTACATCGCTTGCAATCCACGATATGGGTCTTGCCACCGTCATTGGTACTCTAAACAAGGATGCGACCGGAAAGCCACTATCTGCGTACGCCAAACACGAAATGAAGCGACTAAGAACGTGGGACAATCGAAGTCAGATGAACGAGCACTCAGACAAGAATCTAAGACATGCATTTATTCAGCTAAACAAGCTAAAGGACAAACTTGCGCTTTCTGACGCAGTGGTAGAAAAGGCTGCATACATCTACCGAAAAGCACTCTCAAAGAGTCTCGTCAGGGGCAGATCAATTGAGGGCGTTCTTGCGGCCGCAGTTTATGCCGCGTGCAGAGATGTTGAAACACCCAGAACCCTCAACGATGTGTCGGATGCAATCAACATAAAGAGAAAGGATCTGTCAAAAAACTATCGCCTGCTCATAAACGAGTTGGAGCTCAGAATGCCGGTTGTAAGCTCGATAACGTGCATGTCCAAGATAGCAAGTAAAGTAGGATTGAGTGAGAAGGTAAAAAGACACGCATTTGAAATTTTGAAGGACGCAAAGAACCGAAGAATCACTGACGGAAAAGATCCTATGGGAATGGCAGCATCTGCACTTTACATCTCGTGTCTTAGATACAATGCCGATATAACGCAAAAAGACATTGCAATAGCAGCCGGGGTAACGGAGGTCACCATACGGAACAGGTACAAGGACTTGAAAAAACTGATATTATGAACTGATGAGCACCGAATGCACGACGCTGAAAAATCCCAGGACGCGCCCGTCTCACCTTTCTTGCAGCATTCTGACAATCTCGTCGTGTAGATTACGTAGCCAAGTATCCCAAGCGGCACTCAGCAACACAAACCCCACCAAGACGAGTTAGAAAGATTATTCGCTATCTCGTACTTTACAATTTTACTCAGAGATAATGTATCTTCATGTGGTTTTGCCACAAGACCTCGTATGGTGTCACATATCCGCAGTGGGCGCATGCAAACATCGAGTCCGTAGGCCTTGCTTTCTCTGCAGGTCTTTCGTGGAGGGATTTTATCAAGATGACGTCGTCTCTTGGCAAGACGCCATAGTTGGCAGTCTCGCCGATCGAGGCAAAGAACTCCTTTACTGCCCTGACTACCGTTTGCAGCTCTAGGCGCTCGTTGCCTATTGGGGACAGCATGAATTCGTGCAGCTTCATAGACGGGATAGCCCCGACCCAGTCTGAGACAAATACGGCCAGATCGTGTTTGAGGTGCTCGGCCTCTCTGCAGTCTATTGTGATCATGTTGTAGATCAGCAAATGACGTGTTTTTAGATGTGCTGTTGCCGGTTTCCTGAACTTAAGCATTGCTGATAAATCCTGTCAAATCGCTAAATATCGAAAATTGTTCACTGTCATCCATGGCAAGGAACGTCGCGTTGTGTGCGTGTGTGTTGAGCCTCTTTGTGCTTCTTACCACAGGCACGCAAAGCTACGCAAGTGATGGTTCTGAGATCGAGGCAACAGACAAGATAAAGAACAACCCCGTAATGATGCAGATGCTCAAAAAAATAGAGCAATCAAAAAAGATCCTGGCCGAAATGCAAGAAAAGAAAAAAACTGCAGATGCAAACGCGCAGAAAATTCAGGAAACCCGAAAGGCAGCCCAAGCAAAGCTCGACGAGGAGTTAACCAGGATGAAAAAGGACACCGAGTCATACAGCCCGCAAAGTGCCTTTGCGAGGTTTGTTTCAAAGAAGCCGGCAGAGCTGCAAAATGTCTACTGGTCCATGTTTAACTACCAAAACGAGAAGATAAAATCTGCGCAGGACACCCGTGACAAGATACTCGCAGACGGCGGAAAGAGGCTTGACGCGTGGGACGCATACTACAAAAACGCCGCAACCAAAAGAGCCAAGATAATCGATCTTGCCAAGGAATACAACATAAAATACGCAAACGCCGACGCAGTAGTCCAGAATTCTTTTGATGAAAAGGGTAAGCTGCCAAGAACCGACTGATTATCTGGTTTTTAGAACACTTTGCCAGATAATTTGTGATTCAAGTACATTCTAAAGAATCCAAATGAGCCAACGACAATAAGCGCAGCCAGTAGAAAAGTTGCAGCATAGTACAGGGATTCTGTCACAAAACCTGCAGTTAGTGCGCCTCCAAAGACTCCCATTCCCACCATAGAGCTGTTCACACCGAGATATCTTCCCTCAAAGCCCTTTGGTATGGTTTTGAAGAGAAGGACTGAGTTTGCCGTACTGTATACAGAAAAGCCTACCACCATCAGGGACATCGAAAGTATGGTAAAGACAAGCGAGTATATACCGACAAAGGCAGTTATCAGAAATCCCGCAATCAGAATTCCACAGATTCTTGGGACGTATGACGCCATTGTTGAGCGCTCCTCGCCCATTTTTGCAATTATTTTTGGCGCTGCAAAAAATATCCCAACCATAGTGCTGGTCTGTATCAGATATAATGAAAAGACAGTCGAGTCTGCAAATCCCATGCTTTTGAGAAATGGTGTCAACGCCGTAAAGTAGATGTTGCTCCCAAAATAAAATAAAAAATTCGTCAGAAACAGAAATCCTATTTCGTGCGATACCTTGCCCTTCAGTATTGTGATGATGTGCTTGTAGTCGTATATCTCAGGTACCCTTGGGAAGATAAAATGATGTTGGAGTCTAAAATGACTAAAGACATAATGGATTCCTTGGAGGGATTGCGCTATTGCGCTTCGTTCTATGTGAAAGTGCGTCTTTGTTATCTGTAGACTTAGTGCGAACGCTATTGCCGAAAATGCGGCGCATATCGCAAAGTATTGCCTGATGTCAAAGTAGAGACTCCACACAGCTCCAATCAACACAGCCCCAATGCTTCCAAATGTCGATAAGATCGACGTTCGCGCAAAGAACCTGCTCCACTGGTTGTTTGGGCTTGTCTCCATGACAAGCATCTGCGTTACTTGGCTTCGTGCAACCAAAAAGAATCCAGATAGTGGAGAGATTAGGTATATTGGCTCTATCTGTGTGGTGTAGTATAGCCAGACGCTGCTAAGAAAAACCACTGAAAATGACACCAAGAGAACAGATTTTTTTGCGTTATACCTGTCTAGCACCTTGCCCCAAAAGATCGAGCCAAGTGCGGCAGCACCATAATGGATAGCAACCAGTACGGAGACTTCGCGTATTCCTCCCCCTAGAAATATTACAAACAGTGGAATAGCCGTGTGCAGCCCTTCCGCTGCTATGTTGATTGGAAGGATAAACCAGATCCATCTTTTGTTAATTGGTTCCAATTATACAATATGCCAAGACCTCACACTAATTTATGACGTATTGAAAATTCTTGTACAGATTTGTCGAATTTGAGTTAATTGGCGCCCATTTCCATTGATTCGCTGAGGTCAGCAGTATAGTTATTCCCCTGTGTCTTTCCAGACTCGACTTCTGCTTCGCCATTCATGATTGTTTCTTCTTCCGCGGCTGCATCATCTAGTGGTTCTGTCTCCTCCGTTTCTTCTGTAGCTATGTCTAGAGTCGGGTCGTAGATCGCAAGCCATCCGCGGCCAATCAAGATGCTGAAGCTTGATTCTTCGACACATGCTGGTCTAGAATTGCTTGCCTTGAAAATCAATACACGTGACGAACCACATTGGATTTCGTCTGGGTTCACTCCCGTCACTAGCTGTATTAGAGGTGAGGCCATCGGTTCTTGTGGCGTTTCTTCCATCACTTCTTCGGCGACCTGCTCATCAAGTTCTTTTGATACTTCGTTTGCCTCTGGCGGGATCGCAGTTTTTGCCTCAAGATCCGCCACTTTGGCCTGTAGTTCAAGCACTGCCCCGCACAGCAATGCGTCAAGGTCGTTTCCTTCTATTTTTGCGCACTCGCCTTCAAGCGTATCCGTCTCATCGACTTCTGCAAATACATTTTGATGTGGAAGCACACTTGTGAATAGTGCAAAAATCGACAACAGCACAAAAGATAGTGTGATTTTTGCACGCAATGTTTGGTAGGCAGAGGTTATTTATTTAAAGATGATGTGGTCGTCGTTGGATCGCGTAGATCATATCGAACCCAAATGATCTTGGCAAGATTCAATCTGATGCGAGTTTGCGATCAAAAAATTTCTTGTTCGGTCAGAGTGCAGACATGTTCATATTTTCTTTGAGCTCGACAGTATGATCTTGTGGTTGTGTTTCTTCTTCGTCCTCGGTTTCTGTGCTATCTTCTTCTACTTCCTCTTCCACTTCTTCTTCTACTTCCTCTTCCACTTCCTCTTCTACTTCTTCTTCTACTTCGGTTTCCTCTTCCTCGGTTTCTTCGAGGTGTTCTGCCATGTATTCATCCTGCATCTTTGTCAGGTCTTCGGTGGATGGATCGAGGCTTGCAACCCAACCACGCGCTGCCAGGACATCAAAACTTGACTCGTTAACACACGCAGGCCTCCAGTTGCTTGCCTTAAAGACGAGTGTCTGTCCGGCTTTGCATTGGATTTCATTCGGCTCGATTCCGGCCAACATTTGCCCTAGTGGTGAGTCGACGATTTCTTCTTCAGCTTCTTCTATGGCGTCTTCCATCGCTTCTTCTTCGGTCATTTCCTCGTCAGGCATCTCTTCTTCGGCTCCTTCCACGGCAGCTTCCATTTCGTCTTCCATCGCTTCTTCTTCGGTCATTTCCTCGTCAGGCATCTCTTCTTCGGTCATTTCTTCGTCAGATGGTGTCTCCTGAGCAACGACTGGAACGTCGAATGCAAAAACCATAGAAGCCGTAGCTATTAGCAATAAAAACAATGCATGAATCTGCATTGATTTATCTCGTTTGGCTTTGCATTTAACCTTTTTCAAAATGCTAGAATAAGCCAAGCTGTCAGGCTATCCATGGTCAGGAGCGACTCGGAGACGTTTGGGATAGAAAAAGGTTATGGGAAGGATGCAGTCCGGTGGCTAAACGAGGAGGCAAAAAAAGATGGGCTCAAGTTCGAGGCAAGGCTTTATGGCCACGAAGTCACCACGCAAAACTTTGGCACGTTTGAGTTGTTTTCATGGATTGGTGACATACAGGTAGCAAGGAGGCTCACAATCAAGGTAAGCAAGAGATTCAAGATCAAGGTAATAGAGGGAGGATACAAGACAAAGGAAAAGATTGTCAAGCTCAAAAGGCAGGACTATGGCATTGTCAGAAAGGGGGACAAGGTGATTGGTCGTGTGGCGCTTTCCGCGCCAATACTTGGCGGAAACTGGCAAGTAGAACAAGAAGAGCTTCGCTAAAGAACAAATAATCACCAAATAGATCATAGTTATGAGAGTTGGAATAGTTGGCACCGGCCTGCTTGGAAACGCAGTTGGATTAAACATGCTAAAACACGGATATGCACTGACTGCATACAACAGGACAAGGGGCAAGACCGAGGAATTGCAAAAAAACGGCGCAAAAATCGCAGAGTCGCCAAAGGATGTGGCCGAAAGTTCCGATATTGTCTTTACAATAGTTAAAAATGCCGACGCATTACGTAAGGTGGCATTTGGCGACAGCTGCATTGCGTGTGGAAAGCATGATGGGTTGGTAGTTGCCGACATGAGTACGATAAATCCTGTTGCCTCAAAGGAGATAGCGCAAGAGTTCTCAAGACGCGACATTTCATTTTTGGACACCCCCGTCATGGGAGGGCCCAATGTTGCAATTACTGGAGATCTTGTGATGATGGTCGGCGGTGATAGCAAGGTCTTTGAAAAATATAGAGAGATTCTTGATGTAATAGCGAGTAAGGTCTTTTATCTTGGAGAAAACGGAACTGCACATTCTGTCAAGCTGGCAATGAACCTCCAAATAGCTATGTTGGCACTTGCGATTTCCGAAGGCATAACGCTTGCAAGGGGCGCCAACATACCGCCTGAGACATTTCTGCAGATTCTCAACTCGACTTACTTTAAGACAGGTATGAGTGAGAACAAGGCCTACAAAATGATAAAAGAAGACTTTACGCCAACATTCACACTTGCAAATCTCAGAAAAGACCTGGACACGATAAATGAGGCCGCAGCGACGTTTGGCCTGAGCCTTCCCATGGCAAAGATGGCAAACTCTGTCTTCAGAGACGCAGAAGAAAAAGGGTTTGGCGCATTTGACTATACAGCGATTCTGGCATATCTAAAAGAGCATACCAAGTCCGGCTAGATCTTCTTTTTCCTCACATACATTCGATACACTACGGCTACTACGAAAAATACTGCTGCGGTGACGGCCGACCAGCTAATAAACGGAACCAGCTCCACTTCGGCCATACCTCCCAGAAGAATCAGAATAAAATAAATACATTTGATAACTGACTAGGAATAGATGCCTGAGATAATTTGTCAAGATTGTGGCAAAAAGATGTTCCATGAAAACGAGGACACGTTAAAGATCGAAGAATCAGTTCATAAAAAATTCTGCCGCAAAAAGCCTGGCGAGTCGCAAAGCTACATGCATCGCGACGCTGTCCACATGTCTACATTTGACCCAGAACGCGAAGTCGACCAAAAGGGCAAGCCGCTCTTAAAGTAATGAGTGCCGAAGAGATCTTCGAAAAAGGCATCACAGAGTTCAACTTGGGCAACTACAAAAAAGCATTGCTGTTTTTTGAAAAGGTGCTAGGTGCGGATCCGTCGCACGTTATGGCGCTGATAAAAAAAGGAAACATCTTGGGGAAATTTGGCAGGTATTTGGATGCGATTCTGTGTTATGATGCCGCGCTAAGGGCCGAGCCCAAAAACTCTCTGGCACTTGTGAACAAGGGCCTTGCGCTACACTACCTTCAAAGATACGACGATGCGATTCTGTGTTATGATGCGGTCTTGCGGCTAAAACCCCAGAACCCCACAACACTCTACAACAAGGCCTCAAGCTTGATCCTTCAGAACAAGACGGCGGAAGGTTTTGCGATCCTAGAGGAGGTAATCAAGATTGATTTATCGTACAAATACAAGGCAAGATTCGATGTTGATTTTGATGGCATCAAAAAAACAAGCGAGTTCATGAGGATTGTTTTGTAAGATGTAAATATTCAACAACAATGCCTTGTTTGTTGGCAAGTGAATATGACATAACCGTAGTCGGCGCTGGTCCCGCAGGCTCGTCTGCGGCATTTTCTGCTGCAAAGGCTGGCATGAGGGTGGCCCTGCTGGAAAAAGAAGAGAGTGTAGCGCAGACAGTCAGGACGAGTGGCGTTACATGGATTGACTTTGTCGAGGAGTTTGGGATTCCAGAGTATTGCTACAACCCAGTCAAAAACTATACCTTCTGCTCGCCAAACAACGAAGTCACGATTAGTAGCAATACGCCAAAGGCGGCAGTGCTAGATGTCAGAAAGACTTACCGTTGGCTTGCAGAAAAGGCACAAAAACAAGGCGTTGATTTGTGCCTAAACACCACCGTTATCGGTGCCAAGAGAACATCTGAAGGAATCTCACTTGTCACATCAAATGAAGAGTTCAGCTCAAAAATAGTAATTGATGCAAGCGGTTTTCAGACAATAGTGGCCAAATCGCTTGGCCTCGTATCACAGTGGAGGCGGTTTGGCGCTGGCGCCGAATACGAAGTCGAAGCTGAAAACGTTGATCCTCAAACATGGTATCTGATGGTAGGACAGGAGTACTCGCCCGCAGGATATGCATGGATATTTCCACTTGGAAAAAAAATCGTCAGAATAGGTGTAGGTATAGGAAAACCCGAGTCCCAGGTCGACCCAACTGAGAGACTAAAGGAGATAATTGACAAGCGACTTGGGCCAATAGCAAAGCTTGGCAAGATTACGCCCATAGAATTTCATTACGGTTTAATCCCAAACGAAGGCCTTTCAAGAAAGACTGTTTATGACAACCTGGTTTTGGTAGGTGATACTGCAGGCCAGGCAAACCCCCTTGTACTGGAGGGAATACGATACGCCATAAGGTTCGGGAGAATTGCAGGTGAGATTTCCGCAAGCGCAGTATCAAAAGGAAACACGTCAGAAAAGGCACTGAGCCCCTACGAAGAGGCATGGAAAAAGGCCATTTCATCAAAGATAAGCTCCGCCTCAAAGGTCCAGGCAAGATGGCTTGGCCTATCCGACGTGCAGTGGGACAGAGAGCTGGACACCATAAGGGAGCTGAATGTAGACGAGTTCTTGGATTTCATCAGGGCAGAGTTCGGCCTTGCGAGCATAGTTAGGCTTGCGGCGCACCACCCAAAGCTTGCCGTAAGGCAGCTTTTTAGCATGGTAAGAGGCGGCGGCTGACAAGTAATCATCTGCCAGCGAGCAATTTTGAGCAAAATTAATGAGGGCCTGGCACACTCATAGTTACATGGCCAAAGTCACAATCAAAGCTACTGAAAACGGACCATGCCTTGTAATTGTCGATGGAAAAACAGTAGCTGCCTTGTGCCGGTGCGGCTCATCAAACAACAAACCTCATTGCGATGGTTCCCATTCCAGGATAGGATTCAAAGCAAAAGCCACGGAAATCGAGGTTTAGAAGGGAACGGCGTGGTAGGGCACTTGAGATTTGGAAGGATTTTACACAAAAATGCCGATGATCACGGCACCTCAGAGTGTCCCATTTGCAACGCCGAGATAGTGCCATACTGGGAGCCAAGATACAAGGGGGTGCGGGCAACCTGCGTCAGGTGCGGTATCAATTGGGCCGAATCATAATATTCCCTAGTACGCTCTAAAGAAATCAGAGACTGTCAGATCATGATATTCTAGTTGTGCAACGTAAATTCCCGGCTCTAGTGAAATGGAGACTACCTCGTTAAAGTAGCCGGATGCCGTATCCTTTAGTGGAATTTCTTTTATCCGGTTTCCACTCTGGTCAAAAATGTCGACGTAAATGTCCTCTGGAAATGCGATTCTTTTGTATATCGACCCCGAAACATAAAGGCTGTCGCCTTCGACGTATGCGTCGATTACTGCTGTGGTGGAGCGGCTTGGCAAATAGCGCTCAATTAGCCCTTTGAGATCAGTTATCTTTGCAGCCGTTGTGGAAAAGTCTTTTTTGTATAGTGCTTCTTTTATGTCGTTTATCACCGGATCAAAGCGCGCCTTGTTTACCTCATAATTTGCACTGCCAAACGTATCGATAAAAGACTGGAGCTCCTCAAAGTCCCTTGCATAGTCGACGTTTTTGATGTCGTCTTTACTGTAAACGATTGTGCTTTTTTCTTTGACGTCGACTATTTGTGAGGCTTGGTTGTTCTGCCACTGCAGTACCACCACGTACAGCCCAGGCTCAGTTGGGGCATACCACTGAGTATACAGGTCTCCCTGTCTCGAATCTGAAAACTTGAGTGTGCTGTGGGTATTTCCTTCCATATCATATATGGTCAGATACAGGTTCTGCCTTCTGTCTGCAGTCTGCTTGTCGACTGCGCCGCTCATTACCCATATCTGCTTTTCAGCATCGTATGAAATATCGAAAATTATCTTTTTGTTTTTCATTTCCATTTTGTCGGACAGAAACGCCCTGATCTCTTTTATCTTGTCTTCTACGTCGACAAAGTTCCCATAGTCCACAAGATCATAGGCCTTTTCCTTTAGCTTGTTAAATTCCGAGGAATATTCCTCAAAGTCTGCGTTGTAGAACTCGGTAGCAAAGTTCGCTAGCTGTTCTATTTTCTTTCTGTATTCTATTCTCTTTATTTCATCTCCGGTATAGCCTACCTCGGAGCCGTATGGGTCGTCGGAATACTTCTTTGACACGGTTTGCCATTCAGAAAACAGCTCTCGCACCATGTTGTCTGCACCATCAAGGTCTCCTTTTACTACCATGTCCCTTGCCGTGTCAAGATCCTCTTTCATGGCTTTTGTAAAGTCGGTGTATCCCGGCAGGAACCTGTTGTTCGTGTTGCCAAGGTCCAGTAGATTCTCAAGTGATTTTGCGCGCTGCAAGATGTCAGAGGCCC
Organism: Candidatus Nitrosotenuis sp.; assembly: GCA_049276655.1. Taxonomy (GTDB): domain Archaea; phylum Thermoproteota; class Nitrososphaeria; order Nitrososphaerales; family Nitrosopumilaceae; genus Nitrosotenuis. The sequence continues at coordinate 122,097 of JBASWV010000007.1, read as the reverse complement.
TTATCTTGTAGGCGTCCTTTGTGTACGAGTCCAGCTTTGCCTGCACCGCAGGGCGGTTGTCACTTGCCCATGAGAGCAGCACCTCGATTTTTTCTATCTTGTTAATGGTCGGATTTCCCTTTTCAAGTTCGAGTGCAGTATTGATTATCTTTAAGGCATTGTTTATCTCGACCAGGCTCTGATAGTCTGCCTGCAGCTCTGCCTTGCTCTTTAGCTTTTCATATTCAAACTTTAGTACGGATAGTGGGCTGCGCTTTTCTCTGAGATCGTTTATCGTGCCGTCAAATTCAGAGACGACCTCGAGTATTTCCGCAAGCGTGCTTGCGCCGCGAACCTTTTCCAAAAGCGACTCAAACGAGATTATCATGGACTGGTTGGCATTGCTTCGCTTTGAGAATTCTATGGTAGTTGAGATTCGTGACGATATGTCGATTACGTTTTTCATATCAAGTATTTCCTGTTTCACTGCAATAATGTCATCAGGCGATGTTGCGGTTTGCAGTTTTGATATCAGCCCATCAAGTCTTGGCTCTATGAGCACCGCAAGATCAGGTTTTGGGTCTGCGGATGTGAATCTGTCGACTTTGTCCAGGTTCCGCAAAAGCAGAGTCGCCTCGTACAGCTTGTCGACTTTGTCTTTTTGTTCAATGAACTTTTCAAGTGATTCCTTTCCTAGGAGCGACTCCCGAAGCGTGCCCCACTCTGTTTTGATAAGGGATGTAAGCTTGTCGTCGCGCTTGAGTGTTGCATCCAGAGTTCTTGATTTTGCCAGCATGTCCACAAGCTTGCCAAGCTCGTCTGAGTAGATCGGGCCCGTTCCCCTTGCAAAGATAAAGCCTATCTCTTCTTTTAGAGGCCTGCTCATAAGCGAGTTTGACTTTGTCATCAGGTTCAACAATAGATCGTTTAGCTGCTCGTATGTCAGCGGCTGCTCTGTTACGATTTTTTGTGGATCAGCATTTGTTATCTGCACATAGACGTCGTTTAACGTGCTAATTGCTGCCTTGTCGTTGCCTATCTGCGAGTAAAACATGGCGCCATATGTCTGTGCGTTTATCTTGCTTGCCTCCGCAGGGTGCAGTGTGTTTGAATCAACTAGACTTTTTGTTGTTTGCAGTGCTGTTTCCACCGCAGGCCTGAAGTTGGCATCGACGCCAAAAACATCGGATTCGTCATAGTATGATGATAACAAAGCTGAGTACAGATCACGCATCTGTGATATTGCAGACGCCGTAGCGGAGATAGACTTTATCACTTCTAAATTATTTTGATATTGAGATAATTGGTCTGCGCTAGTCTTGTCTGCAAGCGATGCAATTTTTGTCTCAAGAAGTGTAGTTCCGAGGGCCAGATAGTCCACGTCTTGGGCCTCCTTTGCTTTTTCCTTCAAAACGCGAAATGAGCTATTTGCTGCCGAGTCGCCGTAGAACACCTTAACTTCATAGTCGCCGTCGAGGCCACAAATTCTGCCGGTGAGCGGGGCAGCATCTGTTACAAAGTGGCCGTTTGATAGTGGCTTTAGCTGTTGGATCTGGCATAGATCGCCGTTTGGATTTATTATCTGCACCACCACAAAGAGATCCGGCTCCACCTGAGAAACCTGGCCGAACAAAAATACCTGCTGTCCTTTCTTGTACTGACCAAATGTATCCAAAAGTACTATCTGGGAGGTCTGTGCATGGGCAAAGGCCGGAGTCAGTAGTATTACTAGCATTAGGCTCACCGTACCGACTCGCCGCATAGAAAAGATCAGATTAATGGAGGCTACTTAAGGTTTGGGTAGAATTTTTACTAGGCCACCAAGATTTGTTTTTTAAAAATTCCGCTCGGTATGGATGAGGCCTCCTCGATTTTTTGAATCTCAGGCATGAAGCACAGAGCATGTATCTGTTCTTGTGTTCGCTTTCCACACTGAACGCACACCATGCTGACAGCCTTGCGACATTCTGCGCATATTGTGCATTTTGTGATTTGCCCACCACAGTTCCTGCATGATTCGTCTGGCATTTTTTCTTCAAAACCACTTTTGATATTTTGAATATAAGACTATAGTAGAATTTGTTCGTAGAAAAGATCAGTGGACCTGTACTCTTTTCTTTTTTAGGTAAAGAATTACGCCCAATATAGCTGCGCCTACAACAATCGTTATCACCCCAAGGCTATCTGGGCCCTTCTCTTTTGCGACATGGTCAACCATAGTTTCTTGCAGCACGCCTTCATCTGATCCTACAACAAGAAAGCTCGTGGTGTAAATGTCGGGCTTTAATACAGAATCTGAAATAGCATATACTTTAAGATCGGCGGCGCCAAGACTCATTGCTGCCGTCATGGCCTCAGAAAGCACAAGCATTGCAGAATTATCTGACACTGGTATGATTCCCCCTGCTACTTGTGCACCCGACGCATCATTTACAAAATAATAAAGCCGCGAGGCGTCTGCTGCACGTATAGGAATTTCTGTCCTGTTTCCTTTTACCAGATGGTCAGGCACATCTATTTTTGTTATCCTTGGAAGGCTCACAGTCTCAAATTTTCCCCACGTCCCCGCCCCAAATGGATAACCTGGATCGTTGAAGGCCTTTATCGTAATTGTCCTTGCCTCAGGCGAGTATCCCTCAAGGTAGAACGGGCCGTTGCTGATCACAGCATGGTTTTTTTCCGATATCCACTTTATTGCCGCAGAATACCTCGCATCATAGTATTCTTGTGGGTTTTTGGATATTTCAAGTGCCTTTGGAATTTTACCGGATTTTACAAAATCCTGCAGATACTGGTTAATTATTTCAGCATCTCTTGGTATGATGAGAGAAATCCAGCTGACGCTTTTTGCCTGGGATTCAGTCCTTGAGAACGCAGCCTTGCCGTCGATTACTGCCTGTTCCATGGCAAACATAATCTCCCACGGCTGCGTGACCCATATTCCGCCCCAATCGGCAATCTCTGATTCGTCAAAATGCCAGTAATTCACATAGACTTCGACGGTGTCCTCATCCAGCTGCCTAATTCCCACGAGCGTTTTTGCCGCCTGGGCAGCAGTAGGCGAGTATTCTGGGTCGAATGTCTTGTCGTTTTCTCCAGAGGATGTGGCCCATTCCTGCCCAAAGTACACCGAGTATAGGACGTCGTTTATGTCCATTTTTTGGCCGTGGTGCCAGCTTCCAAACAAAAGATCGTAGGTTATCTTGCTTGTTGCCTTTGTGCCGGCGCCAACCTTTTTCCATTCTTGTGCCATCACATCCCACATCATGGCGTCTGGTGGCACGTCCAGAGAGCCGTCAGGCCCTGCCGTCTCCACCTGCCAGTCTTGTCTTACCGCAAAGTTTTCGCCAGAGTATGGGTTTTTGAACATGCCAGGATCATAGAGTGTATCCCAGATGTTTTTGCTGTAGGCGTCCCCCAACCCCCGGACTGGGTTCCATGCGCCTTGGTAGATTTGCTTGACTCCAATTTTGAGATCGTTATCACCGGGTCTTGCGTTGATTGGCGTGTACCTAGTCGTTATTCCGCCTCCAAAGTCGTTTATTATGCCATTTACATTTTTGTTTGCGATAAATGGATCTATTTTCGCTGCAAGAAATATTCTAACTGACTCGCCTACCCCTTCCTTTGTAGCCTCCCGGATAAGCTCGACTCGTTGTTCTGCCGAGGTGTAGTTGCTAGAGTAGATCTTTTGTGTTATCTCGTCAAGTTTTTGGTTCTGGTAGTTCCAGTACGCAGGATTGTTAAATCCAGGCATGTTTGAAAACCACGGCGAGTACATTTGCGCAAGTCCTAGTGGGTCATACCTGACAAAGGCCGACCTGCCCGCATATCCTTCTGTATACATGTTCCACTTTAGTTCTGCCGGGTCTGAGCCGTACACCAAGACAAATGCCTTGTTGAGGTCTCCAAAGTCCTTTTTGACCGTAAATCCCACTTTTTCAAGCTCCGAGGAAACTGTTTCCCCTATGGATTTTCTCACAGGATCGTCGTTTCTGATGAAGATGGTGATGATTATTGGTTTTTGGCCATACTGCCACTTGTTGTCGATTTTTTGTGCACCGGCCTCTAGGAGTTTTTCCGTAATCATCTGGTTTGCGAGCTCGGGGTTGTACCGGAAATGAAACTGCTCAAGCTCGTCCACTATCGACAGATAGTCGGGATCGAATGGCCCGTAGTTTGAGACCATCGGCACGCCGTTTCCTCCCATGAGTTCATCCACTACCAGCTTCCTGTCCACAAGATAGTTTAGCGCGAATCTGACCTCCTGATAATAAAACGGGTTGAACTCCTTTCCTTGTGCGGGGTTGAGCAGAAGACTATACGAGCCGCCAGTCGCATAGAACACCTGCAGGTTTTCTATGTCCTGGTTTTGTATGAGTTCAGACGGTATCCTAGAATAATACAGATCAAGGCTTCCTTTTTTTACTTCCTCGATTGCAGTGCTCTCATCCAAATACTGGATGAACTGCACCGAGTCGACGTAGGTCCCTTTTTCTGCAAACGCGGCGCTTGCTACAAATGGCGCAATTGCCAAAAAGATCAGAAAGAGTCTCATTGGTTTTTGTAAGACCTGATCTAATTTAAAGCTCAAAAGGAGCTTGGAGTCATTTTAGAATCAAGTTTGATTTGTCTGTAACACTTAAAATTTGCAGAACCTAAAAACTCAGATGGACCAAAGAATGTGGGTCAGCGCCCTCGATGGAATAATTTCCGGTGGTGTCTCTATCGAGGATTTTGCCACAGTCGTAAACACGGACAAAAACACCTCGAGAAGAATGCTTCATGAGCTGTCTCAGAACGCAATAGGCAGGTTCGACGGCAACGTCATCGAGTTTGACGATGGCGATAAGCTAAGAGCCACGATCGTAGCGCTTCAAAAGGGAGCACGGATAGACGAAGTGTCAGAACACCTCGACTGGAGGGACTTTGAGGGACTTACGGCAAAAATACTCGATATGATGGATTTTTCGACAGTACGAAACCTAGTTCTGACAAAGCCTCGCATGGAAATAGATGTGGTCGGCATCAAGTTCGGCGTCGCAATCCTAATCGACTGTAAGCATTGGAAGCGACATAGCCCGTCCGCACTACAGGAAGCAGTAAAAAAGCAGATAGAGCGTACAAAGCACTACGTTGCAAATACAAGCGGCGCAGTTGCGGCTCCAGTCATAGTAACATTATACCAGGACACGATAAGCTTCATAGACAAAGTTCCAATAGTTCCGATTTTCCAATTCCTGTCGTTTGTTGAGGAATTTTATGGAAATATGGAAGAGGTTCAGACTATAGAAACAGAGAGGCAATAAAGACTGCCATGCTTCCGGCCATGAACAGTTTTGAGAGCAGCATGGAGCGGTCTAGTGCGGCCGAAAAGTCCTCAAGTATTGCAGCTCCCATAACCCTGACATTTGTTTTGTGCTCCAGTATCTCAAATGACGCCGGTTCCAGTTTTCTTTCTGCCTGCTCTGCAAGTTTTAGATACCATGACGCGATCTCTTCTGGCGGAGTTACCTTGCCAAATGGGTAGTATCCTGTGCGGTTTCTCACAATTGTAGAGCTAAAGTGCGTATCTGATGTGCATATCTCGAGAAGTGTGTAGTTGTTTTTTGAGAAATAGCTCACTATTTCTTCGCGCACCCCGTTTTCCATGTTGTTCGAGTCTGCCCATCCTAGGAAATACTTGGCGTGGTTTATCTTAAGGCATAGTATCCCGATTCCGCCAGGGCCTAGGTCTGGCGCGGTCATCTGCATTTCATCAAAGTTTGCATAGCCAAACTCCACCGGGTGGCTTTGCTTTGTTATCAGGGTCTCAAGGGTTGCCTTTGCTGCCTTGAACATGTCTTGCGAGTCTGGCTCCGATATTTCCTCACCCATGGCGTTGTGGCAGTCAACTATCAAGAGTTTTCCAAAATTTCTGTTGCTTGCGAACTGTTCAATCTCTTTTTTCACATAGTTTGGCACATCCTCCATTCCGTGAGGCGAAAGCGACAAGAACAAAAGCGCCGTCTTTTCAAATAAGATTCCGATTACTCGCGCCTTGTTGACCTGAATGGTGACCGGCTCCGTACACATTGCGCCCTTTTTTAGTACTGAGTCGTTTGCAAGGCTTGCCAAATAGTTCTCAACCTCGGTTTTTGATGGCAGGTTAAGTGCGTGGTCCGATATGCTGTGCATTACCATTGCGGAAGAGTTCATTGTCTTGTAGATGCGATATGTGATGTTGCTGCCACCAATTGGGTGGTATGGCCCCGGATGGATCTCCGGCAGCACCACCCTAAAGTCGTTGTCTTTTGAGTAAATACGAATCTGTGATGTGAGGACGCTTGACGGCTTGGATCTTGATGCGATTATTGATTCCACTTCGTCAAAATTTCCCTTGGATCTTGACGCAAGATATGCCTGCACCAGCTTGTGCGTGCTCTCGACGTTTGGTCTGCCCGCCCGGTCGGTTGCAAAAGACCATATCGTTGCGATTGCTAAAAACGCCGCTCCAATCCACAAGACTGGTGGCTCCAAAAGCGAACCTACCAAGAGATCCTGCGGAATCAAGACCAGATATAGCGCAAGAGGTTGCACAAAGCATAGTGCCCACGCTCTCTTCATCGAAGCGCCAAGAGTCGTTGTGAGTATTCCTATCCTAAAGCTTGCGAAGATAATCATTCCTTCCGTCACGTAAAACAACGAAAGATCTTCTTTTGATAGGATTATGGATGCGGCAATTCCAGACAGGGCTATCCCCAACCACATCAGATTACCAAACAGCGACATGTGTAGCGATTTTGAGTATTCTTTGTTTTTGATAAAGCGCGAATCAAGATACTGAGTCGCAAGCAGTACCGCTATTAGCGGCGGCAGACGGAATGCCAGCTCGTCAGGCCTTGCAAGGTAGAAAAAGAGTGTGACTACACAGAGAACCGATGCGGCCACTGCCGAGAACAACAAAGAGTGATAGCGCGAAGAAGGGGTCAGTAACGTAAGCGAATAACGTTTGTGAATTTTTGATACGTCGTCATGTGATTCGGTCATTTGGTTTCTATCTTATCAGAAATAGGTCGAGAAGCCACGAGATCACAATAAGTCCAGTGGGTATAGACACCACGATTCTTGGATCAAGCCTGTATCCCTTGGTTTCATCTTCAAAGAAGCGCAACAACCCCGCAGAAGACGCAGGCAGCGGTGCTCCTTTTTTCTTACTGCTACTCATTTAATGGAAAAGCTAGAAGATTAAAATAAAAACTTTACGTCAACCTCTGAGTTTCTGCATGGTCTCGATGAGCGAGTTTATCGATTTTAGGATCTGTTGCTGCTTTTCATGGTTTTTTTCCGATTCCAGCTCGGCAGTCAGCTGCTCGAGTTTTTTGTTCATGGAGTCTAGGATCGGATTTTTTTCGAGTTTTTCACTTGGTTTTTCAGCTTCTGGGATCGGCTTGGTTTTGTCAGGTTCCTTTCCGCAGTTTATGCAAAGTGCGTTTCCGTCCTTCATGACGCGGACTCCGCTGCAGTAAGGGCACGGTTCTGCAAGCAGTGTTGCGCCCGCAAGTAGCATCTCCACTGCTTTTTTTCGCAGTTCTTGCGACATTGGTTATTTATGATCAAGCCTTTGTAAAAACCTAGTTTCGCGAAAAACAGTCAACAAGGCTTAATAGTCGGAATGAAGGACGGAAACACAGTAACTAATGGCAGTAATTTGCAACACATGTGGACTTCCTGAAGATTTGTGTGCTTGCGGTGATCTTAACAAAGAAAGTACAAAGATCATTATAAGACTTGAAGAAAGAAGATTCAAAAAGAAAGGAACCATGATAGAGGGCCTCGATTCCAAGCTAAACGATCTACAAGGAACCCTAAGTGACCTCAAAAGGAAGTACGCCTGCGGCGGAACCACAAAGGACAACTACATCTTTTTGCAGGGAGACCACCGCGAAACCATGAAGGAGACTCTCGTCAAGCTCGGATTTTCAGAATCAAGCATCGAAGTTCACTAGGTTTGCAGACCCACAAGATTCTCCAGGGCATAGCAATTCCATACTCTGCTCTAGTGTCTGTGATTTTTGGGCTGATGATTTTTTCTTTTCCAATAGGGGCATATCTTTTTTTTAATTCGCAGCTTGGCAAAAGCATCGAGTATGGATTCCCCTTATCTGAGCTGGAAGCAGCACAAAGGTACGGCCTAGACTTTACGTCATGGATTGGGATCGGAGATCTTTTTGCAGTTGTGTGGGCGTTTTTCCTCATAATATTTACAATAGCTGTCTTTGGGCCAAAGAAGAACTTTGTACAGATTCTGTCACCGATGATGTCTGGTGTACGCGCTGTGCAGGGAGGCAACTATTTGGTGCATGCAATACAGTGGTTTTGTGTAATCATCGCTTTGTCAGGAGCAATCGACTTGGCACAGCAGCGTTTTGGTGTGAACATCACCCCCCCTCAGTTTGAAAATGATCTGGTGCAGTTCCTAGGGGTAAGCGTTGCTCCAATAACAGAAGAGGTAGGATTCAGGATGCTTTTGATTGGCATACCGCTCTTTTTGTTTTATTCCCATAAACTATCCGGCAAGCTATTCTTTAAGACGCTGTGGAATCCTTCTGCAAATCTTTCCATCACTAACCACACAAAGGCAATTGCGCTAATTGTTGCAGTCGGTGTATTTTTTGGTGCAGCGCACATCATGTCGGAGCAGTGGAGCCAAGGCAAGTTTGCACAGGCCGCCATGAGCGGAATAATAATCGGATGGGTTTACTACAGATATGGTTTTGTTGCGTCTCTTCTCATTCATTGGGCGACAAATTATGTGATTTTTTCATATGGATACTTGGTGTCAGTGGTAAACGAGGTTAGGTTTAGCGATTCGTTTTCCCACTCACTCATCCAGACAATCGAGGTTTTGTTTGTGATCACAGGTGTGCTTTCGATTTCAATTATGGCATTAAGGTATAGGGAAAAGAAACTAGAGACCCAAGGCAAGCTTTAAGCCCTTGTACCTGTTTCGAATTGTCACCTCGGTGACGCCGGCAGCTTCGGCCACATCGCGCTGTGTCTTGTTTTCTCCGTTTGTGACGCATGCAACGTAAAGCGCCGCTGCCGCAAGGCCCATCGGGTCCTTTCCTGCAGATATTTTGTTTTGTTCTGCCGTTGTGAGAATTTTTGCAGCCTCGCGTTTTGTTTTTTCAGACAGGTCCGCCTTGCTTGCTATTCTTGCAATGCATTTTATCGGATCAACTACTGGCATCTTCAAACTCAGCTCACGCAGCAAAAGCCGATAGCACCTTGCGATGTCCTTTCTTTTTATGTTGCTGGCGTTGCCTATGTCCTTTAGTGTCCGCGGCGTCTCCGTATCGCGGCATGCAGCATAAAGTGCGGATGCGATGAGCGCCGAGATTGAACGGCCCCTGACTAGCCTTTTTTCTAGCGCCTTGCGGTAGATGTATGCCGCCTTTTCCACCACGGCGTCGCCCACTGCAAGCTTGTCCTTTAGCCGGTCAAGTTCAGAGAATGCTTGCCGGAAATTTCTATCGATTGGCTCATGGACCTGGCTTCGCGAATCCCAAGTTCTCAGTCTTTCAATAGTCGAGCGCATTGTAGAAGAAAGTGGTTTTCCTGTTGCGTCCTTGTCCGCCTGTCCAATTATTGTAGCAAGGCCCATGTCGTGCATTGCAAGCGATGTTGGAACACCGGTTCTGCTTTTTCCTTCGTCTTCCTTTGAAAAAGAGCGCCATTCTGGACCCGTCTCAACATTTTGTTCATTTATCACAAAACCACATTTTGAGCAAAAATTTTCACCCATACTGGAATCTATGACAATAGAGCCCTGTGCACAACGAGGGCAGCGATCTTTTTTTACTACACTTTTTGATATTTTTTGCAAGCCTTTTTGATTCTCGCAACTAACTGCTTGATCCGCTAATAAAACTGTCGATGTCTCAAGCCAAGTGTTACCTAGTGAAAAAACAAAGTGTCAGGGATTTTCCTCCAAATATTGCACTTGCTGAGATACCTATGTTTGCAACGATGTTTGTTGCCATCAAAAAGAGCTTGGCATTGTTCAGTAAATCATTAGTATCATAGGTCAGAGCAGACATTGTAGTCAGTTATCCGCCGAACCCAAACACAACTAAAAGAACATACTTGCTATCAAGGCTCCAATGTTGCGATAAAACAGCAAATAGTCCAAAACGAAACTGCCAATAATGTTGACGATTAGGACATTGTTTTGCAGGGAATTGATACATGTTAGAATGGTCAGAAGATTATATCTCAGAAAGGCGTCAGCTATCCAACCCACCGCAAGAAGTCGATTATTTTCATGATTCTATCGCAGCCTTGGGTTTAGTTGTAAAAGGAGTCAGTATGTTTAGGAAGGCTTCCAGTCTTTTGGCATCGCGCCGCGGGTTGATTTTGGCTTTTCCTCGTCTTTTGGGAGGGCAGTTTGAGAGTCGTAGACGCTCTGGTGTTGCTTGTAGGTTTGATCATCGGTTGCAAGCTCTGCTTCGCCCCTTACTGTGTGGTATCCTCCAGCTGCCTCGCTTGTGCTTGTTGCGCGCAGGTGTTTTGGATCAATTCCTGTTTGTATGTATTCGGTTTCTCTCTTTGCCTTTCTGCTGCTCCAAACAAAGAATCCCCCTGCTCCTGCCGCAGCCATACCTGCCATGCCATATATGATAAAGACCGGAAATGAGCCAGTCGATGTTTGCGCAGCGCCCTGTGGTACCACTGCAGATACTCCGATTACTTCATGTCCGTCCAAGGTGTCAGGGGATGCATAGCCAGCCAAGAAAATGTTTGCCGCATCTCCAGACTGGACTGTTCTCACATTATAAGTTTGATCCGAAGTAAATGTTGCTTCAAATTCTTTTTCTTTTACTTGGCCCTCTCTGAGGCTGCTCTCACCCATTGTAAATGACGATACTACGACTTTTGCGCCGGAGAATCCAAACCTAGTAGTGTCTGCTGCAATTCCTGTCGGGTCAAACAAAAAGTGCCAGTTGGGTAGCGGTTGATTTCCGATTCCAGAGGCATCAATTAGGCCCATTTCCAGCACACTTCTGGCCTCGCCAGTTATCTGAGATGCCACATCTGGGTATAATGCGGTGAAAAATGAGATTGGCTGGTTTATATCTACTGGGCCGTGTTCTTCGCTTGTGATCACGATTGGGCCGTCCACTTTGATTCCTCTCCAAGTTGCGTCAAAGAGAGCAGGCGAGCCTTCTTGGTATTCTCTTATCAGAAATCCTTCCATAGTTGGAATAAGCACTATTTTGTAATCAACTGAGACGTAATCCGCTCGTCCAACCATGGTTGCACTGTACTCTAGTCTGACATCTGTAACGCGAACCGTGCTTTTTACCGCGACCAGGTGCTCGTTGATTTTGTCAATTAGGTCTTGTGCACCTTCAGATGTAGAGTCTGCAGAAAAGGTAATTGATGCACCCTGTCCCCGCAGCGCATCTGCAATCGAGCCGCCGTCCTTGTATTCTAAAAAGGCGGTTCGCTGGAAGATGAACTTGGGGGTTTGCGCGTTTTCGTATGTCTTTGCGTCCCAGTTTAGCTGGGCCGCAAAAGCAGGTGAGACAGAACCTAAAATCAAGACACTAAGAACCAGCAATGATAACGGTGAAGCCCGATTCACAAACTCGATGCCTTTGGGCACAGTAATAAATCTTATCTTGTTGTTCAAAAACAGCCAAAAAAATTACAAATGAAATTTTTTCACAACAGTATTTTGCGAATTGTATTTTGCTGTGCAAAATTTTACATTATTGAAAGGGTAATATGGATCCCCGGCTCCATACAAAAAGGGTTTTATGATAACGATTTTGGCAGGCGGTACAGGCTCTGTTAAACTTGTCCGTGGTCTGACTTCCCAGAGTCGAGACCTCAATGTAATTTGCAATGTCGGTGACAACTACTGGCTGTATGGCTTGTACGTATGCCCCGACATTGATACGATAATTTATGGATTGGCAGACATCTTGGACTATGAAAAAGGCTGGGGCATAAGAAAGGATACCTTTGGATTTTTGCGACAAATGGAAATCTTTGGCGAAGAAACTTGGTTTAGGATCGGCGACAGAGACGTTGCAACCCATTTAATCAGAACAAACATGCTAAAGAATGGAAAAAATCTTGGAGACATCACAAAGTGGCTGTGTCAGAGATTTGCAGTAGAGACAAAGGTCATGCCGGTTACAGATAACACCATAGAAACAAGAATTACGACGAACAAGGGTGAAATGCACCTGCAAGAATTCTGGGTAAAGTACAAGGGAAGGGATACAGTCGAGGGAATCCAGTATATCGGAGCAGACAAGGCAAGGCCGAACCCGGAGGCAGTAAATGCGATCCATGATTCAGAGCTTGTGATAATTGCGCCAGGCAACCCTCTCACCAGCATAGGCCCAATGCTGCAGATAAAGGGAATAAGAAAAGAGCTTGCAAAGAATAGAAAGAAAGTCGTTGCAATCAGCCCTCTCCTTGGCATCAAGGCATTTTCTGGGCCTGCAGTAGAATACATGACAGCCGCAGGGATAGAGGTGTCCCCATATGGAATAGCTCAGATGTACTCTGATGTTTGTGGAAGCATTGTGATTGACTCAAAAGACAGGCTACTTACAAAAAAGATCCAGAACCTAGACATGAAGGTGTACGACACCAGCATCAAGATGACCAACAAGATAACCGAAGATGCACTCGCATCATTTGTTCTAAAGAACGTCCGCGTGTAGCTTGAAAGTAGCTGCCATAATTCCCGTAAAGACATTCTCAAAGGCAAAGACTCGTCTTGCCTTCCCACGGGAAAAAACAGAGGATCTCTGCAAGATAATGCTAGATGAGGTTCTCTCCGCAGTAACAAAGTCGCCCATAAGCAAGACGATATTGGTATCAAAGGACGAGGGCGCACTGAGCATAGGAAAAAAGTACGGAGTCGAGCAGATGGTTGAAGAGAGGGAAAACGGCGTAAACGCCGCAGTTGCGCTTCCAGAGAGATACCTTCTTGAAAACGGATTTGACGCATCCGTAGTCTTTCCCCAAGACATTCCGCTTGTCAGGCCCGAGGACATTTCAAGTCTTTTAGCATGTCAGAAGAATTCCAGGTCGCTTCTAGTTGTGCCTTCTAGAAAGTTCGATGGGACAAACGCACTTTTGCGAAGCCCCGTCGACGCCATGGAGACGCATTATGACGAGGACAGCTACAGGATTCATCTCAGTACTGGAAAGGCAAGAAGCCTGTCAACATCGTTTGTCCTTATCAGCAGACTGATGTGGGATGTTGATGATGCGTCAGACCTTGAATTTATCATGCGCAATATTGAAAAGCAGGATCTGGCAGAAAAGCTCCGAAAGGTACTGCAATGATCCCAATAATCGGAATATTTCTTGCAATCACAATCCAAGCAACCAGCGGTCTAGCACCAGGTTCTTCTGTGACGTTTTATGTATATGATGATGACCTAAACACGAGCCATCGCGGAATAGATGAAATATCGACTGCAGGCCTCTTGGAGTTTACACTTGGCGGCGTACCCATCTCAGGCCCATCAAAAATAGTAGAGACTGGGAACAATTCTGGAGTATTTGTGGGGCGAGTTGAGATACCTCAGACAATAAACGGCAGGCCGGTACAACAAGGAGACACCTTGCTGATAAAATACAACGACCAATCGGATTATTCTGGAAACAAAAAAACCGTCACAAAGTCCGCTACTGTCAAAAACACCAGAACCGTCTTTGAGACCTCTGCAAAAAATATCAGAATAGGCCAGACATTTCAGGTGCGAATTTACGATCCTGACTTTAACCTAGACTCACGAAGGGCAGACAACATCCCCCTTTCACTAATAGAATTTCGCGGCTCTAACGGAATAAGGACAACTCTGGCAAATGCCGCCTTTGATTCGCAGACAAGCACGCTTAGGGAAACGGGGGACAACACAAACACCTTTGCGGTATCAATCAAGATGCCAAAGGAGATCGACGGCAAACGGCTCAAGATAGGCTCTACTGCACAGTTAAAGTTCACAGACACTACGTCCGGTTCCGGGACGACTGAGACTCTCAAGACCAACATCAAAATCGGCCTCAAATAATTAGTCATTTTATAGACATGCCATCGCATTGCCGTGGAAAAAATCTATTCGACACCATTGATAAAAAACCCAATCTACGAATTAATGTGCCAGATGAAAACAAACAGATGGGGCGTAACCATATTCTGCGTTTGTAACCGTAATTGATTCTTAGCTTGACGGAGTTTTTTTACCATCCGCGTTTTAATTTTTAAGAAAGATTGCGTGCTGGCCGTAACCCTCCTTTTGTTCTGGACGACATTTCGCTTTGCAGCCTACCTGAACTAGAGGTGCAGGTCCAAGTTCTGTTTGGCTTTGCTCTGCGCGGGACAGACTTTTCATTCCGTTTTCTGGAAATCTCAGGTTTTGCCATCACCGTGCTCCAGTTCGGATTTTTTCTGTTCTGTTGCCAGCCATCTCTGACTTTGCGTCGCCACAACGCGCTCCTGCATCGAGGGAGGAGTTTCCTCTGCTTTTGGCAGTGATCGCCCACCAGCTCGCACCGGGATTTGGCCACATCAGATATTATTTCTTTAGCTTCGAGTCAAAGTATTCCTCGTCGTAGCGCTGGGCGCGCCTTGCCTTGAGCGAGTACCCAAGGTGCGCAATGTCGACGTATATTCTGTATATGTGACGGTTCTCTCGGAGCCTTGACGAGATTATCTTCCAGAACCGCCTTGCGTGGAATTCAGAGAACCGGTGGTCCCTTACCACAAAGATGGATTTTTGTGACTTATCGATTATCTCCATGGTCTTTGGGCTAAATGCCTGGTCTGCTTGGTTGCCGGCGCCAAGTATTACAATCTCGTTTGGAACCTTGCCAAAGTTTTCCAGAAGGCTTGGCGAGACGTTCTTTGATTTTGGATAAACCTTTTCAAAAAACACCCTCTTCATCTCAAGGTCAAACATCATCTCGTTTATCCGGTTCATGATTTCAAGCTCGGTTTCTGGGGTCTCCACCACACACCTGACGACGCGGATCCTGCTTTTGTGCTCTTTTGATATTGCGTTTGCTATTTTCAGCCCCAGGTCAGAGTGCCTGCCCTTGTCATACGACACTACGACATTTGCAAGCTCATCATCAAAGTTCTTGCCAAGCCTCACGCCCAAAAAGTCGCAGGTGGAAAGTGACAGGAGTTTTCTGTTGTTTCGCAAAAAGGCAAAGTCAACTATGACAATATTGATCCCTTGTTCTTCGACAGTTGCCAAGATGGCTTCTGTTTCGTCGTGCGATATTCGCACTAGGTACCTGTGTCGTATTGATTGAGGGATGGATTTTTTCAGCTCGTTGAATTCTTC
This sequence comes from Candidatus Nitrosotenuis sp., assembly GCA_049276655.1. Taxonomy (GTDB): domain Archaea; phylum Thermoproteota; class Nitrososphaeria; order Nitrososphaerales; family Nitrosopumilaceae; genus Nitrosotenuis. The sequence goes on along the minus strand of JBASWV010000007.1, from coordinate 106,753 downwards.
TATTTCAGATTCTGCCACCTTGCTTGAGGCCGCAAGCGGTAGGTGCACAGGAATTCTAACTACGCTCAAAAACGATATCTCCGAGTCTTTTTCTTTGGCAAGAGCCGTTGCTATTTTGAAATAATCCGTGACGTATTTTGGGTTGTAGATTATCAGGATTCGGTATTCCTTTCTTTCCTGCGGGCCCTGGTTGTACACAAGGGGCGCATAGTGCTCTATTTCTTTTTTTGATGTGTATCCTTTGTAGATGACAAAACCGATTATTATCCACGTGATTGCGATTGCCCAAGATCCCGGCTGCGTAAAAAGAAGGTACAATGAAAGGCCAAATGCAGAAAGCATTCCAAGTGTCGGAATCAGCGGGAAAAACGGCGTCTTGAACGCATAGTCCAGCTTTTTTCCGTACAGCCTTCGAATTGTTATGGCAGCATAGTTTACCTGCGCAAACAAGAACAGAAACATCACACTTGCCGCAAACGCCAGATCTGTTAGGTCAAGCGACAATGCCATTATCAGCATTATGATTCCAGATGCGATTGTTGAGATAACGGGGGTCTTGTACTTTGGGTTTATTCTGCCAAAAAAATGCGGAAGGTTGTAATGCGCTCCCATTGCGTACGAGACGCGGCTTGACGAGTATGAGGTGGCGTTGAGGGCAGCAAGTGTAGATACAAAACCCCCTATGAGGACGATTATCACACCAAACGGCATAAAGCTCTTTGCCGCCTCGATTATCCCAAGCTCGCCAAAGCTTCCGATGAATTGCCACGATGGCTGGCCCACCTCTTCCGAGGAAAGTCCGCCGATGAATGCGAATGTAAAGAGAATGTAAATTGCAATCACCACCAAAAGCGAGATGAAGATTGCGCGCGGAATGTTCTTTTTTGGGTTCTTTAGCTCGTTGCCAGTTTGTGCGATCACCTCGTATCCCTCAAAGGCGATAAATGTCAGGCCCATTGCAATTACAAGTCCTGATATGCCGTTTGGCATAAAGTCCTCAAAGTTTTCAGGCCATTCCGGATTGGTAAAGGCCATTGCAAATAACGCAGCAATTATCAGGATCCCTATTATCGAGATCTGCGTTATTGTGATTGCGCTGCCAACCTTTCCAGTATGTGATGTTCCCCGCACATTGACAAACGTAAAGATAATGATTGCCAATGCGGCAAGGCCTTTTTCGAGTCCAGCAGATGGTTCCACTATTCCTGCAATGTCCAAGAGGTGCACAAAAAATGACGCAAACGCAACTGCATAGAGGCTTCCGGCAATTGTGTGGGCAAACCACGACATCCACCCGCTCAAAAAAGCGTTAGGCCTTGGAAGGCCTTCGCGAACCCATCGGTACCCCCCACCTGTGTCCGGGAGGGCGGAGCTCAGCTCCGCATAAGTAAACGCGGTAAAGATGGTAATTATGCCGTTTATCAAAAACGCGATCATGAGCGCAGGCCCTGCCTCTGCCATTCCAGGCCCCACAAGGACAAATATTGCGCCGCCTATCATGGCGGCCACTCCCACCATGACTACGTCAAGTAAACCAAGACTCCTCGCAAATCCCGCGTTTGGCGCTTCTGATGCCATGTGTATCACCGCTCCCATAGGGAATTTGAATAAATCTTTACCCCGGCTTGGATATTCGTATTTCAGTCAATATTTGTTATAATTCCGTATTGGCGCAGAAGCGGGCCTATCTGATCTTCGAACTGTAGTGAGGAGTAGTCCCTGAGCAGTTCCTGGTTCAGCTCGTAAAACGTATGGCCCCAGTTGAATTTGGAAAGCAGCCCCAAGGCTTGATCCTCGTAGCCTAGGATAAAGACGGCTGCGGCCACTGCCTCTACGGTCGTGAGCTTGTTCAGTTTTGAATAGTTCACAGGGTTTCCGGCAAGCAGTGGTGGGAGCTTTCTTGGGATTCCTAAGAATTTTTTTGCAAACGTGACATCTGCCAGATTCCAGGAGCAATCGATTCCAGTAACAGAGTTCGCTATTTTTGCATCCTGTCGTAGCAGTGTCTGCCTTGCAAACGGATCCAAAATGATCATGTCTGCACGAGTCCTGCTCACAGGCCTTGCAAGGCCGAACTTGACGAGTTTTGCGGCCGTGCATTTTTTAGGATCGTCCTGCCTAAACATCAGAACTTGGACATTCATGTATAGATTTGTCAGCGTTGCGAAATATTTGTTTATTGGACTGTCTTGTAGACTAGCTCATAGTAGAGCTTCGATATCGTGCCTTGTTTTCTTACTACTTCGAGCGTCCACACAGAGTCTGGAATAGAGTCATCATCAGACTCGGGCGCAATTGAGAACTTTTCCAAGAGCGGCAGGTGTCCTGAGTACGTCACCTTGTATCTCTGTGCGCCAATTATCGCTATTTCGTAACCACCCTTTGAGTTCTTGGTTGATTTTGTGACGGCGCACTCTGCGTCTTGGCCTATTATGCATTGGCCGTCTTCGGTGGTTATCATAAGGTTTACGTCCTTCTCAGAGCCCCTCGGGGTGACAACGGAGCCCTGCAGAAGAATCGGGACTACGGTTTTGCCCTCCATTGTTTGTGCGTACAGACCGACCTCGGTCACTGCGTCTGTTATTCTGTTGACTTTTTCAGAGATGGTTTTGACCTCGATTTCTGGCTTTTTCTCTACGACCTTGAACGTCTTTGTAAATGTGCCAAATTCGGTGTCTGCCTTTACGACATAGTTGCCAAAGGCCACATCCGACGCAAGTGCGTAATCATATTTGTACAAGCCGTTGTCATAGTAGCGCGTCAGGTCTATCTTCTTGCCCCCAAGCCCGCAGTAAAAGTTACCGCAGTTTATCTTGGTGCTCTCTTCTGGGATCACCACCAAGTCCAGCTTGCTAAGTGATACGACTTTGTTTGTCATTCCAGAGATGCGGACTGTATCGCCTGGAGAGTATTCTTCTTTGTCGGTGTTCAGCGTAATTGTGAGCTTGTCTGTGTCCCCAGACGGGATGCTGCTCTTTACTTCAAACACCGCATCGGCCCTGAGTGTCTGGTAGATTGCCGTTATTTTGTATGTTCCATCTTTGAATATGGTAAGCGGCATGTCATATGTTGCCTCAAAATGGCCTGCGTTGTCCAAGTCCAGCTTCGAGTCATAGATTATCTTGTTGTTCGATGACTTTATTTGGACTGTGACCCTGTCCAGTATAACGCCTCCAGTGCTAGTCGAGGATTGCTGCCTTTTTATGGCGCTGCCAATTACCTTGAGCTTTTCTCCTGGTGAATAGCTCTGCTTTTCTGCCTTTACCTCAAGCGGTTTTATCTCTAGCTTGTCGGTTTCTGGGTTCTCAGAAACTTTGAAAAATACATCGATCGTCTCCGATGTTGCGATAATTGATATCTTGTAGTTGCCAAAGACGCTTGGTCGCGCCTGTCGCGGATCCCTGATGTCTGCAAGGGGATAGTCTTTTTGCGGCGTAGTCCAGCTCCACGAGAATTTGCCGTCATCGACCCTTGCTCCGGCATTTGCAGTCTTGCCGTCCGGCCTTGTCAGGATTATTTTTACTGAGGATTGTCCTGTGAGCAGAGTTCCTTCGAGTGTGACTTTTTCGTCTAGTCCGTAGACTTGCTTGTCGGTTTTTGCGCTTATCTTCGTGTTTGCGGCGTCTATTTCACTTTCCATCGAAAACATCGCAGTTGCGACCAAATCGTCATAGGTGGCTTTTATGAAATATACCCCGGTCTTGAATGTGGAGGGGTTTAGCGTAGTTTCGATTTTGTAACTTCCTGCAGCGTCGGGGATTGCCGTAAAGTCATATGCGGCTATGATACTGTCGTCCCGTACGCGAAGTTTTTTGTCTTTTGCAATTATTGAAAGCGCCTTGCCGTTTTCATCTGTTATTGATATTTTGACTGGAATTGCCTCATAGGAGGTTCGCGTCTTTGGAATCACGTGTCCGTTTATTGTGATTTTTTCCCCTGGGGAATAACTTGCTTTGTCGGTCGAGACAAAGTTATCGTCCTTTGTCGGGATATAGTTGTCAGGGTCTTCCACTATTTTGAAATATGCGATTGCCTTGCCAAACTCTTTTGAAACTGTCACCCTATAGTCCCCAAGTCTTTCTTGGCCGCTTGGGATCTTTAGCTCGTATCTGAATGTGCTGTCTCCTGCAAGCGGCACTTGGTCTTGGATCTTAAAGACATTCTTTGTGTCCTTGCCAATGGCCGTAATTCCCGTTTGGAGTACCTCAACGTCTAGCGCGACTACGTGTTTGTTGCTCCTTCCAGATATGATTATTGTTTCATCAAGGCCGTATGCCTTTTTGTCAGTTGTGAGGACGAGGTTTTCGGCGTCCTTTATGTCCTTGAGCAGCTCAAAGGTCGCCTCTGCGTGTTGCTTTCCATAATCTGCAATAACGTCATAGCTTCCATAAACAGGCTTGACTGTAGTCATAAAGATCTGCCCTGAGAACTTGCCGTCGGACGTAGGATACAGCTTGCCAGAAAAGATACGGATGTTTTTTGCGTCATATACTTCGTATTTTAGCCCCTCCAGTGGGATTATCTGGGTAGTCGACGCCGAGATCTTGACGCTCTGACCTGGGATGTACGAGGACTTGTCAGTAGATATCACAAGCTCAGATTCTTGTTTTTCTTCTGCTAGGACTTGTTTGTCCCCTACAACAAACAATGTAGTGTCATCAGAGCCGGCATATGATACGGCCACAGTGTATGTGCCGGCACCTATTCCACGAACCTTGTCGAGTTTTATCTCGGTCTTGAACTGCAGGTTCCTATCTGGATATAGTGTGCGCTTTATGTCAATTGAGCCAGGGCCGTTAACGTCTATGATCAGCTGGGCCTGTGTAAAATATGGCTTTTCTTGGTACACCCGTTTTGATACGTTTCCAGTGATTACTGCCGTATCGCCAAAGACATAGTTTTTCTTGTCTGCTTTTACAGAGACGATCAGCTCGCTGTATTCTCCGACGGCCGATTCCAGCTTGCCGTTTGATGATCCTGCAGACGACGTTCTAAAGACCCAGTCATTTGACGTGTCAGAGTCCACTGCATCAAACTTTCTCTGCCATGACGAAAAATTATTTTCCTTGTCGGTGATTCTTGGAGTCTCGTCGACTATCTTTCCTTCGCCGTCCCTAAGCTGGACCTTTTCAGAGACATCTGGGAACCACAAATTAGTATAGGAATAGACTATAAACTGTCCTGCCTTTATTGTTGCACCTGCAGGAAGTGCAAGTGTTTTTTTTGCGACGGTAGTGGATGCAATTTTCCATCCGCCTATGTCGACATCCTCGCTTGTTGGGTTGTACAGCTCGACCCACTCTGAGATGGATTTTGCGTCGTCGCCTGACGGATTTGTGTCGACTTCGTTTATTACAACATGATCTGCAATTTCTTCTGCGTGTACGCTAAGAACTCCAATGAAAAGTAAAGCGGCAATTATGCCAGCTAGGGGCAAAGTCCTCATTTTTACCTATAATCTTGTGCCTTTAGATGTCATTTTAGAACTAATTTGAGCAAAAGTTGAGCAAGTTGTGAGCTGGGGGTGCATTATGCCATAAATCGAGCCTTCTTTATTAAAAAACGATGCGCATCATTTCTATTTGCCGCAGTTTGGGCATGCCCCGCCGGTAATTTTGGAGCCGCACTCCACACAGATTCCCTCCGGGATTTGCCTTGTTATTGCCGTCTGCCTCCTCCCAACAAAGACCTTTATTCCAACATAGATTCCGACTGCGATTATTACGGAATAGATCAACGGCAAGCCAGCGCTCAAGAGCCCAATCATTAAAAAAAGGACGCCAACTACCAAAACCAACTCTCGTATTTGATTTTTCAATTATTTTTCAAAGTCTTTGGCTGATTAAAAGTATAATGGGATCGGCCGGATTTGAACCGACGACCTCAGGTACCCAAAACCCGAATCATACCAAGCTAGACCACGATCCCGATGTGTCTGCAAATTTTTCGCCCCAATTTAAGCCTGCATGATTATAAATAACAATGCAAATCAGTGCAACCAATGCAAATCGATGATTATGTAAAGGCTGGCAGGATAGCGTCCGAGGTTCGAGAGATTGCAAGAAAAAAGGACTGGGTCGGAAAAACTCTGTATGAAATTTGTGAAACTGTCGAATCCGAAATTCAGAATCGCGGAGGCAAGTGTGCGTTTCCAGTAAACGCCAGCCTTAACGAAGTTGCAGCTCACTACACCGCGGAGCCAAACGATCCGAAGATCCTGAGCAGCTCTGACCTGATCAAAATTGATCTTGGTGTGCAGATAAACGGCTTCATCGCAGACACTGCAGTAACCATCTCTTACGATCCAGAGTTTGAGATTCTGGTGCAGACAGCGGAAGAAGCATTACGAAATGCAATGTCCATCATAAAGGAAGGAACAAAATCAAGCGACGTTGGAAGGACTATTCAAAAGACAATAGAGCAGTACGGCCTAAAACCGATTGCAAATCTTTCAGGACACTCACTTGGTCAGTACACCATCCATGCTGGCAAATCAATCCCAAACATGTGGTCTATCGGCTCGTTTATCCTGTCTGCAAAGGAGGCATACGCCTGTGAGCCGTTTGTGACAACAGGCAAGGGCCTCGGATATGTGCGTGACGGCAAGACAAAGAACATCTTTGGGCTCGTTTCGCGAAAAAAGACAAAAAACGAGAATGTCAACAGGCTTGTTGATTTTATCTGGGAAAACTTTAACATGCTTCCATTTTCCCTCCGTTGGATTACAAAAAAATTTGACGAACACGAGGCAAGGCCGTTGGTGGACGAGCTTATCAAAAACAAGCTGGTGCGCGCATACCCGGTTTTGGTTGAGGCAAACGGACAACGTGTCGCCCAAGCCGAGCACACGTTTATCCCCACGCAGAACGGTGCGCTCATCACTACTCAGTAGATTCGCCAAAAATCTTTGTTATTTTCATAGGAGTCTTGCATTTGTCGCACTGCGACGACTCTGTAAAAAGAACATCGCCTTCTTTGAACTTTCTTTTTGACTCCTTGCTGCAGGTAGGACACTTTTCAAGTGTATACGCAGTCAGCGGTTTTTCTTTTTTTGAGAGAATCATTGTGGAACCCCCAGCGTATTTCCGACCCCAACCACAAGCGCACTCTGCCCCGGCGAGGTGTTTTCTAGGATTAGTTGCCTTACTTGCGATTCGACGTCGCCTGCCTTGTCAGCGATTTCTTTTGTCATCAGTGTGATTGCTTCTTTGATTGACTGTTTTATCACTATTGCATATACCGGGATGTTGTTTTTTGTGGCGACTTCTTCTATTTGGTATCTGTCGGTCCCTATTCCTCCGATTGCCGCGCCAAAGCCCTGTGCCGTAGTACCCGATGTTTCTCCCTCGAGCTTCAGTGCAGCGTCCACCATAATTATGATGCTTGGCTTTTTTTCGGCTACCAGAATTTCTACTGCGTCGCCTGGCCTTCCGACAGTCGCCGCAGGCCCTTCTGCCTTCAAAAGATACACCGGCCTTTTCTCATATTCCGCCTCGCCGCAAACGGTCTCAAAGGCAACCGTCTTTTTTTGTGTGTCTAGCATCATTTTTCCAACCACCATCGGCCCAATGCCGTCGCCGAGCGGCTGACCTTGCCTTAGTGCTGGGACTGCATCTTTTAGAGCGCCTGCCTGCTCCATGATAAACGGGATCATCATCTGGAGCGGCAAAATGAGCGGAAAGTTGTTTTGTTTTTTTGCAGTCAGGTAAAGATGCCTCACTAGCTTGTGCAGCAGATGTAGTGATGCCGCAACCTCGAGTATGTTTTGAACCTTGCTTTGCTCAAGCTGCGTCATGTTTGCAGAAAGCGTCTTTACTTGCGCCCTGGTGTAGTCTTCTCTTGATCTTACCAGGTGCCTGATCTTCGGAATTATCCCGCTTGGATCGATGTCTACTGGCATGATTGTAAAGTACTCCAAGAACCGCTCGACTTTTTTTGCCGAGTCGGGTGCGGCCCCGAGGTTTTTTTGAAGGTGATCTATCAATTCCTTTTTTGACTCGTCTCTGTATTTTTGCAGCTTTTCAATGTTTTTTGAGATCTCACTAGATGTTATCTGCAGCTGGATTCTCTGTCCATAGAACATAAAGATCACAATTGGGACTATCCATATCAGCCACATTATCGGGTTTGAGGACTCGCCCTCAAAGAGCGAGTCAGGTGAGAAGATTTCTGTAAAGTTCAAAGCAGTTAAGACGCTTTTTTTGCTAAATTAATTGATTTGTATGAGAAACTAGTGCAAACTCTCAAAGAAGTTGTCCGCTAGGTAAACAATTAGAGAGTGCTCTTTATATAGCCTACTTAAATGAAGGGGTATCGTATGCCGCAAACAAAGCCAATAGTAAGCATAGAAAACGTAGTCGCTTCTGCTTCAGTAGATCAGAAAATGGACCTAAACGAGATCACTCGAAACTTTCCAGACGTAGAGTATCACCCCGACCAGTTCCCAGGCCTAGTCTTTAGGCTCAAGAGCCCCAAGACTGCCACACTGATATTTACATCTGGCAAAATGGTCTGCACCGGAGCCAAGTCCGAGGAGATGGCCCGTAGCGCAGTAAAGTCGGTGGTACAAAAGCTTCGAAAAGGCGGCATCAAGATAAAAAAAGATGCCGTAGTAGATATACAAAACATTGTAGCGTCCATCAATTTGGGCGGAAAGATCCACCTAGAACAGGCGGCAAGGACATTGCCAAGGAGCATGTACGAGCCGGAGCAGTTCCCTGGCTTGATTCACAGGATGCTTGATCCAAAGACGGTCATCCTGCTTTTCTCGTCCGGAAAACTCGTCTGCACTGGAGCAAAAAAAGAGCCCGACGTATACAGGTCGGTAAACAACCTGCATTCGCTGCTTGAAGAAAAAAGTCTAATGATCTACGATTAGACCTCTCTTTTTTGTTAGGAATTATAAGTAAAGTGGATATACTGATCATCGCGCAAATATATCTGGATGAAAGTAGAATTTTTTGGAGATTTCAAGCTTAACGACATAATCCTGATCTCGTCGCTTCCAGACATGGGGCGCGTGGGCGGGCTGGTGACGGAACACGTTGCAAAAAAAGTATCTGCAAAGGACGCCGCAAAGATAATCCTGATTGACAAGCCATGGGTAAATCAAAAGGACGGCCTAGTCGAGATTCCCTCAGACGAGTACAGGCTCCTAGTGGACGAGAAAAACTCACTCGTCATATTCACGGGGGAAAACCAGCCGCAAGAACCAGACATAGTGTTTGATTTGGTGAATTTCGTAGCAGATACCGTGCAAAAATGGGGAAAAATAAAGATGATAATTTCTACTGGCGGCTACATACCAATGCAGAAAACCGATGCCGATGCTGTGTATGGTGTTGCGACAAGTGTCAATGTTCTTGAAATGCTTACGGCCCATGGGGTAAGACAACTCCCAAACGATGTCAAAAGCATCACGTGGTTTAACGGCCTAGTTCTTGGCGCGGCAAAGAACCGAGGCATTGACGGCATAGGGTTGTTTGGCGAAATCTATGATGCCGAATCGCCCCAGCACAACGCCGCAAAAAACATCATAAACAAAATCGAAAAAATCCTCAATCTCCAGATCAATACGGATGAGCTTGCGCAAAAAATTGCAAAACCGGCTGAGACAAAAAAGGACAGCCCGGGAATAGGATGATCACTTTATCTTAGTGCCTGCTGGAACCGACTCGTCAACTGAGAGCCAGTAGGGTTTGTCGTCAAGGTCTGCTGCCAACAGCATGGCGTTTGATTCAACTCCGCCCACGGTTTTTGGTTCCAGATTGGTTACTGCTATTACAGTCTTCCCAACAAGCTCCTCTGGGGTAAAGTATTGCGCTCCCCCGATTATGAGGCTCCGGCTTTCGCCGCCAAGGTCGATTGTCCCCTTGATTATCTTTGTTTTGCCGAGGATTTTTTCGGTGGATGTTATCTTGGCCACCCTAATGTCGAGCTTTGCAAAGTCATCATAGGTTATAGTCATGATTATTGGATTTTTGCACGGTTTAAAATGAATTTCGAGGCAGGTAAATAGTACATAACTAGCAACAATTTATGTAAAACCGCCAATAAGAGAATACCCATGAGCCAGTTTTTCACAGACGACATTGACGCCATACTAAAGTCAGGCCATGGTGACGCCGAGCGCCTCGCAAGAATAAAGGCCGATTTTATTGCAAAAAAACTGGTCACGCTAGAAGACAGAAGGTATGTCGAGGGCCTAATGTCGCGCTACCTAAAGCCGCATACACAGATGGAGCCAGAAAGAATTGTCAAGATTCCCGAAAAAAGAATCGTCCCCCCTCCACCCACTCCACCTCCGCAAAGCAATCCGTTTGAGCTAAAGTACCAGCAAAAGCCAATGGAAGAAAAACCGATTCCAAAGATAGGCAAGGGTAAAACAAAGAGACGAAACGTCATAATCGCCGCCTGCGCCGTCGTAGTTGCAGTGTTGGCAATTAGTTATGTTGCAATTAACCAAGACATGACTGGAATCAATGCCCCCCAATTTACTCAGAATCTCGAGCTTGATTCTGGCTCCTATGCAAGGGGAGACATTGTGTTGATTTCCGGAAAGACAAAAACGCCCACATCCATAGTAGAACTGTCCATTACCAATCCGAGTGGCCAAGAGATATGGACCGAGACGGTCAATGTAAAATCCGACGGCGTGTTTTCCACCCTAGCTATTGCAGGTGGGGCGAGTTGGGAGCAGGCAGGCAAATACACGGTAAGCGCAAGGTATAGTGGAACTGCAGACACCGTGACTTTTGACTTTACGCCTAGCGCTGCAAACTAGCTTGTAGGTTAATTCTACAGACTCAAAATGTGAATTTGGAGGTAAATGATTCTAGTCAGATTCATAATGATTATCAAGTCAATAAGTTTAGGAGGCATTTCTTAGATCTATAAAAAATGTGTTATGATAGTACAGAGCTACCAAAGAGAACAGAGAACTGCTGACACCAAATAAGGACTGTATCATATTTTGATAGATCAGTTCCTGCTGGGATCTCATAGTTTTGATTTCCGATGTTTGCTTTTAATCGTCCGAGGCTCACAAATTGGGATGCGTCTGTGTCAGTAGCCAGATACACATAGAGATCCGGCCCATTTGTTGATTTGAATTCTTCTAGCCTTAGTATGCTTTTTCCGTCATTCGTTGGGATCACAAGTGCATTTCCTTCCACATTATGGGTACTGTCAGCACCAACAAAAGATCCACTTGAAAGTGAAGAATTCTCTATTGTTGATTTGTCTTCCTCCATGGCTTTTGCTTCCATGGCCTTCTTTTCCTCCATGGCTTTTGTTTGTACCGCTGAGGAGGGTAATGGTTCATCTATCGTCGTGTTTGTAAAGTATGGCCCTATTGCATAAGCCGCAAATGGCACTATAACACCTGCAATTATTATAGCTATTATGGCTTTTTTATTCATGTCATTTTGATTTAGATGAGATTATTAAAACAAATTTCCAGATCAGTTCCATATTAATTCCAAATTTAAAGAAGTATACAATGAACCGTAAACAAGCATAAAATGAATTAAAGAGTAATCGGATAAATGAACTGTAATAACTCTTGATATTTGTAAATATCGAGTTGAACAAAACCAGAGAGACACGTTTGAAGATTGTCTTAATGTGCGAATGAGTGTAGAATATCCTTACAGTCGTTTTAGATATTGATTAATTACATGAGATAAGCTTATTGAGGAAGATTCCTTTAAAATTAATTTAGATTGGATTTTTCGTAACTTTAACAAGGTTTCTTCATCCAATACAATTGTAATTCTTTTTTTCATTTGAATCATCACATTTTCTAACTTTAGTCTTGCATTAAGCTCAAACCAATGTGGGTATTTAATTATTCTTCCAGATTTTCTTACAGATATTTTGAAAAAACTTGTATTTGGTGATCACTATAGGAAGCACACCTGCCAGATTGTAAAATCTGTAAATCTGAAATTCAGATATGATAAGCATGATTCTGCACATGAGGTCATTAGACTAATTTGCTATGACATAATCACGACCATTTCAACAAAGGTTCCATGAGCATATCATTATATCGTTTTTAGACACTTCAGTATTTTCAATCAGTTTTAATCTAGCTAGAAGAATTTTCAATACATGACAACAATAGAAGCGTCAGTTACCATAAATGCGCCAGCAGACAAGGTTTGGGATCTGGTATCGGATATCGACAATGAGCCAAAGTTCTGGAAGGGGACAAAATCGATTAGAAACATCTCAAGGGAGGGCAACGTCGTTACTCGCGAGGTTACAATCGCGTTCAAGGATTCCAAGTGCATGCAGACAGTCACGTTGTATCCAAAGGAAAAAGTCGTCGGCCAGTTCACAGACGGCATACTAAACGGCACAAAGACAGTTAGGCTGACCGCTCAGCAAGACCAGACCAGGCTCGAGGCAGTCTGGGACATCAAGCTGTCAGGCATGATGGGAATGTTCACAGGCATGGTAAAAAAACACATCAAAAGCGGAACCGAGCAGGCACTTGAGGCAATAAAACAAGAAGTCGAAAAATGATATGGAGTTTTTGGACGTAATCAACTATGTATTTTTTGCAATACTGACAGGTGTTGCAGGGGCGTGGATTGCACTAATCAAGTCCATGGCATCGTCATTTACAAAGACCCCGTACTTGGACAGATTTGAAAACAAAAACAGCCAAAAGCCAAGAGTCTCAGTTATCTTGCCTGCAAGAAACGAGGAAGGATTCATAGAAAGATGCCTCGACTCGCTTTTAGAACAGGATTATCCCAACTACGAGATAATTGCAATCGATGACTCTTCTGAGGATTCCACTGGGAAGATTATCGCACGATACGCCAGTAAAAACAAAAAGATAGTTCACGTATCGGCTGCTCCAAAGCCGGACGGATGGATGGGCAAAAACTGGGCCTGCATGGAAGGATACAAAAAGGCAACTGGCGAGCTCATCTTGTTTACAGATTCCGACACAAAGCATTCCAAAAACGTGATCTCACTTGCAGTCGATCACCTCCTGTCCCTTGGGCTTGATGCGCTTACAGTCATACCAAAGATGAACTGCCTTGATGCGTGGACAAGGATAACGCTGCCCGTCCTTTCGACGTTTTTGCACACACGGCTTTCCGCTCTTCGCGTAAACGACCCTACAAAAAAGACAGGGTATTTTTTTGGGAGCTTTTTCATCATTCGAAAAAAGACTTACGAAAGTGTCGGCACCCACGAGGGAGTAAAAAACGAAATAATCGAGGACGGCGCACTTGGCAGAAAAGTAAAGGAGTCAGGCCACAAAATGCGGATGGTCGGGGGCACACATCTTGTCGATGCCGTTTGGGCTCGCGACTGGCCTACTTTGTGGAACGGCCTAAAACGACTGATGATACCACTATACCTGCAAAATGCCAAGATTGCTGCCGGCATCTTTGTCGCAATCTTGTTCTTGCTCTTTATGCCGTACATGTTTTTAGCATATTCCGCAGTTTTTGCAGGCCAATCCCAGTCGTTTTCTGCGCTTTTTGCAATGTCTGTCATTTCTTCAGGGCTTGTGTATTCTGCCGGCGTGATCGATTCGCGTGCGCTCCAGATAAAAATCCGGTACGGGCTTTGCGGGCCTGTTGGAAGTTTTATTGTCGTGTCCGGATTTTTCTGTGGAATGCTGCAAGCAAAGAGGAACATGTCGGTATCATGGAGGGGGCGCGCTTACTCGATGAAAGACCACGTACAGAACTCGATCAGTGTCTGAATGTTTAGCTGTAAAGCCTATCGGAATTTTTCTTGGTTGTTGAATCTGTTTTCTTCGCTGCGCTTTTTGAATAGTATGGCATGGTTGTAAGAACCAAACAAAAAGAAAACATAGGCCCAATTGTACGTAATGTCGATTGGGTGGCCAGTGTAATAAGAGTCGTCAAGTGAGAAAAAGAGATACCCGTAATCGGCCACAACAAAACCCAGCATCCCAAACAGCATATAAGACCAGAGAAAGCTTACCTGCCCTCTGAAGAACAGGGCCAATCCCACCATTACCGGCACCAGAGAAACCGTGTCTGCCAGTGGATATGCAAGGCCTAGTACTGTTTCAAATTCAGAAAGGCTTGATTCTTGCAGTGCGGTATAGTATATCAGTAGGACCCCTATAGTCGCCGCAATGCCAATGGCTGAAGCGACCAGTCTAAGCGGGATCATGTTTCTGAAAGGCCTCAGATAAAAAATTGTAAAGGCAATGTATAGTGGGTATCCTGCAAGCCAGAAAAAGTCAGCCTCTGACGGCCAGGGATCGACGTTGTAGATCACTTCGTAAATCGTCCAGATTTGTTCTGCGACAAACCACATGACTGCAAAGGACGCAAAACACGCAAAGGCCTTTCCAAGATCACCCCTTGTTCTCTCTCGGATCAGTACAAGAATAGAAACGGCGACCAGCGGTGCGGTGATTGCCAGATTCAAAAAATTCGATGCCAAACCAGCGTATTCATGGTCAAGGTAATTGGTGCCGATTATTATGACCGCAGTTGCGGCAAATACCAACAGCTGAAACGTCCTTGGTATGAACGGCATGTTGGTTTGCAAGTTACTCGCTTATCACGGATAAAAAGTTCGATATTGGCTGCTGTGTTTCAAATTCTGCAAGGCGTTCTCTGATTATTTTCACTATTGCAACAGAGCCGTTGCCAAAAATTTCTTTGAGAACGTCTCCCAGATATTCCGGGTGCTCAAGGCAGTCAGAGAAATAACACCCATACTTTTCGTATAGACGGTTTCCGACTTTGTCAGTAGTAGACGGACTAATTTGGTCAATCGCCTGCGTAATGGTGAAGCTGACAAGTGCCTTTTTTTCGTTGTCCATCATGGTTGTAACCTGTGGGTGCATTATACTGTCAAGCATTTCTTTTATTTTTTCCACGTCAAATGGCTTGAAAAAGAGCCTGGTCGGGCCGAGACGCCCAAGTTCTTCCTCTGTCTTTTCCTCCAGCCCTGCAGTAATGATGATTATCTTGGATTTTGGGTCAAGAGCCCTGATTTCTTTTAGCGCATAAATGCCGTCATACCTAGGCATGGACAGATCCAAAAACAAGAGATCTGGTTTGTGCTTTTTGTATAATTCGACTGCCTCCTTGCCGTCGTAGCCAACCGCTACAACATGTACCCCAAGCAGCTCCAGATATTCGGCAAAGACCGAAACCGTGTCTTTATAATCGTCTACGATTATGGCAGTTACCAACAAAACTAAGACATGGGAGTTACTATAAAAAATCTTGTTTATCCAGTTCTGCCAAGATGTGAGGATGTGCTGACGTAAGAACCAGTAAAGATTATACAGCATCCGCAAGCTGCCACATCATTGGCCAAGTCAACTGTGATCATTGGGGGACTCTTGGCAGTGATAATAGTACTAGTAGCGTACAGCATTTTCCTAAATCCACCAACGAAGGTTCCGACTGTTGTCGACATCACAGAATCGACAAAGACAGCAGTTGTTGCAGACGACCCCGAGTCAAAACAGCTCACGCTAGTTGAGATCTTTGAAAAGTCTGAAGCGGGGGTGGTCAGAGTTAATGTAAAGCGTCCGGCAAATGACGCGCGGGGTCCAGGCGGGATAGGCTCCGGCTTTGTCTACGATAGGGAAGGACACATCATAACGAATGATCACGTAGTCAGGAACTCTGAAAAAGTTGTCGTTACGTTTTTGGATGGAAGGTCGTTTAACGCAAAGATAATAGGCCAAGACGTCTTTACGGATTTGGCAGTAATCAAGGTAAACGCAAGCTCCGACGTTTTATTCCCACTCGAGTTAGGGGATTCTTCGAAACTAAAGGTAGGGGAGCAGATTGCAGCAATTGGCAATCCATTTGGCCTGTCCGGCTCCATGACGTCCGGAATAGTGAGCCAGCTTGGCAGGTTGCTTCCGTCCCAGGACAGAGGGTTTCAGATTCCAGACATCATACAGACAGATGCTGCGATAAACCCAGGCAATTCGGGCGGCCCTCTTCTTAACATGCGGGGCCAAGTCATTGGCATAAACACCGCAATCCAGTCAGAAAGCGGCGAGTTTGCCGGTGTGGGCTTTGCAATACCTTCAAGAACAGTCCAGAAAATAGTGCCGGTTTTGATAGACAGTGGTACGTATCACCACCCATGGGTCGGCATCTCTGGGCGCGACATCGACCCGGACTTGGCCCAGGTTCTCGGCCTCAAGGATGCGCGCGGTTTTCTCGTGATCAACGTATTGGATGACAGTCCGGCGGAAAAGGCTGGTCTTCGCGGAATGACCGAAACGAGGGAGGTCGACGGCGCTACCTACCAGATTGGCGGCGACATTGTGCTTGCAGTAGACGGAAAGGTTGTTAGAAAAATCGACGATATTTTGATTCACCTACAGCGGGAAAAGACTGTTGGGGACATCATGATCCTGCAGATCCTGCGGGATGGTAAGACGATAGATGTTGCAATTACCCTAGAGGAGAGGCCTGGCAACAACATACTGAATGCCACAAACCCAACTAACTCAACACAGAAATAAATAGTAGAATCCGACATTTCACGTGTTGAGTGACCTTGTGCTGAAATCAGAGCATCTGAACCACGTTCTTGACGGTAAGGAGATCATAAGGGAACAGGCCTACGAGATTTTTGGCTCCGCAGAAAATAGCGAGTTGTTTGCAGCAGCTGCTACACTGCGTAATCGACACAGCGGAAGTGCTGTCTCATTTTCAAAAAAGGCGTTTTTCAATCTAGTCAATCTCTGCAGAGATGTATGTGGATACTGTACGTACAAAGCAGAGCCTGGCGAGGCCAAGCTTTCCCTTATGAGTAAAAAAGACGTAATCGAGCTAGCAAGACTCGCAAAAAAACATCGTTGCACCGAAGCACTCTTTGTTACCGGTGAACGCCCAGAGCAGAAATATGCTGAGGCACGGTCTTGGCTCAGAGAAAACGGGTTTGCCAGTACTGCTGAATATTTGGTGCATGCATCAGAAATCGCCCTTTGCGAAGGATTGTTCCCACACACCAATGCTGGCAACCTGACAAAATCCGAAATACGTGATCTGAAAAAGACAAATGCAAGCATGGGCCTGATGTTGGAAAACGCAAGCGAGCGATTATCGGAAAAAGACATGCCGCACCACTTGGCACCAAGCAAAAATCCAAAAGCAAGGCTTCGCGTTTTGGAAAATGCCGGCGAGGTAGGAATGCCCATGACGACAGGACTCCTGGTTGGAATTGGCGAGACGCCGTATGAGATAATCGATTCTATATTTGAGATAAAAAAGATCCACCAAATGCACAGCCACATCCAAGAGATAATCTTGCAAAACTTTCAGCCAAAAAGCGACACGCCGATGCACAAAAACCCATCTGCGGTGAAAAATTATTTTAAGAAAATCGTAGCTCTGGCACGGGTGATAATGCCAAAAATGAACATACAGATTCCCCCAAACCTTTCACCGAGCTCCTATCCAGAGTTTTTGCAGACTGGGATAAACGACTGGGGCGGAATATCGCCGCTCACTATAGACCATGTCAACCCGGAGTTTGGCTGGCCTGAGATCGGATATGTCAAAAATAACACGGAGCAAGCGGGATTTGAGCTCAAGGCAAGATTCCCGGTCTACCCAGAGTTCATCAAAGCCGTCGAGCCACAGATACTTGAAAAAATGGCACCAATAATGGATGCGGACGGATTCGTAAGGGAGGAATATTGGAAATGAACATAGACTCTCTTCTTAGGAACTCTGATCCTCTTATTGCAGATAGCTTGGAGCGTGCACTGGCAGAAAAAGAGCTCACAGTAAAAGAGGCCGCAAGGCTGTACGAGGCTACCGGTGTTGATTTTCATCTTGTCGGAATGGTAGCAGACGAGCTAAGAAGGAGGCGCGTAGGGGATCTGGTAACTTTTGTAGTAAACCGAAACATCAACTTTACCAACGTCTGCATAAAGCAGTGCGGGTTTTGCGCATTCAGTCGGGACTTTAGAGAGGAAGAAGGATATTTTTTGCCAACGGACGAGATAGTAAGGAGAGCAAAAGAAGCGCGTGCACTTGGAGCAACCGAGGTCTGCATCCAGGCAGGCCTGCCCCCAGACATGGATGGTGGTACGTACGAGAACATTTGCAGGGCAATCAAGATGGAGATTCCCGACATTCACATACACGGGTTTTCTCCAGAGGAGGTTCTCTATGGCGCAAGCCGCTCGAATCTTTCAGTAAGGGAATATCTGGCAAGACTCAAAGACGCTGGCGTCAACACCCTTCCAGGTACTGCGGCCGAGATTTTAGATCAGAAAATCCGCGACAAGATCTCCCCCGGAAGGATCTCAGTAGACGACTGGGTTGACGTGATAAAAACGGCACATAGGCTTGGCATCAACTCCACTTCTACTATGATGTTTGGTCACATCGAAACACCCGAGGATCGAGTAAAGCACATTGCAAAGATTCGAGACATACAAAAAGAGACTGGCGGTTTTACCGAGTTTGTGCCGCTTAACTTCATCCACACCGAGGCCCCCATGTACAAGCACGGATTGCACGAGGGGATCAAGAGCGGCGCAGGCTCGAAAGATGTGCTGCTTACGCACGCAATATCAAGAATAATGCTAAACAACTGCGTCAACAACATCCAGATGTCGTGGGTAAAGGAGGGGCAAAAAATGTCCCAAGTGCTCTTGATGTGGGGGGCAAACGACTTTGGTGGCACGCTGATAAACGAAAGCATTTCCACCTCGGCAGGCTCCCAGCACGGCCAGCTGCTAAGGCCAAGACAAATCCGACAGCTGGTGCGAGAAATCGGCAGGATGCCGGCGCAAAGAAACACCACATACAAGATTCTCAAAGTGTACGATTCAGAATCCGACTGGGACGAGCTCGACAGTGCAGACCCATCGCAGTTTGGCTCTTACTTTGAGCTTGTAAAGCTTGACAAGTACAGGTACAAAAACCCAAGGGCAAAATAATTGTCCATCTGCACCGACATAGTCTCTCGTGCAAAAAACAGAGTCGACGAGTGCGAGGCAGTTTTTTGTGCAAAAAAAATCATCACCATCCGAATAACGGATTCAGAGATCGCAGAAATAAAGGAAAACTATGAAAAATCAGTCGGCGTTCGCATCATTAACGAAAAGAAAATCTCGTCTTTCGAGTCCACTGTTTTTGAGCCAGACAAGATAATCGACGGCGCTTTGTGTCACTCCCAAATGCTTTCAAAAAGAGAGTTCTGGAAATCCCTCCCCCCAGATGCAAATGCCGTTCCAGTTGAAAAGACAAACGACTCTAAAATATGGGATCTTGATCCGCTCAAGGCCTCAGAGATTGCAAACCAGATGATAAGCTCTGCACTGCACCGGAAAATAACAAGGATTTCAGGTTCTCTGAATATAGTCTGCGAGGAGTTTGAGTTGGAAAACACAAGTAGACTGCAAAGGCGCGAAAAGGCAACATACATTTCCGGAACGATAAACGTAGATTCCGATGATGGCACCAGCCCAGTTTCTGGGATAGGCCAGGCAAGCGCGAGGACGCTTGCGGGCTTTGATGCGCACAAAATAGGCTCAGATGCTGCCCAGATGTGCGTAGATTCGATAAATCCCGTAGGCTGCAAGGCCGGCAGGACAAGTGTTGTTTTTGAGCCGCTTGCGGTGGGCGAGCTTTTGACCTTTGTGGTAGGGCCGAACTTTGGCCTCAAGACATACTCTGAAAAGCGAAGTTGTTTTTCAGAGCTGATCGGAAAAAAAATTGCAGTGGAGGAGTTTAGCTTAATTGACGATCCGCACATGCCAGAAAACCTCGGCGCGAAATCATTTGATGATGAGGGAGTGCCGACAAGAAAAAACGAGCTTGTGAAAAACGGCACGTTCCAAAACACATACTGTGATTCCTATAACGCATTCAAGTATGGCGGCGAGTCTTCCGGAAACGCATGCAGGCCTGGCTCACCGCTGGGCCGCTCAACAGGTCCGATTCCAGCTGCTGCGCCACACAACCTAACAATAAAGTCTGGGAACACAAGTCGCGATGAAATAATCAAGGACATAGAAAACGGCATCCTGGTATCAAGGCTTTGGTACACATATGCAGTAAACCCAATCAGAGGCGATTTTTCATGCACCGCAAGGAGCGGAATCTGGATTATAGAAAACGGCAAGATAACATCCCCGGCAAGGCCTGTACGGATAATCCACAACTTGCCGGTGCTTTTTGGAAACATTGCAGCGGTCGCCGATAACCAAAGAACTGTGCTCCCCTGGGCAGCACTGCCCGTAACTGCGCCAACCATTCGGTGTGATGGGATCTCGGTAAACCCCATCTGAGCCCACATACTTAAGTATCAAAAATGCGTACTAGTGTCATGTGCGAAACGCTTGACGAAATTCACGAGGCACAGCTTGCCGCAATACTAGCAAAGATGCGCAAGGAAGCAAAAAAGGAAGAAAAGCCCCTGCCCGCAGTAGCGTAATTCCTTTAACAATTTTTTTATCAGTTCACGCCTGTTGTTTAAAAAAACTGTCAAAAACTCTAACTAATTTTAGGTTAAGGTTAATAAGGTAATGTACCGTACCATACGGTATGATGAAGGCACGGCTCACGTACATACCAGTGGATGTTGCAGATCGGCTTGATGATTTCATAATAACAAGGAATGAGAAGGTCCTAGATGCGGTAAAGACCCGCGCACGGGATTTCAGCATGCTGTCCCTTCTAAAGCTCCTATACCAGCTAAACTCCGGCTCGATGAATTTTTCCGATCTATACACAAGCTCGAAAATAAGGATGAAGCGATCTTTTCTTAATTACTTGCGCTTGTGCATAGACTATAACTTTGTGACAAAAGAGCCCGCAGGGTCGCACATGATCTACTCCATCACCGAAAAGGGCAGGGTGATGCTAGGCATGTTCATGGTAAAAGCTAATTAGAGCGCCACAAAACCAAAAAAACAGTGAAAAAAATTCTAGAAGATAATGTCCACGAGGCAAAAAGGATCACCTACAAGAGCCCGATAATCTTTGCAGGTTTTGTTGGACCGGGCCTTGCAGGACCACTCTCAATAGGATACATGATAGAGAGGCTGAAAATGCAAGAAGTCGGGTACCTCCGGTCAAAGTACCTGCCGCCCTCGACAGTGTTCATGCAGGGAAGGCTCCGCCACCCCTTCCGGTTCTACTCTAACAAGACAGGTACAATCTGCGCGATAATTTGCGAAGTTACGCTACGAATGGAAGGCCTTTACAACATTGCGTCCACCATTCTGGATTGGGCAGAAAGCAAGGGATCAAAAGAATTTGTAATTTTAGATGGTGTTGCAAGCGACGAGCACGACAACAAGACCTTCTGCGCAGCAGAAGAAGACCTGTGCAGAATAATGTCAGATAAGGGAATCAGCATGATATCTCAGGGATTCATTACAGGTATCCCCGGAAGCATCCTAAACGAGTGCATAATACGCAAGATTCGCGCAATAACCCTCCTAGTCAAGGCTAGCCACACAAACCCAGACCCACTTGCTGCGGCCACGCTGATTGAGGCTGTGAACCGAGTATACGGCCTTGCAATAGAGACAGCGGAGCTCAGAAAACAAAAGGAAAGGATTGGCAAGGAATTCAAGGAGCTGTCAGAAAAATACAAGGAGCACCGACAGGCCGACTCCGGCATGTACATGTAAAGGTCTTTTAATGTGTCAAACAAAATCACGAGCAGAATGGCGCTGACCTACAAGCAGTCCGGTGTAGACGTTACAAGCATAAAGAAGAGTCAATCCGCGATTGGAAGAATCATTTCGTCGACGCACAAATTCCAAAAGGTAAGAAGCGGTTTTGGTCATTATGCGGGGCTTGTGGAAATTGATAAAAAAAGACTTTTGGCAACGCACACAGACGGCGTCGGCACAAAGGTAATCATCGCAAACATGATGAAAAAATATGACACCATAGGAATAGACTGCGTTGCGATGAATGTCAACGACATAATTTGCATCGGTGCAACACCTGTCTCGTTTGTTGACTACATCGCGGCAAACCAGAACAACCGGGAGACATTTGTGAAAATAGCAAAAGGTCTTGCTGCCGGCGCAAAAAAAGCCGGCGTCCCAATTGTCGGAGGCGAGACCGCAATAATGCCAGACTTGTTTGAGGAAAAAAAATTCGCATTTGATCTTGCTGGGATGGTTGCAGGAATTGTGCAAAAAAAAGATCTCATACTAGGTGACAAGATAACACCAGGGGACAGAATAATTGGAATCTATAGCAGCGGCATCCACTCCAACGGGTACTCGCTTGCGCGAAAAGCGCTTTTCAAAAAATATTCCCCGGGCGACAAAGTAAAGGGAATAGGAAAAATCGGTGACGCTCTTTTGGCACCAACCGAGATTTACGTAAGGCCCATCCTTGAAATCATAAAAAAGTGCACAGTCCACGGCCTTGCAAACATCACCGGAGGCGCGTTTACCAAGCTTTTGAGGCTCAAAAACACAGGATTTGTGCTTGACGACATGCCACGGCCTCCAAAGATAATGCAGCTAATCCAGGACATGGGCGTAAGCGACGAGGAGATGTACAAGACCTTTAACATGGGAGTTGGATTTTGTGTGGTTGCGCCAAAAAACGACTTTGCTCAGGTAATCGCCATTTGCAAAAAGCACGGCCTCGGCAGCCAGCTGGTGGGCCACATTTCCAACAAAAAAGGCGTCTTTGTCAATTCTAAAAAATTGGCCTAATTAGACAAAACTTCTCATTATTTTTAATCATCCAATGCATTATATGACCACGAAGAAGTGTAGTTGGCTTGGAAACGTACTTTGTTCAAGTTGTAATTAGTGTTTGCGTATTACTTGCCGCGGCCAAGCTGATGGCCGAGCTATTTGTCAGGCTAAAGCTCCCAATTGTTCTTGGCGAGTTGATTGCCGGCATGATTGTTGGGCCTTTTGCGATAGGCTCGCTCATCATGTTTCAAGGCGAGACGCTGCTGCAGCTCACAGAAGAGGTAAAAATACTTGGAGAGATCGGAGCAATTGTTATTTTGTTTATGGCAGGCCTTGAGATGACGCCGCGCGAGTTCATCAGGGGCGGGAAGGCCTCCTTTACTGTCGGCACGCTCGGCGTAGTCGTGCCATTTTTTGTAGGGTTTTTTATTTTCCAGTTGTTTGGGTTTGGGGCATTTCAGGCAATGCTTGTCGCAACCGCACTCACTGCCACCAGTGTAGCGATTTCCCTCCAAGTACTATCGGAGTTTGGCAAGATAAAAACTCCGGAAGCAAGGCTGATAATCGGAGCCGCAGTAGTCGATGACATTTTGGCAATCGCGGTCTTGTCTGTGATAACATCGCTTGGAATCGGTGACAACGGCGTAGACGTAGCAGAGGCATCGTTTACCATAATCAAGGTGCTCGGGTTCTTTGCAGCCATGGCAGTTGCTGCCATATTTGTCGTCCCGCGCATCGTAAGCTCCAAGTTGTGGAAGGCTGGAGGTGCCATAGAGGGAATAGTCACTGCCGCCTTTTTTGGCGCCGCAGGCATTGCCGCATCGATTGGGCTTTCGCCCATATTGGGATCATTTGTTGTCGGAATGGCCCTTGCGTCAACCAAGTCATTTGACAGAATAGAAAATTACATCAGCAAGCTGGGATTGATCTTTGCCCCGCTATTTTTTGCCATAATTGGAGCCCAGGTAGACTTTAGGGGCATAAATGCAGAGGTTCTCCTCATGGGGTCGGTGATAATCGGCGTTGCAATAGCAACAAAGCTACTAGGGTGCGGACTTCCTGCATGGCTGTTCCTTAGAAACAAGCAACAGGCACGACGTGTCGGCATCGGCATGATTTCAAGGGGGGAGGTAGGCCTCATTGTCGCGGGGGTTGGATTGTCAAGCGGAGTTCTGACTTCAAATGTTTATTCTACCATCATAATCATGGTAGCAGTCACCACCATAATCACGCCGGTCTGGCTGAAGCTAGAATACAAAAAAGAGGTTCAGCAGAACCCCCAGCCATAGCTCAGATCGCCCAGGCTTTCGTTGAAAAATCTTAAATTAGACTAAAAAATTCGAGCATCGTTGGTCGAAGACTTTGTAGACATGTGTGCTTTTTGTAAGCAAGGCGTTCCAAGGACAAACATGGTCTACCAGAAGGGAAGAGTCTTCCACTCCCAGTGCTACACGGATCATGGAAGTGATTTTGCTGCCCCGGATCCAGCGCTTGCCCAGCTTAGTGCAAGAACCAGAGTCGAGCTCGTCCAGCTAAAAAACATAAAGGTACGCTCCGAGACGCAAAAACAAAACCCAGGGCCTGCAAAGAAAAAGAAGATTAGCAAAAAGACAAGAAGAAAACCAAAGAAGTCAAGAAGGGCAAAGACAAAGCCAAAAAGGCCAAAATCTAAGGCTAAAAGAACAAAACGGAAGGCAAAAAAATCTAAAAAAAAGTCAAGGCGACGTAGATAAAAGTTTTAACAAATTTAAAGCCAGCCCCATACTGCTAGTCATTGCAAACCGGCGTTTTTTCCAAGGCGTGCTGCGAGATTTCGCGCGACCTACTTAAAATAGAGTCTCCAACGAAAAGCCAGATAAAGTCGCAGATAAAAAAAGTCTGCACCAAGTACGCACTCGAAAGGATACCAAGAAACCACGAGATCCTATCAACGGTAAGCGGCGACGATTATTCCAAGCTGCAGAGGGTGCTTGTAAAAAAACCAGTCAAGACAGCATCAGGTGTTGCAGTAATCGCACTCATGCCAAAGCCATATGCGTGCCCTCATGGCAGGTGCACATACTGCCCAGGCGGAATAGAGTTCAACTCGCCTAACAGCTACACCGGAAACGAACCGGCCACTGTAAGCGCAATCGAGGTACAATATGATCCAAAAAAACAGATCCTCTCAAAAATAGACAAGCTTGTTGCGTATGGCCACGATCCGGCAAAGATGGAGCTGGTAATAGTCGGGGGGACGTTTCTTTTCATGCCAAAAGACTACCAAGAAAATTTCATAAAATCATGCTATGACGCGCTAAACGGGTTCGACTCGGCATCCCTGGAAGGTGCAAAGTCAAGCAATGAGGAGGCCGAGATAAGAAACGTCGGATTTACAATCGAGACAAAGCCGGATTACTGCAAAAAAGAGCACGTCGACATGATGCTAAATTATGGCGTGACCAGAATAGAAATCGGCGTGCAGAGTCTGCAAGAGCGAGTATACAAGATGGTAAACCGTGGCCACACATACTCTGATGTGGTGGAGTCGTTCCAGGTATCAAAGGACGCCGGCTACAAGATAGTCGCACATATGATGCCGGGCCTGCCTACGATGAGCCCCCAAGACGATATTTCCGACTTTAAGAAGTTGTTCGATGACTCGGAGCTAAAGCCGGACATGATCAAGGTTTACCCCTCACTTGTTTTGCAGAACACGCCACTGTACCAGCAGTACTTGCAGGGGCAGTATGTGCCGTACTCCGATTCAGAGATGATACGCGTCCTAGTTGAGATGAAAAAAATCGTCCCAAGGTGGGTAAGAATAATGAGGGTACAAAGGGAGATATCGCCAGGTGAGATAATCGCGGGTCCAAGGTCTGGAAATCTTAGGCAGGTAGTACGCGAGACCCTAAAAAAGCAAAATCTTTTCTGTAGGTGCATCAGGTGCCGCGAGATAGGATCTTTGGCGCCACAAAAAGAGATTTTTCTTCGGCGCGATGACTACGAGTCATCGGGAGGAGACGAGGTGTTTTTGTCATATGAGGACTCGTCTGAGAAAGTTTACGGATTTTTGAGGCTTCGAAGGCCCAGCGACAAGGCCCACCGAGGCGAAATGACTGACAAGGCGTGTATAGTGCGTGAGCTGCATGTGTATGGAAGATCACTAAAGATAGGAGAACGGGAGGACGGCCAGGTACAGCACTCTGGCCTTGGGAAAAATCTCATGGCCGAGGCGGAAAAAATATCGGCCGAAGAGTTTGATGCAAAAAAACTCCTAGTCATATCGGCAGTTGGAACGCGCCAGTACTACCGCAAGCTTGGATACCTGCCGGATGGCCCATATATGGCAAAAACCTTGGAGCAGTAAAATGTCAGAAGAGGAAAAAATCATAATCGGAAAGGGCACGTGGATTGACAAGCTCGCATCAGAGATGATAGAGCGCGAAAAACAGCTTGGTCGGGACACGTCACTGTTGAAAGTAGAGTCAGGCCTTGGCGCATCCGGAATTCCGCACATTGGGAGTCTTGGAGACGCTGTCAGGGCGTACGGCGTAAAGCTTGCGCTTGAAAACCTCGGCTACAAGTCCGAGCTTGTCGCATATTCTGACGATCTGGATGGGCTTCGCAAGATACCGGAGGGCCTGCCAGAGTCGCTTTCTGAGCACATTGCCAAGCCGGTTTCTCTGATACCTGACCCCTTTGGCTGCCATGACTCGTATGGCATGCACATGAGCAGCATCCTGCTTGACGGCCTTGACAAGCTTGGAATAAAGTACAGTTTTGTTCGGGCAATTGACACTTACAAAAAAGGGGTACTCAAAAACCAGATCCACACCATTTTGACAAACGCCGAAAAAATTGGAAACCAGATTGCTGAAATGGTCGGGCAGGAAAAATACCAAAAGTTCCTGCCGTATTATCCAGTATGCGCAAAGTGCAGCAGGCTGTACACGGCGCAGGTATACGAGTATGACCAGCAAAAAATGAGGGTCAGGTACAAGTGCGTCGAGGCCGAGATCGGCTCGAAAATGCTCAAAGGGTGCGGCCATGTCGGCGAGGCCGACATATCAAAGGATTTGGGAAAGCTCGCATGGAAAGTAGAATTTGCCGCAAGGTGGCACGCATTTGACATCAGGTTCGAGGCGTATGGAAAAGACATCATGGATTCTGTCAAGGTAAACGACTGGGTCTCAGACGAGATACTCGGCC
Source organism: Candidatus Nitrosotenuis sp. (assembly GCA_049276655.1). Classification (GTDB taxonomy): domain Archaea; phylum Thermoproteota; class Nitrososphaeria; order Nitrososphaerales; family Nitrosopumilaceae; genus Nitrosotenuis. Next base: position 79,881 of record JBASWV010000007.1, on the reverse strand, counting down.
ACCCCCACCCCCACCACGTAAAGTACGAGATGTTTTTGGACAAGGGAGGGAAAAAAATCTCAAAGTCAGCTGGAAATGTGGTGACGTCACAAAAATGGTTCCTATACGGCACCCCCAAGTCAATGCTGCTTTTGCTATACAAAAGAATCACAGGGGCAAGGGAGCTAGGCTTTGAGGACATCCCGGTTCTGATGGACGAATACAACGAAGTCGAAGACATTTACTTTGGAAAGGTAAAGCTTGACAACGACGCCAAGACCACTAGGATAAAGGGCCTCTACGAGTACACGAATCTTTTGAACCCGCCAAAGGAACCGTCTGTTCATGTAAGCTACAGGCTCCTAGTCGAGCTTTGTAGGATTTTCAAAGAGGGTAGGGCAAGCCTGGTCTCAAAGAAGCTGGTAGACTATGGCACGATCAAGGCAGCCGACGAGCACCTCCTGCAGCTAATCGAGCTTGCTGGAAACTATGCAGACGACTTTGAGGAGTACGAGCCGGTCAAAGTCGAGATAAACGAGGTTACAAAAAACGCACTTGCGCAGCTAGTGGCAGTGCTGGAATCCGAAAAAGAGCCAGAAGACCTTCAAAACACCATTTATAACATTTCAAAGGAGAACAACGTCGCGCCAAAGGAGTTTTTCATGACCCTCTACCAGATAATTCTGTCCGCAAACAGGGGCCCAAAGATAGGCCCATTCATCTTAGACATCGGAAGAAAGAAGGTCGCGCAGACCATATCAAGGCACATCTGATATGGCGCACAGTGAGCACAACAGGCCCAAAAAGAGCGGTGGGTACTTTTTGATAATTCTTGGCGCCTTTTTATTCATGATAGCGCCGAGCTGGTTTTCAGACAGGCCGGAGCTCGGCATGGGGCTCATAGTTGCCGGCTTTGCGATCGGTGGCATCGGCTTTTTCCGGATTCGCCAAAAAATGAAAGGAAAATAACTCTCAATTCATGGAAAAAGGCATGGGGCTATTCAAGCGCACAAAAAAAGACGAAACGGAAAAGCCAAAGGAGACCCAGCTGCCCCCAGTCCAGGTAAAGACTCCCGAGGAGATACAGCGGGAAAGAACCGCAAACGAGCTAGAGTACCTGCAGGGCGAGCTGCAGTCAAAGACAGACCACCTCCAATCCATTGCGGAAAAACTTGCAATGGTAAAAACAGAATACGATCAGCTGGTCGGAACGCTAATGTCCTCAAAAAAAGAGATAAACGAAAACAAGGCCGAATACGAAAAAATACTTGGCCAGATAGATTCTTCAAGGTCGGAGCTCGAAAAAATCCAGAGGCAGATTGACGAAAAAAAGAATACGCTGGACGAGCTGCAGAACGCAAGATCAAGCCTAGAGGAGGCAAAATCACAGTATCTAAAATACAAAGAAGCCTCCGAGTCCCTCAAATCAGCCCACGACTCTTATGAGCAGCTCAAAAAATCCCAAGAATCCGCAGCGGGTGAGTTAGAGCGCATAAGAAAGGAAATCGAAAACGCCAAAAAAGAGCTCAAGTTCATAGAAAACCAGACTGCAAATGCTGCAAACAGGGCTGCGCCAAAAAATCTGGTTGCTGCCGCAAGCTCCGTTGTGTCATCTCTTAACAGCAAGCTCCTTGCCACGCAAAAAGAACTCGAGATGCTCAGGATTGCGTTGCAGCGCGAGCGTGCAGACCACCAAGAAACAAAAAACAAGCTTGACGAGCTGCTAAAAAAGAACGGCTAGAGCGAACATTTGTTTTTATGGTACGCATCATAAAAGCCGGTGTGTTAAAACGTGTTTTGGCCGGAGTCTTGGTTTTGGTTTCTTTTTTGCCTGCGATTGCGGCCGAGTTTGTATTTGTCATCCCAGAATGGTTTGATGTGGCGTACCGATATTGGAATGAGGGGATGATAACAGACGAGGAGTTTTCAAATGCCATATCCTATCTACAAAGACACGAGCTGATGTGGCTTGTTGACAAAGAAGACAACCCAATTGCGAATTTTTTGGTAACCGATGCAATGAAAAAACAGGTATCAAATGGGCGCTCTGGTTTTTCAGACTGTAGTGCCGGATGGTACGTTACCGGGTACTATACCCCGCTAGAATCCGAATATTCAGGCAAACTCATCATAGTCACCATCGACGGCATGTCTTACGAGTTCAAAGAAGATTTTGTCGCCGAGATAAAGACGGAGGGGTGGGGCATGACCGTTTCTGGCCAATATCTTGGCTGGTATGGCGAGTCGTTCCACCTGAGCGAAAGACCGCTTGATGCTGCAGGCAATGCGCTCCAAGTCGGCATGGTAGCAGTCGATCCGTTGGTGATTCCGGCGTCGTCTAGGCTCACAATACCTAGCCTGCCAAGCCCCTGGGACCAAACTGTCTTTGTAGGCTCCGATACCGGCACTGCTATTTCTGGAATGCATGTCGACGTCTATACCGGGGAGGGAAAAGACGCCCTTGATAAGGCATACAGAATAACAGGGTACGACAACGTGGTTTGTCTCGAGGTGGAGTAATGTCGGCGCTTCGCTTGGTTGCAAAGGCTTTGTCGTTTGTTATAGTTGGCATTGTCACCATAATAGTGGGCGCGTTCATGCTACGTGGCACGATGCACCTCTGGGACAAAAACCCCGACGACAAAGACGAATCCTGATCTACTGTTTTATTGGAAGCTCAACCATAAACGTAGTCGGGTTGTTTTTTGCAGATATCTTGCCGTGGTGCTGCTCCACTATGTTTTTGCAGCTGACTAGTCCTAGACCCGTGCCGGTAGGTTTTGTTGTAAATAGCGGCTCGAAGATCTTCGAGAGGTGTTCTTTTGGTATGCTTGGCCCAGAATCACTTACTTCGATTACAACCGCGTCTCCCTTTGTTGTCACAGCAAACGTTATTGTTCCGTTGTCGCCCATCGCTTCAACTGCGTTTGTTACCAGATTGCTAAATGCCACTACCAGCTGTTTGCTGTCGCATTCTATTTGTACGTCGTTGTTTGGCAGACTGATTTTGATATTTTCTGGAATCGGAGTGGTCTTAGTGGCCTCTGAGATCAGCCCTACGACGGAATTTTTGGAAAACTGCAAGGGCTTGCTTCTGACAAAATCCACCACGCTGTCCAGCTGCCCCAACATTCTTTCTGCTGCACGGTTAATCTGTCCTATGTGTTTTGTCGCCTTGTCGTTTTGTGTGCCTTTAAGGCTTTGCTGCAGCAGATCAGCCGAAGCCTTGATGGTAGTTATGGGATTGCGAAGGTCATGAGCAAGCCTAGAGGCAAGCTCACCGATTGCTACCAGTTTTTCGCTCTTGGCAGTCTGTTGTGTCAGAGTAATCACCCTTGTGTATGTACGAAATATGAAGAACAGAAGAACCGAAAATGAGACTCCTGCCAGAGCAACAAGACTTGGGATGATTGCTTCAAGATCAGAGCGAAGCGATTTTAGTGCGGTGATCTTTAGGATCCACTGCCTTTGGTTTGCGTCGACTGTCACGGTTGTTGAATACGATGTATCGATTTGGTCATTTTTGATGCCCTTTACGGCCGTATAATCGTACATGATGTTTTGAGGGTCGGTATTAGTATCGCATATTACAAAAGTGATATCCTGGGATGTTTTGCCAAGAATCCCCTCCATAAAGTCATTCATGCGAAACGGCGCATACACAAAACCGGTAAATGCTTCACGCCGTTCATCTATCGTGCCGGTAGGTTTTCCGTTTTCGTAGATTGGGACATACATAAGAAAGCCCGCCTGCACGTCGACTTCGGTTTCCTGAACCAGTTTGACCTTGCCAGACAGTGTTGTGGTACCGGCGTCTCGCGCAAGCACCATGGCCTCCCGTCTTGTTGGCTCTGAGTACATATCATAACCAAATGCGCGCTTGTTTCTCTCGTTAAACGGCTCTAGGTAAATTATGGAATGGTATTCCTCCCGTTCTCCCTGTGGCCATACCGTGTAATCTGGGAACCCTTCCTTTCTTATCTCTTCAATGTGTGCAGCCAAGTCTTCTTTTCCTCCAACTAGCTTTGAATATCCTATGCCTTGAATTCCGGGAAACCTTTCTTCTACCGCCTGTGCGTCTACAAAGTTTTTCCATTCTTCTCTCGTGACGGCTTCAGCCGCGACAAAGAGCCCCTTTGCACCAGACAGGACTTGTTCGTATGCTTTTAGCCTAGACTCTATCGCAGACTTGGTTTCATGCACTTCGGCCCCGAATCTTTCCTGCGTTATCTGAGATATCAAGTTGTATACCAAAATCGTGGCCAAAACAGTAACTGCCAAGGACACCCCAAGCCCAAGCCACGGCACGTGCCGGTTCACAAATTTGCAAAACCTGCTAAATATTAAAGTCTGTCTTTGAGAGGCCAACTAAAATACAACAAATGCCATAACAGACCATGGTAGGCCCACAAGACGGCGGTTTTGGATTTGACCAGACAAAAAAATATTCAGCCGTAGACAACCTAGAACAGATTTGCGTGCAGTGCCAGGCAGGTCAGCACGCAAAATGCCTCGCAAAGTCAAAGCAGATACCAAGCTGCGAGTGCGAGCAGTGTTTGATCTTTGGGTGATTTAGCGGGATAAAACTAGGATCAAAATTTAGATATTGTCGGTATGGTGATCAGGCGGTGCCTAGTTTTGCCTGCCCAAAGTAAACCCCGAACGGCTGGCAGTACACCACTACCGTGTCATATTTGTCGGCATCAATTCCCTCAAGGGAATAGTTTTGATCTCCCCTGCTGCCCTTTAGCTTTTCCAGGTGCAGGCCGTTTTTGACATCGCCGTCGTTTGTCAGGTACACCCTAAGGTCTGGGCCGTTTGTAACCTCAAAGTTTTCAAACCGCAGATATTTTTTTCCGCCCACATCGAGTATTTTTGCGGTGCCTGATGCTTGGTGCCCAACTAGTCCCTCAAATTCTCCCGTGCGCAGGACCGAGATCGTTGATTCCTGTCCTCCCATCTCATCCATCGTTTCAGAGACGGGCCTTACAATTTTCGATGCCTTTTCCATTATCATTTCTTTTACGTCGTCTGGCAATTTTTGCACCAGTGCTCCTCTTTGCTCGTCTGGCATCTGCGTGAATTTTTCGTATGTCAGTCCATCTTGGATTTCGTTTAGTGCACTTGGGAGGGGCTCGTCGATTGGCCTCTCATAGAACAACGGGCTTGCAAGGCCTAATCCTATTGCGATTGCTGCAACTATGATTCCGATTTTTATCCCCTTGTGCATGGAGAAATATTTGTGCTCTATGCTAAAATGATTATTCCAAATCACACCAAGATTCGTTACAATTTCAGGCTCAGATTCACTGAATCCAATCATTACGATCAGGTCTCTAACTCTTCTTCATCGCCTGGCATTATTAGCAGACCAGTAAGATAATAATTCGCTGATTTGGAGCATCATCAGATGCGAGTATCCAAGATAACCATAATCATAGGCATAATACTGATTTTCTTTGGAGCGGTGTTTCTGTCCCAGGGAAGGGGGCAGCTTGGGCCGGAATCCTCGTTTATGTATTATGACAAGGACTGGGTAATCTACGGCATGGGGATCATAATAGTCGGAATAATAACAAGCGGCTTTGGGGTCTTCGTTCTGAGGCGTCAGCTCACGTAAAGCGTTACCGTGCTTCGTATCTTTTGCAGCTGGCGAATCCTTGAAGAGATGAGCTGGCCCATTTTGTCTTCAGAGTCTGCCTCTGCCTTTGCCACAATGTCGTATTCGCCGTATGTTACCATTGCGGATTTTATCTCGGGAATTTTTTTTAGCTCGGACAGGACGTCCCGCTCCGATCCCACGTTGCAGCTTATCAGAATGTATGCCGTTTGCGTCATCTTATTTCCAGCGTTCCAAGGACGTTTGTCTCTAGGTCAAAGACTCGTATTAGGTGGTTGTTGGTGTCGGCAATGTACAGCTTGTTATCATATACCTTGACGTCGGCAGGCTCGTACAGCGCCAAAATGTCGCATGTTGGGCTGTCAGGCAGACACACCGTGTTTTTTTCCTTGCCAATCAGGGTGTAGACCTGGTTGTCTTTCATGTTGATTACACGTATTGCAGAGTTGTACGTATCTGCGACAAATACTGCGCCCTGTGTTGCGCACACCCCAAGAGGGTGCTGAAATAACGCGTCTTGCGCAGGGCCGTCCTTGTGCCCAAACTCAAAGAGGCCGTGGCCCACTATTGTCCTTACCTGTTTTTCTGTGAGGTTTATTTTTCGTATTGCGGAGACCTCGCTGTCTGCAAAATACAACGTGTCTTCAAATAATGAGATGCCGCTGGGCTGCGCAAGCTGCGCCTGTCTTGCAGGCCCGTCGATTATGTTTTCCTGCCCAGAGCCCGCAAAGGGCAGTGCCTGCCCGGTTTTTGTGTCATAGATCCAGATCTGGTGATTCCCAGCCATTGCTATGTAGACTATTTCGTCCTTGCATGCTATGTCCCATGGCGAGCTGAGCGGCGTTGCGGTTCCATTTCCCCCATATGATACCCACGGGCCCTGCCTGCCGGTTCCGGCAACCGTAGTTACCTTTCTTTTATCAAAATCTATTTTGCGAATTGCGTGGTTTTCAGTGTCTGCAACAAACAGCATCTGTCCCATCCATGCGACCCCCTGCGGCCTGAAAAATTTTGACGATTCAAAGTCGCCGTCTGCCAGGCCTGCGCCGCCGTTTCCTATCGTATGCAGTATCTTGCCGGAAATGTCGGTGATCAAAATTCGGTTGTGGTTAGAGTCGCTTAGCGCAATTTTTCCATCCGATATCGCAAGCTTGCCTGGAAACGAAAGCGTGCTTGGTTTTTTTCGCCTCAGTTGTGGCGTTTTTGGCGGGTTTGTGGCCAGCGTTCCCTTTTCTGCGTGCCTCTGCAGGAGAATGTCGATCACATCCTGGATTGCCTCTTTTTGCCCCTCGCCTGACTGTTTGTAGACCATGGTTCCGTTCGGATCAATTATTACTATGGTAGGCCACGCATTTACCCCAAAGCCTGACCAGATCTGCATCTTTTTGTCCACCACGACTGGGTGCTCTATTTCGTATCTTGCAACGGCAGACTCGACGTTTTTTGCCTCCTGCTCGGAAAAAAACTTGCCAGAGTGGACGCCCACAAAGACAACTGGCTTTTCTCGGTATTTTTCTTCGAGCTCTGCCAGCACTGGAAGCGTATGCATGCAGTTGATGCAGCAGTACGTCCAAAAGTCGACGACTACGACGTTTCCCTTTAGTTTTGACAGTGTGAGTGGCTCGGAGTTTATCCACTCGAAGTCTTGCGGAAAGTCCGGCGCCTTGCTTATCGAGAAAAAGCTTTCAAACATGGTTTGGGTTATGACTCTTTTTGTTTTTTGCAGATTTGGACCTTTTCGTTTGCTATCTTCCAGTTGTCAAATGACCAGTACTGGGCAAGCTCGTGCTTTTTTTCTATTTGTTCGCAGTTCATGGATTCTATCTCTGCCTTTTCCTGCATTTCTAGGGGAACCATGACCGTTTGCTTCTGATACACGACGAATCCGCCAAGCGACGCTGCCAGCACCAGAAAAACCAAGGCTATGATGTAGATCGGATTCATCATCGCTAGCCGTTGTTATGGTAGATATTTTAGCCTTATGAGCCAAAACCGGTTTCGCCAAGTTTGCAGTTTAGCTAAAAACTTGGCGCCGCAGCTAAATACCAGTTATCACCGGCTGAGTGCCATTGTATCATAGCGACATGATGATCGTAACAGAAAAGGGGACCATGCTCCACGACATCGAGCCAATTCCGGTAAAGTGGGCAGGTGACGGATACTACGAAGAGCAAAAAAAGAAAATGACTGCCATGCCGCCAGACACAATCCTCTGCATAAGACGTGGAACAAAAAGCATCAAAATCTCCGAGTATCCGAAATCGGAAAAAACCGTCTTTTTGAAGAGAATCGTGCTCAGTACCGCAAGAGGCACTTCGACACGAGTTCTCTAATTTTTTTATCCCCAGATTTTTTCCTTAAACGTCCACTTTTTGTTGAGTATAAAGTTGCTCAAAGCAGCGCAAAAGACCGCCAAGACCAGCGCTACTGGATATTCTATTTTGTAGCTGTCCACAAGCAGGTACACAATCCCAAGCTGCGCTAGTGCGCCAAGCGAGCTAAAGCCGAGGAACTTGGCGTATTGTAGAATAGCGTGTCTGGGTGCAAAGTCCTTGTCCTCAAACGTCCAGACCTTGTTTAACACAAAGTTGCTGCTCATCGAGACTGCGATTCCTATTATGGTAGCGTGCAGGTACCACAGGTTCGATACCCCCAGGAACAACGACGAGACAAGATAGTTTATCGCAAGACCGATTGCGCCGACGGTGTAGAACCTTCCGGCCTTTGAGAAAAAGCTCACAGACGGCCGCTTTTCTTCCCTCGCCGCCGTCTTGCCGTACCGATAAAGCTTCCACGTGGCCTTTAGGTAGTCAAAGACTGTCCTTGCGTCAAGCTTGCTTGCGCCGAACTTTCTGTTTGTAAAGGTGTACGGTATTTCAAGAATGTTTTTGTTTTTTGTCTTTACTAGAATTTCCAATAGCATCTTGTAGCCTATTGCGTCAAACTGCAGTCCTGCAATGACTGGCTTTTTGAACGCAAAAAATCCCGACATCGGATCCTTTGCCTTTACTCCTAATCCGCGCTTTGCTATTTGCGTGGCGATTTTGCTTACGAGCTTGCGCTTTAGCGTCCAGCCGATTATGGAGCCGCCCTTGATGTACCTTGACGCAATTACGATGTCGCACTTTGGCTGCTTTAGAGCGTCTAGCATTTTTGGAAGCAGGCTTGCCGGATGCGAAAGATCCGAGTCCATCACCACTATCGTGTTGCCGGTGGCGTACTGGATTCCCCTGAGTATTGCCGAGCTTAGTCCCTCCTTTGTCTTTCTCTGGATTAGGTCGATGGTATAGTTTGCAAACTCCCTGACGTCCTTTAGATAGTCCTCGACTAGCTTTGCGGTTCCGTCAGGGGAGTTGTCGTCTACAACTATTGCCTGCGCCGTCGTGTTCTTTGGCAGGTGCTCTTTTATCGATCTTAGCACGTGCAGTATGTTTTGCGACTCGTTATACGTAGGGATTATTATCGAAACCTGTGCGCTGCCCCTTTCGCTCATGTAGCTTTTGCCCAAATCATTAGTTATTAAATTATTATTAAAACCAATTAACGTCCAAGTGAAATTCTTTAAAAACCAGCCTCAAGCGGATCGCTTGGCTTCATTATCTCCCGTAGAACCATCGTGGCAAACGATCCCCGCTGCAGCTCAAAGCTTATCGTGTCGCCCCCTACTGCGAGATTTTTGCAGACTATTCTGGCAGTCCTAAAGCCCCCTTCGGCACTTGCCTCCTGCATTTCCTTTATGTAAAAGTCAGACGGTACGACCCCCTCGTCCTGCAGTATCTTTGATATGTGAAAATCGAATCTCGTTTTTTTGAAGTAAGAGTATCCTACCAGCGGCACCGCAAGCTGCTGGGATTCGTCCATTTCGTATTTTCCTATCTCTGCGTTTTTGCCGTAGCAGACGTCCCCCTGCTTCGCAGAAAAGACGTCCTCGCCGTACTCAAAAGCCCTGCTGAGTGTGAGATTGAACAAAAAGGACTGGTATGCATCCACAAAGAGCCGCCTCATCGAAAGCGGAAGTGCTGCCATTGCCTTTTTTGGGTCGTTGTGATCAACCATTTCCCTCAGAAGAATCCTCTCAAGGTCCATCTGCTTTGGGATGGTCTTGTAGAGTCCCGCAAATTTTGACTGGTCCGCCATTTCCTTTCTTAGCTTTGTGTTTTCCTCAGAGTCGTATTCCGATGTATGTGAGAGCATCAGTTGTACCGCATCTGCAAATCTTTTTTGGATCAGCGCCTTTCCCACCAGGTGGGTCACAGGCCTCCTTGAGCCGAATCTCTGGTACCCATAAAAGTTCAAAATCCTGTCAGATTCTACAAAATCCGAAGGCGACTTGGTAGCGCCAGATATTTTGATTACAAACCGGTTGCCGACCATGTCTTTTGCCGAAAGCGGCTTTTTTGCAAGCCCGATTCTTTGTATCGAGACTCGGTCGTCCAGATGGTTCGATAGTGTTTTGTTTTTTGCCATGGCGCAGACAAACTGCTCAGTCACAGCCGAGGCGTCCTTTAGCCCGAGTGCCTTTAGTCGAACCCCTGTTTTTCTAAATATCAGATCCAGTGCGTGATTTGTGTCGAGGCCGGATTTTTTCAGCTTGTACACCGCAAAGCCGTCGTCATTGGAAAGAGAGTCGAGTGTTTTTTGTGCAAGCACCTCGGAGACTGCAAAATCCTCGTAGTTTTGCCGTATCTTTCCCCCACAGCCGGCATATTTTGTAGTGTACGATAAGATTCCAATGTCAGAGTCTATTTTTGGGATCACTGTACAATATTCACAGTAACAAACTGGGAGATCGTCACGTCGTCCGTCCTTGCCGAAAGCAGGGCCTTGTATGTTCCCGGTATGGCAAACTCGCTTGCAGAAATTGACACTGGAATGGTCTGCGGCCCCTGCAGGGAGACAACACTAACCGGCACCGACACCGTGACGTCGTCAGGTTCTGCCGTCGTCCTTGAGAGTAGTATTATGTCGATGTTTGAGGACGGCACGAGCTGAATTTCCAGCTGGGCCGTTTGCCCCTTGTTTAGGGTTATTTCTTTTTGCGATATTTCAAAACCAAGTGGCAGCTGTTTTGATAAATCCACTACGCCGATGTTGTTTTCCACCCACTCGGTAAACCAGATTCTGTCGCCTGCGGATTTTAGCCCAAACGCCTGCGCAATTCCGCACTCTTGGTTCATTCCGCAGTCGGCCCAGTTCGGGTTCCTCGACGGTATCTCATATTCCACTAGGGATTCGCCTTCTATGTCAAAGACTGCCATCCCGTTTCCAATCTGCTCGTTGAATACGAGTCTTCCCCCGTCGATTTGTGTCCAGTATGGGCCGGTTATCGGGGATTTTATTACTCCCGTGACATTTCCGTATGCGGCTTCTTTTGGGTAGGGTGTGATGTATTTTGTGAATTTTTCATCAGACTGGCTGAACTTGAAAAACGAGCTGCTCGTCGTGTCTGCAATCCAGATGTTGTTGTTTTGATCCACAGACAGCCCCACTGCCGTCCCCATGGAAGGCGGCAGGTTGAAGGCCTCAGAGAACTGGAGTGCGGTGGAATTGTCCACGGCGTTTTTTGACGCATAGTCGGAAAATTCTGTATAGTCAAATTTCACTAGGGCTCCGCCCTGGTTTAGCATCCAGTTGGTGTACCAGATGTTTCCCTCCGAATCCACGTCAAAACCAGAGACAAACGAGCCAGGAATTGGAGTCGGGATGTTCAGGTATGACTTTTCTTGCTGTCTTGTATCAAAGAGGCTTATCTTTCCTCCGTAAAAGTCGTTAACAATTATCTGGCCCCCCTTTACCATGATACGATGTGGCAGCGAGTCGCCACTTGATGGATAGCTGAATCTCTCGTACGTCAGGTCAGAAATGGAAAATCTCCAAATGGAGTCCAGTGCGTCGTCGGTATACCAGAGGCTCCCGTCAAAAGAATAGTCGATTCCCCACATCATTGAGCGCCCCTTCTCCGGCCAAGATGGGTTCTCATATTCCGTGAACTGGCTAGTCGCCGGATCAAACTTGGCAACGTTTCCTGTGTTTGTTTGTACGAACCAGACGTTTCCCAGCGGGTCTGTAGTTATCGCAAGGGGCTGGGTGCATTCTGTAGGTATCTTAAACTCCCTTACGTACTGGTTTGATTTTGCGTTACCCGTTCCACAGAACCTTGGCCTCTGCTCGTCTGGAAAGTTGTCAGCCGGGGTGCCAGTCGTGGTTTGGTCGTTTGCCGGCTTTGGCACGCTGTTAAACGCCAGAGTCAGAGTGGATGTCAGCAGGATAACTGCAAAAAAACCTGCAACTATTAGTCCTTTGATGTTTTTCTTCACATTTGCGGCTTTGTCGACCCTCGTTATATTCCTAGAGAAGTTTAAGCTCGCGCGTTATCTTGTCGACAAGGTCCTCCGGCGCAGGCCCAATAGATATGCAGGTAAAGGTTCCCGGCGCAATCTGGGTGTGTCCGGCATCGGTGACTTCGGCCCAGGGCAACCCCATCTCTATTGCGTCTTGCTTTACTTTGTCCAGCTCCGTTTCGCTGTTTACCTTGAGGACTATTTTTTCCTGCCCTCCCCACCACTTTTCAAACCAGTCTGGGTGGGACTTTCTTACGTTTTCGGCCCCAAGGACGCATGCGTGACCTACCTGGGCTGCGATCTTTCCCTTGCCCATCCCAAGGTCTGCACGCACCACTATGACCTGCTTTATTGAGCCCATCAATTATCTGAGCAGCCGACCATTGAAAAACTTTTGAGTGCATCTAGCCAAAGATGTGTTTTTCGAATACCTGTAAACCAAAAACTCTATTTTGAAAGACACTAAAAAAATGGGTCAGGCCTCGCGATGAGGTCGGTTTTGCGTCACGCCCGCACTAGAAGTTCATTATGTGGTAACCGTCGGAGACCAAGCCTGCGATGCTAATGTGCTGGTCATATTCGTCCACTAGGCGCACACGGCATTGCTCGACCCCACCTCTTGTGCCAAAAGCAGTTGCGCAGAACGCGCATGCACCTTCGATGTTTCCCTTTACTGCATCAAACAGATCATGGGCTATGTGGTCTTTGCTTGAGAGCGCGGCGGGACATGCCGTTCCATAACCATCAAAGTAAAGCCGTACTTTGTGGCCTGCCTCGTCCAGCTCCTTGACTGATTCCATTGCGTTTACTACCCTGCCAAGCCCTTCCTTTGTTTGAGGGTCGGCAAAGACAAATATCGCGAATTTTGCCATCAATTCACCTCCTTACCTTTCATAATCTGATGAAAAAAGGTAAGTAAATAAGATAGAACGTAACCAAAAGGAAGCATAGTTACCAAGAGGTAAGAAATGACAAGACAAACAACACAAAACCTGAAGAAATGCCCAATCCACAACACGTTTGATCTCGTTGGAAAAAAATTCACAATACTCATACTGCGGAATATGATGCTCTATGGTCAGACAAGGTTTAGTCAGTTTTTGGAAGATGTCGAGGAGATCAACTCAAAAAGCCTTTCGCAAAGGCTGCGCGAGATGGAAAGAGACGGGCTGATTGAGCGCAAGGTATTTGCTGAGATCCCGCCGCGCGTCGAGTACTCCCTAACAGAAAAAGGACTGATGCTGCGACCAATCTTAGAGCAAATGGGCCAGTACTCTACCAAATACTGCGCAATGGACGTGTTTAAGGACAGGCACCCACGCGAATTCAAAAAAGTCCTCTCGGAGCTAGACGAGACAAATACTGCTTTTCCACATGTCAGAAAATAGATATTTGTAGTTATTTTGGGTTTTGTTAATTAGAGCCAAACATAGAAAAAAGAAATAGGAGATAGCTGGGAAGCAGCGTATGTTTGCTATCTCTTATTTGATTCTGAGTGAATTTTTTGCAACTTGGCCGCAAGCTCTTTTTTTGCGTCAGATAGAGTTATCATGGAGCTCCAGACCTTTCCAACTGCTTCAATTACAGCGTCGGCTTCCTTGTCCAGCGTTGGGCCAAAGGATGACTCGATCTTTTTTCGCAGCCTGTCTACTTGGGCCTGGTTTAGCGCTGCAAAAAACGAGTTGTGCCAAGACTTCATTGAGATCTGTGTTGGATCTGCTGGTTCGCATCCACAACATTGCTCATAGGGTTTTTCAGATCCGCATGCGCAAGATTGCACGTTTTCCATATTACATGTTCCGTCTGTACATTCCATACTTAGTTTCGTCCTTGTAGCAACTATAGAAAGGTAAGCATATAAGTCAGAAAGTTTCCAACAAGAAAGTAAGTGAGGTTGTAGAAAGTTGGATGAAAAATGCTGTCAACACCTTAACCTGACACCAGATCAGATAAAGGCCTGCCCCGTAGACACGACGTTTAGGATAATGGGCAAAAAATTCACAGTGCACATTTTGCGAAACGTGATCCTGCTTGGACAAAACCGCTTCAACCAGTTCCTAGAATCGATCGAGGGCGCAAACCCAAAGACCCTGTCAGTACGGCTAAGAGAGATGGAAAAAGACGGCCTGCTCACAAGAAAGATCTACCCAGAAACCCCTCCAAAGGTAGAGTACACCGTCACCGAAAAAGGCATGGCACTTGCGCCAATCCTTATGCAGATGGCAGAGTTTTCCATGAAGTACTGCTGCGAGGACGTCTTCAAGGACGGCAGGCCTAGGACACTAAAGCAGGTTTTTGGAGCCAGCGTGGTTGGCACCATGGCTCACAAGTCGTTTAAGAATCCAAAATGAATCGACAGCACCAATTAAATTAATGCGGACACAAATCAAACAAAATGTATGATGTCATAGTTGCCGGCGGGAGTGTCGCCGGGCTTTTTTGCGCAAGAGAGGCCGCAAGGAACGGCCATAGCGTCCTTGTGATAGAGGAAGACTTTGAGATTGGCTCGCCTGAGCACTGCGGAGGCCTTGTGTCCATGTCCGCACTTGAGGACCTCGGCATAGTTCCGTCGCAAAAGACACTTGACAGCCAGATCCAAACCGCGGAGCTCTGCTCTCCGTCGGGGAAAAAAATCGCACTCGATGCAAAAAAGCAAAACGTAATTGTTATCAATCGCCGCGAGCTTGACAAGCAGGTCGCCCGCCAGGCCCAAAAAAACGGCGCCGAGATAAGGGTAAAGACCTCGCTCAAGGAAATAAAAGAAAACGAGGTTGTCACGACAGCGGGCACCTTTTCCTGCAAGATACTAGTCGATGCCAGGGGCGTATCTGCGCTTGTCCAAAAGGACCGAACGGGCACCCTCCAGTCTGCCCAGTACGAGATTTATTCTGACTGGATACAAAAAGGACTAGTCGAGGTAAACTTTGATTCGGAAAAGTATCCCGGGTTTTTCTCGTGGGTCATTCCGGCATCAGCCGGGATTGGAAAGGTCGGCGTCGCAGGCCGCGGAATCAACGCGATGCAGTCCCTAGAAAAGTTCCTAGAGCAAAAGGGAAAACACTCTATCATCCGCAAGGTCTTTGCGCCAATATGGGTAAACGGGCCAGTTGAGAAATTCATATCAGGAAATGTCGTCACGGTAGGCGACGCCGCAGGCCAGTCCAAGCCCACTACAGCAGGCGGGATCTATTCCTGTGGCATGGGCGGAATACTGGCAGGCCGCGCAATATCAGAGTTTCTAAAAACCGGCAACCACTCGGAGCTTGAAAAATACCAGAAAAACTGGCATGAAAAGTTCGGAAAAGAGTTTGAAAAACAGCTTTTCGCAAGAAAGATGCTGGAAAGGGCAGACAACAAGACAATCGACAAGCTGTTCGATGCCATCACGCCCGATATCATACAGGACATTTCGGCAAGCGACGACTTTGACTTTCACACATCTGCAATAGTAAAAATGCTGGGCCTCAAGGGATCGCTCAAGGTGGCGCAGACCATCTTTGGTTCCGAAATCAGAAGGCTTGTTGGCTAGGCCAGCAAACTAGTCTGGATTGCCCCAGCAAGCTATAAATGGAAATGCACAAAAAAGAGCTGCATGTCAACATCACTGACACTTCCAGTATGCAGCTGCTGCAACAAGCACATCATGCCAAACGACAAATGCGTCAAGTTCATGTGCCCAGAATGCGGCACCGTCCTCATATGGAGATGCGAGAGCTGCCGCGACGCCGCAAGGACGTATACCTGTCAGTCTTGCAACTTCTCAGGACCATAGAAATGGCGCGACTACTCTTAATCACAAAGATTCTCCCCACGGGAACGGAGATAAACCTGGACAACCTGGCAAGCGATATCAAGTCAAAGCTAGGGGGCGGGATACTTCTTGAGCGCTATGCCAAAGAACCTCTAGCATTTGGTCTATACTTTCTAAAGGCAGAGTTCAACTTGGACGACAGGGAAGGACAGATGGACATGCTTGAAGGAGCCGTAAGATCTGTCGAGGGCGTATCGGAGTTCGAGGTCCTCAACATGAGTCGCAAGTCAGTAGATGTGAAGTGATACCGTGGCCCGAAAGGACGAACCTCTGCAAATGCGAGTCGGCGAGGCAAAGCAGAGAGACGTTGGCAAAAAAAGGGCACGAATCGGCCCTGACGCCATGGACTTTCTAAAGGCAAGCCCAGGCGACATTATCGAGATCACCGGCAAAAAAACAAGCTGCGCAGTCGCATGGCCCACAGACGAGGACGACAAGTTCGGCGATCTGATAAGGATTGACGGCCAGACACGAAAAAACGTCGGCAGCGCGCTAAACGATATTGTAAAAATAAAAAAGGTCACCGCCAAAGTGGCAAAGTCAATAGTACTGGTTCCGGTATCCGATGTCGTAACGGTAGACAAAGAGTTTACAGATTTTGTGAAAAACAGGCTCAAGGGGCTGCCGTTCTGCCAGGGCGACGAGATTTCCGTCATGATTTTGGGAAACCCGATGGACTTTAAGATAGGAAAGATAGCCCCAAAGGGAATAGTTACAATTGACAAGACGACTGATTTTTCCATATCTACTGAGCAGCCGGTCGACAAAAAGGCCCGCGTAACATACGACGAAGTCGGCGGCCTAAAAAACGAGCTAAAGATAATGCGCGAAATAGTCGAGCTGCCGTTGCGTCACCCTGAGATATTTAGCAGGCTTGGCATAGAGCCGCACAGCGGGGTCCTCCTGTACGGACCCCCAGGGTGCGGAAAGACGCTAATCGCAAAGGTCCTTGCGTCAGAGTCCGAGGCAAACATGTTCTCGATTAACGGCCCCGAGATAATGAACAAGTATTATGGTGAAACCGAGGCAAAGCTCCGCGAGATCTTCAAGGAGGCAAAGGACAACTCGCCAAGCATAATATTCATAGACGAAATCGACGCAATTGCGCCAAAACGCGAAGAGGCGTACGGCGACGTTGAAAAAAGAGTAGTTGCCCAGCTTCTCGCACTTATGGATGGCCTCACAGACAGGGGAAACGTCATAGTACTTGGCGCAACCAACAGGCCAGACAGCGTCGATCCCGCACTGCGAAGGCCGGGAAGATTTGATCGGGAAATCGAGGTATCGGTCCCAAACGTCGACGGAAGGCTGGAGATTTTGATGATACACACAAGGGGAATGCCGATATCCGACGAGGTAGACCTCAAAAGGCTTGCGGCCGAGCTCCACGGATACACGGGGGCCGACATAAAATCGCTTTGCCGCGAGGCGGCACTAAAAGCAATCCGAAGATACCTTCCGGAAATAGATTTGGAGACAGAAAAGGTTTCTGCGGAGATACTCCAGTCGATGGACATCCGGCTGATGGACTTTTACGACGCAATGCACGAAGTCGTCCCTACTGCGATGCGAGAGTTCTACGTGGAAAGGCCAAAGGTCTTCTGGGGCGACGTTGGTGGATTGGACGACGTAAAGAAAACATTGCAGGACAATCTCATTGTTGCGCTAAAGGAACCGCAGAAATTCTACAACATGGGAATAAAGCCGCCGCGCGGCGTTCTGCTGTACGGGCCGCCGGGATGCGGCAAGTCGCTTTTGGCGCGCGCAGTTGCGACTGAGAGCGGAAGCAACATGATCCTAGTTCGCGGCCCCGAGATACTCTCAAAGTGGGTCGGCGAGTCCGAAAAGGCAATCCGCGAGATCTTTAGAAAGGCAAAGACGTCGGCCCCGTGTATCGTGATATTTGACGAAATGGACTCGCTTGCCAGGATGAAATCCGGCGAGGACGTCGGCATAGGCCAGACCATCTTGTCCCAGCTTTTGACGGAAATGGAAGAAAGCGGCTCGGCACGGGTGGCAGTAATCGGGATCACGAACAGGCCGGACCTTTTGGACCACTCGCTTTTGAGGCCCGGCAGGCTTGAGCCGGTATTGTACGTACAGCAGCCCGACGAAAAGGGAAGGCTCGAGATAATCAAGATTTTGACAGAAAAGATGCCGCTTGCAGACAACATAAACCTCCAGGAGATATCGGTTTCGACGCAGAACTATACCGGAGCCGACCTTGCGGCGCTCTGCAGGGAGGCCGGCGTGCACGCAATGCAGAGCGATTCCGCAAAAATAGGCAGCGCGGACTTTGCCGCGGCGCTCAAAAAGATAAGGCCGTCAATCACAAAAGAGGTCGACCAGTGGTATTCTGCGATAAGGGAAACTATTTCTAATGTCGTGCCCAAGCAAATAGACAAGGCCTTTTACGGATAGACATGGCAGAACTCCCATTAAGAAATGTAGTGTATGAGAAAATAAAGAGCGTAACGTCGATTATAGACGAGGATCTGCAAAAATCACTTACAAAGGCCGGCGTCACGCTAGCACAGGACAAGTTCAACAAGATTCTTCTGGACTTGGAGATAATGGGCCTAATCAAGGTCTCCTGGCTAACAAAGGACACTAGGCGCATCGAGGTATCCATAACCGAAACAGAAGAGGACGAATACGACGAACAAAACAAGGAAACCATGGAAAAAGACTATGAGGCGTCTTTTCCCGGTTTGGAAGAGTCCTGAGATCTACCAAACCTGAACGCGTTTGTTGGTACGGGATTGAGTACATCGGATGAAATACTGCGGCCGCAATTACCGCATATTATGTGGCCTGGGTCTCAAAAATAGGTTAAATCATACATTCACGTATAATATGCCATGAATGACTACGTTTGCACCTGTTCGTGCGGCTGTGACAAGCCATCAGACGATTATGTGTGCCATAACTGCAAGATCGGCATGTGCAAGGTAGGGCTCGGAGATAAAATCAAACAGTAGATATTGGGATTCGAACCCAATGCGCGTCCTAGAACCTATAATGGAATGCCGCGTCCAGCGCAATTGCCACAAATATTATGGTAAGGTATGGCGCAGTCACCTTGTACGCTTTCCACGCAAAGTCCGACGTCGGGTTTTTTGTAAGCTTGTAATGATACGCAAGCATCAGGCCCCCGCTTGCGGCAGCTATTACCACATATACCAGGCCCAGGCCAAACGCGTACAGCGCAAGAGAATATGGCAAGAGGATGGCTGTGTTTGCCAGGATGTACTTTGATGTCTTTTGCATTCCAATCAGTACTGGCAGCATCGGCACCTTTGCGCCCTCATAGTCGTCTCGGATCTTCATTGCAAGGCACCAGAAATGAGACGGCGTCCACACAAATACCAGCAACCCTACCAGAAATCCCAAAAGATCAATCCCAAGCGGCGGCACAAACCCAGTTGCAGCAGTCCAGCCGGCCATAGACGCTGCGCTTCCGGCAAATCCCCCAATTACAATGTTTGACGAGTTTTTGCGCTTGAGCCAAACAGTATACACTATAACGTAGAAAAATATCCCAAGTGCGATAAAAAACGTAGAGACCGGGTTTAGCGCAAAATACGCGTATATCACAGAGATGGCAGAGACTGCGATTCCGTATACCAGGACAGTGCCTGCTTTTATTTTTCCAGACGGGATGGGCCTTGTGCTTGTCCTTTTCATGAGCGGGTCGATGTCCCTGTCGTAGTAGTGGTTTAGCGCGCTAGAGCCTGCCGATGCCAGTGCCCCCGCCACTATAATGTGGAGAAGTGTCGTCGTGTCAAGTGCTGGCCCTACAAGCTTTGACGCGGCATACATGGACGTGACTGCCGTGATTACAAGTAAGACTACGATTCTTGGCTTTGATACTTCGAGTAGCTCTTTTGCTGCCAAACACTCAAAGCCACTTTTCTAGGCATATAATCGTATTTTGTGATAAAAGATTCAAGTCAAAAAAATCAATTCAGGTTAGTGGGTTTAGACTCGAAAGATTCTTGTTTTTTCAGATTCCTTACCGAGTTTGTCTCTTATTTCTTGAACTTTAGACGATTTAGACCACACATGACATTCGGAGAAACCTAGGTGTTTCCATTTTATCATGTTATAACGAACTTGTTCAGGATGAGATTTGACTTGACTTATTGATTCAATCTCTACTGAAATCGCGGCATCATGTTCATAATCATACACAACCATATCACACATGGTTCCGTCTGATCGTCTATCTTGTCTTGCTAATGAAACAAACATTTGTTTAGAAATATAATATTGAAATGCTTTTGTGGCAACCTCATCAATATCTTTTGCAGTTCCAATAGATTGAAATATCGATGGAAAGTATAGATCTAAAGCTTCCGGAGTGAGTGCATACCGGTGTTCTGTGATACAACCATGTTGAATTGTTTCATCTATTCTTACTACATTATCTGCAATAAGTTTACGAATTAGTTTTCCCGTAACATATCTATCTGTGCTATTAGTTGCTTCAACTGTTTCTTTGATATTTGCTATATTCTGGTATAAAAATAAGATTATGAGCCATTCATCTTTTGGCCTTAATTCTGCACAAAGTTGTTTTTTCCATGCAGTTTTTTTATTTTCTTCTAAACGCAAGTCAGATTGTATGGTTTCGGTTACAACATATCGATCTCTCATTTTTTCTAAAAATACTTCCATTTCTCTTTTGTCTACAACTAAAGGCGGTGGCATCATGGCCAGAAATTGAATTGGTGGATTTTGCTCTTGGCCTTGCATCGGTCTAGTTTTGGCTGTAAATACAAAATCAGGTTGTGTTGTAATCTGGTTTGTTAGATTATCACCAAAATAGGGATCAATTATTCGTGCAATCTTACCTGCATCAATACCCGACACCCTCCCATAGATTTGAGTAGCAGTGTTACCAACAATTGTTTCTAAAAGATCTACGCTGATTTGTGCCAGATTCTGATGAGATAGGATTAGCCCCAAATTGTACGCTCTTGCTTGAGATAGGATCGTAGCAAGAATCGAAAGATCCTTAATTCTTTGAAATTCATCCAGACTCAAAATCACGAGCTTTCTTTTTTCTTGTTCAATTTTGCTAGATCTATTTTGTATTGCAAACCAGATCTTTATGACAATGGCCATAATTGCCATACCATGAACATGTTTTGGGGTGTCAGTATCTGAGATTCTGAATATAGTGATGTTGCCAGGCATTAACATTTTTTCGAAGTCAATTGTTGTGTGTTTAACAGAGAATTTCTTTTTCAGATAATTATCAGTAGCAAATGGTTCTATTCTGTTAAAAAGTGAGATCCAAGAATCCTTAGCCAATGAAGAAATTGAATCCAAGGCTAGGTTCATTTCTGAATTTGCAGTATTTTTATAATAACGAAATATCTCACGTAGTTCGTTTCTCCCACCGCGTTGCAATCTCACAATGATTTCATAAAGATCCAACAGTGTAGGAGTATCTGTGTTCGAATATAGGTAGTGCAATAATAGGCGCAGAATTCTTTCTAATTGAACAAAAGTTTGTTGCTGTGAATAGAATTCCTTAAACATTTCCATGATGTGTCCAACAGTTCTGCTAATGGTTATATCACGATCTTTTTCTTCGTATTTTGGTAGCTCAAGAAGGTTTATTCCAAAATTTGTTTTGTTTATGTCCAGATATGTTATGAGATCATTATCGAAGGATAGTTTTTCGCACTGACGTAAAAAGAGTGTTGAGTCCTCACCTTTTACATCAATGTAGATTAAAGAATTTTTTAATGTACCAATGTTGTTTGCTAACTCTAAGTGTTTGTACAGATTTCTAATTAGAGTTGATTTACCGCTTCCAGTGCTTCCCAAAATATACACATGTCTTGAAAAGTCGTCCGGTCCAATACCTATCACGTTTTCTTGTACTGAGTCAACAACACATCCAAACTTCATTACACGTGGATCTATTATGATATCAGTCCCGAGTTTAAAAACTTCAATTAATTGTGTTATCTGTACGTTGTTTATCAAAAATCAAAGCTTAAGAGTATTTAATGCCATACTAATTGGTGGTCTGGTTTAGACAAAGGAGTAAATTAGTGCCGTTTAAAAGGACGATAAAAAAATCTATTAAAAAATTTAGAGGTAGTGAACCAGATTGGGATTATTTTGGTGGAGGTATGTATTCCAACTATTTTACGATTCCACGAAAACAACACATGCGCGCATATGAAGTTTTTCCAACGTTGAAAGAAACCAGAGCATCATTAGAACACATTGTCACCAATTCAGCAAGATCATTTGAATTATACAAGCACTCAGACAACGATCATGTTCAGCTGGCAATCAGATCTACGATTGATGATATAGATGCGTTTGCAAAATCACTAATTATTGACTACAGAGATACTGGATTACCAATTTTACCAATCATATCGGAACATGTGCTTGAACAGGATCCACAGTGTATTTTCTTTGATTTTGAGTTAGAACAACAGCTAAATTTTTCAAATGTGGATACGCAACAAAAGCCAATTATTGACAAGCTCATTCATGCGATAAATATCAAAAGTTGTGGGGTTCTAATCCAGTTTCTTTTTACGACTAGCATAAAATGGAATTCCATTGCAGCCGCTACGGCTACTAATCTTAGTCGTTTTCTACAAAAAATTGATTCTGGTAAAACAAAACACATTGTTACCGGCCTTTCTAGAAATCTCATTCCAACTTTTTCAACCAAAAATAGACTCGATGTAAAGGATCGCTCTTCGTCCATGTATTCAATAGGTAAAAAGATAGAAAAACAATATCATCAGAAAGCTACCACTTCTCCCGTTTCATTATCAATCCGAGGTATGATTATAGGTAAACGAAGCGTCATTCGTTTGGCACTTGAAAACATAACAGCGGTTTTTGGAAGTGTTATTTTTACAAACGATTTTTTGAGATATTGTGATTATCATGTTGATTCGGATTTAGCATATGACTGGATTTTAAATAATGATATCGCGAGTAAGGGTGCGATCCAGACACTGGAAAAAAATCAGAAAATGTGGTCAGATATGAGGTGGGGGAGAGGTCGTGATTTTGTTCCGTTTTTGTGCCTAACGCCAAATGAATTTTCGGTGTTTGTATCACTTCCCACCGATCCAACATCACCAGTCTCTTTTAGAAGACAGAAGATCAGAACTTCCAACTATGGGAAAATGGTATTTCCGTTAGGCACTGTGTTATGATTTTTTGCCTACTAATTGATAATAATCAGTTATTTCGTTGATGTTTATGGAGCCCGATGTAGTGCCAGACAGGCTTGAAGATAAGATCAATTATAAAATAATATTGTTGATAATTTTTGTTACCGTATCTTTTCAAGGATCATTGTTTTTTCTGCAAAGTGATGAAGATAGAAATCAGATCATTTATGCAGTATCCATCATAAATCCGGCGTTTGCGTCAGTATCTTGTTTCATAGTAGTAAGAGAATACGGCTCCTCAAAGACGTTTGGTAGAGCATATCTTTCTTTGGGGTGCGGATTTCTGTCTATAGCCATTGCCGAAGCTGTTTATTTCATTTACGAAGAAATCTTACAGCTTGACCCATATCCTTCAATAGCTGACGTCTTCTTCTTTGCTTTGTATCCGTTTATCTTGGGTCACCTAATCATAAGCATAAGATTTTTTAAACCAAAAATGAGCGCAAAAGAATTTTTCTGGATGCCAATAATTCCAATCATGATAATTAGTGCATATATCACTTTGTCATTTGATCAGATGCAAGAAGCGAGTTTTGATTTCTATTATGGAATAATATTTACATCACTTCCCGCAATAGTCTTGCCATTTGCAATACTAGGTGCTAAGACATTCAAAGGAGGCATGATTGGCACGGCATGGTTAATTCTCGTATTTGCAATTATTGCATTAACAATAGGCGATGTTTGGTACTATTATCTAGAGATTTTTGGTGAGTATGATCTACTACATCCAGTAAATATATTCTGGTATGCAGGGTATTGGATCATAGTGTATGCGTTATACAAACACAAAAAAAGTATCTAGCATCCAAAACTTTATGCTCAATCCGTCTTTGAAAATATACTCTCAGCACACAAGTCTTTAGATATGGTAGCATGTCCTGCTACGAGCAATTCTTCATTTAGTATTTTCCCAGAACAGGTGACTTGTGCCACATTCCTAGCGGATCTATCATAAAATTGCCATTTGTCCAACTCGACAACTGCATTTTCTCCGATCTTACAAATTCGAGCGGTAAAAAGTATAGATTCATTGTATACAGAATGTTCCTTTTCAAGCGTGTCGATTAATGACAGTTTAATCCATTTTCCATCAATAAGCAACACATTAGCAGTTAAGATCTTCTCTATCGGCCCTGCAAAACAATTTTCACAATCAAATTGTTTTTCTAAAGTTTCTTTGTCATAGAAATTTTGTAAGACATCATAGATAACAAATGATGTAAGAAATCCCGCAGCCATGAAAAAAACCATAACAATTTTTTACATGACTTGATTCGTGTAAAGACGATTTAAGTTGATCCTTAATTATGTAATATTTATCAGGTCTAGTGGTATCCGTTCCGCCAGCGGTTCAAATTTCGGATTCTGTTTATCTTACGGCACAGTCAGCTTTAAAGGTTTCTAAAACCGGAAAGTTACCGTTGGATTTAGAATCAAAACCAGAGGTTCTGCTAGACGTGCCTGTAGAGGGAATGCTTGAAATTCTCCGTGACTTCGGCTGGAACGTCGACACCGTGACGAAAAAGTTTGGCGCCACAAAGGAAGGAAGAAACGACGACAAAATTGTCGAGTATGGCAAGAACAACAAAAACTGCGTCCTCGTTACGTGGGACGGCAAGCTCAAAAAACGTTGTATGGCTCTTGGGATAAAGTTCGTAGACCTCGAAATGACCGACATAGCTAAGATAATTAACGAGTCGCTTCGAAAAGATTATGGTTAGATTTTAGAATAGACGTTTTCTCCTGTGTTTCGGTTCGAAGACGCGATACTTGTTCCTGTATTTCACCGCGACGGATCTGAGACCGTAGATTGTGTCTCTGATGGAGTTTCCTGACTCAATCAGGTTCGAGATTTCTCTCTGCTTTTCGTTTATTGCCTTGCTGAGATACGGCTCGAACTTTCTTGGTATGGCTGTTTTGGGCATTTCCTCATCCACATCCACAAGTCCCTTATCTCTCAGGCTTTCTATAGTCCAATAGATTTTGGACTGTGGCACCGAACTCTTCTTGGAGAGTTCCCCCATCTTCGACCTCTCGGTCAGGAGCAGGGTAAAGTAGACCTTCGACTCGTATTCCGTCAAGCCGCAGGACTTCAAGGTCTTAACAATCCTGTCAGCGTTTCCATTCAGCACGAACATTCAATCACCTCAAGGGTTAATTCTGGAGTCGAGCCATCTCCGTTTCAGCGACGTTCTGTCCAAGATACATCAGGAGCGGGTCTGCGGAGGCAGACCGAAACGGAGAATGAGCGAAGACGGAAAAAACTTTAACTCAGGATGGAATTATGCCAATAATGGAACTTGGCTGGCAACATAAAGAAGAAATTGCCAGAAAATGGTTGTCAAAAGAACTTGGCATTCACCTGAAAAAAGACACATTGATTTTAGGAAAAAATCAAACTGGCGGGTTCTGTACTTTTGAATATGACATCCTGTCAGATACTGGATATGCATGGAATCCTGAAAAGGAAGTAGAAGTTGCTGGAATGGTGAAGGCAGTAAAACTGAACCCAAATGGTCCAGAGTTTCAAACCGTTTTAGGAGACTGTTTTCTCCTAACCAAGATTAAGGCTAAAAGAAAATACATGATATTGACCAATCCAGAATTCTATGAACATTTCAAGAGAAGGACTGAGGGAATCTTGGGTGAAATAACGCTGGTTTATCTTGATCCTGAAAAACACAGACATCTTCTGGAGTAACTCAAATAATCATCATAAGATCGTAGATCGAAAAGGACGATGAGTAAAGTTTAGAATTCTTATTTCTGAAGTCAATAGTTTAGGAAATCCTTATCACTTTCATCCATCTTAAAAACACATGTTCGTTTTTCCTCAAAATTGGTACCCACCACCATATTTAGAAGAAAAAGGAATCGGTATGGTTGAGGAGTGTTTTTCACGATCTGTAGTTTTAGAACCTTCATGTTTTGGTCGAAGAAAAGATTCGATTATGTTTTAGGAATTAAGGATAAATTCAATCCTCAATTCATAGTACCTAAAAAGATTTTAAAATTTGTGAAAGAAAGGAGGAAAAATGAATTTATCAGTTTTATGGTAAAATATTGGGAAGGAGAATCACAGGAATTAGAGGAACTGTGGCCTTTTCTTTTGGATTATTTCCCATAACTTAAGACAACTGCAGGCAAGCAAAATAAAGAGCGACGTGATGCATTATTACCAGTCTTTGAAAAAATATTTCCAGTAGAAGGCGAGTTAGTTTATGAGATTTTAGAAAGTTCGTTTTCAACAAGGTCTTTTATCGTAGGTTTTGGACATTCCGATCCTCCCTTCTGGAAAAAATTGAAGGAAGTTGGAAGAAAGATCAAGCGTGGATTTGTATTCACAGGAACAAAATTCAATAAAAAACTTCGTGATTTACATAAATGGAAGAATAAAAACATTAAACCTAAAATCGCTAAAGCCCAGACTTCGTTTTCTTTTGTTGGTGGAGTGATAGGATTTGTGCTGTCAATAATTATTGCTGGTATTGCGGGAGGAATCATAGGATTGTTTGTTGGAACACTAGTTATTGCCGCTCTTGAGCATTAAAAAATAAATTGTATTCTAGTAACCAAATACAATGGGCTAACTGGTTATTACATAATAACCAGCAATTTGTCTATCCACATATCCTATCTATTTTATGTCAGTAAAAAAGGCAATCACGGCTCTAGACATGCTGATCGAAAACAAACAGAAAGTCAGAGCAGGAGTGCTTGATCCTGCACAGTCATGGAACCAAAATAAGGACTTGGTAGGAGAAATGGCGAACATGATGGCAGACGAATTTCAAAATGACGTCAAATGGTTGCAGGCAATCAAAAGACATCTTCTGCCAGAACAGCACAGAACCAAAATCGCCTGCAGGCATCCGAAAAAGGATCATGCCGTGACGGCGGACGGCCAGAAGTACTGCATAAATTGTAATGCAGACCTGTGATTATCTTCACCACTCTCGATTTTACACTGTTTGTTATTTGATTTGACAAAATGCGATCAGAAATTGGTTTGATCAAAGTTATTTAGTTGCGTTTTACACAACTAAGCCATGGGATACAAGGAGGCCCAGGAGCTTTTCAAGAAAAAATATGGCATAACCCCAAAGTCATCGTGGATCGCAAATGTGCTAAACGATCATGGTAAAATTAAGAATCGTTCTCCTGCACGCAAAGGCAATTACAAATACCCCTGCCCTGAAAAACATCGGGATAAATTAGAAAAAGTTCTGAAAGAGTTGAAATTGCTATAAAAACAGATCATGCTTCCAATTTGTGAAACCATGCGTCCAAATCCTTAAAATGTACTTCCAAGTAACCCAAACGTGTCGAGAGCCCTTACTGACGAACTGGAAGTAGGAACTGAAGTCTATGGTTTTGACGCCCTGAAAGGAACTCAAGCGGGACATGAATTCTATGTTGCAATGTGTCCTCTCAAGATAATACCAAAACTCTTCATCTATAACGACGGTGAACTTCCACCAGAGTTTAGGGCTCAACGAACGTTACGCCATTCAAGAATTCCCGAAATTGCAAATTATATCGTGAGTAATCCGAAAGACTACGTTTTTTCTTCTCTAACTGCATCGGTGGATGGTAAAATGAAATTTTCTCCCTCACCACCTATAGGAGAAAAAGGAAAGCTAGGAAGGCTATACATATCAATGGATTCTAAAATCTTGATTAATGACGGACAGCATAGAATGGCGGCGATAAAAGAAGCGCTAAAAGAAAAACCCGAAATGGGGAATGAATCAATCTCGGTTGTTTTCTTTCAAGACCTTGGGCTTAAGCGAAGCCAACAAATGTTTTCAGATCTTAACAAGCACGCTATCAAACCAACCAAGTCTCTTGGAATCTTGTATGATCATAGAAACAATTTTGCACAGTTCATTGTCAACCTTACAAATACAGTAGAGATATTCAGAGATAGAGTTGAGCTTGAAAAAACAACCACATCTAATCGCTCCAGGAAATTTTTTACACTTAATGGAATTGCAGAGGCAACACAGTACTTGCTGAAATCAAAATCCAAATCAAAAATTGTTACGGAAACACAACAAAAGTTTGCTGTAGAATATTGGGAAGAAGTATCAAAAAACATTCCAGAATGGCAGTTACTCCTTGTTAAAAGGGCAACTGCACAAGAACTGAGAAAAGGATACGTACACTCGCACACCAACCTTCTGATTGCATTAGGGATTGTAGGAAATTTCCTGCATAACTACCATCAAAATGAGTGGAAACACAGGCTTAAAAAATTGCAAAAAATCGACTGGTCAAGAACAAATCCGCAGTGGGAAGGACGATTGCTCCTCAAAGGAGTCATGCTCAAAAACAAGATAGGTATAGAACTTGCTGCAAACACTATTTTAAGAGCATGTGGCGTCGAACTGACCTCTGAAAGAGACGTATACGAAAAACAAGGGGCTTTGTTTCCATGACAGATTCAGTCTTTGAAAAACGCTCACTAGACAACATCTACGATGAGATAAGAAGTGTTTATCTTGGAGATAATCGACCATGGATTCTTGGATTTAGTGGCGGTAAGGATTCCACCTGTATGGTTGAACTCGTGTGGATCGCAATAGCAGGTCTTCCAAAAGAAAAACGACACAAGAAAATATTCATAATTTCTTCAGATACCCTTGTTGAATCACCAAAAATTGTAGACCAGATAACCAACACGCTTGACAAAATGGAGAAGGCTGCAAAGAAAAATGATCTCCCCATATCAACCAATTTGGTAAGACCGCTACTAGAAGATACTTTCTGGGTTAATCTACTTGGAAGAGGATATCCTGCGCCATCAAAAAATTTCAGATGGTGTACAGATAGGTTAAAAATTAAAAATGCAGACAGATTCATCGTTGAAAAAGTCTCACAGTATGGTGAGGCCATCGTAGTACTTGGAACAAGGAAAGATGAAAGTGGTTCAAGGCAACAACTGATGAATCTTTATGAAATAAAAGGAAGTCTCCTATCAAGACACTCTAAATTTGCTCAAACTTATGTTTACACGCCAATAAAAGATTTCACAACTGAAGATGTTTGGAATTATTTATTGCAAAACAAGAATCCATGGGGAAGCAACAACCGGGATCTCTTGGCCCTATATCAAAATGCAAAGGCGGGAGAATGTCCTCTTGTAGTCGACACAAGCACTCCATCATGTGGGAACAGCAGGTTCGGATGCTGGGTTTGCACGGTAGTGGAAAAGGACAGATCCATGGAAAACCTTATCGACAATGGAGAAGAGTGGATGGAGCCACTTCTTGAGCTACGCGAAATATTAAAAGAAACTCAAGACCCAGAAATAAAAAAGAAGGTTCGTGAGCTGAAACGAAGGCAAGGATATATTTCATTTAAAAGTGACGGTAGTGGAAAAATAACGCGCGGCCCGTACACATTAGAGTTTTGTCAGGATTTCCTTCGTAAATTACTGCGTGCACAACTAAAGGTGCGTAAGACAGGCCCAAATCAAAACATGGAGTTAATATCACAAGAGGAATTGATTGAAATCCAAAGAATCTGGCGAATGGAAAGAGGAGATTGGAAAAATAGTGTGTATGGCATCTATGAAGAAGAAATCCATGAGAAACTTCCAGAATCGCAAGAGGATCTAGGTATATTTGGAAAGGTCGAGCAAGAACTGCTACACCAGGTTTGTGGTAAATACGACATTCCTTCCATACTTGTCAGCAAACTCCTGCAAGTAGAATTAGAATCTCAAGGCATGAGCAGACATTCATCCGTTTATGGCAAAATAAACAAAATCCTGTCTGAAGAATGGCGAGATGAGGATGCAATACTAAATGAGCATCAGAAAAAAGAACAAGAAAAGGCGAGATATAGCTAATGCAACTAACAAGAATTATTTTAGAAAATTATGGTGTATTCAGAGATAGAAACACTATTGATCTAACGACCTCAAAAGATAAACCGATAATACTTTTTGGAGGAAAAAATGGCTCTGGTAAAACATCAATTTTTGAAGCAATCATATTATGTCTATATGGTAATGCATTCTCTGAAATTAAATTCTCAAAGAGAGAATACGAGCAATTTCTTGCAAGAAAAATACACAAATTTGCAGATGCCATACAATCAAATGATTTTGCATCAATAACTGTAGAGTTCCAGTATTTTCATCAGGGACAAGTTGATAACTATACAGTAAACCGCAGATGGATTTATTCTGATGGGAAGATAATTGAAGAATTGATTATTAAGAAAAATAACAAGGAGTTAGATTCCATAGAAGAATCTAACTGGCAAGCATTTGTCAAAGAGCTTATTCCGCCTGGAGTATCAAGGCTTTTCTTTTTTGACGGAGAAAAAATACAAGAACTGGCAGAAAA
Source organism: Candidatus Nitrosotenuis sp. (assembly GCA_049276655.1). GTDB lineage: Archaea > Thermoproteota > Nitrososphaeria > Nitrososphaerales > Nitrosopumilaceae > Nitrosotenuis. The sequence goes on along the minus strand of JBASWV010000007.1, from coordinate 49,543 downwards.
AGATGCAGGAAACATGCACATAATGACCTCCTTTAACTCATTATTAGGATTAGATGTTGTAGATCAATTACAATCTGATCTTAAAATTCACATCTTACGAAGAACAAAGGATAGAATGTCCGAAGTTGAAGAAAAACTAGATACAATTGAAACAGAAAAACGAGAGGTTGAGAAAAACATAGAATCTCTTTCAGATAAACGTGCAGAACTCCAAACAGAAATTGATCAAACAAATGCCAAAATCGAGACACTAGAAGATAAAATAGCAAAATTAGGCGGAGGATTTGCGTCACAAAGAGTAACACTAAAAGAAAAAAGAGACAGATTACAAAAAGAACTATCTGAAATAGAAGAAAATATCAGAATATTGTGTAGTGGATTGCTTCCTTTCTGCCTAATTCCTAATGAGCGTCGTTTACTAAAAAAACAGTTGTTAGAAGACCAAGAAATCCTAAAAAAACAATTTGAAAAGGAAATAGTTGAAAAAAAAGTTGATGAGTTCAAAAATAAGATTTCTTCAAAAACATTCTGGTCGGATTTTAAGTTAAGTGCGTTTCTCCAAGACCAAATTAAAGAAAAAATGTTTAAAACTTTAGATTCCACCATACCGTCAGAAAATACCTCTATTGGAGTCATCAACTTCTCAACGTTAGAAACTAATAGAATACTTAATCAAATTGAGGAGATTGAAAATGCCATTCCAACCAAGCTTGAAGAGCTAACAAGCAAGTTTGATAAAATCACAGATCTGTTACAAAAAATAGAAACAGCATTGGAAAATGCACCTTCTGATGATGTCATTGGACCACTTGTTTCAGAATTAAACTCACATCATCAAAATCTTGGCTCATTAAAAAATGAAATGGAGCATATTGAGCAACAGCTTTCTACAGCATACGCAGAATTAGGCGTCATTAAAATTCGTATTAGAAAGTATCTTGACGAGCAAGCAACAAATGAAAAATTCAATGAGAATGTGGAATTGTCTAATAAAATTCAAAAAGCACTTGAAGACTATGCATCACAACTAAAAATAAAAAAACTAGATCTCTTAGAAGAATATCTTTTAAAATCTTTGAATATGTTGTTCCATAAAACAAGTTTCATAGAAAAAGTAAGTGTGGATGAAGAAACATTTTCGATAACTCTCTATAAGAAAAATGGCGATATAATTCCAAAAGACATTCTTTCAAAAGGGGAAAAACAAATGTTTGCAATTGCTGTTTTGTGGGCATTAGCAAAAACATCCGGCAAACCCTTGCCGTTCATTATTGACACACCGCTTGCACGACTAGATAGTGAACATAGAGAAAACCTAGTTACAAAATTCTTTCCCGTTGCAGGACATCAAGTACTTATATTTTCTACAGATACAGAGATTGATCAAAAATATTTTGCCGAGTTATCTCGAAACATATCCAAGGCATATCATCTGATATTTGACTCACAAAAGGGAAGGACCGCAGTAACAGAAGGCTATTTCTGGAATAAAAAGGAGGCTAAAGTTGCACCTCAATAGAGTAAGAGTGAGTCAACGCTCACAGGCCTTATTATCTAATGTGAAGGCGAAAACTGGTCTCACTCCAAACATCGCGGCCAGATTCGCAATTTGTCTCTCTTTAAGGGATCCAAGCATACCAAATCCTGATGAATTTGATGAGAAGGGTATGGAATTCCATCCCAATGTTTTGTTTGGAGAACATGATAGATTCTTTTTGGCTTTGATGCTAGATAGATTACATAGAGATAAACTAGATCCGCAGTTGTACCTGCAAAGACAGTTGCGAGCTCATCTGAATAGAGGCACGATTGCATTATTCACCAGAATCCATGACCTGTCGGATTTCTATGAATTGATTAGAACGGAAGTGAAGAGATGAGTTCACTACACTTTCCAATATATTTAGATCACCACGCCACCACACCTGTGGATCCAAGAGTCCTAGAAGAAATGCTACCGTATTTTAACAAGAATTTTGGAAATGCCTCTAGCCTAGACCATACCTTTGGCCATGATGCTTCTCTTGCAGTTGAAAAGGCACGAGAGCAAGTATCAGAAACCATAGGCGCAAGACATGACGAAATAATTTTCACCAGTGGTGCTACCGAATCAAATAATCTTGCATTGATTGGAACAATGGAAAAATACAGGGATAAAGGAGATCATTTAATCACATGTCAAACAGAACACAAGGCAGTTTTGGATACTGCAAAACATCTTGAAAAATTGGGGAAAAAAATTACATATCTATCCGTTAACAAATTTGGAGAAATTGATCTCGATTTACTAAAAAAATCAATCACTAAAAAAACTGTTCTAATTTCTATAATGACAGCAAACAATGAGATTGGCACCATCTCAGAAGTTGAAAAGATAGGAAAAATTGCACATGATGCTGGTGTGTTGTTCCACACAGATGCAGCTCAGGCGGTAGGACACATACCGATTGATGTAGAAAAAATGAGTATCGATTTGATGTCATTTTCTTCACATAAGGTGTATGGTCCTAAAGGAATTGGAGCTTTGTATATACGAAGTAGAAACCCAAGAGTAAAACCCGAACCTATAATTTTTGGTGGTGGGCAAGAGCGCGGTATCAGGTCTGGCACACTTAATGTTCCTGGAATAGTAGGTTTTGGCAAGGCATTAGAAATAGCAAAAAGAGAAATGGTTCGAGAAAATGAACGATTTAAGAAGTGGACTGCAGAAATGTTTGAGTCATTCGCAAATGTGGGTGGGGAGCTTAATGGGCATCCAACTAGAAGATTAGCACACAATCTTAATGTATATTTTAAAGGGGTAGAAAGCAAAGCAGTGATAAACTCTATTTCAAATAAAATCGCAATTTCTGCTGGGTCTGCTTGTACTACTCAGGTTGTAGAGCCTTCGCATGTAATACTTGCGTTAGGATATGATGAGGAAAGAGCACATTCTTCCATAAGGATCGGATTAGGAAGATTCAATACTTTTGATGAAATTTCCTACGCAGAAAAGGAAATCACACATTCAATAGAGACTCTTTCCAAGATTAGATGCTAATACGCCAACAGGGGGCGCATCCTTAGTACTAACCATCATCATTTTGTTGTACAATTGATTTGTTCTTTAGAATGTCTCGTAATTCTGTTTCTAATACTTTATCTGGATCTCCTAACGCCGCATCCTTAACAAGTTTGTGTAAGATTGGAATTCCTGCATTTGCATATTCTTCTGCCATGATGGCGACTTTTTTCATATTAAATAATACTTGCAAATCTTTTTCTTCAAATATCGCTAAAGCCATAATTAACCACTGCGCTTCATTACTAAAAGCTGTTGTTGGAATATACGGTACTCTTTTCTTGAATTTCGGTTCCCTTTTTCCCTCCTTGTATCCAAGTACCATAGCATAGAGAAACACGTCTGCAAACTTTTTGTCCCTAAATGGGGACAGATAGTTGTCTTTTCTTATCAAATCTTCATAGATGTCTTTCTGACCTCCGTTGTAGTTGAAATTTTCTGGTAGTTCTGGCTCTTCTTCAATTTTCAAAATTATTCACCATGGTTTGCGTATTCTTTTCATCATACACCATCTTGTATTCTGTCCCAACCTTATCTTTGATTAATGCTCTAAATGATCCAAAGGTCTTATGATCATCTGTTATTGGATCCGAATATTCTACTCCCGTTACAAGTAAAATTATCTGAGTACTCGGCAAATATTCAGGCAAGTGTTTTGCGGCATTCATCTTTGGAACTCCAGAAAGCCCCTTTAGAGGAGTATCGATTATTATTGGAAATCTGAATCCTGTAATGTCTCTTAAAGCAGAAATGAATGCCAATGCCAAGAACATTGTCTCTCCCACAGACAAGCTACCAGTAGCAACATAACCATCCTTATGAAATACAGAAATTTTATAATCTTGATCGATTTTAACATCAATAAACGTATCCTTCTTCCATATCAACTCAAGAAAATGTTTCTTTGTCTTTCCCTCTACATCTCGTCTAACTTCATTTAACAGTTCTTTTCTAAGATCTTCTAGTATTTTTTCTGCATTTTCACATAACAGAATTCTCTTTCTTAATGTATCAAGCTTAGAACTCTTTTTCAACTCTTGATCATGTGTTTTTGATAATCTTTCTTCCTCTTTCTTAGCTCTGTCCATGTCATTACGTGCTATCGCAATTTTTGATTTCAGCTGTTCCTCAAGTTTTTCTTTTGCTTCTCTTTCAGATTCTAATTCTGCAATAGTTTGTTCATTAATATTAGAAAGTCTAGTCCTTATGTCCTCTAATTCGCTTTTTTTCTTTTCTTTAATTTCATCTATATTTCTTATATCTATACGATATTTTTCCAAATCACTCACTAGAGTTCCTAAGTGTGAAACCATTTGTTCTAGGATGTATTGACCCTTAGTAGTGAGTCGTACAATATTTGAAAGTTTTGAGGTATCCAGTAGTTTCTTTATTTTTTCTTTTTTCTTGACATCTTTTGAAATATTGATTCCACAAATACATTCTCCGCTCTTAAGGATCTTTTGACAGAATTGTTCACTTATTGGAGGTGGTAATGCTTTTTTGTCTACTTTCTTTGCAATCTCAGTTAATGTGAAATTTATGCATTCAAACAAATAGGCCCCAGGCCCAGCAGAAACAATCTTGGATATTCTTTCTTGTTTTAGTTCATCTATTTCCTCAGTCAGCCTCTTTATGTCTGCTTGAAGCTCCTCTCGACGTTTTTGATCTCTTCTTACTGATTCTAAGTTACTGTTTCGTAATTCTCCTCGAACATATGCTAATCTGTCACTGATTGGTTCTAGTCTAGTCACATAACTACGAAGATCTTGTTCTACCTTTTGTCGAAATTCTACTATTCGTGCTATTTCTTGCTGTACCGCGTCTGCTTCTGGAACAAATCCTTCACTTGCTCTTCTATATTCAAGTGCTACACTATGAAGATGTTTAGTGGCCGTTTCCATTAATGTGATCTGCGAGATTGTTTCTATTCCGTCTTTTACTTTGCCTAATCCTTTGTTAAAGAACTGCTGAAGTGCTTCTCCATCAAAAAAGAAAAAACTACTCAATTTTTGTGGCAATAGTAAATTAATTGCATTATCAAAATATTCGTCAGGAATCCAACCATTAACCTCATCCCATTTTGCAAAATGAGTAAATAGATACGGCGTAAAATCTTTTGGTATCAATCCATAGGTCGAAGAATTAATCACCTCAGTACTAGTGCCATTCTTCTGTCCTCTCAAAGTTCGTTTTATTTCGTATAAAGCTTGAGTATCATCTCCAATTGTCACTATTACTTCACATTGTAACTTTGTGCCAATTTCAGTTTCTGCATAAGCTCGAGAATTGATTAATGGCAACGACATCGATTCATCTTTTAAGTGTGGCTCTTTTTGATAAAAACACCAATTAAAAGCGTTCAAGAGATTTGACTTACCAACGCCATTTTCTGCTTGGATGATTGAAAATAGCTTATTACCTTTTACATTAAAGTCGATTTTCTGTTTACCATAGAATTGGCGATAATTTTCGACTTCGATGGAATGAATTTTGAGATCTTTAGTAAAATCTACCAATCAGACCACTAAGAATCTGGTACAAACCTGCTGATGGTTATTTCGTAATCTTTTTTGAAAGTTTTTTCATCCTCTTGTGCCTTTTCTTTCTCTAAAAGTAGAATCTGTTTTATGAACTCTTTTACTTCACTACTTTCATTTAATGACTCTAATTTCTTCTGAATGAGTGGATTAATGTTAACGTCTACCATTCTATTCTATTCCGTATAATTTCTTAATTCTAGAAATTGCTTTAAAAGCTTCTTCTCGGTTTAACGCAATATTCGCCATTTCCTCATGTCTTGCAAGCTCTTTTTGGACAATCTTTCGCTCCAGTTCTAATGTATCCTCATCAAGTTCACCATGTAGAGTTGGGATCACCAATACATCGTGTAAGATTGCCTTGGTTTTACCCTCAAATTTTCTCAATATTCTTCCCCTTCGCTGGATGTACTGCTTTGGGTTACCTGTGCTTGCCAAAATTATGGCAGTTTCAATTGCCGGAATATTCACTCCTTCATCTAGGCAATTAATAGCAACAAGGACACGATAGAATCCTTCGTCAAACTTTCGTAAGTAAAAACCTCTCTCTTCTAATTTCTCTCGAAAGGTAATCTTTTGATTTATGATCGAGTTTCTATTCAGAGTTTCCTGAACTTCAGAGATTTGTCTTTCGGAACAATATACCAAACAATGTGAGAATCTTGATTTTAATTTTGATAAAATATTCTGAAACGCTATCAATTTTTGTTCCGCATTAACAATAATTTTTTGCCTCATAATTTGATATAGAAATAAGATCTGTCGTGTTTCCTGATCATCTTTGGCTTTTGATAATTGGATAGCGATCTTCTTACTCATTTCACGATAATCTCGTAATTCACTCTCAGTTAGTTCTACATAATGTGGATGATATTCATATGGTACAAGAAATCCTTCTCTGATTGCATCAGCTAGATCAAATTTCATTACCGTAGGGCCAAAATAATTTAGTAATTTCAAGGTCCCTTCATCATCAAAATATCTACGTGGTGTAGCACTTAGACCTAGACGATAATCATATTTTTCTAAAAGCCCTTCTTGTCTTATTTCAGAACCGACCGCGTGAACTTCGTCTGCTATCAATAGAATTGGCACCTTCACTTGTTCAATCATACCAGCAAATTTATCGTTAGAAAAAGTATCATGTGTAGTTAAAATTATTAAAAGACTTGACAAACCATCATTTAGATCAATTATTTCGTTTCCAATTTTTCTTCGCCATTCAGGTGATGATGAAAAAGCTTCTTTTGCTCTTAATCCCCAATCGCGAAGATCTTTTTGCCATTGAGGAATAAGATGTGTGTATGGACAGGTTATTACGACAAGTAATGGCCCTTCAAGTTTATCTATCTCTTTTATACACGCGATAGCTGCGTATGTTTTGCCAGTACCTGTAGCCATCTCAAATATGCCACGTTTGCCCGCCGCAATCCAAGCTGTTACCGCGTCATTTTGATAATTTCTAAGCAAGATTCTCTTTTTTCTTAACCCTTTTTCTAATCCCTCAATTACTGCGTCCAATGATGGCGGTGATAATGTTATCAGATGCTCTTTCACTGCAGTCGGCATATCGAAGATTTTGGTATTTCTTGATCTGTCATTCCAAAATTTTTCAAATTTTTTTATATCGCTGGCACAGTAGCTTTCTTGCCCAGGTACCCAATTACGAAAAACCTTAAACTCTTCAATGTTTCCTATCCATGCTTTTCCGGTTTCATTTATTGATCCACTGAAGGAAAGAGTATTTTCCATTTCGTCTTTCAGAATTCCAACTTTTTGATGATAAATGGAATTTTTATCGAGAGTTTCTCGAAGAAAAGAACCATCATCGGATAACGGTATCGCAATTTTAATTTCCAAATTTCCTTGCGCTACCATCCATGCTAATGCTGCAACGTGATTTTTTTGGATTTCATCAGCTATGTTGCTTGTTTCTTCGATCATCAATTTAGAAATGGCTTCTTCTGGCCTTGTAAGGCCAGTCTTTATTGCTTCTAAATCCTGTTCAGATAGTTGCGTACTAGTCACAAGACGCATTTTCCCACCATTCATAATAAAACTAGACAAACCCCTTGCTGAAATTGCTAATGCAGTTGACGAGAAAAAGCCCGCCAACCTATCATACGTTGTAGACTCGGTTAACACTGGGATGTAAAAATCAGTCAAAACGTCATCTTCATCAGAATCGTATGTTTCTTTTATTGTCAAGTCTAAAAAGACCATTTAGATCCCACATCAAACTGGATATTTTTTGGGCTATAAATTATGGATCATTAAAAAAGGATCGAGCTTACATAGACGTTAATTCTTAATTTCGTCTGTGACAAGTCTTGAGTGAAGTTTTCAAGAGCGAGCAAAAACGTCTGAGATTACTGTTAGAACAAGACTATGAAGTTCCTGACTATCAAAGGGAATATTCTTGGAAACATTATCAAGTAAAATCATTCATAGATGATGCCACCCATGTGAATAAAAGTAGAATTAAAAATTATTTTTTTGGTCCTATGGTTTTCATCCCACATACAGACAAACATACTGTGATAGATGGTCAGCAACGATTAGCTACAGTTTCGACATTTATAGCTGTTGTACGAGATATTATTTCTGAAAAAAAATTATCATACAATTATTATCAAAAGTTACTGTATTCAAATACTAAATCTAAATATCGCTTAACACTTAATGAAATTAATAGTGAGTTCTTTCAGACCAACATTCTAGAAAAAATAAAACCACCAAAAGAAAAAATTCATGAAATGAAATCCATCGATGGATTGAGGGAAAGCGATAAATTAATTCTTGATATGTATGAGTATTTTTATAAGCGATTAAAATCCATAGCAAAAGAGAATAACGGTAATTCTCAATTAAAAAAACTTGTCAAAAATACACTAGACTTTTTTAAAGTTATTTCTATTGAGGCTGCATACGAAAATGCCCATCTTATTTTTGAGACATTAAATGAGAGAGGCATTCCTTTAACCAAGTCTGATCTTGTCAAAAATTATCTTATTATGCGTGGTGGACAAGATAAATCAAAAAAAATTCATGAAAAATGGAAAGAACTTACGAATAATACTAGAAATAAAACAGATGATTTTTTAAAATATTTTTGTGTTGCACATTATGGAGAAACTCCAAAAGATCAAATCTATCGAAAGATCAAAGAAAAAAACTTTACCAAAGATGATGTTCTCAAATTAATTGAGGCATTAGTAAAATCTTCTAAGATTTTTGCTGAGTTAGTTGAACCTTCCTCTACCTATTGGCGAGAAAAGGAAATAGTAACTTCAATAAAATCTCTGAACATTTTAGATAGCATAGTTTTCTATCCTCTACTTATGTTATTAAAAGAAAAAAACATTCAAAATAGAGACATTCGAGATATTTTGAAAATTTGTATTTCTCTCTTTGTCAGATACAAGACAATTCTTCATAAACACGCTACAAAGTTAGAAAAACTCACTATAAAAGCATGTGAGGAGATAAGAAACGGAAGTCCACCCAAATCTACTATTCGTAAACTCTTCAAGTCCATCTTGCCAAATAACCCGGAGTTTATCAGCGCATTTGAATTACATGCCCAGAAGAATAATGCGATTGCAAAGTATCTTCTTTTTGAAATTTATAAAAATGATCAACGAGACGCAGTTCCAGCTGAGACAATCACCCTAGAACACGTTGTTCCAGAAAGTGTTGAAAAACAAAGTGATTTGGCACCGTCTGAAAAAGATCAAGATGTCACAATATGGGAAACATACGTGCAAAAGAATGGAATAACATTATCAGATATTTACCGATTAGGGAACATGGCATTACTACTTCCTGGTGATAATACCGAAGCAAGCAACAAATCATTTAATGATAAAAAAAGATTTATCAGAAGTCATCATTGAACTTGACCAAAGAATTATCTAAAGGTGAATGAACCATCGATAGACTTAACAAAAGGCAAGAAAAATATGCAAAAAGTGCTGTCTCAATATGGACTTTCTAATTGAATTCAACGAAAATTAAACATGAATTGGAATGAGTTATGTGATTGTGGGGGGGTGGAAATAAGTACAAACATTGTTGTGGCAAACGGCAATATAAAAAATACAAAGCGGCATTACAAGAAGATTAAATCTTTTCTTACCATAATAAGCACGTGCCAGAGGAAATAACTGTAGTTTCTGTGAACGAATCGTCAAAGAATATGACAAGAAAAGTCTTGTTAGGCCAGTTTACGTCATACAAGAACATAATGCGAAACGACTACACTGGGACTTACGTTTCGAATTCGACAACGTCTTGAAAAGTTGGGCCTTACCTAAGCCCCCACCACAAAAAGAAGGAGAAAAACGTCTTGCAGTACAAGTAGATGACCATCCGATAGAATACGCATTGTTTGAGGGCGAAATACCTGAAGGAAATTATGGAGCCGGACAAGTAAAGACATGGGATATTGGCACATTCGAGATACTTGAAAAAGATCAGAAAAAACTAGTATTGAGAATAAATGGTAAAAAATTGCAAGGAAAATACTGCCTACTTCATTTCAAACCTGTTGATAAAAGTTGGCTGTTCTTTAAGGTCAAATAACTCAGAGTTCGACAATGTTTGATTTCTCCTTCATTTTTTGCGATAACTGATGAATTATTCTATCAACACTAAAGTTTTAACATACATCTTGAGAATTATTTTGTGGCCATACCAACTGGCGAAGAGCTCAGGCTACCCATACTGAAATTACTAGAGGATGGAAAACCACATACTCTAAAAGAAACAGTAGAAAAAATGATAGAACATTTCAAATTATCTGAAAGTGAAAGAACCCAATTAATTCCTAGTGGAACGAAAGGGACTTTTCTTACAAGAGTAACTTGGGCATTATCAGAACTGCGTAATGCAACGTTCTTAGAGAATATTGAGAGAGGGGTTTTTCAGATAACAGAAAAAGGTAGAAAAGCTATTAAAGAAAATCCTCTAAAAATAGACACCAAATACCTCAGACAATTCGCTGAGTACAGGGAATTCATTGGTTTAACAGCGAAAAAAGCTGATAAAGCCAAACCGCAAGAAAAAACAGATGACACTCCTCTTGAAATTCTAGTACAGAGTCACCGGTTATTGAATAACCGTTTGAAGAAAGAACTGCTTGCTGAAATTAAAAAAATGTCACCGTTTGCTTTTGAAAAGCTTGCTACCGATCTCGTTCTGAAAATGGGTTATGGTGGGCCTCTAAAACAAGGTAGTGTGACAAAAAAAACACGTGATGGTGGAATTGACGCAATTGTTATAGGCGATGAATTAGGACTGGATAAAATCTACCTTCAAATGAAAAAATGGCAAGATGCTGTCGGCGTGGGTGAAATACAGAAATTTGTGGGAGCTCTTAGAGGTAAAAAATCAAGAAAAGGGATTTTCATTACAAGAAGTTATTTTAGAGAAAATGTCAAAAATTATCTAGAAACTATAGATGATAACGTGGTACTTATTGATGGCGATAAGTTAGGAGATTTAATGATTGAACACAATCTCGGTGTAATATCGGAACAAAATTATAGCATTAAACGATTGGATTCTGGATATTTCGAAGAATATAGTTAACATCAATCAAGAAAATCATGTTCAGATTGTTGTTTTGATTTGTCGTCATTATCTATTTTTTTGTATACCTGCTTACAAAACAGCTCAAAGTGATCCCTGTCTCTGAACATTCGGTCATATCTTTTAATGAGATCGACAATGTTGTGCCTTTTCCAGACCTCATACTTGGCTACCTCAAGGGATTTTCTGAGCCCATCGTCCTGTAAAATGTCCTCTTCTGACATTACCTGTAGATCCCTTCCAACATAGCCTGAAACAAAGCCAAAAGAGTCAATCTCGTACAGCATTATGTCGCCCAATCTGGAATAAGGGTCGTATCTTCTTGCCTCACCTATGATTTTGGCGTTTTCTACAACATATCCTTTCTGCAGCTCGTCCTCATCTGTGATCCAACCCTCTCCTGTACTGCTGCATTCTTTTCTGAGCCTCCTCAAAAGTGCAAGGCTTCCAATCCCGGCATAAAGTGGCGTTATTGTCTATCAACTCCTCTATGCTGATGTATCCCCATTCCGCAAACACATCATTGTTGAGGTTGGCATACCCATAAGCCAGATTTTCCTTTCTATCAAGTTCCGCAATAAACCAGTAGAATCCAATCTGTGGAATTTCCCACTTCTGGTAGATTATCTTCTTCTCAGCCGGGATGGCTTCTGTTTCGTACAGCTTTGGAATGTTTTCAACCACTTTTACACCTCTTAATCAGATGTCCTCCAATTCGTTTGAAGCCGTCATCTTTTCAATGAGAGATGACATTTGCTGGATTTGGCAAAATCTCTTACCAATTCAAAGATCAATGGAGTTACTGGATTTGGAGCCAGTTTTGCTTTTACATCATCTGCCTTATATTGAAAAATGGTTTTTTCATCTATTTGCTGCCCTTGACCATTTGCATCAGTTAGATTGCCTAATTGGAAAAGTGGTACAAGTAAGAGTATCAAGAAAATTGCATGGGATTTTGATGATTTTTCCCAATTACAATTTTATTATGGAGAATTATTTAACTTTTAAAACTGGTTATTATTTTAGAAAATAGGTTTGGTATCGAATCCACCGAAACCCTGACTATTTTTCGATTTATATGAGTGATTTAATTTATTATGTAATAAATGCCTTAACTACATTTTTTCGCTTTGCAAAATATTCAAAAGTCACCGTTCTTTCCAGTAAGTGATGAGCGGCGAGGCATGGTCAAACCTGGACAAGGTGGACCAGAAGATAATCGAGATCCTAAACTCAAACGCAAGGACCCCCTCAAAGGACATCGCGTCTGAGCTAAGAAAGTCAGGACATGACGTCTCGGACAGGACCATCCGAAAAAGAATAGAGCGCCTCGAAAAAACCGGAATAATCAAGGGCTACAAGGCGGTCCTCTCAGACGTGTCAGAGTCAAACGAGCACGAGGTGCTTTTCCTAAAGTTCAGAGTCACAAAATCGCTTGAAACCCTAAAGGAATCAGTGCGGGAATACGTCCTGTCTTTGCCGTACTATTTGTTTGTCGCAAACACCGAAGGCGACTGGAGCATGCTGGTAGTTTTGCGAATAGAGCGCGGCCTCAAAAACCCCGCGTCAAGAATAATCGAGCGCTTTTCAGACGACATAGTAGACTATAGAACCACCAAGATAGACTTCAAAAACGTCAACATCGCAAACATGGCCCTCTTACTTCTTTGATATAGAGTATTCCGATTCTGCGGTGGACAGCGCGTCCTTTAGCTCGCGTATTGTGAATGGTTTTTGGATAAAGGCAACTGCGCCTGAGCTGATTGTGTCCCTGACGCGCTTTGTCGTTTTTGCATCAGCAGTTATCAGTATTATCTGGGCGTCTGGTTTTTGCTCAAGGATTCTTGATGCCACCACGTCGCCGTCGATGTCTGGAAGCCCCATGTCCAAGAGAATTATCGGGTTTGACTTGAGCATCTTTTTGCATCCTTTGAGTGCAGAGTTGCCGTCCGAAAACGAGTGCAGGTTGGCGTATCCCAGATTGCCCAAGTGTCCTTCTATTTTGAGAACGATTGCCCGGCTGTCGTCCACTATAATCACGGGCCTGCCCTCTTCTTTGTGGGAGACCGTGAACTCTTTTGATCTCTCAAAGGCGTCCTTTGCGGAATCGTACTTGCCTGCCTTCAAAAAGCACTTGGCCGCGCACAAAAACGCGGATTTTGCGGTATAGTCCTTTTTTGATTTTGCATATCCAAAAAAGAGCCTCCCTGCCTCAAAGGACTCGCCCGCCGAGTCCTTGCTTTGCCGGTTTTTGCACTCTGATGCCAAAACTAATGATAGTGCTGCCCTGAGCGGGTCTGACTTTTTTATCGAGTTTGATATCTCCGCAAACATGTTGTATGCTGCCATGTTCTGGTTGTTTCGAAGGTGCGTCAGCGCAAGGTCAAAGTCGGGCTTTTTTGCAACCATTAGTCTTCTGATAGATTTATTCTATTGTGGTCTGTAAACTTATCGGGCGTCTTCTTGTTTCTATCAATCCAGATGATTTCTGATCCCATATGAATCGAGGTTTAGCTGGCTGTCCAATGGAAAGGATAGCTGCTGGCTAAAACCAATCCCTTAATTTTTTTAAAATTTGATTTATTATTAGGAAGTTATCTTCCTAATAACATCAGAATCACTGTTAGCAGACTCGTCGTCGTTGCTATGATTCTTTCGAGTTTTTGCCATTGCAATTTTTCCTCCTTTCATTTTTCCATTGACCTTCAAGTCGGTAAACAATTAAACATGTTCCTAATAGAGCATACGGCCTCTATTGGTAATCATTGTATAAAAACAAGGTGTATCATACGATCAGTTTCAGTTCAAAATCATGATCTTGGCATTCCTGATAATTAGATCGTGTAATTTAATAATTGCATTAAACATGACGAAATAATCAAGAATATGATCTTAATTTTTTATATAATCGCTAAGCGAGATATAATCAGACTATGAATCAGCAAGAGCAGCTAATTCTAAAAGTGTTATCGTCTGTAGACGTTGTAAAAGGCAAGACGAAATTTGTGAAAATACTTCATCTTGTTTGCAAATTACTTGAAGTGAATAAGAAAGAATCCCCTTTTACGTTTAAACCCAATAAATTTGGATTTTATCCACCAGATTTAGAACCTGTATTAGAAAGACTTGAAAATGAAAAATATGTTCAAGTAAATTCAAATTTCTTCTCAAAAAGGGAAGATCTGTCCCTGATTAATCCTTTTAATGATTATACTGGAGTAGTATTGGAAGAAAGTACAAATATTGAAACCTTAGTTCAGACTCTCAATCCATATTCTTCAGACGAAGTAATTGCAATCTCTTACCATTTATTCCCAGAATCAAGTGTGAAAAGCGAAATTAGACCTCAAATTAATAAAAAAATTACTGAGTTGTTTTCTCCATTAAGTTTAGAATTTGAAGAGGCCGATCAGGAGAAACCCATAGCGGAATCAATTAGTAATAACGTCAAAGCATTATATCCTCAATTCAATGATCTGGATGCCAGATTACAGATAATGAAATCCATAGGTTTGAATAAACTTCCACCAATAATTCCATCTATGATTGATGATTCAACGGGATTTCTCGCTAAAAAATACCCTATCTTTAAAAAATATAATTTAGAAGAAATGTTGGAAGATGCTAGACGGCGTTAGAGTCTACTTTGACACAATGCTATACTTAAATAAATTTGGAGATATTGCAAAAGTAAGACCAGAAACACTCAATATGTTTGCCAAAGTTAAATCTGGAGAATTTCGGCTCATCATTTCTCAACTTACTTTTGTGGAGATGTATCATGTCATGTGCCTACCATTAGAAAAGATAACTAACTTTGAGGCAGCATATGAAGCAATGACTGAAATCAGAAATGCCTATGATGAAACTAAGAAACTAATACTTCACTTCCCGAACACAGATATCGTACAAAATGAGTTTAATGGTATTGACACTGAACGGATGACCACCTTTGTTGAAAATGTGCCCGGTTCTAAATTGATTGATTTCATAGGTGTGAGAAAATATCCCGGTTCTATGGATTTTATTCATTTAATGACAGCTACCAATCTAAAATGCGAGAAATTTTTTACAAATGATGAAGGAGTAATACAATTAGATTCTTATCAATTTAAGGGAAACATGAAAATCATACGACCTTATAGAGCATAATAAACTTCAGTCATCCCCCTAACTGAACAATCATTTTGGAATCGACCTAAGATTGAACAGTGTCTTCTATTATAATATGCGTTATGCAAAAAAATACACTCAGACAAAAAACTTGATCACAGTCATGGAAAGGTACGCCACTGCCGCGCTTGCAGGAATTGTTATTATCCAGGCCCACACTATCCTCTTTCCTATGCCCCACCTCACCGCAGAAAGCCTCCTTACTGCTCCTGCGCCCATTATTGCGCCGGATATTCCGTGGGTGGTGCTTGCCGGAACCCCAGACCACGCAAGTATCGCAAGTATTGTTGCGCCGCCGGTTTCTGCCGAAAATCCCTGGTACGGCTTTAGCTGTGTTATCTTTACCGCCATCGTCTTTACTATTCTCCACCCGCCAAAGAATGTCCCAAGGCCTATTGCGGCTGCCGAGACAAATATCACATAGAACGGAATGTCGAACTTTGTTATCATCCCCTCGCTTAGCAGAATCAGCGCAATTATCCCCATTGTCTTTTGGCCGTCGTTTGCGCCGTGTGTGAGAGAGAAATACGTAGACGACACCAGCTGGAGCTTGCCAAAAACAGAGTTGACCTTGCCTGGGTGCTTTTTTGCAAACGCCGTGATTATCAAAGTTGCCAGTGCCGCTGCCACGATGAAGCCGGCCACCGGAGACACGATTATTCCAATTGCGGTTTTTTGCAGCCCGTCAATTATTATGGCGTGAGTCCCTACCCCTGCGATTGCGGCTCCAATCAGTCCGCCTATGAGTGCATGGCTGCTAGACGACGGAAGGCCCCAAAGCCACGTTATGAGGTTCCACGCAATTGCGCCTGCGAGCGCGCCTATTATGATGTGGATTGTCACAAAGTCCGGGCTGATTATACCCTTTCCCACGGTGGTTGCCACCGCCACCCCAAAGAGGAACGGCCCGACAAAGTTTGCGGTTGCGGCCAGGCCTACTGCCTGGATTGGCTTTAGCACCCTGGTGCCGACTACGGTTGCTATCGAGTTTGCCGCGTCGTGAAAACCGTTGATAAAGTCGAAAAACAGCGCTACGAGTATTGCCGCTACAGCTAGCTCGTACATTTTGTCTCCTTTAGGTGTATTTTAGGACAATATCTTCGATTACGTCTGCGACGTCAAGGCACCTGTCCGATGCCGTCTCTATTGCCTCGTAGATGTCCTTTAGCTTGATTATGGTGATTGCGTCGCTTGACTCGAACAGTTTCCCCACCGCGTCGCGGTACAGGTCGTCAATGGAATGTTCGATGTCGGATATTCTCCTGCAGTGCTCGACTAGGGACTTGTCTACTTTGACGTCCTTTAGCTTTGATATCAGAAACTCTACTTCCTTTATTGCGGACAGCAGCTCCTTTGCGATGTCCAGCATGTAGGGAGGGGTGGATGTCACTTGGTAGCTTTTGATCCTGCCGGCGATTCCCTCCATGTAATCTATTACGTCGTCGGTCTTGGACGCTATCCTCTGGATGTCCTCTCTGTCAAGAGGCGTGATGAAGGTCTTGTTTAGCTCCGCAAATATGGAACGGGTGAGCTCGTCTGCTTCGCGTTCCAGCCGTTTTATTTGGGCTTGGTACTCTGAGGATTTTTCGATGTTTGAAAAAAGTAGGACCAGCTGCTCGCCGGCTTCCTTTGCCTTTATCGCCAGCTTATCAAGAATTGTGAGGATCTCCTTGTCGTTTGACTTTACCCAAGACAGCCATTGCCCCATGACTCTGCCTCAAGCCCCATGTAATTAAAGGGTG
This sequence comes from Candidatus Nitrosotenuis sp., assembly GCA_049276655.1. Classification (GTDB taxonomy): domain Archaea; phylum Thermoproteota; class Nitrososphaeria; order Nitrososphaerales; family Nitrosopumilaceae; genus Nitrosotenuis. The sequence continues at coordinate 32,438 of JBASWV010000007.1, read as the reverse complement.
TTCTATGTATTCTATATTACACTATATAGTCGCGGATTGGGCCTACGATCAGGGATCAAAGCGGAAAAATTCTTTTTCAAAAAATTTTGATCGCCCAGATCATTTCATAATTGTAAAATGTGTGGCGCGTTTGAGTTGCACTTGATTTTTTTGAACACTTGGAAATTGGTTGTCAGGACACACTCGAACCACAAAAGATAAGACAGATGCTGTATGATACAACATGAGAAATTTTGGTGTTTGACCCCCCAAGGCAGCCAGTCAATGTGAGAAAGATGATGGTTTATTCCGCGATTCCGATTCTTGACATCTATGCGTTGTGGAGAATACAGAAATTTTGGATAATGATGGGGATAAGCTTTGCAGTAAGTATGATAGTAGGCCTGATAATCGGGATGCTGCTTGGTGCCGGCGCGACAAGCGGCCTAATCGAGCCAGGCCCGTACTTTTATGGTATTGGGTATGCTGTTGGCATTCCGGTTTCTTTGGTGCTGGTCAGGTATTTTGCGAAAAGGTACAACCAAAAAGTGCCGCAGGCCCAGCCTACGGGTTGATTACGGCGCGGCCGAGTATCTTTCTGTTTTTTAGGTCCTCAAGTGCGTTGTTTGCCTCGGACAGCTTGTACCTTTTTGATATTATCGGATTTATGACTCCGCGCTTTGCCAGATTCAGGAGCTCCAGCATTTCGTTATAGTTTCCGGTGTATGCTCCCTGGATGGTTATCGATTTGAGCGGAACCGTGACAAGCGGCAGCTCAATTGAGCCGCCAAAGAGCCCCACTAGCGTAAGCGTACCCCTTTTTCGTATCACCGCAAGGCCCATCTTGACTGTCGGCGGCGCGTTCACAAAATCAATAACACATTCTGCGCCCTTTCCGCCACAAAGCGACATTATTTTCTGCATGGCGTCGGGGTCTTTGGAGTTGACTACGTGGTCTGCCCCTAGCTCCTTTGCAGTCTGGAGTTTTGATTCGTCGATATCAACAACTATGATATTGGAATTGGTAATTGCGCGCGCAATCTGCACACCCATCAGCCCGAGGCCCCCTGCGCCAAAGATGACCATGTTGCTTTGCGAGTTTGCGCCGGATTTTTTGATTGCATTAAACGCCGTAAGACCGGAGCAGGCAAGCGATGCCGCGTTTTCCAGCTCCATTCCCTCCACCTTTGCCAGGAACTTGAAGTGCGGGATCAGCACGTATTCTGCGTATCCGCCGTTTTGAAACACCCCAAGCGAGCGCGGCGTATCGCAGAGGTTGTCGTTTCCGACTCTGCACGCAACGCAGATCCCACAGCCTATCCACGGATAAACAAGGACGTTGTCGCCAACGGCTATTCCCTGGACTGAGCTGCCTATTTCTGATACAGTGCCCACTATTTCGTGACCCGGGGTCACTGGGAACTTGACTCCCCTGTCAGTAACCTTCATGAAGCCATCGCCTGTGTCGTATCCTCCTTCCCAGAGGTGCAAGTCGCTGTGGCAGACGCCTGTTGCCTTTACCTTTACTAAAACCTGGATGTCCTGCGGCTTTGGTGCGTCGACTTCGGCAATCACCAGTGGCTTGTTTGGCTCGGTGATTTGGGCGGCCTTCATGTGGGTTCCATCATATCATAACAATATAAGAGTTGAGCAAATGCGGCAAAAAAGTAGAGCCTCCACGTATTATTAGACAAAACGCGACTTGGTAACCATTGAACGAGGCAGAAAACATTTCGCAGGCCCCAGTAAACGTTCTGTTCAACCCGAACACCATAGCAAAAAAGGACGTCTGGGACATCAACATAATACAGATCCTTGAGATTCTCATTCAAATCCTGAAAAAGGCGGACAAGAAGGACCTGCGCGTCGCAGGAATGGCCGCCCTATCATCATCTCTCATACACAGAATGAAGGTGGAGCGGATCTTTGCGCTGCAGAAAATGGCAATGGAGAAAAAAGAGATGCGGCAAAGAACCGACGTCGACATCCAGATCTTGAATATCCCGTACCGTCATGAGGCCACATATCCGGTGACACTTGATGAGCTGATGGACCTTTTGGAGAACCTCATCGGCACAATAGCAAACCCCCGCTCAAGGAGGGGAGGCCTCAGGTTCGAGCCGGTCGAGGTTCCGGACTTTAAGGATTATTTCGTATCGCTTGAAAACATCATAGAAAAATACCAGGACCTGATCATAAGGAAGATAGAGGTCCAGGGCTTCGGCCTATTGCAGTCGATAATTGCGGACTTGGACGCCACGGATTCCATTAGGTGCTTTTTTGCCATTTTGTTTTTGGCAAGGGATGAGAAGGTCGACTTGGAACAAGACGGAGACGACATCAAGATAATTCTGAGGGATAAGAAATGAAAACAGACGACGAATCCGAGGCGACCGCAAGGCTCGAGGCGGCACTGTATTCTGCCGGGCGCCCACTTTCCATAGAGGAGCTTATCAGGGCGTCAGGCACGGAATCCAGGACGAAGACGCTGGCGCTCCTAGGCTCAATAGAGAAAAAGACCAAGGCCGCCTTCAAGGCAATCGAGGTATCCACCCTTCACGACGGCTCGTACGTCTTTCAGCTAAAGCCGGAGTTTAATGATGTGGTCCGAAGGTACGCCTCAAGGCCGATTTTGCCAAAGGCCACGCTAAAGACCCTGTCGTATATTGCGTACATGCAGCCCATCTCCTCAAAGCAGCTGGTCGAGACGAGGGGCTCTGGCGTCTACACTCACCTCAAGGAGCTTTCGCAGCTTGACTTTATTTCGCACCAAAATGTAGGCAGACTGAAAATCTACACCACCACTTCCAAGTTCCAGAAATATTTCGGAATCAGCGGCGACTCGGACATTCTAAAACAGATTCTCTTCAAAAAAATGCGCAGGTCTGCACACACACAGACGCCGCAAATGCCGCAGCAAACCTAGTCTTGCAGAATCATTCCAAAAAAATCCGTTATGTATAAAATACAGTGCGATAAACCAAACTTGTGAAACGTGCAACTGAGAACCTTGCAACAAGCAAGATAACGGGCGGAAGACGAGTCCCACTGAGGACCAGAAGGAAATACGAAATCGACAGATATCCAAACGAGGCCGTAACAGGACAGCAGGTAACAGTGACAAGAATGGTCCGCGCAAACCACATCAAGACTGCACTAAAGACTGCAGACCAGGTGAACCTTGCACTAGCTGACGGCAAGGTGAAAAAATCAAAGATCCTCAAGGTTTTGGAAAATTCTACAAACAACGACTACCAAAGACGCGGCGTCATCTCAAAGGGCGCAATCCTGGAAACAGAGGACGGAAAATGCCGGGTGGTGTCAAGGCCTGGACAGCACGGAATAGTAAACGCGATTCTGACAAAGTGATTTTATGAAAGATTACGAACACGTCGTAATCTGGTTGGATTATTTCAACAAGACCCTGACAAAAAAAATGGGCCGCCGTTTGCCAAAAGACAAATGCATTTTCGATCCTTCGCTAAAGGAGTTGCTCGACGCAACAGCAGAGGCCGGATTTTCGCCAAAAGAATCCGACGACAAGGTAAGGTTCCCAAGACGGGCCTATGTTAGGTCGGGGTATGTCGTCCTGCCAAAGAGCTCGGCAAAGGCCAAGATCCTGGCCAAGATTTCAGAAAAACTTGTGGCAAAAAGAGCAAAACAGTCAAAATAAAATCCCTTCTAGCTAGTAGCTAAAGTAAAGTTGACAGAAGTCTATGATTAGATCCAATTCATTTTAGAAAATAATTGCAGGAGGTAGGGGAAATTTTGCACCTGGCCGGTAGTGGCCGAGTCATTATACGACTCAAACGGCCACTGGATGAGGGCGACTTTGTTTGCGACGACACCGGCAGAAAAATTGCCAAAGTTACTGAGCTCATCGGCCCCGTTTCTAGCCCGTATGCATCTGCCATATCCATGACAAACAACATCAGAAAATTCGCCGGCAAAAAGGTGTACTTCTCAGACGAGCCTGCAAGGAAATATGAAAAACCAAGGAAGAGAAAAAGATGAACGTCACAGAATTAGAAACATGCTGCCCAGAATGCAAATCATCACTAGTTGATGATGTTCAGAGTGGCGAAAGAATCTGCTCCATGTGCGGAATAGTCGTACTGGAACAGCTGGCTGATTACGGTCCAGAATCTAAAAGCTCAAGCCTTGAAGAAAGAATCAAAACCACGAGAGCAAGCGGTCAGACCACATTCTCGCAACACGACCTGGGAATCGCAACAGAGATCTCCATTTCCACAAAGGATTTTTCTGGAAAGACGATAAACTACCAAGTCGCAAACCAGATGAACAGCCTGCGAAAGTGGCAGCAGAGGGTTCGGGTCTCATCTCCAAGGGAGAGGAGGCTTGCAAATGTTTTGTCAATGATTGGCTCAACATGCCAGAACCTGACGCTGTCGGACAATGTCCTGGAGACTGCATCTATAATCTACCGGAACCTCGACAACTATATCGAAGTCAAGGGCAAGTCGGTTGCGTGCATAGCGGCTGCTACCATCTACATGGCGTGCAAGCAATGCAATGTCGTCAGATCACTTGAGGAGGTGTGCGGCGGCGTAGGCGGAAACAAGGACCTCAAAATGAGGACAAAGCTTGCGGCCAAATACTACCGAATGCTCGTAATGGAGCTCGGTTCGGTAACTGCACCTGTCATAACCATGGACAAGTACATCTCCAAGATTTCAAATCTGACCAGCACAGACGTCAGAGTCGAGAGACTAGCCCTGGAGATTGCGGACAAGACAAAGGACCAGAACGTGGCTGACGGCAAGGCGCCAAACGGCATAGCCTCGGCGTACCTGTACATTGCCTCGCTTTTGCTTGGGCAAAACGTGCTCCAGCGCGACGTTTCAAGCGTGGCCGGAGTAACCGAGGTCACCATACGAAACCGGTGCAAGGAGATTCTTTCAAGCTACAAAATGAGCATAACGCTTCGACCTAGTTTTGCCAAAAACTAACTCCCCCTCTTTTTGTTTTATTTTCAGATTAGGGCCAGCTAAAATTAGTGGAAATTATATAGGCAAACGCAAGCTTTGGGACATATGGCAGTGCTCGAAATAGTTGACCTTCACGTGCAAAGAGAGGGAAAGCAGATTCTAAAAGGCGTCAACCTAAAGACAGGACCTGGCGAGATCCACGCAATCATGGGCCCAAACGGTTCCGGAAAGAGCACACTTGCATATACATTACTTGGCCACCCAAAATACGAGGTGACGCAGGGAAAGATAATTCTAGACGGTGAGGACATCACTGAAATGCCTACCGACGAGCGGGCAAAGCGTGGTTTGTTTTTGGGGTTCCAGTACCCGACCGAGGTCTCTGGTGTAGGATACTCGCATTTTCTTAGAACTGCATACAATGCGCTAAGCAAGTCACTTGCGTCAAGCAACAGGGAGGTCTTTATCACAGTAAGAGAGTTTCAAAATTATCTGAAAAAAAATCTCCAGACAGTAGGCCTAAAAGACGACTTTCTTTCCAGGTACCTAAACGAGGGGTTCTCCGGCGGAGAAAAAAAGAGATCCGAGGTGCTGCAGATGGCGGTACTAAAGCCAAAGGTCTCGATTCTTGACGAGCCGGATTCGGGCCTTGACATAGACGCAGTCCAGGCAGTTGCAAAGGCAATAAGCGATGTGTCGACTCCGGATGCGACAATAATTGTAATCACACACTATGCGAGAATTTTGAACTTTCTCAAAAAGCTGGACTATGTCCATGTCTTTTCAGAGGGCAGAATAATCAAGTCAGGCGACTCCAAGCTTGCGCAGGAATTGGAAGAAAAAGGCTACGACTGGCTAGTCAATGTATAGTTGCTGTACACCGTTTACGTAGAATTTAACGCGGATTTTGTCAAAGAGAATGGCTCTGAGATAACTGTCGGCGTAAGGTCGCGGCCGGTAGGCGGTGCCGCAAACAAGGAAGTCATAAAAAAGCTCGCGCGACATTTTGGTATGTCGTCTGCAAATGTCGTCATAAGGTCCGGCCACAAGTCAAAGACAAAAATAATCGAGATAGTTTGATCAGCCAGATGTTCTAACAGAGCCCACTAACTTGTTCAGCTCGGCCTCCACATGAGTTCTTGCGATATCTTGCGGCATGAGCAGGTCCTCAAGGTCAAAGTTTTTCCTGATTGATTCCAAGACCCGCTGGATGATTTTTTCCTGATCATTTTTTACCTGGTCTGCGTCCTTGAGCCCCAAGAGCGCCGCGTTGACTGCTACAGGAACCAGATCCTTTAGCATCGACTTGGTTCTGTCCGCTATGTTGGATTTGTGTTGTGTGAACGCTCGCTCCACCAGGGTGTCGAGGTTGTCTGCCAGCATCTTTTTTGCGGCCCTTGTGAACTCGTCTGAGGCCAGCTCCGCTCTGAGCTGCCTTACGACATTTTCTTTTGCTTCTGCCTTTAGCTTTTCTGGGATCATTCCCCTTTTGAAATACTCGACATATTCAGGATTGTCACGTATTTTTTTGTAGAGAAACCTGCCCTGGTTTTCAACAAAGGACGAAGTCGCATTTACGAGGTATTCTTCGGCGTCGGCACTTATCTTAAGCCCCTGCTTTCTTGCAAACTGGATTCCAATCGAGACGAATCCCGCTACAATCGGGCCTATCTGGGAGATGAGGTTGATTACTATGATATCCACGACGTCTTGTCGCTCTGAGGCCTGCGCAGTCTCTTGCCGCTCAGAGTCTTGCGCAAGCGCCTCCGTGGCAATGTTTAGTGCGCCAAAAATAATCAGGGCGATCCCGATCAACAGCAACAGGTTTGATCTGAGCACACAAGGTAGCACCGCTACAAACTCAAAAACCTTTTTCGAGTTTTGCGTCGTGTTTTTCTGCGTGCATTTTTTCGCGGGCTTCAAGTTCGTTATACTCGTTTAGGCAAAAAAGGTCAAAGACGCGCATCTTTTTTGTTCTCGCCTCTTCGATGTATCTCTGAATGTCGTCCATTAGGAGCCCTTGCGCTGCCAAAAACGCCTCGTCTTCTTTTCCGAGTCTTTGGTAGGCCTCCGATTTTGCAGCGGCAGCTTCCTTGATTGTCCCTTCCAGCCTTTGGGCCTTGTCGTAGAGGGGTATTGCGTCTTCGAATTTTTGCAAAAATGAGAGCGTGATTGCCTTGTTCATGATTGCCGTGGTGTTGTCTTGGTCTATCTCAAGGGACCTGTCGTAGCATTCCAGTGCCTCTTTGTGTTTTCCAAGCTCGTTTAGCGCAAGGCCCTTGCTGTCATGTGCCCACGCATCGCCCTTGTTTTTTGCCAGGAGCCGGTCTGCACATATTATGACGTCGTCGTATTTGCGGAGCTTTTCAAGTGCAAAGATCTTGTTTTTCAGCGCATACTCGTCAGACTCGTTCATGTCAAGCACCGCCTGGCACGACACCAGCGCATCGTCGTATCTACCCGCATGCAAAAGCGCCGTAGTCATGTTCTGCAACGCTACAAGATCCTTTGGATCATCTTGCAGCATTTTTTTGCAAAACGAGATAATGTCATCCCATTTTTTTTCGCCAAAAAGCTTCCTTATGACGTCTATTGGGTTTGCGGCATAGCTCAATGTGATATTTTTGGCAGGGGTCTCCCTCTTTTTAGCCTCTCGTGTATCTCTATGGCAAAATGGAATCCGATCACCTTGGCAAACACTATGGCGGAGATCAGCGCAAGCATGCCCTGCTCGAGATACAAAAGGTACAGCGTTACGCCGCTGGCAGTCATTATTTCAAGGGCGGTGCACGTGCACAGCCAAAGGAGTTTTTCCCTCATCGCATCATATGAGGCGCCAATTTAGTTAAGGATTAGTCCAGATTCTGAAAAACGCGAGTATTGTTAAATATGGATTGGGGAAAAGAAAGCCATGTCTGAGGTAAGCCGGACTTTTTTCAACTTCTCGTTTTTCAAAATAGACCCAAAGTGGAGGTGGATGGCAGACATGGCAAAGGAAGAATCCGCAAAGGAAGTAGAGCAGGTGATACGAAACTCCAAGATAAAATGCCGGACATACTCTACCCTAGGCCTAAGGGACGACGCGGAGTTTCTTTTCTGGTTTGCGGCAGAGTCCGTCGAAGAAATACAGGGCGTCATTTCAAAAATCTACTCTACCGTATTTGGCAAATACATCACGCCGTCCCATGTGTACCTGTCGTCCACTAGGCCCTCGATTTACGCAAAGGCCGGCAAGACTCCGTCATTTGTAGAGGGTGCCGAGGCGAAAAAATACGTAATAGTGTACCCCTTTGTCAAGACGCGCGAGTGGTACCTGCTGCCCCTTGAAAAAAGAAAGGTCATGATGGACGAGCACATCACAATAGGCCACAAGTACCCACAGATTGTCTTGAACACCACGTATTCGTTCGGCATACACGACGAGGACTTTATGCTTGCGTTTGAGGCCGACGACTTGCATTCGTTTCAGGATTTGATAATGGAGCTCCGCGAGACCCAGGTCTCCCGATACATCCAGCAGGACACGCCGATGATTGCCTGCGTAAAGAAGGATATTATTCCGCTTATATCAAGTCTAGGGTAGATGAACGGGCTAAAGGAATGGGCAACGGTCGTGCGCGCCCTCGAGGCCGGAGACCAGACAGTACTTTTGCGAAAGGGCGGCATTTTGGATGTCGCGTCAGGCTTTTTCATAGAATCAAAAAAGTTTTTCCTGTTTCCCACGTTTGAGCACCAAAGCCTCGGCAATCTAAAGCCAATGTTTCACAACTATTTGGGTTTGGCGATGAGCGCAAAACCTCCAGAAGGGCAAAACAGGATATCGTCGTACGCCGAGGTTTTGGCCGAAGCGGACGTCTCCTCTGAAGAAAAACTAAACGATCTGTCAGAGTTCCACATATGGAGCGACTCGTACATCAAGACGAGGGTCGAGTGGATGCCGGACAAGCCCATAAAGGCCGTCTTTTTGAAAACGTACGGGATTGCCGAGTTTGACATACCGCTAAAGCCAGAATATCAGGGGTGCAAATCTTGGATAGAAATAAATGCAAAACTTGGTTCTGGAAGGCCGGCAATGAGCGATACTGAGTTGGATGCAAAGCTGGCAAAGTTTCTGGAGATCGTAAATTGAAGTACCGGACACTTGGAAAGAGCGGCATCAAGGTATCCGAGATAGGCTTTGGCGCCTGGACCATTGCCTTGGACTGGTGGGGCAAAAAAATCGAGGACGACGAGGCGAAAAAAATGCTCAGGCGGGCATTTGATCTAGGGATAAACTTTTTTGAGACTGCCGACATGTATGGTAAGGGAAAAAGCGAAAAGCTGATTGGCGAGGCCTTCAAGGGCATGCGCGACGAGATCGTCATTTCTACAAAATACGGCTACGACTTTGAAGGAGTGCCGCAGATAGGACATAGCGAGCTGCCCCAGAGGTTCGACCCGCTTTTTACGGAGCATGCCCTGCGCAACAGCATGGCAAGGCTTCAGACTGACTATATTGACGTATATGGGCTGCACAACCCAAAGATGCACCACATAAGAAACGATGTGATTTTCAACACCCTTGACAGCAAGATAAACGAGGGGGCGATAGGAACATACCAGGTGGCACTTGGCCCCGCAATAGGCTGGACTCAGGAGGGTATCGAGGCAATGAACCGAAGGAACGTTTCCGCGGTCCAAACGGTATACAATATTTTGGAGCAGACCCCCGGCAATGAGATCATAGAGAACGCGGCAAAAAGAAACGTCGGGATTCTTGTGCGCGTTCCAGACGCGTCTGGAATACTTACTGGAAAGGTAAAGGCAGACACAAAAATAGACGAAAAAGACCACCGCTCCGTCCGAAGGGGCGAGTGGATAAAGTCTGCACTCGACAAAGTCGAGCAGCTCAGGCCAATAGCTGAGAGAAACGGCCTAAACATTACCGAGCTTGCAATAAAGTTCATCCTGTCCAAGGATCCCGTGTCTTCGGTGCTGCCGACTGTTATCAGCACAGAGGAGATAGAGCAGTTTTCTGCAATGTCTGATGGCAAATACCTGAGCAGCTCAGACATGTCAGAGATTGCGGCTCTGTATTCCAGCTGGCCGTCATACGAGATAAAGGCAACAGCGCAGTAGATTTTTTTCCGTTTTGGAATCAAAAAAACGGATCATTTTCCGGCCTCACTATAAGGGGAGACGCCTAACCAGATGGTGAGGTCTTGACATGTTCGGAGCACACCCAGAAGACAGAATGGACAAGGATCTTTTGTCGTTTTGCATAGAAATAGTTTTGCTCAGGATGGGCGTGCCAGAATACGAAAAGGTGGTCTCGAAGCTGAAAAAAGACTACAACTGCTTCATCACAGACTGCGACAAAAACCCCGAATTTCTAAAAAGGGTCCTGCAGGACATTTTTGGAAATGCGTACCAAGCCATCATAGATGACATAAAAAAACAGCTTGGCGACGCGGCCTCCAAGAGATATTTTGCAGAATTTATAGAATCTATGAGAAAGTGATTATACCGGGACTGGCTCTTCTAGGACAAACTCGGACTCTACGAAATACTCGACGCGAGTCTTTTTGAATTCGCGCGAGCTGAACAAAATGCGGTAGTCGTCTACATTGATGTGTTTTTGTATGTCCTTTGCCATGGATTCTGCCTCCGCTATGGACTTGCAGTGCACCATCGAAAATACGTTGTACGGCCAGTCCGCATATACCGGCCTCTGGTAGCAGTGGCTTATCTGCGGAAACGCCCCAAGCACACTACCCACCTCTTCTATTCTCTGCTCAGGTACGCGCCAGACGATCATGCCGTTTGCGACAAATCCGACATCTCTGTGCCGCAGAATGGCTGCATACCGCCTCATCACTCCGATTTCTTCGTAGTGTCGCAGTTTTTCAAAGACCTGTTCTTCGGTCATTTCGAGGCTTTGCGCCGCTTTCAGGAACGGCCTGTCTGCTACCTCGAGGTCTTTTTGGAGCTGCCTGATGAACTCTTTGTCCTGCTCTGTCGGGGTGAACTTGGTCTCTTTGATCTTTTTCTTTTCCTCAGTCGGCGCGACCTCTTTCTTTTTTTCATCAACCATGTCGAGCTTTACGCCGATTTTGAAGAGCTTGATGGTGGGAAGCAGCCTCACCTTGTTTATTCCGGGCAGTTTCATGAACTTGTCGACTTCGGTTTTTAGGTCAGAGCCTGGCGGGGTTGCCAGTGTAAACCAGAGGTTGTACTCGTGGTTTCGCTCATAGTTGTGAGAAACCCCAGGATGTCGGTTTATCTGGTTTGCGACATAGTCCAGCTTGTCCGGCTCTATTGCCATTGCGACAAGAGAGCTCTTGTATCCGAGCCTTCTTGTGTCAAAGATTGCCGAGAGCTGCCGCAGGACTCCTGAGGATTTCAAGTCAGATATTCTTTTTTTCATCTCGTCAGCTGTGACGTGAAATCTGCCAGCCAGATCCTTGTACGGCTCTGACACCAATGGAAAAGACCATTGTATCTCGTTTAGAATTTCCTTGTCCAGTGTATCCATTACTATGGATCGTAGAAATTGTTTTTTGATTAAAAATGTAGCGGGCTTAGCTAGATCATGCCTACGGCCTGACCGACTGGTTGTAGCTTTTTCTCAGTCGCCTGTTGTTTGCAGCATAGATCCAGGTCCACGAACCATCGTCGTTTTCCATTACCTTACCAAGCTCCTTCAAATATTTCAGAATGACATTAAGGACTGGTGCTTTCATCGTGCCGTCTAGATTTCTCAAAAGCTGACTCTTGGAGCGAAACTCGAGATTTTCGCTGAAAAGTCTTTCAACCCTCAAAACGCTCTTGAGTGTAGGATTGTATTTTGCCAGATCCTGTCCAAGCAACACATCTAGGCGGGATTTTCTGAGATGTTTAACCACAATTTATTCCCATCACCCAGATATATGACTTTTATGTAATGTACTTAAAAGTACTAGCATCATGCTGACTTCTTTTTGAAATACCCAAATCTTTTGTCGTATTTGTTGTGATCAGGTAGTTCCAGCAACAATGCGTTTGGTTTTGTTCTCTCATGCAGAGTAATTATTGTGTAGATCAGTCTCCAATGATGTGGAAGCTTGACACGGTACAGAATCTGAACGTTGTGTCTGGTTATGTAATAAGATGGAATCTGTTTTTTCATTACATGCTCTCCAACAATTACATCACTTTTTAGCGAGCCGATTATTTCAAGTACTGCGTTTTTACTGTCAAATCTGAGAGTTCTGAGAAAACCGCATAAAAGTCTCGCTTGTCACTGCTTACTTCCATTGTAGAAAACGAACTGTAGTGCAATTAAGTCGCAGGTTATTCTTAGACCCCGCACCATGAAAAAATGGCAATCCTATAAATACAAACCATGGAATGCCAGATCGTGATTGTTGACCTAAACCTAAAGGGCAATCTGGTCATAGTTGTCGGAGCCGGTGGCGAGGGCTTAAAGAAGGTAAACTCGCTTTTGACGCAGGACTGTAAAATTTTGGTAGTATCCGACAAGGCAAACACACCGATTCAGAAGCTTGCAAAAGCAGGCAAGATCGAATTCAAAAAAATAAAGCTCGACAATGCCGATTTTCTTGATGACTACGAGCCGATTTTGGTTATGGCGGCAACAGATGACAGGCAGCTAAACAGAAGGATCGTCGAAAAGGCAAAAAAAATGCGTTGCTATGCATACGCCGCAGACGACCCAGAGGTGAGCGACTTTGCGCATCCGTCCGTCATAAACATCGAAGACACCGTACAAATTGCAATATCTACTGGCGGCAGGAGCCCGGCCATGGCACGCAGGCTAAAGCTAAGGGCAGAAAAGCTGTTCAGAGAGATAATTGACAAAGAGGACATTTACCAGATAAAACTCCAAAAAATTGCAAGGGATGCTGCAAAGCAAAAGATACCTACTACGCTTGGGCGAAAAAAGTTCCTGTATTCGATTTTAAACGATTCCAAGATAAAACAGTTATTAAAAGAAGACGACATGCCAAGAGCAAAAAGGGAAGTAATGAAGATCCTGGAGAAATGGAAATGAGCAAAATAATCAACGCACGTGTGACATTTCGCAACTCGCCAATACACATACTCGAAAAGTTCACGTTCAAGGATGTGGACTCGGCGTACGAGTCGTTCCGAAAGCACTCCGGCCTAAAGGAGTTTGTCATTTTACAGACGTGCAACAGGGTCGAGATTTTCGGCTCAACCGATCAGCTAAACATTGAAAAAATAAAAAAGACGTGGGCATCGCTTGCGGGTCTAGAGGAGGTAGCCTTTAAGGAAAACTTCGAGGTTGCTGAAAACGTCGAAGTCTTTGACCACCTTCTAAGGCTCACATCAGGCCTCGACTCCATGGTAGTAGGCGAAGAGCAGATTCTTGGGCAGATAAAGGACTCGATAACCATCGCAAGGGAGATTCGCGCATCAAATGAGCGGCTCAACACGTTATTTGACAAGGCAATCAAGATAGGCACGCGCATCCGGAACTCGACTGGGATAAACAAGGGGACAATCTCGGTAGGCTCCATGGCAGTCAAGCTTGCTGAGGAAAACATTGACGAGCTGAAAACAAAAAAGATTCTCCTCATCGGGACCGGCGAGGCAGCCACACTTGTCGCAAAATCTCTAAACAAGAGGGGTTATCGGTTTTTTGTGACAAGCCGAACCATGGAACGCTCCAAGGCTTTTGCGGAGACTGTCGGCGGCGCGCCAATAGAGTTCGAGGATGTCTTAGATGGATTCTCAAACTATGACGTTTTGTTTGTCGCCACAATTGCGCCGTATTTTTTGGTGACCTTTGAGAGAATCAAAAAGGCCATGGAGGACAAGAAAAACGGCATGATGATATTGGATCTTTCGAACCCAAGGACAGTGGACGAAAAGGTCGCGACCATTCATGGAATCAAGATGATGAATCTCGATCAGATAGCAGAAATGGTCGACAAGAACATCCGATACCGCTCAAATCAGCGCGAAAGTGCGGAAAAAATAATTAATGACGAGTTGGAGGTATTACAGGCACACATGAGAAGACTCGAAGTAGAGCCCACAGTCAAGGAGATATTCAAGGACATCGACACGAGACGGGAAAAAGAGCTCCAAAAGGCACTCCAGATGCTCGGAGAAAAGGACGAGGAACGAATCAAGATAATTGAGAACCTGACAAAGGCAGTAGTCGAGGGAATCATTTCAGAGCCGATGAACAACCTCAGGCGCGCATCGGAGCACTCTGACGATGATCTGCTAAAGGCAGCGTCAAAGCTTTTCGATTACAAGAAAAAAGGCGACTAGAACCCCCGCCTAGAATTATATTGCATTGACAGTGATTTTTTTGCATGACTGCGTCATTTCCCCAGAGGAGATTGCGGAGGATGCGCAAAAACGAAAAGATGCGCAACCTAGTCCAGGAAATCTTGCTGTCTTCAAACGACCTCATCTGCCCGGTCTTTGTGCAGGAGGGGCTAAAAGCAAGAACCCAGATCCAGTCGATGGAGGCAATAGAGCGGCTTCCGATATCTGAATTAACAAAGGAAATAGAAGAAATACAAAAACTTGGCATCCCAGCAGTCATGCTTTTTGGCATCCCGGAAAAAAAGGACGACGTCGGAACGTCTGCGTTTGCTGAAAATGGAATCGTCCAGAGATCGATTGGCGAGATTAGAAAAAACTTTGGCAGTAATGTTGTCATCATGGCAGATGTCTGCCTCTGCCAGTACACCACAGCTGGCCACTGCGGAATAGTAAGGGGGAGTGAAATTGACAACGACGCCAGCATTGACACCTTAGCAAAAATCGCGCTAAGCCAAGCAAGAGTTGGAGTCGATGTCGTATCACCTTCTGCCATGATGGACGGCCAAGTAAAGGCAATAAGGTCTGCACTTGACAAAGATGGATTTACCGACGTTGGAATAATGTCGCATTCTGCAAAGCACCGATCATCGTTTTACACACCATTCCGTGACGCAACCGATTGTGCGCCGCATTTTGGCGACAGAAAGACATACCAGGTTCCGTTTACAAATCCTCGCGAGGCGATGCGGGAAATCGAGCTTGACATAAACGAGGGAGTCGATATCGTCATGGTAAAGCCCGCACTGGCATACCTTGATTTGATTGCAGAGACAAAACGTAGGTTCAACGTGCCGGTATCTGCGTACAGCGTATCAGGAGAATACGCCCTGGTCAAGGGAGCTGCAAAGCAGGGCTGGATAAACGAAACAGACGTGATGACTGAGATCCTTTATTCCATAAAACGGGCAGGGGCAGACATGATAGTTACCTATTTTGCAAAAGCGATGGCAGCCCACCTTTTGGATAATTCATGAGAGAAGACCAGCGATTCGAGATAGAGCGCGCCTATGATCTTTTGCCGCACGTCGTAGGCGCAAGCTGGGCGTGTGTGTGGTTTAGGCTAAACCGGATAAAAAATCCAAGCAAAGAAGAGTTTCGCCAAAAAACAGTCGAGTTTTTTTCTGTCTTGGAAAGGCTAGTAGAGTCGTATCCGGATATAGAAGGATTTTCTGACATGGTATCATACATGAAAAACCGTCACAAAGAAGAAATTGAGAAAATCCTGGAAGGGAAAAACCCAGAGATAGAAAAAAGATACGCAAGATACGTAGACTATGGCTAGATTTTTAAAATCATAAAATACGAGTGGCTCCAATCCAATGCGGATATTGCCTGATCTATTTCCAGCTTTGGCGGTTCTGGGTGTTTTCGCATCTTGGACATTTTAGTCCGTTCGTTTTGTAACCACATTTTTTGCAATAAAGGCTGATTTTGAGTGGGGCTTTTGGCGAGGCCTTGAGTATTTTTCTAATCAGAATGTATGCTGCCAGAACTCCCAGACCGATTGCAATCCAGACAATAACCACGATATCATTACGTCACCGTAAGATAAAATCAATTCGTAGTTTCTCAGCCCCCAAAGATTAGAATTCCTACGCATTAAGTCCAAATGGCAAAATTCGAACGCTAAAGTTCTCTTTTTAAGGAACCAATGAATTTGCGCATCAGCCTAGTTCTATTCCTAGCCTCCTTTTTCGCATATTTTGTGTGCATTTTTTTCTCGAGCCTGAGCAGTTTTTGATAAAAATGATCCACGGTCCATGACTTGTCGTCCGGCCTTCTTTTTTGGCAGAATGGGTCCATTTCGTGGTAAATTGGCCTTTTTTCGGAGCCGCCGACGCTAAACGTCCTTGCGATTCCTATGGCCCCTAGCGCATCAAGCCTGTCGGCGTCCTGGAGTATCTTTCCCACCAGCGTAGCAGGTGTCTTTTTTCTTGAATAGCTGTGGTCTCGTATTGCATCGGAAATTGTCAGGATCTCTTTTTTTGTAAAACTGTATCTTGCCAAGATTTTTTCGGCCAGCCTTGCGCTTTTGATAGAAGATGTCTTTGATCTCTTGTCGGATTTTGGGTACTGCACCATGTCGTGCAAGAGCGCCGCAGCCAGAACCAGCCGAGGGTCGGCCTTTTCATGCCTTGCTATGGTTTGGGCGTTTTTACAGACCCGCATTATGTGGGAATAGTCGTGTGCAGGGTCGTTTCGGATTCTTTTTTTCACTTCTCCTTGCAGTTTTTTTAGCGAGTTCATTTTTCACAGCTTCCAAAAGCGCGGCCTTACGAATCTGATCTTTTTTTCCGAGATCAGGAGATTCCAGTTTATCGATGCGAAGAACACAAGGGCGACAATACTTGCCACGTCTATAAACAGCACGCCAAGGTACCTCTCCTCGAAGATCTTCAGAAACGGCGTCAGAACCAGCTCACTGACAGACAACATCACATAGTATGCTGCAAGTCTCCCAAGCCAGTAGCCAATGTATATCTGGGCGCTTTTTGCCTTCATAAGGCCGTACGTGATAAAGAGTATGTTGTCAGGGAGGGGCGTCGCCGCAAACACAAACGACGCAAGAAAATAGCCTATCTTTTTTGAGCGAAGATAGTTCCCTATCTTCTCAAGGCTTGTTTTTCTCTCGGCGCCAAGAAATCTCCTAAAGTAGCTGCTTGCATGCAGCAATGCAAACCTCCCAAGGGTAGCGCCGCTTGCGCCAACTATGGCTAAGGCAAGAGGATCCAACGTCGGGTCAAGTGCGTAAAACGACACGAGAACTATCCATGTCGGGGGCATCAGGATTGGTGCGGTGTTAAGTATGAACATCAACAAAAGGATGCCAAAATACGACAACTGGTAAAAAATCGAAAAAACGTCCACAGACCTAGGTTTTCGTTCTCAACTAAATTGGTTTTGTGCCTAGATCCAAAATTACCACAACTTGGCACAAAACCTGCAAATTTCAGCTCTTTTGATCACAAATCACAAAAAAATGGACGAAACGTCCAACATCTTTAAATTTTATGCTTGGTACATTTATTCATGAGCGCCAAGGTCTGGAAGTGTTTTAGGTGTAACCTTGTTTTCCGCGACGAGTCCTTGGCAGAACTTCACAAGACATTGTGCAACCACCGTACCACGTCAGTAGACCTAGTAGAAGTCTGAGACTAGGTTTTTGCCGGTTTTGTATGAAAAAAGTGCAGAGGGTGGGATTTGAACCCACGAACCCCTAAAGGAAGGGATTTCTTATCTGATCTTGAGTCCCTCTCGGTTGGCCGGGCTTCGATACCTCTGCGTCTACAATTCTCAGGGCTGAGTATATAACTCCTATAGGGGCGGGGTTTTGCCAGATTCTTGAAAAACCGCAGATTTTTGGCAAATTTTGTGCAAACTAGAAAAGTTAATACGAGTTTATTTTAGAGAGTTTTTTGTGGTAACAACAGACCAAGCAAAAAACATGCGAAACAAAATCGACATTGAAGGCACCGTCGAGCGAATGGAGGAGCCCAGAAGCGTAAATCTCAAGGTAGGCGGAACGACCGAGGTCTGCAACGCATTTCTCGTAGACGAGGCAGGCGAGATAAAACTCGCACTCTGGGGCGACGACATAAAAAAGGTAAAGAACGGCTCTAAGATCATAATCAAAAACGGCTACACGAACACATTCAAGGGCGAAGTCTCCCTCGGAAAGGGCAAGTACGGTGAGCTCATCGTAAAGGAATACTAGATAAATTCGGATTGTTTTTTCCTATAATCGATTATTAGAATTACTATACCTGCGATTATAATTATAATGCCGACAATCAAAAGCATCCCAGAAACGGCTAGCGGCACCAGTGTCCTTGAGAGCGGCGAGTTCGGATCAGAAAGCCTCTCGGACTCGTCTGGATTTTTTGTAAACATCATCACCGCTGTTATCGGCCTTGTGCCTTTGTTTTCCACGTTAAAGCTGTAAATGTCGCCTTTTTCTACCATCATGGTTTCAAAGAGGGCAGGCTGCTCTGAGCTGAACTTGCCAAAGCTATCGCCATAGATGTTCGATATTGACACATCTACTGCGTCGCCTCCCTGATAGTCCAGTATCTGTATACCCCACAGCAGCATTGTCGTTCCCGTCGATGCGTCAAATGAGAACGACGCCATCTGGCCTGGGCTGATTTGTGTTCTGTCAGAGACCTCGTCAAACATCCCTTCTAAAATATATGGAAGTGAAAATTCGCCCTCAAGTGAGCCGGTCTCCGTTATGATTGAGGCTGCCACCGCAAATGACGCAACAAGTATCGCAGCGCCTCCTGCGATTACGTATATTCCGCGCTTTCTCATTACTGTAAAACCGCAAATGTCAGCTTATTATATGTGCAGAACTAGCGTCTTGATTTTTTCTTGGATTTTTTTGCCTTTTTTGCGGGCTTTTTCTTTGGTTTTGCCTTTTTTCTTTTGAGTGCGGCCCTTTTCTTTAGCGCTGCCTTTCTTTTTAGTGCCAGCGCTCTCTTTTTTGCGGCCTTTTTTCTTGCCAGCGCAAGCGCCCTCTTTTTTGCGGCCCGCTTTTTCGCTGCTTTTATTGCGGCCTCTTTTCTCTTCTTTGCGAGATGTTTTGCCTTCATCTCCTCGAGTTTTTTTGTGACCTTTTCAAGGTTTCTTGTAATCATATCTTCTCTTCTCGTAGAGGACTCGAGTCTCTTTTGGAGCCTCCCTGTACTTGTCCTGCCCTTCTTGATTAGTGTGACAAGGGTTGGCTTTGCATGGGCCTGCTTGTGAATTTGGACTGATGTCCTGCTCTTTGATTTTTTCTGATCTTCTATTACGTCGATGAGTTTTTGCGCCGCAGCTTCGCGCTGTTTTATTTCGAACTTTAGCTCTTGGATCTTTTCGTTTGCTTGCGCCAGCCTATCTGCTGCCAGGTGTTTTGCGTCTTCGGAGTCGGCGTTGTCCATGTCTATTTCTGCCTGCTCCTTTGCGTCGGTTTCGACCTTGAGGCGCTCGTGTGCTGCCTTGATCAGCCTCTCGATGCTTTCTTTTCTTGCAAGAATCTGGTTGAATTCAACGTTAATGTCACCCATTTTTTCTCTGGTGTCTTCCAGTTTTCGCTCAAGCGTGTGCAGCCCAGAAGATGACCTGCGGGTTAGCGACTTGGCTTCCTTTAACAGTCTTTCGTTTTTGCGCCTTATTTTGGTCGCTTCGATCTTTTGCTGCTTTAGCTTGTCCGCTAGTTTAGATAATGATGCCAACTGTTGTTCGTCCTACCTAATTATCGATAAGTTATAACTATAATTAGTATTTGACTTGTATGTGAACAATTTTGACACTCTAGAGGAACGCCACTTGTTGGTGATCTAGTTAAATTGATCTTTTTACAAGTGTGCTCATGGAGTTTCATCCCTCCCAGATACCAGTTGTTAAAACATTTGTCGTAAGGGATGAAAAGGCCGCGTCCGAGTCAGCCGCTGAAATGGTCCGACTCGGATTTGAAAACCAAAAGGGCGGATACAAGGTTCTGATGCCAAAGCAGGAAAAGCTAGCAAAACGGATCGGGCTCACTGTGACAACCGAGGTAAATTACAAGCTGCGGCAAGCAAACCAAAGCCGCAACCTCAGATACTGGACATACCACCACGACAACGAAAACTATGCGATTGTCCTGATAAGCTCAAATGTCTTTGATGGACTAGTCCTGTGATTTTTTGAAGTATTCTGAGAGTTTTAGTTTCTTTGCAAGAACTCCTGCGAGCAGAATTCCAAAGATTGTTCCGCCAAACACATCCATCGGGTAGTGCTGCAGTACGTAGACGCGGCTTATGGCTGCCAGTATTGGAAATATCCAGATTAGGTAGCAGCCGCGCGGAAACCTCTGTGATAGCGCATATCCCAGGATCAGTGCAAGTGATGCGGCGCGAGTCGCATGCCCAGACGGAAAAGAGCCGTCGGTACCTAGGACGAATGTGTCCCGCCCCACATCAAAGGGGAGATTTGTGCCAAGAAACTCTAGTTGCGGGCGCGGATTATCGACTACGTAGCCTTTGATGTACCCTGCCGCTATTGTTCCGGCAACAAGCGCCAGCAGCAGGATAAGGCCGACCCGCCTTGTTCTTCTTATTATGAGAATTGCAAAGCTTAGCAGCACGAGCCACTGGACGTTGCCTATTTCCGTTATTGCCCACATTCCCAGGTCTACTAATGGGTTACCTGCGATTTCCTGAAAGTATGTCAGCGTGGCCCTATCAAACTCGGCTGTGACCTTGGCGTTTACCAACACAGACATTATGATAAAGGAGACGGCAAGGAGCAGGAACGGCCTAGATCTTACATCAAATAACCAGTTTTGCAATCACACGGGACAAGGAGTTGGTGTTTTTAATTTTTTGGAAAAGCCGACGCGACGCCGAATCTGATCGGCTCAAAGATTTTAAGATGGCAAAAAAGACAAAAGGCGTGAAGATTCTGACGCTGTCCGACTTTGATTTGAAGGGAAAGACGGTGTTGCTTCGCGTAGACATGAACTGTCCTATTGATCCGGTAAGCGGCGAAATTTCCGGCACCAAGAGAATCGAAGAAGCCACAGAGACAATCCAGGCCTTGAACAATGCCAAAGTAGTCGTAGTGTCACACCAAGGCAGGGTAGGAACCAAGGATTACATTGGAATGGAGCAGCACGCAAAAATTTTAGAAAAAATGCTCGGCAAAAAAATCAAGTATGTCGAAGACGTCATAGGTGCATTTGCGCAGTCCGAAATAAAAAAAATGAAGGACGGCGACATCATACTTTTGGATAATTTGAGATTTTGCGCAGAGGAAAACTATGAGTTTTCTCCTGAGGATGCCGCAGAGACAATAATGGTCCGAAGGCTAGGCCATCTTTTTGATCTGTGTGTCCTTGATTCGTTTCCAAGTGCGCACAGGTCTCACCCGTCGCTTGTCGGGTTTTCTCACATCATTCCTGCATGCGCGGGAAAAATAGTCGAACGCGAGGTAAAAAAACTTGATGAGATACTCACCATCGCAAAGGCACCTCACGTAATCGTACTTGGCGGCTCCAAGGTAACGGACAGGCTGGAAGCAATCAAGATGCTCATAAAGCGCGGCCGAGCAGACCAGATTCTTCTCACCGGGATAATCGCCAATGTCTTTATGCGCGCCCAGGCTCGAATCAAGTACCCACTTGGCATAAAAGGCGAGGAGGAAGCTGTCTCAAAGGCCCATGCGCTCATGGGCGAGTATCCGGATGTGTTTTTCACCCCAGCTGACGTTGCAATAAACAAAGACGGTCAACGACTAGAGCTCGACGTGAGGCTTCTCAACAAGGGAGACCAGATTTACGACCTTGGGCCAAAGACAATCGAGCACTACTCCAAGATAATAGCAAGTGCCGGAACGGTTTTCGTATCCGGTCCGCCGGGATTTTTTGAAAAAGAGATGTTCAGCTACGGAACAAAAGCAATGCTAGAGTCGGTGGCAAAATCGATGGCAACCACCATAGTTAGCGGCGGGCACCTGACATCTGCCCTCAAAAGGTATGGCCTTGCGGAAAAAATAACTCACATCAGCACCGCAGGTGGAGCCCTGGTCCTGTACCTGACCGGTGAGAAGCTCCCGATGATACAGTCCCTCGAGTCCGCAGCCCAGAGGTACAAAGCTAAATAGCTTTTTTGCAGCTTGGGCAGATCCTTTCTTCTGAGCTGCTCACGTACACGTCTCTGTGGCATGACTGGCAGCTGACCTTTTCAAGAGAATCAAATATCTTAAACCACTGCGTGGTAAAGTTTTGCGCAATGCTCCTCATCAGGCCTGCATCGCACAGTGACGCAAAGTGCTGCGCCATGTCGTCTATTGTGAGCGATTTTTCTATTGAATTGTTTTTCTGCAGTGTCTCAAAGACTTCGTCGTTTGTAAATTTCGTGTCGGGATCGTTGAACCTATCAAAGATCACCTTACGTATCTCTAGCAGAATGTCAGACATTGCTAGTACAGAGCCGATGCTTCCTGCTTTAGTGCGTCTGCGCTTGCGTCCTTTAGCTTGTTTGCAAGATACGAGTACAGTCCGTATTTTAGGACCTTTAGGGAAAGAAGTGCGCACTTGATCCTTACTGCCTGGAGGTTTTCAAGGCCGAGCTCGCCTAGGACGTCGTTTTTTTGGATTTTTTTAACTTCGTCGATGCTTTTTCCCTTGACTATCTCTGTCAGAACGGAAGAGCATGCCATGCAGATGGCGCATCCCCTGCCGTTGAACTTGATATCCGATACTTTGTCGTCTGCAACGTTCATGAAAATGTCGATGCTGTCGCCGCAGAGCGGGTTGCTGTCGTGGTATGTGATGTCGGCGTTTTCTATTTTGCCGAAATTGGCAGGGTGCCTTGAGTACTCCACTATCATTTCGTGGTAGATGTTTGCGTTGCTGCTCATAGCTTAAACAACCTGGCCGCTCTTGAAAGTGAGTTTATCAGCGCGTCGACTTCTTCTTTTGTGTTGTAAATGTAAAAGCTTGCACGCGATGTTGCGGCAACGTCTAGCCTCTCCATCAGCACCTGTGCGCAGTGGTGCCCTGACCTTATTGCGATTCCGTCCTCGTCAATTATTGTAGCAAGGTCGTGTGGATGAATGTCTGCAAAGTTAAATGAAATAACGCCGCCCCTCTTTGAGAGGTCTTTTGTTCCGTATATC
The DNA here is from genome assembly GCA_049276655.1 of Candidatus Nitrosotenuis sp. GTDB lineage: Archaea > Thermoproteota > Nitrososphaeria > Nitrososphaerales > Nitrosopumilaceae > Nitrosotenuis. The sequence continues at coordinate 9,522 of JBASWV010000007.1, read as the reverse complement.
TTGATTCCCTTTATTGCCGATAATTTTTCAAGCGCGTATTTTGTCAGCTCCATTTCGTGCTGCCTTACATAGTCCATTCCAAGGTTGTCCAGATAGTCAATTGCTGCAGCAAATCCTATTACGTCTGCGATGTTTGGAGTTCCGGCCTCGAATTTGTACGGCAGATCATTCCATGTGGTCTCGTACTTGTGAACCTCGCGTATCATGTCCCCTCCGCCGTGGAACGGAACCATCTGCTCAAGTAGTTCTTTTTTGGCCCAGAGGACGCCTACGCCAGTTGGCCCGAGCATCTTGTGCGCAGAAAACGCAAAAAAGTCGCACCCGAGGCCGTCGATATCTACTTTCATGTGCGGAACCGATTGTGCGCCATCCACTAGAATCTTTACGCCAGCCTTTCTGCAGCGCCTGATTATCTCTGGAATATCAGATATTGTTCCAAGAACGTTTGACATCTGGCTTACCGCAACGAGTTTTACCTTACCGGTTGCAAGATACGAGTCGAGATGGTCTAAAATAAGCTGGCCGTCGTCGTCCACCCCCACATATTCCAGTTTTGCTCGCTTTTCCTGTGTTAGGAGCTGCCAGGGCACGATGTTGCTGTGGTGCTCGTATTCGGTTGTAACTATGATGTCGCCTTCGCCGACGTTTTGCCTGCCCCAGGCATATGCTACGAGGTTGATTGCCTCAGTAGTTCCGCGCACAAAGACTATCTCTTGTCGGTCCTTTATGTTCAGGAACTGCGCTACCTTGTCGCGGGTCATCTCGTAGGCCTCAGTGGCCTCTTCTGCTAGCGCGTGCACGGCCCTGTGTATGTTTGAGTTGTGGTTTGTGTAAAAATCAGTAATCGCATTGATCACCTGGATTGGTTTTTGTGTGGTTGCGGCATTGTCCAGATATACAAGGGCCTTGTCGTTGCGGACCTTTCTTTGCAAGATAGGAAAGTCCTTGCGGATTTGTTCAACGGAGATGGCTGTCTGCAATTTTCAAACCTCTACATAGATCTCGTTCTGATCTATTTTAATATTGTACGTTTTGAGCGGGGCCTCTGCCGGCGGGTTTTGCGGCACGCCATTTTCCAAGTTGAAAACAGAAAGGTGTAATGGGCACCGGATCCCCTCCTCGCTGAGAAACCCCGACGAGAGGTCGGCTTCCTCGTGCGTGCATATTCTGTCGGTTGCGTATATTTTTCCGCCCAGATTTGCGATGAGGATCTTTTTTCCCTCAAAGTCGAAGCTTAGCATTTGGTTTGTTCCGAGCTGACTTTGTGCGCAGGCCTTTATCCACTTGCCCAAGGTTTCACCGGTACTTGTAATGGGTTTCAATCTGGTCGGTTTCTTTGTACCTTACTTCTTCGACTTCGACAATTGAGCGCAGGTTCTCGTCTGATTTTAGTACGAGATCCCGACCATCCCACTTGGATTCAATAAGATATGCAATCCATGCGCGCACCTGGTACGACATTGAACGCGACATTGGTTCGAGGAACCCCTCGACGATTATTCGCTCGGCCTCTTTTTTGCTTAGACACCGGCAGCCGAGGTAAAAGATCTGCTCCTCGTCTATCTGCGCAACAGACGCAGAGTGAGTTGCCTTGACGTCGTTTGTAAGAATTTCAAGTCCAGGTATTGCGTCGGATTTTGCGTCCTTGTCCAGCAAAATGGAGCGGCCGGACAGAAATGACTTTGACTGTGAGGCGCCTTCCAAAATTTTTATCATTCCTTTGAAAAGAGACCGTGACTTGTTTTTGAGCACCGACCTCTGCACCACCTGTCCCTCTGTGGACGGCTTTTTGTGAATTAGATTTGCTGATATGTCAAAGGACTGCTCGTTGTCGCCAAAGATTATTTCTGCATCTGTTGCAGATGCGCCGGCGCCGTCAAGAAAATAGGTTGTCCTGTATCTCGACAGCATGGAGCCAAACAATCCCAGATACGAGCTTATCTTTGCGTCTTGCAGTACGGTGCAGTTCCTAGTCGAAAAGCTGACTGCGGACTTGTCCATTGCCTGAAATGTAGTCATCTGTAGGTTGCTGTTTGGCTGCGCCTCGACTGTCAGAAGCTCAAGATAGGCCTGCTGCCTTGTGCCCTTTGGTGCATAGATCTCCTGGACTAGGCTTGCCTTGCTGCCTTGCTCTGCGATAATGATGTTTTTGGATATTGTCGATGTGCCGTCAGTAGGGATGCACGAAACTAGGTGGATCGGTTTTTCCAGAAGTAGGTTTTTTGGAATTTTGATAAAGACTCCGGAGTTGAACGCGGCGTTGTTTAGTGCGGTGTACTTGTCTTCTTTTGGGTCGGTTGATTCGAGAATTTTTTTCACGATATCGCCCTGTGTTTTTATCGCGTCATAGATTGACGACACCACGACACCCTTTGACTTGAGGTCATCGGAGATGTTTATTCGGAAAATGTTGGAGCCGGTCTGGATTATGTGGGTTTCTTTTTCCAGCTCTGCAAGCCTTGGCTTTAGTGCATCAAAGATGGCGTTTTGCGAGTCCAGTGTCAGCGATACTTGGGAAGGATCCATCCTCTTTGCGTCTGTGTACTTGTTGTACAGAGGCGAGACCTCCGGCGGCAGGCTCTGGTAAATTGTAAAAGAGTTTTTGCGGAACTGCTTTAGCCACTCTGGCTCGTTTTTTGATGACGAGATTTCGTCTACATGACTTGGGCCGATTGTGGATAGGGCAAGGGTTTGCATTTTACAACAAATAGGAATGGATTATCCTACGGAGTCGTCCATCTCTAGTTTTATGAGACGGTTTAGCTCTACTGCGTATTCCATCGGCAGTTCTTTTGTGAATGGCTCCATGAACCCGTTTACGATTAGTGTCAGTGCCTCCTCTTCTGAGAAGCCCCTTGTCATCAGGTAGAAGATTTGCTCGTCTCCGATTTTTCCTACTGTCGCCTCGTGCGTTACTGTTGCGTCTTCTTGGTTTATCTCCATGTATGGGTATGTGTCTGTCTTTGATTTGTCGTCAAGGAGCAGCGCATCGCATCTGACTGATGCCTTGACGTTCGTTGCTCCCTTGGCTACGTGCAGCAGTCCCCTGTACGTGGTCCTGCCGTTTAGGCGGCTTACAGACTTGGATGTGATTCTCGAGGTGGTGTTTGGCGCGAGGTGGACCATTTTTGCCCCGGTGTCCTGGTGCTGGCCCTTGCCTGCAAATGCAATCGAGAGCGTCTCGCCGTGTGCTCTTGGCCCAAGTAGGAAAATTCCAGGATACTTCATTGTTATTTTGCTGCCGATGTTTCCGTCTATCCATTCCACCTTTGCTCCCTGGTATGCATATGCACGCTTTGTCACAAGGTTGTAGACGTCGCTGCTCCAGTTCTGGATCGTTGTGTATCGAAGCTTTGCGTCCTTGTGTGCAACAAGTTCCACCACTGCAGAGTGTAACGACTCTGAAGAGTATACAGGTGCGGTGCATCCTTCGATGTAGTGGACCTCGGAGCCCTCGTCTGCGATGATAAGCGTTCTTTCGAACTGCCCGATGTTTTCGGCGTTGATCCTAAAGTATGCCTGCAGCGGCATGTCGACTTTGACCCCTGGCGGGATGTAGATAAACGACCCTCCGCTCCAGACGGCGCTGTTTAGTGCTGCAAACTTGTTGTCTTCCGGCGGAATTATTTTTCCAAAGTATTTTTTGAAGATCTCAGGGTGTTCTTTTAGGGCGGTGTCCGTGTCAAGAAATATTACTCCTTTTTTTGCAAGGTCTTCTCTTAGGTTATGGTACACAACTTCGGATTCGTACTGTGCGCCGACTCCTGCGAGGAATTTCTTTTCTGCCTCTGGGATTCCAAGCTTGTCAAAGGTTTTTTTGACGTCTGCCGGAACATCGTCCCAGCTTTTTTCTGTTTTTTCAGACGCCTTGGCATAATAATAGATATTTTGAAAATCAATAGAGCTCAAGTCAGGGCCCCAGTTTGGCATTGGTTTTTTCATAAAGATATCGTAGGATCTAAGCCTAAAGTCAAGCATCCACTGCGGTTCGTTTTTCAGCTTGCTGATTTCTATGATCACATCCTTTGAGAGTCCTTTTTTGGAAAGGTGGACGTACATCTCAGTCGAGTCCTTAAAATCATATTTTGAATAATCCATCTCGAGATTTTCTGTGGCCATATATTGCAGAGCCTCGTTATGTTATAAATAGATTATACACTGATTACTAGTTGTCTGTCGGAGTAGGTATAGCTAACATAGCTCAAGCTAATGAAAAAATATTTTTGATTGCTTCGAATGCACCGGGGACGGTATGCACATCTGCCACCTGTGGGGTCGCGTTGAATTTTTTGAGCTCCTCTGCGGTGAACGGGCCGATTGCGACAATCTGGAGTCTTTGCAATTTTTTTTCCAGCTGGGCCTGCTCATATTCTTGCGACATTATCTCAAAAAAGCCGCGGACCGATGATGCACTTGTAAAGACGATTCCATCTACTTTGTTTTTTGAAAAAGAATCCCTAAAGTCCTGCCACTGGGCAGTATCAGAAGAGGCCTGCACGTCGTAGAGGTGGTTTTCCTTTACCACAAGTCCTATTTTTTGCAGGAGATTTGCCAAGAATTCAGTCGACGCGCCGCTTCTTGGGACGATCACCTTTTTTCCTTCAGCGTTTAGCTTTGTGAATGTCTCGCCCACCCCTACAGAGGAGTATTTTGAAGGCATGTACGATACTTTGATCCCCTCGTTTTCTAGCGCCTCCCTTGTCTTTGGCCCAACTGCCACCACTATTGTGTTTGCTATTGCCAGCTGGAGTTTTTGGTATTTTCCGTTGTTTTTTGCCACATCAAAGAGCAGTTTGACTGCTTTTGAGCTCATAAACACTGAATAGTCAGGGTTGAATTCTGCGATGTCTGTGAGGAACTCGTCGACTATTTTGTCTCCCTTGCTGACAAGCTCGATTGTTGGAATTGGCATCGGCGTGACATTTTCCTTTGCTGCCAGCTCGATGAACTCTCTTGCGTCCTCTTTTGAGCGTGTGATTGCTATTGTCTTGCCTGAGATCATTTTTTCCAACCTATTGTTTTGTGTAGGCTTACTACATTTCCTATTATAATTATTGAGGGCGGCGTTATGTTGCTGTCCCTGATTTTTTTCGAAATGTTTGCAAGAGTTCCGGTTATGATCCGTTGTTCGTCGGTGGTCCCGCGCTGGATGACTGCCACCGGCGTGGTTTTTTTGAGGCCACCCGCCATGAGTTCCTTTGCAATTGTTGCGATTCTGGAGAGGCCCATCATTATCACTATTGTCTCGACGGATTTTGCAAGCTTTTTCCACTCGACTGGGTTTTTTGTTTTCCCCGGATCCTCGTGTCCTGTGACAAAGACGACCGATGATGAATACTTTCTGTGAGTCAGTGGGATTCCAGAATAAACTGCAGAGCCGATGCCAGACGTTATTCCAGGGACGATCTCAAAGTGCACCTTGTGCTTTTTTAGGTACTCTGCCTCCTCCCCACCCCTCCCAAAGATGAATGGGTCTCCTCCCTTTAGTCGGACTATGTGCTTGTTTGATTTTGCGTATTTTACCATAAGCTCGTTTGTGCTGTCCTGGTGCTTGTAGTCGTCACCAACATCGCGTCCTACGTAGAATTTTTTTGCCTTTTTTGGGATGAGTGAGATTATTTTTTTGCTTACCAGCCGGTCATACAGCACGACGTCTGCCTTTTTGATTAGCTCGACTGCGCGCAGTGTGATAAGTTTTGGGTCTCCAGGCCCCGCGCCCACAAGATAAACCGTTCCGCTCATTTTTTGTTCCATTCCTCTACCTTTTGTCTCCAGTCTTTTGCCAAGTCATTTACACCTTTTTGTTGCAGCTCATCTGCTGCGCTTTTTCCGACCTCGAGTGGGTCTTTGCCAGATTTTTGCACTACCAGTGCCTGTTTTCCGTCAATGGAGTACGCAACTACTGTGAGGCTCACAGAGCCGCCGCTGACCTGCGCAAAGGCGCCCACTGGGAACCTGCAGCCAGAGTCTACAAACGATGACAGTGTTCTTTCCGACTCTACTGCGATTCGCGTATTTGCATCCTCGATTTTTTTTAGCATATCAAGTGTTTTTTTGTCGTCCTTTCTGCACACTATGCCCAGTGCCCCCTGGCCGGGGGATGGCGGAAAGTCAATTGCAGATAATGGCGTGTACTTTATGTCGATTCCAAGCCGGTTTATCCCTGCTTGTGCGAGAACGACTCCATCAAATGCGCCGTCTTGGATTTTTTGTATTCTTGTCTCTACATTTCCGCGGATTGGCTTTACTATGAGGTCTTGTCTTTTTCTTGAGACCTGTACTGCCCGTCGGAGGCTGCTTGTTCCTATTACCGATCCTGCTGGTATGGTCTCCAGCGTGTGGCCGTTTTTTGCGATAAATACATCGTTGTACGGCTCTCGTTTTGGCACGCACCCAAGCACCAGCTCGTCGCTCAAGATAGACGGCACATCCTTTAGGCTGTGCACTGCAAAGTCTACGACGCCGTCGGCTACTGCCTTGTCTATCTCTTTTTCAAAGATTCCTTTTTGGTTTATCGTAAAAAGCGGCCGCGCGTCGGTGTCTCCCTTTGTCTTTATTGTTTTTATTTCGTATTCAGAATCGGGGTTTTTCTTTTTGAGCTCGGCCATTACCCAGTTTGTCTGGGCAATAGAAAGTCTGCTCCCTCTGGTTCCCAAGAGATACTTCAAGGTTTCACCACCCCCAGCGCATGATCGTATGCCGCAATGGTCTTGTCAAGGTCGGCTTTGGTGTGTGCATATGAGAAGAATCCTGTTTCAAACTGAGACGGCGCCACAAAAATTCCTTTTTTTAGGAGGGCTCGGAAAAGCTTGTGGAATTTCCTAGTGTCCGATTTCTTTGAGCTGGCATAGTCCATGACTGGCGCGTTTGTGAAAAATATCTGAAACATCGAGGCTAGCGAGTTTACCTGGTGCGGTATTTTGAGGTCTGTTGCCGCCTCATCTATTGATTTTGAGAGTGTAACGCAGTACCTTTCCAGTGTCGGATAGATTTTGTGCCTTAGTTTGGTCATTGTCTTTATGGAGGTGATTGCGGCCGCGACTGAGACGGGATTTCCGGCAAACGTGCTTGCCTCGTAGACCTTGCCTGCAGGTGCAAGAAGATCCATGATTTCCCTTCTTCCGCCCACCGCGGAAATTACAAATCCGTTGGAAAGCGACTTGCCAAGAGCAGTAATGTCAGGCCTTATGCCGAAATATTCCTGTGCGCCCCCAAGCGAAACCCGGAATCCGGTTATTATCTCATCAAAGATAAGCGGAATGTCGTGTTGTTTTGTTATTTTTCTCATGTCTTGCAAAAAGTTTTTCTCAGGCAGAATCAGCCCCATGTTTCCAAGGACCGGCTCCACTATTACACCTGCAATGTCCTTGTTTTTCGATATTACCGATTCGAGTTGTTCGGAATTGTTGTATTGTACTACGATTGTGTTTTTTGTAAAATCCCTCGGCACCCCGTCGGAAACTGAGATCCCGTGGTGTCCAGATCCCGCTTTTACAAGCATAGATTCGTGTGCGCCGTGGTAGCATCCCTCGAACTTGATTATCTTTTTCTTTTTTGTAAACCCCCTTGCTAATCTAATCGCAGTCATTGTAGCCTCGGAGCCGGTGTTTACCAGTCGGACCTTTTGCATGGATGGGTATGTCTTGCAAAGTATTTGTGCAAGACTTACTTCGAGATCTGTCGGTGCGCCGTACAGCGTTCCGACGTTTAGCTGTTTTTTGACCGCGGAGATTACCTCTTTTCTTCGATGTCCAAGAATCATCGCCCCGTATCCTGCGCAATAATCCACGTAACGGTTACCGTCGACATCCCAGATTGCGCTTCCCTGTGCCTTTTTTACAAAAAACGGGTACGGCTCAAAGTATCGCACTGGGCTGTTTACGCCAGAAGGGGTAACTTTCTTTGATGCACCAAAAAGTGCTTTTGATTTTGACAACGATTTTGGTTGGCTTTTTTGTTATTATTAATCGTAAACGTAATGTCCTCGCTCTAGACACACTAGTCCTTAATACCAAGGCCGAATCCAGATTTGCGTGGAAACGTCTCAGACGAAGCGCCCACTTGGCATAACAGTGCTTGGGTGGTTCGAAGTAATCATTGGAATAATCGCGATTGTCGCGGGAGTAGTTTTTGTAGTGCTTGCGCCAATCCTTTCTTCTATCCTCAGGGATGAGGTCATCGCTGCAAATGAAATGGTGACAGGAATGTCCATGCCCTTAATTGGGGCAATGTCTGCACTGCTTGGCGCCCTACTGATAGGTGGTGGGGCTTTTGGACTGTTTGTTGGCATCGGGTTATTGAAAGGCAAAAAGTGGGCATGGACACTCGAAGTCATCAGCAGTGTTATTGGGATAGCTATCAGTGGGTTTAGCTTGATATCGGATTTGGGTTCAGGAATTGTCGGCTTGATAATAGAGTCGTTGGTGCTGTATTATCTTTTCAGACCAAATGTTAAAGAGTATTTTGGAAAAATAAAAGCCGCTGAATCAACAACGCCGGCATAATTACCAATTCTGAATTGTGTTAATACGATTACTCGCATTTAGTTACGATGTCGTTGTCTTTTTCCGACGCAGTACACGAGTCGATGTCGTCTCCGCCGTCGATGATGTCGGTTCCAGTCGAGCCTTCGATTGTGTCCTCACCGGACTGACCTTTTAGAATGTCTGCCCCGTTATCGCCGCCAATCGTGTCGTCGCCTTCGTTTCCGTATACGATGTCGTCGCCTTCTCCTGCCAAGATGCAGTCGTTTCCTTTGTCTCCAATTATGATGTCGTCACCTGCAAGGCCAAATATCAGGTCGGCAAGCGTCGTTCCCAACAACATGTCGTCGTCATCTGTTCCAATTATTGCGTTGTACGACGAGTATGGTTTTCCACAAGCCTGCACAGTAACGGTCTGGGTCTGGTTTACCGAGTTTCCGTATTTGTCAACTGCGGTCCAGGTTACGATGGTGTCGCCAAGCGGGAAGGTAGACGGAGCGTCACTTGCTATTTGTGGTGATGTGTCTGTAAGGTCGGCCGCAGTTGCAGTGCCGACAGAGACTGGCGTCTCTAGCGCTATGGCGTCAATTATGATGTTTTGCGGAATGCTAATCTCTGGTGCAGTCTTGTCCGTTATTGTCACTAGCTGCGTAGCAGACGCCGAGTTGCCTGCCTCGTCGGTTGCAGTCCACGTCACCACCGTTTGACCAAGGGCAAACATCTCTGGTGCGTCGTTTGTAAGCGACGTGATGTCTTGGATGTCGGAGACTTCCGGTGCGTCAAGTGAGACCGCGTTGTTGTCCGCTCCCGTTGCCTCGGATATTATTTCAGCTAGTTTTGCAAATTTGGGTGGAACTGTATCTACTATGGTTATTTTTTGTGAAACGCTCTCCAAGTTGCCTGCCGGGTCTTTTGCAGTCCAGGTCACTACTGTCTGGCCTACCGGGAACGTTGCAGGTGCGTCGTTTGATATTGACTCGACTCCGACGTTGTCAGATACTGCAGGTGTCTCCAGCGTTATGGTATTGTCAGACTTTGA
>JBASWV010000006.1:0-387817 GCA_049276655.1 Candidatus Nitrosotenuis sp. | reverse complement strand
ATTTGAGAGGCAATAACTAGGTTTTGCACTCATCTATAAAACGGATCTGATCCTTTAGGTGTTAACTAAAACGTAATCGCCCATATCTAGTTAGAATAAAACTAGGCCCCGACAGGTTAGCAGAACCCAATCAATCAAAACTTAAAGATGCGACCCCTAAACCCCTCATAATGAAGTATGTGGTGACCGGCGGTGCCGGATTTATTGGAAGCCACCTAGCAAGATTTCTGGCAGATTCCGGACACTCCGTAGTAGTTATTGACAACCTGCATCGGGGGAAAGCCGCGAACATTGCCGACATTGCAGGAAAAGTCGAGTTCCACAAAACCGATATTTTGAATTTTGGGGAGCTTGAAAATATAACAAAGGATGCAGACGGAATCTTTCATCAGGCCGCGCTAACATCTGTCGTGGAATCCTTTGAGCAGACCGACAACTATTATCGAGTCAACGTCACAGGCACGGAAAACATATTCAAAATTGCGCAAAAGTACGGAATCAAAGTCGTGTATGCCAGCAGCTCAAGCGTTTATGGAAACCCGGCAAAAACGCCGATAACAGAGGACTTTGAGCGAAAACCCATCAACCCGTACGGCATGACAAAGCTTGAAGACGAAAAACTTGCCGAGAAATTCGCAAGCTCTGGAGCCAAGATAATTGGGATGAGGTACTTTAACGTGTATGGTCCCGGCCAAACGCCTGACTATGCAGGAGTAATTACAAAATTTTACGACAACATAACAAAGAACAAACCGCCGGTAATCTTTGGAGACGGCTCGCAGATAAGGGACTTTGTGTCTGTAATCGATGTGGCAAAGGCAAACCTCATGGCAATGCAAAGTAATCTGGGCTTTGGATTACTAAACATCGGAACGGGCGTAGCTACCTCAATCAGGTCACTGGCAGACATCATGATAAGGCTATCGGGAAAAGCGCTTGAGCCAGTCTATGACAAACTGCCAGAAGGCGACGTCAGAGCAAGTCAGGCGGACATAAGGCTGGCCAAGAAACTGATTTCTTGGACGGCCGACACAAATCTAAGCGATGGGCTCAAAAAGTTCTTTTTCTAAACAATCGCTTACGTCTTGAGAAGATCCTCGTAAAATTTGATGTATTTTGGCAGCAAGGTCTCCCAAGTGAGATTCTTCACCACAAAATCATAGCCAGAATCTGCGATTTTCCTTGACAGATCCTTGTCTGAGAGCAGTTTGTTGATTGCGTTGGCTAGTCTTTCAGGGTCTTGCGGCGGCACCAAAATGCCGTTTGTTCCATCGGTAATGAGCTCTGGTATGCCGCCGACATTTGTGGCAATCACCGGGACTCTGAGGAAAAAAGCCTCCTTGATCACCTGCGGTATGCTCTCTATCCTTGAGGGGACCACAAGCACGCTTGATGATTTTAAAATCTTCATTGCATCTTTCCATGGCAGATCCGTGCAGTAGACGACCTTGCCGTTTATTTTTGGCTCTGCGCTTTTCAGAATGTCAATACCTTTTTCGTAACTGTCTCTGCCGATGAATACTACTTGGCCCTCATTTTTTTGAACATCTGGTATATCGCTGAACTTTTCGACGTCTAGGGGGGCAAACAAAAACTCAAAATCCACCCCATATCTTTCCTTGTACGTTTTTTGCACGGATTTAGAGTCCGTTGTCAGCTTGTCGGCCCAGCCTAGCACCTTTGACTCTGCCTTGGACACAACTGCGGCCGTGGTCCCTGAATGAAGGGCCTCGATCTGGTCGGAATACACACCGTGAACGGAAAGGACGGTTCTTTCTGCCTTGACGTATTTCATGACAAACGCCGAAGGGACGTTAAATGCGTGCGCAACATCAAACGTTTCTCCAGAAAGCATTGCCTTGAGGGAGCCAAAAATGGCAAAGCTCGGGTTTTTCAGCTTTTTTATCGGTATGTGTGGGACATGCATGAGCTTTACGTCAAACCCATGCTGGCGCAGTTTTTCTGCTACCCTTGCGGCATGTCCGCCAATTCCTCCGCCATATCTTGGCGCAATGAAAAGAATCTTCATTTCAACTTGAATGTTGTGATATCGTCTATTAATGAATATGCCAATAAATCGCAGAGCCGTGCAGACGAGCTGTTCTAAATTCATATTAAGACGTTTAAAAAACCAAACCTTAGAACATGAAAATTGCAGTTGTCCTAGGGACCAGGCCTGAAATAATCAAGCTGGCCCCAATCATAGATAAACTGAACAAAAAGAACTCGGCGATAATCTTTACAGGCCAGCACTATGACTTTGAGCTGAGCTATCAGTTCTTTGACCAGCTAAGGGTTCGCAAGCCAGACTACTCGCTAAAGATAGCCAACTCGCCCCCCTCGACACAAATGGGCGAAATGATGTCAAAACTTCCTGCGATATTTAACAAATCGGAATTCGATACGGTGATAGTCCAGGGCGACACCAATACTGTTTTGGCAGCCGCAATGTCGTCACTAAAATGCGGAATACCGGTCAGCCACGTTGAAGCGGGGCTGCGGAGCTTTGATTGGAGGATGCCAGAAGAGCACAACCGGGTCGCAACGGACCACATCTCAGAGCTACTATTTGCGCCTACCACATCGTCAAAAAATAATCTAGTTTCAGAAAAGGTACATGGAAAAATTTTTGTAACAGGCAACACCGTAATAGACGCACTAAACAAATTTGCGGATCTTCCGCCTCGCGCAGGCGTCTTACCGGATGTTGACGATTTTGTTTTGATGACTCTGCACAGAGCAGAAAACGTCGATGACAAGGCAACCCTGGCCTCAATAATGAAAGCGGTGGTGGACTCTGGAGAAAAAATAGTTTTTCCGATACACCCAAGAACCATGCAGCGACTAAAGGACTTTGGAATGTACGAAAAGTTATCGCGAAAAAAGAATCTTCGCTTTGTAAAATCTGTTGGATATCTGGAAATGCTGGATCTGATGAAAAGATCTCGCTTTATTGTAACCGACTCTGGTGGCATACAGGAAGAGGCAACTGCCCCAAAAATCCGAAAAAAAGTGATAGTGGCTAGAAAAACCACGGACAGGCCAGATGCTGTCAGGGCTGGGTTTTCAGTCATGGCAGGAACGTCTTATCGGGCAATTCTGTCTGCGATTAGGCAGGCATCAAAGAACCCGAGAATCTCAAAAAAAGATTCCCCCTACGGAGCTGGCACCTCATCACAAAAAATCATTGAACTGATCCGCAAGAATCTTTCAAACAAATCCTAAAAATAGGCCCGAACTATAACTACAATACATAATGTACGATGACAAGGATCTTCAGCGGATCTACGACCAGGAATATTTTGCGACACGCTCCCGTCCACCAATGTGGGTACGAAGAGCGGAATTCATAATAGAAAAATTCAGTCCAAAGACCGTTCTAGATGTCGGATGCGCATACGGGGAACTAGTCAAGGCTTTTGTGGACAGAAACGTCGACGCCTACGGCATAGACGGCTCTGAGTATGCAACATCGAAATCCGATCCGTCGATACGGGATAGGCTGTTTAAAGTAAATTTCAATTCGGATCCGTTTCCCTTCAAGGACAAGACATTTGATGTAATTGGGAGCTTTTACTCCGTCGAGCACGTTCACAACATTGACTTTTTCGCAAAAGAGCTGTTCAGGACTCTAAAAGACGACGGAAAGGCGTGGTTCCTAACCCCAAATGAGGGCGTCGAGGGAAGGAACAAAACGGACGTCTTTACCAACAAGTTCGAGGACTGGAAAAAGATCTTCGAAGGCCACACTTTCAAGGTGACCAAGTTCAGCCCTCACGAAATGATGGCGCTGAGGGGCAAGCTCGGCAAATTCAAGTTTTACAAACTGCCAAAACCATTACAAAATGCAATCAAGCGCGTTGCCTATGATTACGCGAACAAAAAAATGAACGACACGTCGTTTATCCTGACAAAGCACTAGACACACTTTTTGTATTCGTCAACTATCTGATTTGCAACATTTGCCCAATCGAACTTTTTTACCATTTCGAGTGAGTTTTTGCCCATCTTTGCCCGCTCCTCGTCGTTTTGCAGCAGGGAGGACATCTTCTGTGCAAGCTCGGATGCATCTTTGACAATAAAGCCGTTTTTCCCATCCACTAGAACATCGTCTGGCAGCGTGTTTTCCATCGCTATGACCGGGAGGGATGCTGCCATGTACTCTAGGACCTTTATCGGCAGGGCGTTCTTTGTGACGGTAGTCGATCGCAGGGGCCCAATTCCTATGGTTCCCTCTGCTAGATATGACGGAATTTTCTCTCTTTCGACCCAGCCCTCAAAACTGACGTGGTTCTGAAGATTCTTTTGCACCACGATTTCTTTGAGCTTGTCGTTTTCTGGGCCTGATCCCAAAAAGACAAACCGTACATCTGGAACCTGCCTTACAATTTCTGGCGCTGCTTCCAACAATATGTCCAGACCTCGGTGATAGTACATTGCTCCTGAAAACACCACCTTCTTTGTGTCGTGTTTTGACTGGGTAAAATAGTCCAGCTTAACGCCGTTTGGAATTATGCCGATCTTTTCTTTTGGTACTTTGTAATACTCACTTACAAGATCCTTGGTACTGACATTTGACACAAGAACCCTGGTTGCCTGCCTTAGGGTCTTGGAATTTACTATTTTTTCGATTTTGCGCTGGATGGACTTTAGCCCTGCGGCTTTTTCGTATACGGCGTCGTCAATTTTTACTAATGTGGGGAGGCCTGTGGCCTTGCCGCACTCTACTGCCGCCTTTGGAACCAAGTGGAAAGGGTGGAAAATGGAAAAAACAAAGTCAAACTTTTCTTTTTTTGCCAGCTCGATTCCTTTCTTTTTCATCGAGGGATAGCACCTCCTTGCGGCTATCTTTAGATTGTTCTTGGCGGGAGTGGGCACCTTTACTACTGATATGGTCTGGTTGATGTGTGGGTCGTATTTTTCTCCACTCCAATCCAGCTCAGGTGTGAGCACCGTCACGGAATGGCCAAGCTCTGCAAGTTTGTTTAGGAGCTCAACTATGACGACCACGCCGCCGCCGCTTATCGGTGGAAAATGAAAAACCATAAAGAGAATGCGCATTATGTTTAACCTTTTATTGGCGCACTAAAATGTTATGTTGTTGTCTGCAAACTTTGAACAAGTAAAAAACTGGCTGGCCTCTTCTGGCCTTTACGTATCCGATGAATCCGACACAAACTATGGAGCAGTCAATTCGTTTTTTGACGAAAAAGCCAATCAGTTTGGCTTTCTGTATCCTGAGATCACCGGCTACTACATCAGCACGATGTGCTTTCTTTATGACAAGGAAAAAAACCAAGACTATGTAAAAAAGGCCCAGTCCTCTGCTGACTGGCTGATAAAAATCTACGAGCGATATGGTGGAATCATACAGGGAATCTCGCAAGACGACTCTAAACAAAATCTGGTGTATTCCTTTGATACTGCCATTTGCGTCGAGGGGCTTCTTGATTACTACAAAATTTCGCAAAATGAAAAATATCTTGAATATTCTCTTAAAATGATCGACACCATCAGCAACGCGATTGAGCAAGACGGGACAATAAGGCCGTTCAAAAAGACAGGCGCGCAGAACTTTGAGGAAAGCAGCGAAGTCTGGTACAAGCAAAAAGGCTGCCTTCACATCAAAAACGCGATGACCTTTGCCCAGCTATACGAAACTACAAAAGAAGAAAAACATCTCCAAACCGCCAAAAAGATCTGTGACTCCTATGCCCAATACCAAAACAAAGACGGAAGCATCTCGCTTCACAAAAACGGCAAAACGATCAACCTCCACACCCTGTGCTACGCCCTGGAAGGCCTGCTTTACTGTCACCACAAAACAAAGGATGAACGCTACCTAAAGTACTGTACCGACGCAGTGGACTGGTGTGCTGCAAAAATCCAAGGCGACGGGAGCATCGAACTGTGGTTTAATTCCAAGCACCGATCCAAGGCATCCTATCCGGCAGCGCAGCTAATGCGAATCATGATCCTCTTGGACAAACTCCAAAAAAACACCAAATACAAAAAACACGCAAATGCGCTTCGCTCCTTTCTTGTCTCGATGCAGGCCGAGTCTGGTGATACCAAACGCAGGGGGGCCTTTTACGAAGAGACATACAAATCGCTGCTTGGCTGGAAAAAACGGGAAAAACTAAACTCTTGGGCGTCCATGTTCGCACTTCAGGCGCTATACTGGCATGAAAACTATGACAGTGTCGACTTTGGCAAGGAAATAGAGCTGCTGTACTAATTGCCCAGATAATCTAGGACGGTTTTTGATTTGGGGTTTTTGAGCAATTTGTTCTGGCAGTCGTAAATGAATGGAACGAGCGACCTTTCATAAATCTCCCTGATCCTGTTTTTCAGCACATCGTGATGCTGGACTACACACAAGCAACTTGCTTTCTGGAGGGCGCTGTCATCCAAGTCATTGAGTATCTCAAAACCCAGCTGGCTGAGATTATTTTCTATTAGGTATTTTTCCACAAATTCTGGATTGAAAAAGGGATCGTGGCCATACACCCTGAAATTCCTTTTTTTGAGCTCACTTGCTATCTTAAAACTAGGAGAGTCGCGCATGTCTTCGACATTTGCCTTGTATGACAAACCGCAAACAATCACGGTTTTTTCTTTTTTTATCAGTTCAAGAGACTTTGCAATGGAATTAGCGATGTAGACTGGCATCTGTGAATTGATTTTAAGCGCGTTTTCAATTATCCCAAATTCTATCTGGTTCTTTTTTGCCGACTGTAAAAGAAACTTGGGATCTTTTGGTATGCAGTGTCCGCCTGCACCAGCTCCTGGATAGTGTGCCAAAAATGCAAACGGTTTTGTAGAAGCTGCATCTATTACGCTTTTTACATTTATCCCAAGCTTATCACACAAGATCGCAAGCTCGTTTACCAGTGAAATATTTACCAGCCTAAAGGCGTTTTCAAAGGACTTGACGACTTCGGCGATTTTTGGAGATTCTACCCTGACGAGATTAGCCTTGTTCACGTTTCGATAAATCTCGATTGCGATCTGATAGCATAGATCGTCAGAGCAATATATCACCCTTGGAATGTTCTCTATTCCCCATTCCTTATTTGCCGGGTCTATTCTTTCTGGGCAAAAACACAGACCATAGTCTGGGCCAATCTTAAAACCTCTTGATTCAATCAACTCTTTGATGGCTTCCGTTGTGCCAACCTCGATACTGCTCTCTAAAATGATCATGTCCCCCTTCTTTGAATATTTCAAAAATGTCTCTACTGCTGATTTCACATAAACATCGGATGAAACGCGTTCGCCGGGTATAGGGGTAGGAACGCAGATAATGCCAATCTTTGGGAGATCAGATTTTACCGGAACATCGGTTACGTGTATCTTTCCCTCTTTTTTGCATTTTAAGAACTCGTCCTTTAGATAAATCTCCGAATCCATCAGGTGGTCGTTTTTTAGCCTCTTCACTCGTTTCAAATTAACGTCGATTCCAGTTACTCTAAATCCAGATGACGCCAATCTTATGGATAGAGGAAATCCAACATATCCTAGGCCAAAAATCTCAACAACGCATGATTTTTGTTTGATTTTTTCTAGGGTTTGTTCTAACGACATATCATTTTTCCTGAATTACGTTTAATTTTTAACTATTTGTATTTTAGACGCATGATATTATTTTACTTGAGTAATTCCTCGTAAATCTCTCTTTCCCTGCTTTCAATCTTGGCATTGTCAAAATCTAGAGCCTTAATCTTTGATTTTCTGGAAACCTCTTCGCGATATTTAGCATCGGACAGGAGCGCTTCTATTCTCTTGCCAAATGATTCTGGCGTCCGTTCTGAAAAAACTGCAATGCCATCAAGACCGTCGGAATAGCCTTGCTTTGGAAACGGTATTACTACTGGCAAACCGCACGCCATGGCTTCGATCACTGGAATGGGCAATCCTTCGAGATTAGGGTCGTAGGCAAGCGCAAAGACAGCCGCGGATTTATAATAATCCTGTATCTGGCTGTGCGGTATTGACTCTTTTATTGTTATTTTATTTTGCAATTTTTCGTTTTTGATTAGATCCATAATCTTGTCGTGCTGATCGCCCTTGCCAATTATGAGGCAATGGGCATCTAGGGTTTTCATTGCTCTGATCAGGCATTCGTGATTTTTTTCCTTGATCAGATTCCCGACAGAAATTACTAGTGGCTTTGGTAGAGAATCGATGGGCTTGGCGTCTTCAAATTGTTTAAAGTTGATTCTGTTGTAGAGAACCTCTGGCTTTTTCCCTCCGTTTTTTATCACATAGGGCTCAATTATTTTGAAAACAATTGTGATCTTGTCCGCATTTTGAAGTACAAATGGCTCGATGAACTTTTCCATATATTTTAAAACAAAAAACTTTTTCAGATTGGATTTCATCATTAGTTTTTTATGATATTCGTAATTGGTGTGCAGGGAAAGAAAAAGCGGAATCTTTAGTTTTTTTGCAGAGCTTGCCGCAAGCCAGCCGCCAAGCAACGGGTTGTAAGCCCTGATGACTGCCGGATTGATCTCCCTTACCAGGCCTGTGACTCTGTCGAGTTCTTTTTGCCTTTCCCTGATGGGGATCTTTCCGACCTTGTGAACCCTTGCCCTTGCGTTTCCAACCAATACCTGCGCCTTGGCGTCATCTACATCGTCGTCTGTCAGCGAAATGAAATGAACCTCGTCAAAAAAATTACCGGGATTGTAGTATCTTTCCTTAATCTCGCCCTTTTCAAAATACGCTTTTAGTGGATCGTTTGGAAAAACACATAATCGCATCTGACTCGATTGAAATTAATATATTCTAATTTATATAGTGACTGACAAAATCGTACTCGCTCTGTATAAAACGACCATTATTATGATTTTTAACTGCAAAACATGCGATACCATCAATGAACTATACCGTGCAAATCGACAGCCACGTCGATGAGAAACGATGGAACTCGCAACTTGCCCAAAACAGAGGCTCCACACTGTACCAGTCTTTTAACTGGCTAAAGGTCTATCAAGAAAACATCGGCTCAAAGCTGTTCTTCATTTCCGTTTTAAGCCCCAATGGGGGTGTGGTTGGCCAACTGGCTGTTCTTTTGCACAAAAACGCACTTAGGAATGAAAATATAGTTGCAAAAAAACTCGGCTCAACGCTGAACTTGAGCTCTGTACTCACTTGGTTTTATGGTCCGATTATACACGCAAATGAAGGTGAAAATGAAATAACCCAAACAATTCTTACAAGTCTGGACAGGCTGGCAAAAGAAAACAACGTTGCCATGATCCGGGGCTCATCCCCTCCTCTGGAAACAAAGTTTTCCAATTCGTCTTTTTCTAAATATGGCTATGATCTAACCCCGTGGGCAACCTATGTTGTAGACCTCCAACAAAAAAGCGACGAGCTATACCAAAAACTTGACAAAAAAACAAGATACGACATAAAAAAATCCGGCCAAAACAAGCTAGAATTTCAAATCACGGAAGGGCCATCATATTTTAAGGAATTCTCTGAACTAAAAAACGAGGAATATGAAAGGACCCGCAGGAAAAAATCCAGAGTCTTGGAAACGTACAAAACCGAATACGAATACCTCTACAAGAACGGTTTCCACAAAGTCTTCCTTGCAAAACACAAAGGCGTGCCAATAGCAGGAATATCTGACATAATTTTCAATGGAAACATCGTGCAACACGGGGTCGCAAACACAAAAACCAGTCTGCTTGGTGGCAGCTTTGTGACCTGGCACGCCATAGAGTGGGCAATTGAGAATAATCATAAAACGTACGACATGGGCGGCATAAACCCGTCTCCCAGCTCTGAGAAAGAAAAGAACATCGACTTTTTCAAGTCAAAGTGGGGCGGCCAAAAATACGAATACACCTTATATACCAAAATCCTGAGCAAGACAAAGGCAAGACTCTCTGCCGCACTGAAAAATCCCAGAAAAATACTTCAAACCATCAGCTCATAATTTGCAAAATCTCTATTTTGCGACTTTTTGTGCACCGTCATGCTTTTTTTTCTTGAAACTTCGGTACGACCAATCGACTCTTAGTAGTGCCCTCATTGCCTTGTATGACAGTTTTTTCCTTATCTTTATCCAATGAAAGTATGGGATCTCTTGGCCGCCCCACTTTCTTTTGTACGCCAAAAGACTGCTCCATTGTTTCTGATACTGCTCGTCGTTTCCGTCTGGCGGCGACTCTCCTCCAGAAAAATCAAAGTATCTAATTCCATTTTGCTTTGCCCACTTGATTGCAAACCAGGTAAGGTATGGGCCACCAAGGCTACCTTGTTTTTCATATGAATTGATCAGGCTGTGGCTGTACATTATTCCATTAAAGCAGCCCAGCCTGTGGGTTGCAACAAGCTCGCCCTCCTCATAGGCCAAAAACACCTTTTCAACTCCTTTTTTGTAATAATTCCAATAGTTTTCCTTCATGGTATGTGGAATCGACTTTGTAATGCCCTTTGTCTTTGCCCATACCTTTGATAACGAGAAATATTCATCCAGGGCATCCAAAGTCAGCTCCTTTACTACGATTCCGCGTTTTTCAGCCCGGAGCACGTCCCTCTGTGCGTTTTTGTTCAGGCCGTTCCAAATCTCTTCGTCACTTTTGGATAAATTAGTCATGAAGGTAAAGAAATCGTTTATCTTGTAACCATTGAGCTTTAGCTCATCTTTGAAATTTTCGTTATATGCGTCTCTTGGTGACGTGTAGCCGTCAATCATGATGATGTTGTATTTTTGGGCCACAAAATCAAGCGCCTCTATAATGGTACGTAATATTCGCATCCTGGATTCGTGGTCACCTGAATGAATAATAGGGCCTCCTGCCCACGTGGCTCTTTTACCCAGTTTGGAAACCCCTTTGGCAAGAACCCTGAGCTTGGTTGTAGAGTAGGTCATCGGTATTTCGTCTATTATCAGACCAAGCTGTCCATTTGTGGCACCGGTTCCATCAACAATGGAAATGAATATTGGGGTTTTGTTTTTTGAATTGGCCATAAATGACTGATATTCTGCAGTTTGGAAAAAATATGCAGACTGGCTCTTCATCAGATCCTCGTCCCATCTCTTCTGATCTACTTGGGACGCCACTTTGAATCCGTATGTTGGTTTAGTCATGGCTTCAGCCTTATTAGAAAGTCTACTCGTTTGTTGCCTTTGTGGTTTCCAATTCCCTTTCTGGTGGCATAAGCTACGGAATCTGAGATCTCTACTTTTACATTGCTTCCAAAAAACCCCTCAATAATTTTTGGGGAAACGTCCTTGTGGACATGCTTCCACTTTCCTGCCAGTTTTGGGCTTTTTTTGGCTAGCCATTTTCTAAAGGAAATGTATGTTCTTGCAAAAAACTGAATCTTTGGAGAAAGATTCTGGAACCACACGAACTCCCACTGGAATCTTGAAGGTATGATGTTTTCGCCAATGAAAATCACCGCATCATCTTTGCACACTGTCAATATCTCGGCCAGGACTTTTCTTAGAAATTTTTCGTTTGGAAAATACATTGTGACTCCATTCATGACCACTCTGTCAAATGTCTTTTTTACGCAGGGGATCTCTGTGGCCGTGGCTACTAGGAGGTTGTTTTTTTCACTGCCATACTCTTCTAGAAACTTTTTGAGCATCAAATTTGATGCGTCAAAGCCCACGTAAAATTCGCAGTTTTTAGATATCACATTGCCAAGCACACCGCTACCACAGCCAATTTCCAACACAGAGTGTTCTTTTGCTATTTCTGATTTTTTGAGTATTTCTTGTGCGATCAGCACTGCTTGTTCTTTTGAACCCCATTGCCCTGCGGCATCTATGCTGTTGTACTTGCTTGCGCGCTCATCGTAAATTTTTGCAATACGTCGTATTTCATTCGAATCGTCCATTTTCTTTATTCTGCAAAACACTTCGTTATATAAGAGAGCATTGCTTATGATCTATTTTTAAATTCCAGAAATATCTGTTGGAAAAGTTTGCGGCTATCGCTATCCCATAACATCAATACGCCAAAGTACAGCCCGCCAAAAAGAAGCATGTACGGAATCAAATTTGGTCCAAACACAAATATGCTCTCCTCGTATTCTAGATACTGCGAAATTAGAAAATATGTGATTGAACACGCAAGTAATGCAGCAACTGAATATTTTACCGTCTTTTTTGCTGGAAATTTAAATGAAATTTGTTTTGCAGTCATTATGCTAAAAGCGACAAGAATGGATATGTTGGAAGCTGCATAGACAGCTCCCCACCAAAATACCGTCTCCAGCATAGATGACTCGGATTTGGGCAAAATCATAAAAACTGATGTCAGAGCTATAATGTAGGCAGAATAGCCTACAACAAATACGAGACGAACTATAAACAATCTACTTTTAAGATATTCTTTAGTGGTTGCTTTAAAACCGATATCTATTTTTTCTAAACTCTCAAGTGTACTCGTAAAAATCCCGTATATGACCCATGTAAAATGAGAGATGGACCACAGATACACAAGGTTGACTGCATCGATGTAGATTGGATTAAGTACCCAAAGACTAGGTTTGGCAAATGTGATGGTAAAGCCAAGCGTTGGTATTGCAAATAGTAGGATTCTATCCATCATTAACTCTGTGTGCTGGATATTCTGGGTTGCCAGCAATTTAGGTGCCAATCCGACTGCAAGCGAGCTGGTATTGGATACCAGATTTCCAAGAGTCTTGGCGATTCCGACAAAAGCTACCCCGGTCACAGAACCCATAATTAACGTGTAAATTGTTGAATCTAAGTTAATAATTCGATCATGCAAAGATGCAAAAAAAGGCAGCCAGGAAAGTTTTACCCAGCTCTTAAAAACACCGTAATGAAATTGTTCTTTTAATCTCTCTTTTGAATAAATGACGCAGAATATCAATTGAGCAATATGTGAAATGGCCGCTGTAGTTATTGCACCTATTATTCCTAAATCTAAAATGTATACTAAAAGGAAACCTATTGGTATTTTTGTAATTTCAAAAACCAATGCGATGTAGGAAGCGCCTTGGGGTTTGTAACTTGAAACGATCGTAGAAAAACCCCTTACAATATACGATAGGGGCACTAACAATACTGCAAATAATAAAATTTTGAAATCAACATCTGATGAATTAGAAAGGATTAATGTTGCAATGAAATAGACGCCTATAGCTGCGATAGAAAAAATTATTGCACTGATTATTCCCGTAACAGCTTCCTTTTCACCCCTTGCTATATGACGAGCAAGCCAATAGTTAGATATTGAAGAGAATGCCATTGAATATGCTATGATGCCACCGATCAAGCTCCACATGGCAAAATGAGTTTGATCTAACCTTCTTGTTACAATTAGAGTAAATATCAAACCTGTGAATAGACTTGCTATTGTGACAAGAAAAGAAATCAAACCTGAATAGGTCAGTCTAATGTTGCTCACAACTACCACTGTTCGAAGCTTCTTTTAAGTTGGCGTTAATAAGTAGTTATGAGAATTATCTAGCAAAAAATTAGAAGACCGGATGGTTCTTGTTCAATGCCAAAAACATTCTCTTAACTCAATATTTTTATTAATCTACATGCAAGACGTTGTGATGGGTTTCGGTTCAAAAATAAAGCGTGCTATAAAAAATCCAGAGGCTGCAATTAAGGGCACTTATCATAAAATAGATCAATCTGCAGGAAAAGCAATTTTCGGTAACACTGTGGGCATGAAACATAATCTTGATGGTACCATTAATCTTCTAAAACATACTCAATTCGGTGCAAAATCAAACGATCCAACCATTGAAGAATTTAGGACAAATGGCTATATGAGATTAAACTTCAATTATGATAAATCTCTCATTGATAAAATTCGTGCAAAATATGAAAAAATGATCGAAGATGATAACTTCTCTTTTGGCTCAGGCAAATACGAGGGCAAGTATCATAAGCGACAAATTATTGATCCACACCTTAACATTCCAGAACTTTCTGCCCTTCTTACAAATGATGTGATTGAAATTATCAAACAGTACTATGGTAGTAACTTTCAAGTGGTACGCATCGATTTATGGCGAACATACCATATTTCTCAAGAAATACAAGACAAAGACCTGATATCAAATCGCTGGCATTGTGATAACCGTAAAACAGACCGACTCAAACTTTTCATTAATATGGCTGAAGTCACAGGAAACGATGGGCCGTTCCACCTACAAGCAATTCCTAGGACAAAAGAGCTCATAAAAATGAACTTTGGCCATCGAGAAGACTACGGTGTACCTGTGGAAATAATGGAAGATCCAAAATATGTTGTTAAATTTACTGGCCCTCCAGGAAGTGCAATCTTTGCAAACACAACAACATGTCTTCACAGAGCAGGAAATCCACAAACTACAAGAGACATAATTCAATTCTTATTCAAATCGTCTAAGGAACCATTATCGCCGAATTGGTTCAAAGAAGTAATGCATGTTGGTCCAGACATGATCAACACTACAGAAGAATAAGCTTTCCATTATATCTTTACAACTTAAAAATAATATTTTATCGTTAATAATCCTGAATTAGTTTGCCCCTTATGCACAAAAAACTGGTCCCAAGATTTTTGCCTAGAGCATATTCTTTGAATATCTCATTAGGCTCAATAGGTTTCATTTCACAACTACCTACATCATATAACTTGAATCCCTCACCCACAAGAACTTCTATGAACTCTTTAGGATCCGATCCAAACTCTAGCATTGTATCTGGATGATATTCAACTATCATTTTCAGATCTTTACTCCGTTTTATCAGTGCTGACATGCCTTGCACCGCGGCAAAATCAGCTCCCTGCAAATTACTTTTTATATAATTAATGATAATCTCGCCGTCTTTGAAATAATCATCCAATCTGACCGCATCAATTTCAATTGAATTTTGATGTCCAGACCAATCATATATTCTGTGGTCGGTCTTTACATCAGAAATAAACAATTTGATTTTTCCAGTTTTATCTGAAACAGCCTTCTGTTCTAATGTGACGTTTTTGTAACCATTTATTTCTACATTTTTCTTGAGTAGCTGAAAATTATTGGGTTCTGGCTCAAATGCATATACGTGACCTTTATCTCCAACGAGTTCTGCCAATAAGCACGTCCAATATCCTATATTGGCACCCAGGTCTAACACCATATCTCCTTTTTTAATCTCTTTTTTTACAAATTTAGTCATAATACTATCCTGTTCTAATAATAATTTGAGATACTCGTCTTTATTGACATGCATTTTCCGACCTTCAAGAACAATGAAATTTGAACTACACTTTGATTGTACATAGTTGATACAGCGCCTTCTATATGACCTAAACAAACGGTTGGCTGCTAATTTTTTATTTTTAATTGTTAATTCTTGTGTTTTTTTATACCAATAAAGGAGAAATATTTTTGCTAACAATGCTACGACTCACTATCCCACATTAATTTACGTTATGTGTGATTCTAGATCAAACCCGCTTCTACAATAATCTTCTTAAGCTCATCCTTTGATATCTTTTGAGCGTAGTTGGAAGAATATGGTTCAGTCCTTGTTATTTTTCCCAAAGTTGGATAGCGCTGTTTTATTGTATCGTCGTCAAATAATGGATTCAATACTACATAGATTGAATCAGTTTCATAGGTATGTCGCATTTCATCTGCATCTATTAGTGTTTCATGCATTTTTTCTCCAGGTCTGATTGGAATTTTTTCAATCCCCGTGTTTCCAAGTAATTCCAAGGTAGCGTCTTTTAAATCGTTAATTGTATATGCCTTCAATTTTGGAACAAAAATCTCTGAGCCCTTTCCTGTAAGTGTTGATTTGATTATGAAGTCTAGAGCTTCATTCATGGTTATGCTAAACCGTGTCATGTTTGGATCGGTAATTGTGATTTTTTCTTTGTTTTTTATCTGTCTAATAAATTTCGGAACGACAGAACCACTACTTCCAAGAACATTACCATAACGAAGTGCTATGAACTTTGTCCTATGTTTATCAGGATTGACATAATTGTTTGCAGTGACAAATATCTTCTCCATCAGTAGTTTTGTTGCACCATAAGTATTCAGAGGAGCTACGGATTTGTCAGTTCCTATGCCGACAGCAATTTCTACATCGGCTTCAATACTTGCGTCAATTACATTTTGTGAACCAATTACATTGGTTTTGATCCCCTCAAACGGATTATACTCAACAACAGGTACGTGTTTAAGTGCCGCTGCATGAAAAACTATGTCGATATCCTCCATGGCTCTTGTGAGTCTAGATAGATCTCTTATGTCCCCAATAAAGAATCTTAATCTCTCATCTTTAAGATTCTCTTCCATCATTACTTGTTGGTGTTCATTTCTGCTGAAAATTCGGATTGCCTCTACATCTGTTTTCAATAAAAATCTAGTAAGCGCTTGGCCTAACGAACCAGTTCCGCCCGTAATTAAGATCTTTTTGCCCTTAAACACAATCTGGTTTTTAATTCAGTACTAAATAATCTTACTAAAACAACTCACCAAAAGATCATAGAAGAATCTTAATTAGTGCGCAAATATAGGAAAGCAATTGTTTGTATTAGAATTATACGAAAAAAAAGATGAGAAAAAAAACACGAATGGTTTGTTAGAGCTTGACTTGACTGATCTAGAATTATTTAGTGACTATGAAGAAAACATAGAATTTTCTGAAATTGCGAGTAAAATTGTTGGAAACAAAAAGATTATGGAATGGTTTTCAATTAACAATATTTCATTATGGTGGTTCATTCACCCCATAATATATCCAAAATTTAATGACATAACACTATTTATTAATCGACTCATAAAGGTGCTTGAACAAAACCATGTTACTGACTTAAAATTACATGGTAACTTTGACAAAATTTCTGTGATTAAACAAATATGTCAGCTAAAAAACACACGACTAGAATTTTCACGAACAAAATACGTCCTATATCTGATGAAAAATCGTCTGAAAAATCGCTTCAAGAATATAGCTTATAAAAAAATAACAAGAAGAAAATTAGAACGACGATTACATCTCTTTTCCGCTGAGAAAAAATTTGTTCCCCCAGAAAATTATGTCATAGTTACCTCACCTAGTAGCTACAGGCGCCCCATGGCAAATTACAAAACTGGCAAAACTGAAAAACAGGAATTTACTATACAACCAATCTTGGATCTATTGAAACAAAATAAAATCCCCTTACTTTGTTTTGATATCGATTACACTTTTCGTGGTGAAACGTCCTCACTAAAAGACCGCTTAGATACAGAATTCAATTGGGTGCCAATAGATGTTTTCTTAAAAAATAATAAATCTACCTCAGTGAAAGAAGAATTAAGATCGCTAAAAAATTCCTACGCTGAACTAAACAAATTAAACATTCATGAAGCTTTTATTCACAAAAAAATAGCATTATGGGAGTATCTAAAACCAATATTTGACCAAATTTTTCTTGAGCCATACATACCAACATTTCTACAACTAATGTGCGAACTAGAAAAATTCATGAAATTAACTGCTCCAAAAGTGATCATACAAGCATATGAGACTGGCCCCTATGCTAAATGTTTTGAAGTAGTAGCAAAGAAACTGGGAATCAAAACAATAGGAATACAACACGGTTTCTTATATGAGGGAAATCCAGATTATAGCCATAAAGAAATCTGGAACGAAAAACAACCACTAGGTAATCCATTACCAGATCTCATGTTGGTCTTTGGTGAATACTACAAGAAAATACTAGTTGAAAAAAGTCATTATCCACAATCCAACATTGCAATAATGGGCAATCCATCGTTTTACAACATCAACGAACTCAAAAAAGTAATGAACAGAGAATCACTACTTGCAAAGTACGGTTTTGAAGACAAAAAAATCATACTGATTCCACTCTCCTTCCGTTTAACCTATTATTCAAAAAATAATCCCGATGACATTTTATTAGATAATCTATTCAAAGGACTTCGAGATCACACAGACCTGACCATATTGTTAAGACCTCATCCGGGAGATTATGAGGATATTGAAAAGCGTTTAACTACAAAATATGACTCTGCTAACTTTAGAATAAGTAAGGGAAGCTTAATTGAGGATCTTTTGATTAGCGATGCGGTAGTTACGACCGTTTCTACCGTGGGGTTAGACGCCGCAGTTTTTGAAAAACCCGTCATATTTGTGAACGTAGCAGGCATGGCCACATCGTCCCTTGGCGGCTTTCAAAAAGAAATGATCGAAAACGACATGGCAATTTCAGTTTCTCCTGAAGAACTTATCTCTACAATACTATCGCTAAAAAAGGGAGAGTTATGGGAAACCGAAAAATCAGCCAAAAGAAAACAATTCATGCATTCACACTTTAATTTTGATTCTAGTGTGGATGTAATGAAATTAATATACTCCAACTAGATTATCAAAGCAAACTATGAGATATTGTAAAAAATGCGTGTATCCTGATACAAAGCCACAACTAAAACTTGATGAAAATGGTATATGTGATGCCTGTCATTCTGCAGAAGAAAAAGAAAAAATTGATTGGAATGCAAGAAAAAAAGAACTAGAAAAAATTTTAGAACAATACAAACACAAAGATGGAAGCAAATATGATTGCATAATACCCGTGAGTGGCGGAAAGGATAGTCACTTCCAAACTCATATAATAAAAAACGTCTTTGGCTTAAACCCGCTCCTTGTCAGCTTCCACCCTCGTGATTTTACCGAACTGGGAAGAAAAAACATTGAGAATCTAAAGAATTTCGGTGTGGACTGTATTGAATTCACGGCAAATCCGATAGTGTACAAAAAACTTGCAAAGTTTGGTTTAGAAGAATTAGGTGACGCTGCATGGCCTGAACATATAGGGATTTTTACCGTTCCAGTTCAGATCGCAGTAGCTTACAAAATCCCATTACTTGTATGGGGTGAGAATCCACAAATGGAATATGGCGGCCCTGCTGTAGCAAGCACAAAACAATACCTTGACAGAGAATGGAATGAAAAGTATGGGGGATACTTTCTAGACAAAATAAAACCGCAAGACATGGTAAAATATGGAATAGAACTCAAAGACCTAAAACCATACCTGTATCCATCAGATGAGGAAATCAGAAGCGTTGGCGTTACGGGAATCTTTCTTGGATATTATATGAAGTGGGATGCGCGATCACAGGTAGAAATTGTAAAAAAATTAGGATTTAACGTCTTGGACGAACCAAATGAAGGTACATACACAAACTATGAGAACCTAGATACAAAATACGTGGGAATGCATGACTACTTCAAATTTCTAAAATATGGATTCGGCCGAGCCTCAGATCACGCATCAATTGACATTCGAAATAAGCGCATAACACGCGAAGAAGGTTTGAAGCTTGTAAAAGAATATGAAGGAAAAATACCTACAAAATACTACAAAGAATTCCTAAATGAGTTTGAACTAACAGAATCACAATTTCTTCAAATCTGTGATAAATTTACAAATAAATCATTATTTAAAACAGATAAAGACAGAAACCTGATTCGAGACAAGTTTAACAACATACAAAAGATTGCTTATGATAACGTCTAAATGAAAAACAAGACAATTGTATTGCCAACCAAAATCATTTTAAAAAATGTAAACGTATCTGATCATAAATTTCTCTATGAATTACTTGGTGAAAGACGGCCAATTGAAAACATCTCTCACAAAAAAATGCCTACATACAAGGAACATGTCAAATTTGTAAATTCAAAACCATATTCAAAATGGTACGTCATCCATTACAAAAATCAAAAAATCGGTATTATCTACCTGACAAAACAAAACGAAATAGGAATACACATTAAAAAAGACTATCAGAGACACGGCCTTGGGAAACATGCTATGAAACTACTGATTAAAAAAAATCCTAGAAACAGGTACCTTGCTAATATTAATCCAAAGAATAAGAAATCAATCAAGTTCTTTACAAAACAAGGATTCAAGCTTATACAATACACTTATGAGATGATTCCTGGCGAATTTTGACATGGGT
The DNA here is from genome assembly GCA_049276655.1 of Candidatus Nitrosotenuis sp. GTDB lineage: Archaea > Thermoproteota > Nitrososphaeria > Nitrososphaerales > Nitrosopumilaceae > Nitrosotenuis. Next base: position 367,834 of record JBASWV010000006.1, on the reverse strand, counting down.
AAAAACAAAATCAAGCTTTTTGATCCAATCTTTGGTAGAGAAGAAAAACTCATAATTCAACAAGTCTTAGAAAGTCGTTTTTGGGCATCAGGTGCTGGAACAGGCAAAGTAGGCGAATTTGAGGCTAAATTCAACGAGTATGTGGGTTCTGATTACTGCGTTGCAATGAATAATGGAACTGCTGCGTTACATCTGGCCTTGTCATTGTTTGACATACGAAATAAAGAAGTGATAATCCCATCATTGTCATTTGTTAGTACGGCTCACGCAGTTGTCTATAATGGAGGTAAACCAATTTTCGTAGATGTCGAACCGGATACGATGTGCCTTGATCCCGATATGATAAAAAAAGTGATTTCCAAGAAAACCAAAGTCATTTTACCAGTACATTTCGCTGGCATGCCATGTAAATTGGATGAAATACAGAAATTATGCGATGAATCCAATTCATCGTTAGTGGAAGATGCGGCACATGCAGCTGGGGCCACCTACAAAAACAAAAAAATTGGAAATTATGGCGATGCTACATGCTTTAGCTTCCACCCAGTAAAAAATCTGGCAATGCCAACTGGCGGTGCTGTCACACTAAAAGGAAACAATAGTAAAAAATTCTGTGACATGCTGAAAGCGAGACGTTGGTGTGGAATCTCAAACAGAAAAGGATCGACATATGAAGTAAATGAATTAGGATGGAATTACTACATGAATGAATTTTCAGCTGCGATCGGTTTAACTCAATTACAAAAATTGGATCAAACAAACAAACGTCGTAAAGAAATAGCTAAGAGATATTCAGAGAAGATCGACGTTGATAAAAAAATGCCCTTCAACAAGGAATGTTCATATCACTTTTACTGGATTTTTGTCAAAAAGAGAGATAACTTCATAAAAAAAATGGCTCAAAACAACATTGAAACAGGCATTCACTACATGCCTATACACAAAATGGGTTACTATAGACAAAAAACAAGCCTAAAAAACACTGAACTGGCAGGTCAAAGAATAACATCACTTCCAACTCATCCTAATTTGACAAATTCTGATGTGGACAGAATAATTGAACTTACCAACAAATTTGCATAACCAATTTTAACTCAAATTTTTTCTTCTGGTTTTTAGCTTAATAATAAAACATTTCGTAATTTTTAATCTACGAAGTTTTTCTTTTTTACAATCGTAAGTCTTGTTTTACCTACATCTAGTTTTTGTGGAATCTCGACATCTGATATAATCTCGACATCGCTATTGCTCCACCATTTCTTCATATCTCTGTACCACAGGAGATCATCCCCGCGTTTCCATTTTATCATTTTACCGTCCTCGCCAAAATATTCCAAATTGATGATCCATTTCTTTGACACGCGGAAAATCTCTTTCACTGCATGAGGCATATCGTTTTGATTTATGTGAATCAACACTCCGCGAGTAAAAACCAGATCAAACTGTGAATCGCGGTATGGCATTTTTGTAATTGGACCCTCGTCAAAATGAAAGGTTGGGTATCTTGCTCTTGCCTTGTTTAGTGCTTTCTCATTCATATCGATACCGTGGACTGCAAAAGTCGGTGGAAATCCGTGCAAGTTGTTTCCGATGTTACAGCCAGCCTCTAAAACAGTTTTTGCACCAAGGCCTAACGTCAAATGATAAATGAACTTGGCCAATTCCTCTTGTAAGGATCTCTCATTTTCATCTGTATAGTCGTCCCACAAGTCGAAATTGTATTCCATTTTACTACGCTTTTGCTGTATGACCTCAATATAATTAAAGCCTCAACGCATTGGAAAAATTGTTTTATCCGTGATTATATACTAGATTTACCTATTTCAATAAATACTGAATAGATGTGAACTCAGGAATGACTCTATTTACGAACAAAACATTCGTTATCGCTGAAATGGCAAATAGCCATGAAGGTGACATCAAAGTCGCAAAAAAAATTGCAGAAGCTGCAGCAAAGGCAGGCGCAGATGCAATAAAGTTCCAAAAATTTACCCCTGACGAACTAGCAGAGCCAGACCACGAATACTATTCTCTGTATCAGAGATTACAAATGAGTCTCAAAGAGTGGAAAGGGTTGATTGATTTTGCCAAATCAAAGAAACTCAAAGTTTTTGTTGATGTTTTTGGCTTGGAAAGCGCCAAACAAATATCAAAACTAAACATTGATGGTTACAAGATCCATTCGGCCGACATTAGCAATCCACAAATTCTCAAATTCCTTAGCAATGTGAACAAACCCGTCCTGCTATCGGTGGCAGGCTGTCTGCCAAATGAGATTGATACTGCTCTTAACATTATCAAAAAAACTCCAAAGGAAATAGTGCTCATGCATGGCTTCCAAGGGTATCCTACACAGCTAGAAGATCTGAATCTTTCTAGGATTACATCCCTTAAGGCAAAGTTTGGTTTACCGGTTGGCCTGATGGACCATGTGGCAGGAGGCTCACAAGTATCTCTTTTGATACCTTCATTGGGTGTAAGTCTTGGGGCAGCTATTATCGAAAAACACATCACATTGGACAGATCAAAGAAAGGCCTAGATTACTATTCGGCACTAAATCCAGGCGAATTCAAAAAAATGATATCTCTGCTACGAACCACGGAAAAGAGTCTTGGTAACTCTACATTTGAGCTTGTTGATAACGAACTAAAATACAGGCTAGTGCACAAAAAGAACTCTATAGCAAAAATACCAATTAAAAAAGGAACAAAACTGCACGAAGGGCTCTTTGATTTCAAAAGAACGAAGAAAAAACAGCACTCGGTATTTTTCTACGACTATAATGGACGAATGGCAGCTAAAAACATTGCAAAGGGTACAGTGCTGACCAACGATATGCTAGATAAAAAAATACCAAAAGTGGCTGCCGTCATAGCGTGTAGGGTGGGCTCAGAACGCCTATTTGCTAAACCACTACAACGAGTGGGAGGGTTCACAATACTGGAATTATACATAAAACAAATTCAAAAATCCAAAATCATTACCGAAATAGTTCTTGCTATCAGCGAAAAACCCGGAAACGAAGTCTTTGTAAATTTTGCCTTGGAACATAATTTGAAATTTATCATAGGAGACGACATGGACGTACTAAAACGACTGGTAGATGGTGCCAAATACGTAAATGCCGATGTTGTCTTTAGAAACACTCCTGACTGCCCATACATCTACTGGGAGGGAATCGATCCATTATTAAAAAAGCACATCACAGGAAAATACGACTTTTCCATAATGAACGATGTTCCTCTAGGTGCTGGCTATGAAATCATTAATACAAAAGCCTTGGAAACTTCACACCTCCACGGCTCCAAAAAACATCGAAGCGAATTGGCATCATTATACATTTATGACAACAAACGAAATTTCAAAATCCAAGACACAAAACCACCAAGGGAACTACAGAGACCTGACTTGCGATTAACCGTAGATAATCCAGAAGATCTAAAGGTGGCCAGGATGATCTACGATTCGATTGGGAAAAACGATGAACCAATACCGATGAAAAAAATTGTTAATTTCTTAGATGACCACCCAGAAATCACCAGAATCAATTCTCACATAGTTCCAGGAAAAGCAAAATTATGGTAAAATGTCATCATTCAATACATTCTCCAAAATTTGTAATAAATTCAAAACAGTTCTTTAATATCTATTTATTATAGAAATTATTAATCGCTATGTTGACTCAAAATGTCCTACTTTGGATTGATAATGGATTCATACATTATGGAATAACGCCATATCTGCAGAAAGCAAACTACAAAATCTTTGCAATTATTGATACATACAAATCACTGAAGAATTTTTTTCAAAATCAAAAACTAATCCCGTTTGAAAAAACATGGTATTTTTATGATTACATATCGCCAAAAAAACCTGATTTAGATTATCTAGCTAAAATAGAACAAAAATATGGAATAAACATATGGAGCATAGCATATACTGATAGGTTATTTTACAACAAATTTAATCAATATTACAAGTTCAGTTATGATGAAATTTTATCGATAATTGAACTTGAATGCAGATTTTTTGAAGAAGTTTTAACAGAAATAAAACCAAAATATTTTCTCATGAATGCATCTACACAACACTATCAGTATCTAATCTCAAAAATCTGTTCTTCTTTGGGCATAACTGTACTGACTCTGGAAGTGTTAAGATTTGGTAATAGATGTATGATCGCTAATGGAACAATTTATGATCTAAAAGACATTCCAAAAAAACCTGATCAATCACCTAAATCAAAAACAATTAAGGAGATACGAAATTTTCTTGATTCAAATAGGCCGGGACAGTTTTATCTGGTAGAAAAATCTTATAAAAAATATACAAATTCAAAATCTGCAAAACTAAAAGCGCTTCTACAATTTCTATTCATCAATAATGAAGAATCAAACCAATACAGGTATTTTGGACGAACAAGAAAAAACGTATTGATAAAGGGAAACGCAAGAATACATTTGCTTAAAAAGAAATACAGAGCATCTTTTATGAAAAACAATTTCCTACACACACTTGACAAAAATGATGAACTTTTTGTCTATTTCCCACTACATTTAGAACCAGAACGTGTATTGTTGATGGGCGCACCATACTATGCTGATCAAATAAGTGTCATAAACAATATTGCCAAATCTCTACCTGTCGGTTACAAATTGTATGTAAAAGAACATCCTGTAATGGAAACTTTGGGATGGAGACCGAAATCATTCTACAAGGAAATTATGGATCTGCCTAATGTAGTTATGATACATCCATCAGTAACAACCGAAGAAATCATAAAAAAATCATCCTTAGTAATAACAATAAGAGGTACAACTAGTCTTGAAGCTACCTTTTATGGAAAACCATCCATAGTTTTCAAGGAAGATGTAGGATATTCATCAGTGCCATCAATTCATATTTTACAAAACATAGAGGAGCTTCCTTTGGCGATCAAATCATCATTAAATAAAAAAGTTGAACCACTAGAACTCAGCGCATATGTTGACTACATTGAAGAAAACTCATTTGAATTCCCAAGTGAAAAATACTCGTTTGAAGTAGCGTCCTATTTTAATTATAACGTTGGCTATCTAAAACAAATAAAGATAACAGAAGCACAAATAAAATCATTCATTGAAAATTTTAAATCTACATTCGAAATGATAGCTAATGAATATCTAAAAAAGATGAAAAACTAGTTTTGTATTATGTGTTTATTTTATGATCCACATATTATTTTTCTCTACGGCTCTTTTTCGTTCCTCAGCAGTAAGAAGAATTTCTTTAATTTTCTCCCCTTTTCTGCTACCTATAATTCTATGAGTTTTTGAAATCTTAGACGCCATTTTCTTTATATTGTATAGTTTCATTTTTGGGACAAAAATTTCCCCTCTATTACCCAATAACAAACTATGAAGAATAAAGTCGGTAGCTTCATCTATGTTGAAGAAATATCTCTTCATTGTTGGATCCGTAATGGATAATGGCTCCTTATCTTTTGATTCTTTTCCCCACACCTCAAAAACATTTCCTCTAGTTTCTATCACGTTACCAATACGTACCGACGCAAATTTTGTAGCAGTAATGTGAGATCCAGCCCAACTCACAAGTTTCTCACTTAATTGTTTTGTGACGCCGTATAATGTTGATGGTTCAGCAGCCTTATCGGTGCTTATGTTTAAAAATCTCTCCGGTTTATTTCTGATGGCCATTTTTATCATGTTGACCGTACCGTTCACATTTGTGTTGATTGTTTCAATGGGATTGAACTCCGATATCTCGATATTTTTAATTGCAGCTGTGTGAATTATTATATCTGCACCAGAACTTGCCATATCAATTCTCTCTGGATCTAATATACTTCCTAATAGAAGTCTGATTCTTCTATCATCGGTAGATCGTTTCAAATTAAATAATGCATGTTCATCGATATCCAAAATTCTTACGGATTTTATGGGGTGAGAAAGAATTTTTTTAGTAAGATGCGTTCCAATGCTTCCAGCGCCCCCTGTAATCAATACTGTTTTATTTTTTAACATTTTTTTCAAAATGTGTTTTTGTTCCATCCGATGCTTCATTTTTTACTCTTCCTTTAATGCATATCTTAAAAACATATCTCGTTGTGCTGGTGAAATATGCTTATACACATCTGTTAGTGACTTGATATACAAATCACCTATTGTCATTTGGGTCTATAAACAAATTTGAAGAGATATATGTATAATTTATGAGATAATCATGAAAACATAATGTTGGATTACGAAGAGATTCAAAAGATAAGGGCCATATATGCAAAAAATCAGAATATTATGAAATATTTGCGAGCCAAAAACAAAACAACTTTAAACTCTCCAGAAATAATCTCGTATTCATATGATCTACAGGCCGGTAGCTATTTAGAAAAATTAAAAGATGCAAAGTTCAGAACGACAAGGCAAAAAATAGGAACAAAAATCTCAAAAATCATCTCTGAATTTGGTGCCCAATCAGTACTTGAAGCTGGGGTTGGAGAAGCAAACACGTTATACTATGTAATGAACTCACAGTCTTCAAAAAACTGCCAGTATTTTGGCTTCGATATATCGCTTAGTAGACTACTGTATGCTAACAAATACCTCTCCAAGTTACAAAAAAGAAACTCTAGGCTTTTCTGTTCCGAACTCAGTAATATTCCATTAATAGATAATTCTATTGATCTTATTTACACATTCCACGCGATCGAACCTAACCATGGCAAAGAGAAAGCAATACTCAACGAGTTACTCCGAGTGGCAAGGAATCACCTTATCCTAATTGAACCGAGTTATGAATTAGGTTCTGCTGCTACCAAAAAACACATAATAGAGCATGGTTATTGCAGAAATATACCAAAAATAATTAAGCAACTAGGACACTCGATCCAAACCCATGAACTGTTCAAGTTTTCTGATCGAAACAATGAACATGCAATAACAATTGTAGAAAAAAATAAGAAAAAAACTCCGAAGGAAGTGCCTCAAAGTATTTTTGTTTCTCCAATTAGCCATAAACCGCTTTTTAGATACAAGGAATGTTGGTACTGCAAGGATGATGGTTACGCATATCCGATTATCCACAATGTACCATGCCTTCTTAAGGAAAATGCAATCTTGGTATCAAAATTAAGCAGTTTCAAATAACTATATCTTATAACTAATTTTTTGGTCGAATCCAATCTGAATGACACTCTATAATGCAACTATTTTTATTAATTGTACAATTACAGACCTAGCAATGAAAACAATATCTATCATACAAGCAAGAATGGCTTCAAGCCGATTACCAAGAAAAGTCTTAATGAAACTGAACAATAAACCAATTCTCGAGCATATTGTTGATTTCTTAAAGTTCTCGAAATTGACTGATAAAATTGTAATTGCAACCACCGTCTTATCTGAGGATAATTATATCGAACTGGAATCAAAACGATTGGGTATAGAATGTTTTAGAGGAAGCTCATCTGATGTTCTTGATCGTTTCTATACTTGCAGCTCTATTTTCAAAAGCGATGTAATAGTAAGATTAACAGCTGACGATCCGCTTGTCGATCCACTATTGGTGGATGAAGTAATTCACACTCTCCAAACTACAGGGTGCGACTATGTATCGAACATGTTGCACAGAACATTTCCTTATGGGTATTCTTCGGGAGAGGGAATGAGCTTTAAAATTCTCAAACAATTACATGAAAATCTAACTGATCCGCTAGACCGTGAACATGTAACCAGACACATAATCCAAAATCCTAACTTGTATGATGTGAGAGATGTTTTGGCACCTCCAGAACTGGCAAGGCCCAATTGGAGGTTAACTGTTGATTACAAGGAAGATTTTGACCTGATGAAAGAAATCTTCTCAAAGCTATACAAACCAAATTCGTTTATCAAATACGAATCACTAGTAGAATTGTTGGACAAAAACCCACAACTTTTACAAATAAATGAAATGCATCATTAAATTCATTTAGTGCGCCAGTTCGATATCAATGATGAATGTACCGTATTTTGCTCCATGGATCTCTAAAAATGACAAAAATTTCGTTATGCAGTCATTAAACCAAAGATGGCTAACAAACGGACCGTTTTTGCATAAATTTGAGGATAAATTCCGCGCATTCATAAGATGTAACTATGCAGTGGGAGTTGGAAGTGCAACACACGCACTACATCTCGCTTCAAGATCCCTTGGCATCGAGAAGGGAGACGAGGTCATAGTTCCCACATTTACCTTTGCAGCAACTGCCAATGCAGTAAGCTACTGTGGTGCAGAACCAGTTCTGGCAGATGTTGATCCGTATACATTTAACATTCAGCCACAAGAAATAGAGCAAAAAATCACAAGAAAAACCAAAGCTGTCATAGTAGTGCATTATGGCGGGCAATCATGTGACATGTCTGAAATTATGTATTTGGCAAAGAAACACGGTCTACATGTAATTGAAGACTGTGCACATGCATTGGGTTCAACTTACAAAAATAAAAAATGTGGCAGTATTGGCACTGTTGGCTGTTTTAGCTTTTATCCGACCAAAGTAATTACTACTGGCGAGGGGGGTATGGTATCGACTAATAATGCCTCTTTTTTTAGAAAAATCAAAATACTGAAATCACAAGGCATGGACATAACTCCTTCAGAAAGAGAGGTCAAAGCAACATGGAAATACGACGTAGTTGAGCTGGGATACAACTACAGGCTTGATGAGATGAGGGCGGCATTAGGACTCTCACAAATCTCACGTGTCAATAAAATAAATGACATGAGAATCAAAATCGCTAAGAAATACGATAAACTCATCTCAAAGATAAAAGGCCTGACCATTCCCGAAACACGTGATGATAGAAATCACATTTATCATCTTTACACCATAAAGGTAACAAAAGACTATCATATGTCGCGCGATGAGCTCTTTTTAAAACTACATAAAATGGGAATAGGTACGAGCGTCCAATATTACCCTCTACACCTCATGTCCTACATGAAAAAGAGATACCTACACAAAAAGAAACAATTCAGAGTTGCAAATACACTAAAAGACCAAGTTTTGTGCCTGCCGATCTACCCACAAATGACAACAAAACAAATCGAGTACGTAGCTGCTAATCTGCAATGATGCGGTTATCTCGAAATTTCCCTTATTGTCATAAAGGCTTCGGCATGTTTTACTCCTACGGAAGAGCCCCAATACTTGGTTCTGTTCAATACCGAGTCTATTGATCTTGGATGCGGATAAGGAGCGATTTCATCACCGTACATTTTTAGAGCATTAATCTTCTTTTTAAGTACAGAATCAATACAGACAAATGAATTTGGATGAAAATTGTTGGGATTGTAACCCCATTCAGTTGATGACGGCGTCTCAAAACAAACAAGACGATTTATCTTAGATGAAGGCGATGGTCTAACTGCGATCAAGGTAGCTGCAAAAACTCTTCTGTGATCCTGATTAAGATCTCCCCAATAATGCGTATAGATTGTATCTGTCTTCCAGCTTCTAATGCTCTTTTCTATCTGACAAGCAAGTTCTACTGTGGGCATGGTGTCCAATTTTTCATCCTCATAATTAAGAAATTTCACATCTCTTACCCCAAGAGCTGAACATGCCTTCTTTGCCTGATTTTGTCTTTTTTTAATTCCAGCACCTGTAACATCACGTCCAAACTGCCCGTGCGTAAAAATCAAAACAAAAACTTCGTTTCCGTTTGCGGCTTCAAGCGCCAAAGTACCACCAAGCCCAAGCGTTTCATCGTCTGGATGAGCGCAGACAACAAGAATCTTTGATTTTTGGTCAGTAGATTTTCTGGGCTTGGTTGCCATTTTATCACATAAACCCACTAATTATTACTATTAAGCCCTTTTGTGTGCGTAAAAGGATCTCTTGCTTTGGCCGCACATTTGCTAGTTTCACCCAATTTTGAAAATAATTATTAAAATAGACTTGGACAAAAGTGTGTGGTAAGAATAGGGTTTATTGGATGTCATCAAATTAGCTGGGCCTGCCTAAAAAAAATATGTCAATGCTCAATTAAGTATGGCGACGAAGTTGTGTTGGCTTTTGATTTGGAACTAGAAAGAGCAATGAAGTACTCTGCCTCGGTAAGTCTTGACGATCTTTCAAAAGAATATGGTTTTCAACTATTTCATGTATCCAATGTTGCAGACTCGGAGAACATAGAGTTATTAAAAAAAGCAAATCTGGATATCCTATTTATCATAGGTTGGCACCGAATAGTGCCTCAGGAAGTGCTTGATGTTGCAAAAATCCGACTTGGAATACATTCATCCATCCTGCCAAAGGACAGAGGTCCATCGCCCATAAATTGGCAATTGATTCGTGGCGAAAAAGAAGGCGGCATCACTCTATTCCACCTAACGACCGGAGTGGATGAAGGTAACATAGTTGATTATGCCAAATATGAGATTCTGGAAAGCGATGACGTAAGTGACGTATATCTTAAAGCAACAAACGGAGCGATCCAACTATTAGAAAATAATTGGAAATCCATACATGACCTACAGATCAAGTCAATCCCGCAGGATAACTCAAAAGCAACAGTAAACCAAAGAAGAAAACCTGAAGACGGATTGATTGATTGGAGTAAGAACTCTAAACAATGCTATGACTGGATCCGCGCTTTAACTCGTCCCTATCCCGGTGCCTTTACTTATTGGAACGGAAAAAAAGCCCTGATTTGGAAAGCCAGAATATCTGATGAAAAAGAAACAAGACCAGGACAAATCTTAAACTGTGACGACAAGATAATAATTTCCACCGGTTCCGGCTCTATAGAATTACTTGAACTGCAAATAGAAGGCGAGCCGCCTTGTAATCCAGGCGTTTTTTCACGAACACTTGGTCTTAAGAAAAACGAGTTTTTTTGTAGCACTAGTTTGCAAGCTTAATTATTTCCTTGGCGACACGTTTTGCGCCAAAGCCATCAACTAGCTTCTTACCAATTTTGGTTTGCTTACTTTTTGAAACCTGATCCAACAAAATATTGATTTTCTTCTCAATATCTTTTTTGGGCAATCCTAAATTCAAAGCGATTCCCCTTTGTTGCCATTCCCTAGCAACCTGGAGTTGGTGCCTAGCTTGACAAATTATCGCAAACGGCACACCAAGTGAGGCAAACTCATACGAAGTTATTCCTCCAGCGCAAATGCCAAAAGAAGAATTAGCAATCTCTTTTTTCATATCGTTTGTTTTTTGTTGTATTTGCAGAAACTTGGAGTGTTTCACTAATGATTTGAGATCGCTAGTAAACGGAGTGCCAGGACCAAGTATTATTTTTGATTTTATCTGTGTTTTTGCCAACGATTCTAACACAAGTTTTACAACGTTCTTTTTGTCAAACCCTCCCAATGTGACAAGAAGTTTGGTTTTTTTAGATGATTTTGTGCTAGGCTCTGCAAATCTCTTGTCTAAGATCTGATACTTAGGGCCAAACAGACATTTTGATCCATACCGATTTATTCTGATCTGGTTTTTTAACCCTATGAAGCCATTGACTACCAAGTCGGCGTCATAATCAACGTTGAACAGATCTGAAATTAGGGCTATTTTTACGTGCTTTCTGACTTGGCTTGCGAATTTTTTCTTGGTTTGATATCTATCGATAATTAATACATCGATTTTCTTCTTTTTGATCAGCGAGATGGTGGATCTTAGATCAGAAACAATCCCTGCATTCTTCTTTAATAAGAAGATCTGACGATGACCCTTTTCGTTTAGAATCTTTTTTGCTCCACCAAAATCTTCTAACAAAAAGATGATTTTGTGATCAGAAAGAAATGATGCCAAATTAACACATCGATAAATGTGGCCAAACCCAAGCTCTTCTCGGGTGTTTGTTCCTCCGGCAGTTTTTACTAGAATGTTTAATTTTTGTTTCAAAGAATACGTTACTGTTTGATGTCAGACCATTTTATAGGTTGATCAATCTTGATGCTTCTTCTGGCGCTGGAACCTATGACTTTATGAAAATTCAACGGCATAATTCCTGTACCGGGTCTTTTCACTGCTATGTTATTAGAGGTTATTTTGGATCCTTTTTTTATGTCAGCAGTAGCCACAATACTCCTGCGTGCATGTTGTATGTTTTCTAATTCTGAATGTTGTGGAATCTTTTTTCCATCACCTAGTATCTTTTCCGTTTCCCTTATCTGCCTTACGAGCATAGATAACTCGTTTGGGTCTGCAGAAAAATAATGATCAGGACCCTTTAACTTCTTGCTTAGAGTGAAATGTTTTTCTATCATTCGCGCACCCAAGGAAACAGCTATGACAGGCACTAGTACTCCTTCACCATTATCAGAATAGCCTATTGGGTACTTGTATCTGTGCTCAAGTGTGTTTATCACTCTTAAATTAGCATCTGAAGGAGGAGTTGGATACGATGTGACACTATGCATTATGACTATTTTGTCGTTTTTTTGTGATTTTATGGCTCTGACTGCCAAATCTATCTCGGCAAAATTTGACATGCCTGTGGAAATTATGACCGGTTTTTTCTTTGACGCAACATATCTAATCAAAGGTATGTGGGTAATGTCTCCAGATGCAATTTTGAATGCTGGAACACGAAGATCTGCTAATACATCTACTGCCTCTTCAGAAAATGGAGTTGAAAAGAATATTATGCCTTCTCTCTTTGCATGGTCAGACAATTCTCCAAGATCTGCATAATCTATTTCGACCTTTTCAAAAATTTTAAAATACTTGGAACTTTTTGATGCCAAATCATGTGCTCTAAAAGTCTGGAATTTTATGGCGTCTGCACCACAATCTTTTGCACTACTTATCATCTTTTTTGCTATTCTTACATTTCCGTTGTGGTTAATGCCAGCTTCCGCGACGATAAAAGCTGGCTGGGTTTGCCCTATTTGTTTTCCTGCTATTTTTATATTCAAAAACACCACTTGTTCCTAATTATGTAATGAATATTACATTTTTGTTTTCAACCACAAAGGTAAACATAACTACTCGAGTAATAATCCATGGCTATGAACGTAGTCACACTACGCAAAGTCAAACAAACTGATTGGGACTATATCTTAAAACTGCGGAACGAGCCAAGCTTTAAGAGATATTTTTATGATCAGCATAAAATAACGAAAAGGGAACACTACAGCTACCTCCGACAACAAAAAAGCAATAAAAAATTTTTCAATTGGATAATTCTGCTTGACAACACCAGAGTCGGATATATACGGATTTTAAATAATGATGTAAGTATAATGATAGATCCCAAATTTCATGGCAAAGGCATCGGTACAAAAGCATTAAAACTTCTAGAAAAGGAGGCAAAAAAGGTAAAAATAAAAAAATTGGTTGGCCGCGTAATGCTGCGTAACAGAAAAAGTACCATGATCTTCAAAAAAAACAATTACAAATTGTTAATGTATTGGTACGAAAAGAAACTCTGAACTAATAAACGAAAAATCCGTCAACCTTCCACCATACAGACATCATCATTCTTCATGCCTCCGTTTGCAAATTCCATTTTACAAAAGGTCTTAGAGTACTCCTTTAGGACAATCCCGTGATTCTCAGTCAGCGATCTGAGAATCTCTTTTTCCCCCTCATATGTGGACTCTTTGAACGTGTAAACGCTGTATCCGTCGTTTAGCACCTGTTTTAGCAAGGAAAACGATTCTTCAAGTTTGGTCGGATTTGGCTGAAACGGTATCACGCCATAATCCACAGCCCAGTCGGCATGTACCAAAAAAATCAGGCTATTTCTATCAAGTCCTTCCATATCAAGGGGATACCGCGCGGCAAGCTTGGCCGGATCCTCAAAATCTAGTCCTTCTGCAATGGCAATCTGGGCAGGCGATGAAAAGTAAACTGCCGCAATTAAAAACAAACCCACAACACCAACAACCACAACCCTCAACGATCTCAGTATGATAGATCTTGTAGCCGCAATCCTTGTGAATTCTCTTAACAAAAATCCAAAAACCATCGTGCTGAGGATAAAGGCCGGAATCATAAATCTCCCAGGAACGCCGCTTGCAGCCCTGTCCTCGCTTGTCAGCGACGAATAAAACCAAACTGTCGCAAATATCAATGGCAAAAACAAAATCATCTCGAGCCTGTGTTTTTTAATTCGTAGTGAAACAAGCAATGAAAACGCAATGATCAAAAGGGCCACAACTCCTAGCCAATCACTGCCAAAAAGACTCTCTAAATTATTGTCGGTTCTGTCAAAAATGGCCGGAATCTGGTACGGGAAAAGATATTTCGAGTATTGTTTGACATTGTCCAGATCCTCGCCCCTTATGGTCGTAAAAGAGGACGGCGAGGTCTCGTAGCTCTTAAAATTTGCAACCTCGCCGTAGTTTGTGAAGGGATTGCCAAAATAATAATCAAAAAAAGCCATGTATGAAGCAAAAAAGATTATCCACGGAATGGCAATGTACACAAGTGCCTTTGCAACGTCTGATCTGCGCCCAAGTATTCTTTGATTTGTGGAAACGCCGCGTCTTTTTTGAATCACATTTACTGCAAAAAACCCGACAACTACCGCTATTTCAACTGGAAAGCTCACCACCCCCTGCAGCCTGACTGCCGTCGAGGCCGCAAAAAGGCACGAGGCCAAAAGCAGATACAGGTTATTTTTGCCCCTCAGGTACTTTACAAAGTAGAAACTAGCCAAAATGAAAAAAACCGAAAACAGACTTTCCGTCTGAAGCGACGTGCTGTTCCTAAATAGCAGGTTGCTTGTTCCCACCACGAGCAAAGTGAACAGTCCTACATACCTTCCAAATAGCTTGGTTGCTACCCTTTCTGAAACTATTAGCAGAATGATGGTAAAAATAGGCGTCAGGTAAAACAGGCCATAATACCCGCCCAAGAGAAATGAAATGCCGCCAAAGAACACAATTCCTATGCCTGGGATCCTAGGAACAGCCGTGTTAAAGTCAGTCACAAGCCACCTGTCGCCGGCAAACTCCCTCAGTCCGGTCTCTTGGAGCAGCGGGTTGGTTCTTTCCAGCCGTCCATGCGAGAAATTAATCGACGCCAGCGCATGCGTATACGCATCCCTTCCCTCATAGAACGGCTCTATGTTGCCAAGAAGAAAAAAAGACACAAAACAAATCAGCAGAATTTTCGCTATGTTGAGCAACAATCCTTCGTTTTTGGCAAACGACCTGAAGGAATAGAGACTGTCCACTATATCAGAGGAAATTCTGAGTTATTTAATAGATTATGAGGTCTGGCTTATATGTAGAAATTCTAATTCACAGCTATGCCTATTGGTTTGGTCACCGGCTGTGCCGGATTTATCGGTTCACATCTTACCGAGGAACTGCTAAACAATAACTGGGAAGTGGTTGGAATAGACAACTTTCACCCATACTATCCGCGAAAGCTAAAGGAGCTAAACTTGGAGAATGCAAAAAAATCAAAAAACTTCCAGTTCATAGAGGGCTCCATTCTATCCGATGGTGATCTGGACAAGCTGCCAAAAGTAGACTGCCTTTACCACTTTGCCGCTATAGCGGGCGTGAGAAACTCCATTCTAAACCCACAAGAATATTTCCAGATAAATGTGGAAGGAACCAAAAAACTCCTCGCTAAATTCAAGGACGGGGCTAAAAAAATCGTCTTTGCGTCAACCTCATCAGTGTACGGCGAGGTCGCAGCAGAGGATTTCCCAGTAAAAGAGGATCACCCACTGAACCCAATATCTCCATATGGCCAAACAAAAAAAGAGGCAGAAAAAATATGCCTGCAACATTCCAAAGAAACCAACACAAAACTTGCAATGCTCCGATTTTACACCGTGTATGGTCCAAGGCAAAGGCCAGACGAGGCCTTTACCAAATTCATAAGGCTTGCGCAGCAAAAAAAACCAATACCGATCTACGGTGATGGAAACAAAGAAAGGGACTTTACCTATGTCTCAGATATTGTAAACGGAACAATTCTGGCGGCAAAAAGAGGCCAAGGCACGTACAACTTGGGCTCAGGAAGGCCAGTCAAAGTCAACGAGATGGTCTCCCTTTTGGAAAGGCATCTTGGCACAAAACTAGACAGAGAACACGTAGACTCGCCACCAGGAGACGTACAAAAGACCCATTCTGACATATCCAAGGCAAAAAAAGAGATAGGCTACGAGCCCAAAATGCCGCTAGACGAAGGCATCAAAAACTGCATCAAGTGGTGCTCTGAGACGAAAAAATATCTCTAGGCTTTTCTTGCAAAGCAAATAACCGAAAGGCCTATTTTCCTGCCGAGCAATTTTTCGATTACTCTCATTGCCGGAATCAGCTTGTCAAATACCCCAGAAGCCTGTTTGTTTATCACCGGGTTTTTGCATACGTTTCCATTGATGTACCAACCAACCATTCCCAAGATGTTAAAGGAAAACATCTCATCTATGCCAAAGCCGCACTCTTTTACCTTGGCTCGCAGCTCGCCTTTTGTGTATCGTCTCCAATGGCCGATGCTTTTGTCTATTACGTTATAGAGAAACTTGTTTGCCGGCACAAGTATGACCAGGGTTCCGCCGACGTTGAGCAAGTCACGCAGCTGCCGCAGCGCCATCTTGTCGTCTTCGATGTGCTCTAAAACGTTTATTGCAATTATAGAGTCGAATTTTTTATGAGACATCTTTCTAAAATCCTCAGAATCATTTAGGTCCAGTTTGTAGGCGTCTACTCTGCTTGAGCCAAACTTTTCTTCCAGATTCTTCACATATGTGGTCGAGACATCTGATAGCGTTATCAAAGATTCCGGAAATCTCTGGATTATGTGCTCAGAAAAAGTTCCGAGCCCGCTTCCGACCTCAAGGATATTTCCTTTCAATGCGGGCGAAACCACATCAAAGACCCATTTTGTAAAGTTTTTTCTCTTGGTGGCAGTCTCTAAATTCTCATGGCCGCTGTATTCAGACAATTTTCATTGAGGCTTGTGGCAGGTACAAAATAAAACTATGCACGGCTAGCTGCCTTGAAACAGTCAAATCACAATAATGGATTGGCATAACCCTCGTGATTAACAGACAGTAACCCCATAGATTTTATATCATCAAAAAATCAAGTATTCGAAATTGAAGTTAACCGTCGTAATCCCTGCCTATAATGAAGAAAAAACAATTGGAAAGGTAATATCTGAAATTCCGAAATCCATTCCAAACATTGACAAAGTCGACGTCATGGTAATCAATGACGGCTCTTCGGACAAAACTGCCGATGTCGCAAAAAGCGCAGGCGCAACGGTCTATTCCTTTAGGCAAAACAAAGGAAGGGCAAAGGCAGTCGCAGAGGGATTTGCAAAATTCCTTGAAAGCGGCTCTGACATACTTGTACTGACAGACGCCGACGATCAGTACGATTCCAAGGAGATTCCGCTAATAGTAGAGCCGATAATCCAAAACAAAGCGGACATGGTCCTAGGCGATCGCCAAGTCAAAAAACTGGACCACATGAAGTTTGGAAATAAAATCGGAAACATAATGGTCACAAAGACGCTCTCCTCAATTATTGGCCTGGACATATCGGACGGCCAGTCGGGCTTTCGGGCCTATACTAGGGAGACTGTAGCAAAACTGCACATATTTTCCAACTATACCTTCACCCAGGAAACCCTGATGGAGTTAAAATTCAAAAAGCTAAAGATGGCAAACGTCCCAATAACCTTCCGCAAAAGGGCCGACAAGTCGCGACTCATCTCAAATATCTTTTCATACGCATACAAAACACTCACGATTGTAACTGCTACCTTGGTATTTTACAAGGCATTCAAATTTTTCAGCATCCTGTCCGCTATCTTATTTGGAATAGGGGTGGCTTTTTCCGTATTTGTGCTGAATCATTTCTATATCACTGGTTCTGTATCACCGTATTACCCGTCTGCGATGGCAGCCGTGCTGTTCTTGGTGGTAGGCTCCGTCTCTGCGCTCATGGCAGTAGTATCGTCTATTTTGGGCAGGCAGTCGGTTTTGTTAGAAGAAATACTATACCTGCTAAGGTTGCACAACAAACAAGACGAAACCGACTAAAATAAAAACATCTTGCCTACGGCTGGTTCAATTAATTTACTCACAAGTATAATTAGAGGTACTCAAGTGTTCTAGTTGTGAAGTGCGTACTGACAGTTGGCGGCCTTGGAACCAGACTCTTGCCACTTACAAAAGAAATCCCAAAAGAGATGCTTCCGATATACAACAAGTCAAAGGACGGCAAGCTCGTCCTAAAGCCAATCCTACAAGTCATTTTTGAATCGTTGCACGACTATAAAATTAGAGATTTTTGTTTTGTGGTGGGGCGAACCAAGAGGGCAGTGGAAGATCACTTTACGCCAAACTATGATCTACTAAACCAGCTAAAACACGAAAAGAAAAAAGACTTGGCAGGACTGCTAGATGATTTTTTTAAAAAATTAAAGCATTCTAACATAATGTTTGTCTCGCAGCCAAAGCCAATCGGATTTGGAGACGCCATAGAGTGGAGCAAGAGCTTTGTAGGCAAAGATCATTTTCTGCTTCATGCCGGAGACGACATCGTGATATCGAAAAACAACATGCATCTAAAGCGCCTTGAGGCCAACTTCAAAAAATACAAGGCAGATATGGCATTCCTAATCGAGGATGTGAACGACCCTTCCCAATATGGTGTCGTCAACGGACCGCTACTTGAAAAAGGGATAATCGACGTAAAGGAAATGGTCGAAAAACCGAAAAAACCGCGCTCAAAGCACGCAGTAATTGCGATATACCTCTTCAAGCCAAAAATCTTCAACTATCTCGCACTAGCCAGAAAAAAATCAAATCCGCAAAACCAGCTGGCCGAGGCATTTAACATGGCGCTAAAAAATGGCGACAGAATCATAGGGGTCTTACTTCAAAAAGGAGAGAGAAGAATCGACATCGGAACGCCGCAATCATACAGCAAAGTGCTGGTGTCGCTAAAATAAGTGCCACACTTTTTAATAAAGCAAAAAAATCAATAACACTATGACTGCCCAAAAAATCTCAGTAATAGGACTGGGGTTTGTCGGATTATCTCTTGCAGCAGTCAATGCACAAAAAGGATTTGACACGATAGGAATCGACATCGACGAAAAAAAACTATCAAGTCTCAAAAAAGGCAAGCCGGACTTTTATGAAGCCAGGCTGGAAGAATTTCTAAAAAACGCCATTCGCAAAAAGAAGATCAGCTTTTCCAACAAAATAAACTCTATCGTAAACACGGACATTACCTTTGTCACGGTAGGAACGCCGACCAGGGGCGGCAAAATAGATCTGTCCCAAGTCAACAGGGTCGTCACGGAAATAGCCAAGGCACTATCAAAGAAAAAACAACCACACCTAGTAGTGGTAAAGAGCACCGTTGCCCCGACCACCACAAATGACGTCATTTTGCCAAAGCTCAGACATCTCAGAAACGTAATGCTTGCAGTAAATCCCGAATTTCTAAGGGAGGGAACCGCGGTGCGAGATCTTTTGGAGCCACATCTAATAGTAATAGGAGAGCAAGACAAGCGGGCAGGAAACGCCCTTGCGAAATACTACAAGGCATTTTACAAAAAGCTGCCTGAAACATTGCGAACAAACTTTACCACCGCCGAGCTGATAAAATACTCTAACAACGCGTTTCTTGCGACTAAAATAAGCTTCATAAACTCCATTGCAAACATTTGCCAGAACTTTCCGATGGCAGACGTAACCACAATAGCATACGCAATAGGCAAAGACCCAAGAATCGGCCCGCTCTTTTTAAACGCAGGACCAGGATTTGGCGGCAGCTGCCTCCCAAAAGACCTCTCGGCACTGATCACACTATCAAAGAACCTTGGCGACACCAACGTACTCCTAAGGGCAGTCCAACAAGTAAACAAGACACAACCTGATAAAATCATCAACATGCTAAAACAGATGAAGGTATTGCGCAAAAACAAAACAATATCCGTGCTTGGACTTGCCTTCAAAAAGAATACCGACGACGTAAGAGAGTCCGTATCAATTCCGTTGGTTGCAAAACTACTGGACTACGACATATCCGTTAAGGTTCACGACCCAATGGCGGCACAAAACTTTGCCAAGCTATTCCAAAACATCACCTACTGCAAGACAGTCAAGGACTGCCTCAAAAACAGTGACTGCTGCATAATAATGACGGACTGGGACGAGTACAAAAAACTACAGATGTCTGATTTTAAAAACACGATGAAAACCCTAAACATTATTGACTCCAGACGAGTGTTCGATCCTGCCAAGTTCTCAAAAGCAAACTTTAGAGCCACAGGGCTTGGCGCGTGAATAACTAAAACTAACCAGCTCCGTTGCAAAACTTTTCTTCCAAGTATTTAGAAACGAAAATGATAGGGATGATGTCTGTATGGGCTCTGTGAATTCTACAAGGGACTTTTCTTTTGTCATGGTAGGAAGGATAGTCTCTGCGGGATTGCAGGCGTTGTTTTATCTCATTTTTGCTGCCTTGCTGCAGCCAGAGGCATACGGCCAGCTAAGCTACCTAATTGCCATTGCCGGAACCGTCTCGACGGTCTCGCGTTTTGGCCTAAACCACACCGTCACGGTATATCAGGCAAAAGGCGAAACTCGGATGTCAAGTCAGGTAAATTCCCTTGCCATAATAACTACCACTGCAGCATCGCTTTTGCTCCTGCTGGTGGATCCAAACGTTGCTCTGCTGTGTTTTTCAATGTCTCTGTTTCTAATGAACATCCACAACTTGACGGGACTAAAAAAATACAAAAAATACATGGGCATCGACATCACAAAAGGGATTCTCATAGTCACGCTGCCAATAGCTTTGTATTTCGTCTTCGAAATACCAGGAATACTTCTTGGCTCGTCAATCAGCTATTTGGTTTGCAGCCCACATTTTTTCAAATTCCTGCAATTCAAAAACTCATTTGATGTCATTAAAAACAACTACAAGGTGCTTGCGCACAACTTTGGCGTGGACATGTCCACAAACGCCACCAGGTTTGTCGACAAGCTCCTCATCGTGCCGATCATGGGTTTTGCATACACGGGAATCTACCAGCTAAACCTGCAGATACTGTCAGGCCTTGAAATGCTTCCACTGGCGCTTCACTCGTTTTTGCTATCGGAGGAATCAAGCGGAAAGAGCCAGAAAAAAATAAGCGCAGTTGTCGTAGCCGCATCGATAGCAATATCCGCAGTTGTGATAGTTCTTGCCCCATTTGTCATCGGAAAATTATTTCCGCAATACCAGGAGGGAACCTACAGCTTTCAAATTCTTGTAGTCTCGATCATACCTCTTACTGTGGGGGCCATTCTGACTGCAAAACTACAGGCGATTGGGTCTACCCGCGTAGGCTTTCTTGCAGCGGTAAGGATCGGCTCACTGCTCATATTACTTGCGATTCTTGGCAACACCTTTGGTTTAACAGGACTATCCATGGCGGTTCTGGCATCGTCGATCTTAAGCACGGCTTTTCTGTACATATTATACCTGAAAAATAAAGTTCCAAAGCAATAGTGTTTATTTCATGGTTAATTAGGGGTTTATCGATTCCAATAGTTGATGGAAAAAAATGTAGTAGCCGGCTTGGGCGAAATAGGAACGCCAATTTTACAGCTAATCTCTGAGATAGTACCTGCCGCAGGATTTGACATCAACGAAAAGCTGGTAGACAAGAAGCTAGAAAAAAAACACGCAAACCTACCCACCACACTGCTCCATGTCTGCATTCCATATAATGACAATTTTGCAAAAAACATACTTGGCCTTTACAAAAAATTTGCCCCAAGGGGCATCGTAATACACAGCACAATAACTCCTGGTACGACAAGCAAGATCCAGTCGATGGTGGACGTGCCGGTGATTTATAGCGCCACACGCGGCGTTCACAAAAGGATGCTTACCGATCTTAGGCGATACACCAAGTTCTACGCAATTGAGCCGAGTGCGCCGCAGGAAAAATGGGCGTCCGCAGAATTTGCAAGACTGATGAAAAAATGCAAAGTCAAGACAAAAAAAATGTCCACGCCTCTTACTTTGGAGCTAGCAAAAATTGTATGCGACACTTCGTATTACGGCTGGCTCATCACATATTCGCAGCTCAGCAACATGATCGCCATTAAAAACAAAGTAAACTATGACGAAATGTGGACCTTTGCGGATGAAATCCACAAGTTCCTAGGAAACAGGCCAAAGATGTTTCCGGGATTCATCGGAGGCCACTGTGTAATAGAGAATCTCGACCTGATAAAAGACGAAACTCTGAATCTGATAAAAGAGATCAATTCAGATTACGCAAAGATACTAAAAAAGCGCCAATCTCAGGGATACAAGTACTAGCCGTCGGTTCTGGACTTGATAAAGTCTATTGCGTCGACGGGGGTTGGGTTGACGCCGCGTATTGCGGCAAGGTAAATCGTAGCAAAATCTAGCAGATAAATGAGATTGATCAGCTTCGACAGGATGCTTCCGCTCACTGAAGAGATCTCTTTGTAGTCTATCTGCTTTTTCTCAAAAAAGTCTTTTAGGATCTCCCAGCGTTCCTTGGTTTTTATATAATCGTCCTGCCCGCGCAGCAAAATCGGTTTAAAGTTCGACTGTTTTTCCCACGCGACCACCCCATTATGGCATGCTTCGATTACATCTTCTGCAATGGCGTGCATCTTTGCATTTTCCTGAAGTGAATTCTTAAAACGAATGGCCGCTGCCTGCAGTCCCCACGGATAGTAAATCACAGGCATTTCGGTTATCCAGTTTGCAAGGCCAAGCGCCGAATTCGTCTCAGTTAGGTTCCCGGTCGATATGGAACGTTGTAAAAGTTCTAAATTATCAATCGACTCCGTAATATCTTCGCTTTTTATCGGAATGACGGGCTGCAAAACCCTCAGCATTGAAAATAGAAACGAGGTAAACGATGCTCTTGGGGAGTGATACATTGGAATGCGCCGGTGCTCGATATTGTTCTTAGTACAGTAACCCATCATTTTTCCGCCGTCTGAAAACGCGACGATTTTGCAACCGGATCTTTTGGCAGAATCCAAAACAGTCAGAGTTTCCGCAGTATTGCCAGTCACACTAGTCGTCACGACCAAAGTATTGGCGTCAACCGTGTTTGGGATGTGGTATCCCTTTACAACCGAGATGTGCACATTTACTTTGGATAGGATGGCAGAGATTATGTCGTGAATTGCCCCAGAGCCGCCCATCCCGGCCAAAACGACATGGGAGACATTCTCAAAGCTGACAGGCGCAAGATCCGAATCACGGCATTTTTTTGCAATCTGCGGCCAGCTATCATACACTTTGTACATGCCAAGCGAATCATATCTTTCCAAGGTGTTCAAATCAAACAATTGATTCTTGCTAAAAGATTGAAAATATAACGTTAACAGGTTCATTTTAAATATAGAATCTAGTCTCGTCTTATCAGATTGGAAGAAAAAGCGTTTACCTTGCTAAAGACAATCGAATGGAAAAACAACAAAGTGGTAATGATTGATCAGACTAGGCTCCCAAACGAGCTGGTGTTCGTGGAATATTCGGATTTTAAGGACGTGGCGCACGCAATCAAGACGCTAATAATACGCGGCGCGCCGGCAATCGGCGTGGCAGGCGCATTTGGGCTGGCCCTGGCAGCATTACAAAGCAGTGCAAAAACAAAAGACGAGCTGATCTCGGATCTGGAAAACGCAAAAAAAATTCTCTTTGAAACAAGACCGACTGCTGTGAACCTGGCGTGGGGCCTTGAGCAAATAATGAAGGTAGCAAAAAACGGCAGCGACGTATCTCAGATCAGAGAAACCATAATCAACACTGCAAAGCAAATGGCAGACGAGGACATCAAGATAAACATGGCGATGGGAAAAAACGGCTCCGTACTGTTTGATAACAACGACACCATCATGACGCATTGTAATGCCGGCTCGCTGGCTACTGTGGCATATGGTACAGCACTTGGGGTGATACGCGCCACAAAAGAAAGCGGCAAAAAAATCAAGGTAATTGCAACAGAGACAAGACCCGTGCAACAAGGCTCAAGGCTGACAGCATTTGAGCTGCACCACGACGGAATAGATGTCAGCCTTATTCCAGATACCGCAGTAGGATACACCATGGCAAACAAGCTTGTAAACAAGGTAGTAGTGGGAGCAGACAGGATCCTAAGGACAGGCCACGTCTACAACAAAATAGGAACATACCAGGTAGCACTGATGGCAAAACAGCACGGAATCCCGTTTTATGTTGCGGCGCCGCTTTCTACATTTGACCTAAAAAGCAACCCAGAAAATGTCATAATTGAGCAAAGAAAGGGAACCGAGGTCACGCAAATCGGCGACAAAAAAACCGCGCCAGATGGTATAGGCGTGATAAACCCGGCCTTTGACATGACGCCACCAGAGCTAATCTCAGGCATAATAACCGAGGCAGGCGTGGCAAAGCCCCCATTTGAGCAGTCTATCAAAAAGTTATTTGCAGCTAAGAAATAGAAAGTTTTTATTCATTTTTAAAAAGAAATACAAAATATGACTGCGGTAACTGCCGAGCAAATACGAACATCCCTCACCAACTGTATGGATCCCGAAGTCCCGCTAAACATAGTGGAGATGGGCCTGATCTACGGAATCGACATCACTCCATCAAATGACGTGCACATCAAAATGACAATGACTACACAGGGCTGCCCCCTGCACCAAACGCTGGTCCAGGATGTGACCAGATATGCAAAAAAGGTCCCCGGCGTCAACAACGTGACAGTCGATATCGTGTGGGATCCCCCATGGACAATAGACAAAATGTCAGAAACGGCAAGGGCAAAGCTAAAGGGATTCTCGGCAAAAGGCATGCCGGCGCCAATAGATTATGAAACCGCAATGCCGCAGGGCGTGGGCTCACTAATCCAGCAGGAAGACGGCGGAATGGTGCTTGCAAACGAGCACGACCAGGGATTCATGGTAAACCAGGCAATTGTGGACTTTTGGAAATCATGCAACGGAAAAAGAAAGATAACGGAGCTAGTGGATGTCTTTGCGCAAAAGACAGGCCTGCACCGGTCCCAGGTGGAAAAAGAGGTGCTCCAGCTCATAAACCAGCTAAGAGAGGGCGGGCTGATCATAATACCGACGCAAGAAGCGCCAAACGTCCAATTCAAAAAATAACTAGACTTCTTTTATTTCAGTGATGGTGGCATGGACCGAATCCATCCTTACAACTGTGCGCTTTTCTCCAAATCCTAGCGCGACATACCAGTCCCCCGCCTCGGTATCGTACTGCACTTCAAGCGTTTTGGTCTCAGAGGGCATGACGTTGTATTGTTTTGCGACGCCGGAGACTGCCAAAGCGATTGCCTGCTTTTCTGTTTCCAGTCTTTTTTTCATCAGGCCTATTCCGGGCATGGACATACGTACGTGATTTCTTCTAATATAGTTACCTGGTCTCAACGGTTCGACAACCTAGTGTTTATTTGGTTTCTTTCTTTTACGGCCTTTTGTCATAACTTTCTCGTAAATTATTCCCTTTGGCTTGAATCCTAGTTTGGTTACCAGCTTTACAGAAGCAGCATTTTTTTTGTTAATTGTAGCAAAATATCGCCCTCTTTTTTTTATTTTCATGAGGCTTGCTACGGCCCAAGTACCAATACCCATGCCCTGAAATTCAGGTGCCAAATAGTATCCAATTTCATTATTTGCAAGGATGTGGACAAAACCTATCTTGGTTGGGCCTTTTTTTATAACATACCTGCTAGCCTTTGCTTTGAAGAATTTTGCAAAAGACGGCATCTTTAGCACCGTAACCGAATGATCAGTTTGTTCCATCCAGTCCCTGACAATTTTATAAATAAAACGATAATCTCCCCTTGCAGCCTTTACCAATCTTAATTCATCAGCTAAAGCCTTGTTCATGGTTCCACTTCAGCTCGAAAACAAAAATCGCTTTTCATCTTTTGATTTAGAAAAAATCCATATTTAAGATAAGGGCTCGGAGGGCTTCGATCCCTCGACCTGGCGGTCCGAAGCCGCCCGCACTATCCAGACTGTGCTACGAGTCCAAGACACTTTGATTATAGGCACATATCTGTCTAGCTATGATAAACAAAAACCAAAACGGAGATTCTATTCCATGCCAAGGTTTTACCGGTAGGAATCCCAATAAAATTCATCGATCCAATGAGGGAGAACCCAGATCTTCAGAATCCGGTAATCCTCAGAGTCGATGTATCGAAGTTGAAAGCTGGAGATTTTACGTGATACTCTGGCATTTGAACAGAACCCGAGTCCAAAGGGGTAAGACTTTAACATGGCTAAATATCTGTCTAGATTCTTGAAGGTTTCAAAAAAAGTCTCAGGAGTAGAGTACGCAATACGAGACATCGTACTTGTCGCAAGGCAGGTAGAAAAACAAGGAAAAAACATCACGTATCTCAACATAGGCGACCCTGTCCAGTACGGGTTCCAGCCGCCCCAGAACGTAAAGGACGCCATGATACAGGCAATACAGGGGAACCAAAACTATTACGCCCAGTCCGAGGGGCTGCCCGAGCTGCGAGAGGCAATAGCACAAAAAGAAAAAGCCAAGGGCCTCTCGGTCTCCGCAGACGACATCCTAGTCACAAACGGCGTATCCGAGGCACTTGACATGGTGATGTCGTCGATTGTCGAAGAAGGAGACGAGGTGCTGCTGCCGGGGCCATACTATCCGCCATATGCGTCATATGTGAGACTGCACGGCGGGATACCAGTAGAGTTTGCAGTGGATCTGAAAAACTCGACTCCGGACATTTCTGACATCAAGTCAAAAATCACGAAAAAAACCGTGGCAATATGCCTTATCAGCCCCAACAACCCGACGGGCGTCGTCTTTTCAGAAAAATCGCTAAAGCAGCTAGTGGACATTGCAAACGAGCACGACCTTTACATAATCTGCGACGAGATATACGACCAGATAGTATTTGACGAAAAGTTCACCGGAATAGGCAAGGTATCGCAGGACTCGCCGATAATTTTGCTAAACGGATTCTCAAAGGTCCACCTCATGTCCGGCTGGCGGATAGGATACGTCGCATTTAACAACTCGGCAAGGCTCGCACCGCTACGAGAAAACCTACCAAAGCTTGCGCGCGTAAGAATATCGACAAACCTACCAGTCCAGCATGCGGCCCTGGAATCGCTCCGCGGCCCGCAGGAATACATAGGCCAGTTCGTATCGGAGCTGAAAAAAAGGCGCGACTTTGTCGTAAAGCGAATCAACTCCATTCCGGGGCTGTCGTGCTCAAACCCAAGGGGCGCATTCTACGCCTTTCCAAGAATAGAAAGAAACCCATACAAAACAGACCAAGAGTTCGTAGTGGAGCTGCTAAAAAAAACCGGAGTCCTCACAGTGCACGGCTCCGGCTTTGGAACAAAATACGGCAGCGGCCATTTCAGAATCGTCTTTTTGCCCGATCTGAAGACTCTGGGATTTGCGCTGGACGAAATAGAAAGGTTCGTCAGTAGTGCCAGCTAGTGATTTTTTTTGGCGTAATCTCTATTATGCAGTCGGTATCAGCCAGCAGCTGCCTTGCGGATTTGTTGTCAAGGCTCTTAAAATAGCGGAGCATGATCTGGCCTGCGATTTTCCTTACCTTTGATTTTTCCATGATCAGCCTTGCCCTGCCTACCCCCATGATCCCATTTATTGGGTGCCACACGCCGGCGTCGACGCAAAACGAGACCGCTTTGTTTTTTCGCACGTTTCTTGCCTTTGCGGTTTTTGTGCTTGTGCCGACGTAGAACTTTTTTGCCACATACCTGTACCAGACCGGAACTATGTGCGGATTTCCATTTGAGCCAACTGTGGCAAGGTGCAGTATTTTCTGTTCCTTTAGGAATCTGTCCCTACTGAACATTTTTCTTTCTAAACCCCACAAATAACAAGACTCCGCCAAAGACAAACATTCCGACTGAGATCTTTTCGTTTGTAATTTCGGAATTTAAAAGAAAGTCCAGCACAAACTCGGGGCTCCAGATGATAACATTTCGTATCATCACTATGGCGCCCACTATTATGAACAAAACTCCCATGGCAGAGTACCAGTTTCTGCCGCGGCGGGTGGCGTGGCTCATTTATAGAATCTTGATGCCTGGGTTTTTCATCTTGTTTTTAATCATGGCGTTGAGAAGCAGCGGAGTTGCAATCTCTGCCATGTACGCCAGTGCGCCAGAACCTAAAAAGATCGGTCTTAGACCCTTTATCTCCAAAATCAAACCGTTGACGACATCCACCGATTCCTTGCCGTCGCCGCAAACAAAAATGTCATAGTCCAGCGCGAACTTGGGGTCTGCAAGCTTTTTTTCCGATATCACATGAAACGCAGAAACCAGCTTTGTCTTGTCCTTCATGTATTTTTGCACAAGCTGGTGAGAAAACGGCTTGTTCTCTTTTAGCGGTATGAACTCAAATCCGATATCTGTCTTTGTCATCGGAACAATTGGCGAGACCACAACGCAGCCGTTTTTTATTTTACCGAGCAGCTCAGAGCAGACCGAGTCGATATTCTCATATGGAATGGATAAGATCAGAACATCGCTTTCCTGCGCAACTGCCAGGTTGTCCTTGCCAGATATCGTACCGGAAATGCTTCCATAGAACTGCTTTGCCTCGGAAAGATATTCGGATGCGGCCGCAGCTGCACGAGCTGCATCCCGCGAGCCGATTAGGATCTCGTGTTTTTGGCACCATCTCAGTGCAAACCCCTTGCCCATTCCGCCGGTGCCGCCGATTATTCCTATTTTCAACGATCCCCGACAGGCAATGTTATTATTATCCTTATGGAAGATTTCAATGATCGCAAATTTATCATGCGGATGGCTCATCAAATAATGGAGAACTATTCTTCAAACATTAACGTTTTAAACTACAAAAAACTAAATCCTGTACAATGCAGACAAAAAACTTCAAGTTCCGTTTATATCCAAACTCTGATCAAGCAAAGAAACTACAAGAGAATTTAGATGCATGTCGTTGGGTTTACAACAAAATGGTGGAGACAATACACAAAAACGGATATTCCTCACGAAACGATCTGAATTATTTTTTAACTGAGCTAAAACAATCAGAACATTGGTTATATGATTATCACTCCAAAATGCTTCAAATGGTATCAACACAGATTGCTGTAGCACAAAAAGCACTGGCATCTTTACATAAAAATGGTCACAACACAGGGGCTCTCAAGTTTGTCAAGTATAATGATTATCGCACATTTACATACAATCAATCCGGTTTTGACGTAGTAAAACATGGTAATGCCGATCTATTACATCTGCTAAAAATTGGGTTTGTGGAAATTAGAAAACATCGAAATATTCCCGAAAATGCAAAAATCAAACAAATCATAGTAACAAAATCAAAATCAGAAAAATGGTATGCGTGTATCACGTGCGATATTGATTCAAATCTACCAAAAATCAATATCACAAAATCAACTGGAATCGATGTAGGAATTAGGAATTTTGCATATGACTCAAATGGTTACGTGACACCAAATCCACTAAACTTGAAAAAACTGCTAAAACCCCTGGCAAGAATTCAGAGAAAAATATCCCGAAGAAAAATAGGATCAAACAACAGAAAAAAAGCTGTAAAATGGTATCAAATAATCCACGAACGAATTAAAAACCGTAGAAAGGACTTTTTACACAAATTATCAACGCATTATGCAAAAAATCATGATATTGTATTTGTTGAAAGACTGGCAAAATTAAACATGGTGAAAAATCATCATCTAGCGAGAAATATTCTTGATTCTGGGTGGGGTATGTTTACCAAAATGCTTGCCTACAAATGCATGTTGGTTGAGGTTCCTGCAAAAAATACAACCACTGACTGTTCAAGATGTGGTTATCCTACACCAAAATCTTTAGCCACAAGGATTCACACTTGCAATGTCTGTGGATTGATTTTGGACAGAGATCATAACGCTGCAATCAACATTCTCAAAAAAGGTTTGAAAGTTTTTGAAATCAAATCAAGCCTACCGCAGGGACTGCGGGAAGTTACGCCTGTAGAGATCTCTCAGAGATCAAGGAAGCAGGAAGAAACTATTGTACTTGTACGATAGCAAGTTCACTATTATCTTTATTTGCAATTTCAAAAATCCATGGGACTGATAATATTTTTGCGCCATGGTCAGGCACAAAACAACACAGCACGTGTTCTGGCAGGAAGGGCGCCCGGCGTTTCGCTAACAGAAAAGGGAATCCAGCAAGCGCACGACATTGCCAAGTTCCTAAAATCGCTAAGCATCACCCACATCTACACCAGCCCGATTGAGCGTGCAAGGCACACCGCAGAAATTGTAGGCAATCACCTGAATCTCCCACCAAGGGAGGACGAGCGACTATACGAGCTGGAGATGGGCAAGTTCTCCGGAATGGCGTACGATGATCTTTTTGCAAAGCACGGAAACGTCTTTTTGAAATTCTATCAGGGCGATCCGACAATAGCGGAAAACGGAGTCGAGACATTTGACCAGGTGCGAAAGCGAGTCCTGAGCATGGTCGACCATGCTTGCAAAAACCACCCCGACAGAAACGTGCTCTTTGTCACCCACATGGATCCGATAAAGGCGATGATCTCAAACATACTCAACCTGACCCCCCGATCACTGTTTGAGCTGATAATCGCAAACGCCTCGCTGACAATAGCCAGAGAATATGACAGCAAATTTTCGCTTGCGGCCATTAACGCAATGAATCCCGACAGATACAACCAAGGACCTTTCTGAATTTTTCCATAACCCTTAAATAGAATTTGAAGACCACGAGCTATAATTGGTCATGGTTAGGGGATTTGCACTATTTTCGATTCTGGCCGTCTTGGTTGTTTTACCGACTGTACAGCTAGTCTTTGCCGCCGAAGGCACAGAGCCGGGACAATACGTCCAGCGCAAAGTCGAGATCTGGAATCTCTTCTTTAGGATGATGACAATTGCATTTACCGTCGGCGCCGTAGTGTCTGGCACGCTCATCTGGCTTGTGTGGCGATTCAGGGAATCAAACCCAAACGCAAAGCCCACCAAATACGAAGAAAAGGGTGAATGGTAAATGGGAGAGCACCACTCTAACTGGCCGGAATGGATCTACATTGGCGTGATAATCGCGCTTCTTGCATATGTCGGCGCAGAGGCGTGGAACGTGGAACGAATTGTCGAGGTCGCCCCAGCGGAAGCCGAAATCATCAAAGTCGTAGGACAGCAGTGGTTCTGGACATTTGAGCGCGAAGACGGAACTAAAGAGGTGGGCGAGCTGCACGTAAAGAAAGGCAAGCCGTACAAATTTGAGATAACCGCAAAAGACGTCAACCACGCATTTAACATTCATGATTATGTCGTATTGCAGGACGCAATAGTGGGAAGAATCAACACCGTTTGGTTTGTGCCGGACAAGGTGGGGGAATACACCATCCAGTGCAGGGAGTACTGCGGCCTTCTCCACTATAACATGAGGGCGACATTATATGTGGAGGAATGAAATGAGTAATAACTTAATAAATCAAGCCGGAGTGAGCAGCTAATATGGTACTAGAACTGCAAAAGCCGCGACCAATTTGGCAGATAATGTTTTCGACACATCACACAGATATCGGATTATTGTACACCATAATGTCGCTGGCATTTTTCTTTATGGGCGGAGCACTCGCACTGGGAATCAGGGCGGAGCTGTTCTTGCCAGGATCGCAGATAATTGCCGACTCTATGACATTTAACAGAATGTTTACAGTCCATGGAACGACTCTGATCTTTTTGTTCTTGCTGCCATTTGCGTCGGGAGTTGGAAACTATTTCGTGCCGATAATGGTGCGATACAAAGACATGGCATATCCAAAACTAAACGCAGTGGCGTTCTGGATGATCCCGCCGGCAGGCGCACTGATATGGCTTGGCTTTGCGGACTTTACGTGGTATGCCACTCCGCCATACTCTGCAATCAGGGCGCCGGGGCCTGCAGCAGACATGTGGATCTTTGGGCTAAAGATCTTGGGCGTTTCGTCGGTGCTTGGCGCAATTAACTTCATCGTAACCATTCTGAAATGCAAGCACCCAGACCTTCCGCTAAGCAAGATGCCGCTTTTGGCCTGGTCATTTCTGACCTCGTCACTTATTGTCATAGTTGCAATACCGACATTTGCTTCCGCGCTTGTGATGCTGCTTACAGACAGGCTCGGAGTGACGGGCTTCTTTGATCCCGCAAGGGGCGGAGATCCTATTGCGTACCAGCACCTGTTCTGGTTTACATTCCATCCGGAGGTGTATGTGCTGGTAATTCCCGCAATCGGAATGATGTACGAAATAATTCCGAGGTTCTCAAGAAAGCCGATATTTTCCCAGTCCTCTGGGATCTTTGCGTTTGTGATGCTAAGTATCGTTTCATTTTCGTCGTGGGCTCACCACATGTACTCTACTGGAATGTCGTTTACAGAAAAAACCGTGTTTATGATTGGAACCCTTGCGGCGGTTCCGGCATCTGCGATGCACGTGTTCAACTTTTTGGCCACGATGTGGGGCGGCAGAATCAAGTTCGCAACGCCGATGATGTGGGCAGTAGGCGGAATCGCGCTCTTCTTCTCTGCAGGGGCCGGTGGAGTAGCAAACGCCGCGATGCCGTTTGACTTTATCACGCACGACTCGTACTGGGTGGTGGGACACTTCCATCTCTTTGTGATGGGAACGATTGCGTTTGGCTCGATAGGATTCCTCTACTACATGTTCCCATACATTACCGGAAGAATGTACAACGAGTCAATGGGCAAGGTTCACTTTATCATGTCCTTTGTCGGTACGGTGATGGTATTTTTCACACAGCACATTCTTGGATTGTATGGAATGCCAAGGAGGGTCTACGACTACATACCGCTGCCCGAATACATTGTGATGAACCAGATTGCGTCAATTGGCGCAATGATAATAGGAGCAAGCATGGCGCTTTGGATATTCAACATGATATACAGTTCCGCAAAAGGCAAAGAGGCAAACATGGACGACCCGTGGGGCCTCGGCGGAAAGTACTACTTCCCATACCAGGCAAAGACGCCACACCACTGATCAACCATGGAACAACACACAGAACCAATCTACAGGACAAGCCCGGCAAGGACTGCAAAGATGCTGGCAATAATGTTCGGAATCTGCATTGCCGGAGGAGTGCTCTTTTTCAGCTTTTGGGATTACTGGATATCGCTTCCCCCTGGAAACCAGATGGTAGCGGGGCCACGAGAGGGTCCTGCAGTCGCAACCGGAATGACAATTCCAGTCACGCTCAACTTCATCGAGTCAGCCGACTTTAGGACACTGGCATTTAACGCTCTGCCCGGAGGGGAAGGACACAACCCTGACATACAGGCAAACGTAGGGGACAAGATCGAGTTCACAATAAGCAACGACGGCAAGTCGTTCCACGCATTTGGCGTTACTCCGGCAACGGAGGGATTTGGCGACATACTTGCGGGAACGGAGGTGGGCTCGGCAAACAACCCACTAAAACCGGGTGAGGACGGATCGTCTACGTTCATCCCGACAAGCGAGGGCACGTACTACTATATTTGTACAGTGCCAGGACACAGAGAACTGGGAATGGCCGGCAAAATCATCGTGGGGCCAAAGGGCGCAGCGCCGCAAGCCGCGGCACCTACCGGCGTTAGCCGCGACTTTGATCTGAACTTTATCGAGTCTGCCGACTTCAAAAACTATGCATTTAACGCACTCCCTGGAGAGGATGGAAGCAACCCAGAAATCAAGGTAAAGTCGGGTGATTCCGTAACGATAAGGTCCGCAAACGACGGCAAGTCGTTCCACGCGTTTGCCGTGGTAACAAACCCCGACGATCCTAACTCTATCGTATTCAACTCTGCCATCAGATCGGCAAACAACCCGCTAAAGCCGGGCGATACAGGCGAGGTGACCTTTACTGCGGGAGCGCCCGGAAGATATTATTACATATGTACTGTTCCGGGCCACGCCGCACTTGGAATGAAAGGCGATTTCATAGTAGAGTAGCTTGTTTCTAAAATATCTGTCGCTAGCATCCCTTGCAGTCTTGTATACTCTGATGTTTATCGGCGGATATGTGTCTGCTGCAGGCCTCGGCCTCTCATGCCCTGACTGGCCCCTTTGCCCAAACGGAATCTTGCCGGACAATGAATATCTGATAGAATGGATTCATCGATTCATTGCTGCAACGACTGGGACCCTGATCATCGCCACCACAATTGGCGTGTGGCTAAACAAAAACACCGACAAAAAGATAAAGCTGACAAGCACACTGGCATCACTGCTTGTCGTCACGCAGATAACACTTGGCGCACTGGTAATAGACCTAAAACTCCATGCGCTGCTAGTTGCGATACACCTGGGAATCGGAATACTGCTCTTTGCAATGATGTTGCTTACTACGATATTTGCCTTCAGACTCGGCAAGGCAACCATCCAAACTAGGGCCTAGCCCTGAACTTTTTTGGCAGGCGGATGTACACCAGTGCCGCAAGGCCGATTGCGCCTGACACCATAGATAAAGGCGTAGCCAAAGGGGTTTTGCGTGCTTTTGTTAAACGTGTGCGTAACCGGCGCACCTGGCTCCAACAGTAAACCGCTTGACCCCCTCCAGGTTTAGGTCCGTTACGCGCAGCAAAATCTCGGCCTTTTAGCGCCTGCGATCTCCGGCTAGGTTGCGATCTGGACACGACTAACCGTTATTGTGGACGGCCGAATTGGAGAGCGAGTGCGCATTTGTCTGGGGCAAAAATGAAAAAGATCAAAAATGCGAAAAACGCAAACCTGGGCACGATCCGCCCAAACAAATGTCCGATATGTCAAAATGATTCTTTTTCGGAAAATGACAAAAGCTTTAAATGCAGACTTGGAAAAAGCCCAATCGTTGACTAGAGTCAAAAAATCAATTGACATCAAAGCACCAATTGACGCAGTTTTTACGTATTTTGCAAGACCGGAACACGTGTCCGATCAGATGACCGAAAAAGGCGTCGCAATGACCGTCATCCCAATGGAGATCAAAGACGGGATGGGCGTAGGCACCACATTCAGAATTGTAGGCGACTTTGGCGGAAAGAGACTGGAATGGGACTGCGAGACGACCGAGTTCGAAAGGGAAAGAAGAATCGCAGCAAAAATGACCCGCGGGCCATTCAAGAGCTGGGACATCGCAACCGAGTTTACTCCAAAGTCGGAAAGACTCACCAACGTTACCATGACCGTAAACTATGAGATGCCATTTGGCCCACTAGGCGGCTTTTTGAGCAAAATCAAGTTTGCCAAGTCTGCAGAAAGGGGAATGGAAAGCGCCCTATACAAGGTAAAGGGCCTGCTTGAAGGAAATGGCTCCATCCCAGTATACATCACGCTTGATGCATACCAGAAGCTTCTGGCAGAGAAAAAGAAGATGAACAACGTGCCGGTGTCTACTGTTTTGACGGCAATTCTGGAAAAATACAACGAAATCGAAGCCAAGACTACGAACTAGGCTTTTCAATATCCTGTCGGTTTTGTGCACGCGCGCTATGATTTTATAACCTCGCAAGCGTGTCTTGCTCTAGGGTCTATGGCTCAGCCAGGTAGAGCGAAGGACTCTTAAAATTACTTGGAGACATCCTTATGTCGTGGGTTCGAATCCCACTAGACCCGCTTCCACTCTGGGTGCTAATCCTTTTGCAGCACGACCTTTCCGTTAGGAAATGTTCCGACGAAAATCCATCCGCTAGAAATCATGGGTGATGTTTCGATTGAAAATGTCGCAAGGAAGTTGATCTTGATTTTGACTCATGCTCGCTTAATGTGGCCAAAATCATTTGCGAGTCTAGGCTCAATTAAGACATTATCAATTTTCGTCTTGTCGGAAATGAGCAATTTGAAACCCTCCATAGCCATGACCCACAAGTTTGCCCAATCAGTTAAACTAAGGTCATACTTCCGAAATTCAACTAAACTGTCTGCGCATTTTTTGAAAATTCCTGAACCACAAACAAAAAGGTGACAATAAGCAGTGTATGGAGGAAGTAGGTTTTCGATTATTTCTACTTGTGAAATCCCTTTTTTTGTTGCCGCGGTTAGAACATCATTTAGACAATAATCGGTTATTATAAAAAACTCTTTTTTACTGAGATTTAATTTAGACAAATGTGAATTAAGTCGTGACTTTGCCTCTACGTCATTCTCTACAAATCTCCTTATCAGAAGATCAGAATCAACCAATGGTGAATTTTGTGATGGAAAATCTTCGAAGGACAAATTTTTGATTAAAGAGCAATTGCTTGGTAGAATGGATCTTTCATCTTGTCGAAATCGGTAATCTTGATGGTATTTTTATCATTTATTCGCTCTTTGAAAATTTTCAATATTTCCTCTCCTTTTTGTTTGTCACCATGGCGCTCTTCACCCACCCTTTCACCCACCTTCGTTGCCTCGTTAGGTTTTTTATTCATTGAAATCACCATGTTTTCTCTGTCCACCAGCAGGTAATGGGTAGGCAGACCCACTGTCCCTATGAATAGTTCATAGCCTCTCGAAACGCAGTAATTCCTGAAAGTGTCCGGCGTTCGATTCGTTGCATACACATGTACTTTGACACCACGTCTTGCAGCGTGCTCAGTCGCCTCTCTCATGTCATAAAATTTCAGGGAACCAAGCTCTCCTGCAATTATGTAAATCTCATGGCGTGCAGAGTCGAGTATTTTTACGCAGGTTTCTCTAAACTTTTCATCAAACAGGCTTTGCTCTATCCTTTTACTCAACATACCTGTTAGCCTCCATTAACTAATTTGCTTACCTATGATAAATACGGAGGGTTTCAAGCCAATACTACTACCGAATTATCCGTCATGTTATTGTCCACTTTGACAAATTACGAATATTTAACATTACTGAAGAGGAGGCCTAAAGCAATTGGTTTTTCCCTTTCAGCCAGCCTCAACGCCTATGGAAAATTCTGACTTTGTGATACATCATAGTCTATGTTCTAAAACTTCAAATTTAATTTCATCTGATGGTTAAACTAGAGTAAGAATTTGATGTATCAATCCCTACCGGAAATCCACCGGAGATAACCTTAAGCTGAAAGACCGGGGTGGGAAAGACGCTAGTCACAAGGTGGATCCTCAAGGAGCATTTCGACAAGAACTCGGTCTACGTAAACTGCTGGAGAAACATGACCTTCCACACGGTGATCAAGGACATCCTCCAGAAGTTCGGCACCATCATCCACGGAAAGGAACCCACGAGCGAGCTCGTCAAAATGTTCGAGATCAAACAAAAGAGGATCATCTGCCTCGATGAGTTCGACCATCTGGAAGAGACGGACATTCTCTACGACCTGTGGAAAAAACTCGCGCGGCCTCGTCATAATCTCAAACGAGCCTTATTCCCTTGCAGAGATGGACGGCAGGATCAAGAGCAGGCTGCTGCTCGACGAAATAGAATTCAGGCCCTACTGCGCCAATGAAGTCTTTGACTTACTGAAGGAGCGAGTCGAATATGGCATGAAGCCAAGATCGGTTTCAACAGAACTGGTTTCACTCGTCGCCAGGATGTGCAACGGCGACGCCAGGATCGGGCTTCAGACTTTGAGGCTCGCGGCTCGGGAGGCGGAGATGCAGAATCGTGATACCATAACAATCGAGGATGTGAAAACCGCGTCGAAGTTCGCAAGAAAGTACAGATTCTCATACCTTCTCGCAAAGCTGAACGAGCACCAGAGGATTATCTACGAGATCTTGAAACAAAACAAGATAGTGTATCCTGACGAGATGAACTGCGACCAGATGTGCCAGTATAAAGTTTTCAAGATTTTTCAAGACGTGAAAAAGGCATGAAGTTATGCTAAGAAGATAAGCGGTCAGATTTATACGCAGGGGGATGGGGACGAGGATGTGGTCTATTCAAAGTGAATCCATTATGTCAACAGAACAGGCCTTTATGCCGTCGTTAACTGATAAAAATCAATATGTCAAGCAATCTTTTTTGCCAAATCCTGGATTGCCTTGTGGTCAAAATCAAGCCTTTTTTGCTCCACTGCAGCCCTTATCTTCTGCCATTCGGACCGATCAAGCCTCTTTGAGGCAATTAACCCTCCAGCAGTCACGATATTTAGCACATTTGAGAGACTCCAGTAGCCCTCGCTGCTTATTATGAGCTGCGACTGGATCTTTTTGAGGGCCGACTCTATCCCCTTTTCTATAGTGATACTTTTCTTGCTCCTTTGCTTTTCTTGCTTTACTGGAAGGCCCATCAAACGTTTGATGATTTGGTTATTATAAAAATACCAACTGCCAGAATTGGAAATGACGATATTCGTACTTTAGGATTATATCACGATTCCATTGAAGAAAGTTATAGAAGAATGTACCACGGATCAGACATAAAATAAATACGAATTACGTGCTATACTTAAATCCTACCTTTGATCTACATAAAGCTAGTGTAAAAAGAGAAAACATACACAAGCATTTTATAGACTGATTTTCTGAATTCATGTTACCAGTCTTGGAAATGATAAGAAACTGAAAATAATATGATAAACGCAACCAATAGATCAAAAATAGGCATGGAGATTATGGTAAGGCTCACAAATGCACTGTTCGCGCACCATTCAATTAAAAAAACACGCCTTTATTTTTACTCAAGAACAAACTGGCACTCGTTTGAGCGCCATATGGATCTATTAATTAAAAATGGGCATGTGGAATGCAAAACAATTGAAAAAGACGAAGAGTATTTCCTTACAGAATCTGGCAGAGAAGTACTTGATCATCTTTTAAAATTCCACGAAAAAATTCGTAAAAACTCATCTATTATACAAGTTTTGTAATTAGTACCCAAAATTGCTTAAATCCATAATAACAAATCGAGTTAATTTTCTGAAAAATTTTCAGTACAAAAATCCTAATGATATAAACATTATCTACAATCGGTAGCTACAGATCGTAGCTACTAACTGTGAGTTCGTCTTATTAATTCGTAGGAAGGTAGGAAAAAGCAATGACTTTGTACGACAACAAAACAAAGACAATCTTTGCAGCAACATTTGTCATCATGTTGGGCATCTCTACAAGCAGTGCTTATGCAGCTCACCCACTTCCGACTGAATATGTATTTAGCAGTGCAAACAAGTCTGTTTGCTATCAAATGACTGCTCTTGGAACAGTAAAGGTAAATGGGCAAACTGGCCAAGCCACTTTATTAAAATCAGAAGTTGAGGTTGCAAGGCAGCATGTGGATTCTAACACTGACATCAACATAGCATTTGACAGTGTATGTAATTCAGGCGACAATCAAATAAGTGCTCAATATTATCAAGATACAAACATCAATGGTGTTACTCAGGCATTCAATGTCGGTCAGCCGAGTTTGTATAAGATAATATGGTACAATAATAATGGAGCCAAGAATTATAGCACTAGTAGCATATGTACTGTAGGACAAGACGTAAGTCCAAGATTCATTGCGAATCATGAATTTGGTCACTTTGCTGGACTTAAGCATCCAAACAATGAGTGGCTTGTTCCATCAGGACATACAATGATGAAAAGCTTCTGTAGCAATGACTATGCTGCCATAAAAATAGACGACAAAAACCAAATCAATGGTCTATACTAGAGGTAAATGAAATGAAGAAAAATTACTATTTGGTTTTTGGGTTAGTAGCAGCTATTGTTGTTTCAGCAGTTGTAGTGTTTACTCCAAATACTTACAACGCCGTGCTTATGTTAGCAGATGCACCAACGCCTTACATCCCCTCTGATATTTCAAAAAGCAATCCACTTTTCCAAAAGGGAACAGGCGAAATATCACTTGTCACAACCAATATCGAAGACATCAAGGCTCAGGTAATAATTACCATAAAAGGTAAGGTCGTCAGTATTGGGGATCCAGTAATATGGACTGATAGTGCTGGAAATACGAAGGGTTCAATACCAGTCGAGATTCTAGTCGAAAAATCATACAAGGGCAAGATAAAGTCTGGAGAAGTTTTCACCTTATACTTGGACTCGATAAAAGAAGGTGGTAAATTCTACATTCAACCCTTTGAGGCAACATTTGAGGAAGGGGAAGAGGTAATTGTACATGCTGCATTAGGCAACATTCCTGGAATTTCTAATCCTTACTTTGTGAAACTTGGTGAGTTTGGAAAGTACAAGATTATTGATGACAAAGCCTACAATGAAAAATTTCCTTATGGTGTTAACAGCGAGTTTGCTGGGCAACAAGGGAAATAACCCCTTTTATTTTATTTCTATTAAGATAACCTGAACAAAAAATTGTTCAGTTTAGAGAAGAAACAGAACAGACCAAAACAGATTGTAATGAATTGTTTGAATAAGTTGCTGGAATCCTTCGGCATGTAAATCTTTTATTCTTAATGGATAAAAAATTGATAGTGGTATTCTAAGCCCCACAATGGCTCTCTGCCGTTAATAGACCCGAACCCACAGGGGAAGGTAATCCCACTAGACCCGCTCTCACGGTTTCGGCGCGTCCTGTTTTTTGACGACGACTTTTCCGTTGTGCAATAACACGACATATTGCCACCCTTCCTCGATTAGTTGTTCTACTTCTTTCGGAGTCGCAACTTTCTACCTTTCCTGCGTCTTCATCAGACATGACGTTACAATCTCTTCTATCCTCGATATGTTTTCCGTCTGTGTTTGTCCGGTTTCGATTTCAAGATCAAGGAACTCCTCGCTTCTCAGAAACGCGTTTTTCATTTCCGTTATCAAAGCGTCTGGAGCAATTTTCTCCCCTTCCAGTATTCGCTCTTCAAGATAATCCTTCAAGTAACTGCATCCTTCTTCACTGAGGAAAGTGATGTACTGATTCTTCGTCTTACTCAATTCATTTCTTACAATTATCATCGTCGGAGTTTTGGCAAACGTAACTTTGCCTTCCTTTATCTCAATTTCAGGAAGATCACCGACACGAAGTCCATCATTCCCATAATAATTCCCGATTACTTCAGGACGAACTCCACTATAGGCCATCAAAACACAAGTAACTCTTGTCTTTTTATCACCTGAAAGTAGTATTCTCTTTAGTTCATCCTGACTTGGAATCTTCTCATTCTTCAGAGAGGGAGTATCCTCCTGCCCATGCATCTTGATCTTACCTCTAATCTCTTTGTGGTTGAACGTTAACCAAGATTTGATAGCCTTCATAATTGACGAAATGTAACTTTCTGCATGGACTTTCTTTTCAGACGATGAAACAAAATCCAAGAGAAGGTCGAATAACTCCTTTTCATCCATCTTTGTGAGTTTAGTGGGCGTTATGTCATTTTCATCACAAAAAGCACCCAATCTCCTCAAAGAAACATCCGCAGTGACAGAAGAACCCCTCATCCTATTCTCATACCATCGTTTAACGTCTTTGTCCTCTAGAAGATACTGATACTTCTTTTGACTCATGATAAAATATTGAATTCGCAAAGATAAGCAGGGCTCATACCTAAAAGATGGCGGGCCCGACGGTTCTCAGACCCATTTGGGTTCAGATACCTTATGAATTTCTCAAGCTACCGTCTAACTCTCTCAGAAACTTCTGGATACTTTGTCTCTGAACGCCAGCCAGTCTTGCACCCGTAACATCAGACCATACTCTATCCATACTGCCGTTGTTTACTTTTTTTGCAAACTCTTGAATCTGAGATCGTATGTGATCAGTGAGTCTTGTTTCTTTGCATTGTTTTACAATTTTTGAAATGTCTATTCTCTCTCGCTGATCCAAAATCAAAGAACTGATATCTATGGCATCCTTTTCAGGCCTTCCCTTTGGAATAAGTTTGAGTATTATCAGAGTATTCAAATCAACTATTGGTGCAGTTGTATCAAACTTTCCATTGTCATCATATCTAGACCGTACCAGCAAATCATTCTTTTCATCGAATAATTGTTTTGTAATGGGATAAGAATTGCCCGTAGAAATATCATATATTTTTCCAACGCTAATGTGCACATCTATAAAGTCCGAGTCGAACTTTTTGCTTGCCGCAAGGCCGAATTCAGTGTCTCGTAACTCGTAATCAAGTCCTTTAAGAAGGGCAGTAAATTTCCCCTTTTCCTCTTTTGCCACAGCCATATCGATGTCTTTTGTATGTCTGTAGGCATTCGTAAGGCCCTTACTGCGTAACCTCCTATTACTACCGTCTCAACCCTCCATTTCTTCGCCTTTTCTATAATGATTTTGAGGTCTTTGAGGCTCTCACGCTCAACATCTTCTGGTTTCGGGTTGGCCATTCATCTCACCAAATCAGTAATGATCTTGGATACAAAAGCCCTTGGCAAAGTAATCTGTAGGTTCCATTTTTCTCCTATGTGGGGATAATCATCGTTTTCTTTTTTGTGTTTGGGAAAAGTCTTTTCTCTCGACAAATCTACTTTTGAGCGAATCTTACGTATTGTTTCGTCGCTAAAGATCTTTTTCTTGGCTTCATGATTTAGTAATTCTAGAGATGCACCCAATTCTCTTTCTAACATCTCAGTCTTTGCAGTCTTCAAAACTTTATTGAAATCAATATCTTTTCTTTTCTTAATCAATATTGAAAGGGAATCTGTAAGAGAAAAATCAGACTGCTCTTTTAATCCATTTATTATTAGATTTTCAGGCGATTCATACCTTATTCCTTCCACGATTACAAACTCTTCTAACATTTCTTCAGTCAGTGCTGAATGAAGATGGAAGTTTGTTTGTCTGATTTTTTCTGCTAGCATATCGTCAACTGAAACAGCGGTTAACTTATCGGAAAGGAGAGATATGCACCTATCCAGATCTTCGTTCTTGATATAAATGTCGATTTTTCCCGGAACTGAATATCCACTATGAACGTATGCTGCATAAGCTCCTCCTATAACAAATGTAATTTTCTTTGATGCAATAACCAGACGTTGCATGACATCTTTAGTTTGAGAAAGCGATACTATGCCATATGAAAAAAATACATCATTGGGATTCAGAGCTCTGAAATACTTTTTCCTCCTGTCTATTGCATCCCTTTTAGCAACCAGAAATCCAGATTCTTCGAGTTTCGTCAAACGAAGCGACAATACGCTATTTTCTTTTATATCCAGAATAGTTTTCGCTTCAGCAAAACTAAACCATGCCGTCCCTTTCTCAACATACATTATAGCACAGGATTTTGCTAACCATGATGGAACCCATCTCATAATATCACTATTAGTTATACTATTGATATAACTAATTTAAATAGTTATACTAATAGTATAACTATTTACTCATGTTTGAGTGTGTAATGACATTTCACCAACAACTACAGTTGTAGTTACAGCAACTGCGGCACTTGCAACACCAGCAAACTAAACGGTCAAAAAACAGGACGCGCCGCCGCCGACCGCCCCCGCGTACGCCACTAGACCCACCTACCATCATGGTTCTAAATATGACTCAAATCATGGCATCATCCGCTGTGGATTTTACATGCGTTATTTACGCTTCACCTAATTACGCACGCTCAAATC
Source organism: Candidatus Nitrosotenuis sp. (assembly GCA_049276655.1). Taxonomy (GTDB): domain Archaea; phylum Thermoproteota; class Nitrososphaeria; order Nitrososphaerales; family Nitrosopumilaceae; genus Nitrosotenuis. Next base: position 324,366 of record JBASWV010000006.1, on the reverse strand, counting down.
CGGCCGCGTGAAACTCACCGTGATACCGTGTGAAATATTAACAGCGGTTCATTCTTTATTGCAACCATGGTTCTTGATATACTGGATGATGATGATCTCAGAAAACTTCCCCCAAGGGAACGACTGCAAAGATGCATATCTATCATAAAGAGCGATGCCGATGAATCAAAAAGATGGGACACCGTATATCTAGCAGGTGAAATTGCAAATGAAAATACGTCTGATCCAATTTTTGACGAAGTAGCAGACCTAATGTCTTGGATTTTAGAAAATGACGACAATGGTATCATAAAACATGAGGCGTGTTTTCAAATTGCAGCGAGAGATATGAGAAAAAAGATCCCCGCTCTCATCAATACCGCCTTAAATGACAAAAGCGCAATTGCTAGACATGAAGCATTGGAGTGCCTGGCCTTGATGAGGGCACATGAATCAAAAGACGCAATGTACCAAGCCCTAAAGGATCCAGTTTCTTATGTGAGTGAAACGGCTGCATGCGCATTAAAAAGACTAGCCAGAATTGGCAAAAAACAATACACGCCATCCGAAGTGCTCTGAGGCATTTACCCAAATTTGAAATTTTAGAATAATTTTATAAAATCAACTTTAAAAAAAATATCCATGGTTGATTTGAATATGATCGTACTGCAAAATTTTACTTTCAGCCAAGTAATTGAAAAGCGTCCACTTGCAGATTCCGAATTAAGAAGAAAAATCGAGGCGCAGGTCTCTTTTTTGGTAAGGAGCCTTCAAACAAAAGACAGGTCAGAACTAGAAGAAATTTTGGCTGATCAGCTTAAAATAAAACGGGAGCTCGGCAAGATCTCTGGCGCAATGGCGCTGGATCAGCCAAAAATTGCATTATTCTATGAATTCATTGCAAATTACATTAAGGAAATCTAGTCTAGATTGTGATCTTGTCCTCTCCACTTAATTTGTAATCGAGAATCCGCCGGTATCAAAAAATCTACACTCTACATGACTGTTCTGAATTATGACACTGCAACATCTTTTGCACATCTTAAGTAGAATGCCCTTGCATTCAGTACAGCGTGCATAATCGATCAAACTTCCACCACATTTCCTACAACTTTCATCTGGCAACACAAGTAATGTGGTTCAAAAATTAAAGACGTTTTCTAAAATAGTTTTCTGATGAATACGTGGCCTCTGTAGTATGCCTACAAGTCATTTGTCAAAAACTGTTTTGCTAACTTGTGTTTTCCAGTTATTATATAATTGATTGCATCACTCATGAATATGGCATGATCAGCTATTCTCTCAAGATAACGCAATACTAGGGCTTCAGCAAGGGCACACTTGGTATTGTTTGAGTTAATTAACATGGGAAGGCGTTCCTTGTAGAGTCTGTCGACAAACTCCTCATTTTGCTGTATGGTGATGGCTTTTCTGATGTCAAGCTCTGCAAAATATATCACAGAATCCTTGATCATGGCCTTTACCTTATTTGAGGCTTCGACAAGCCAACTCTTGTCGCATTCGGAAATGTCTCCGAACATATCTCTGACCTGAGTGATATCGTACGCGTATCTACCAAACCTAGAAAAGCCATAAGAAATTTCTATTGATGAACGAATCAGCCTGAAATCATCTGCCACTGGCTGATATTTCAACAAAATCTCAAACGTCAAATCCGCAACCTGAAAGTATTTTTTTGAAATCTCGTTTGAAATGTCGCGAACCTCATTTACGGTGTTTTTCCCATAAATGTAAGAGTCTATGGCAAGCACAAACGATTGTAAGGAAAGTTCACCCATTTCAGACATTATCAAAGAAAGCTTTCTAAGGGACGGATCGATGAGGCGCGTCATTTTATCCAAACTGCCCCTTTACGTATTTTGCAGTCAGCTCGTTTTTTGGCTGCGTGAACAGCTTTCGTGTCTCGTCAAATTCTATCAAGTCTCCAAGGTACATAAACGCAGTATAGTCAGAAACCCGTACTGCCTGCTGCATGTTGTGCGTTACTATGATTATTGTGAACTCTTTTGCAAGCTCTGTGATCGTTTCTTCGATTTTCTGGGTCGCAATCGGGTCCAGCGCCGACGCTGGCTCATCCATTAGGAGAACCTCCGGCTGGATAGCAAGGGCGCGCGCAATACAGATTCGCTGCTGCTGGCCGCCAGAAAGCTCCATTGCCGGCTTTTTCAAATCGTCTTTTACCTCGTCCCAGATGTATGCCATTCTCAACGAATCCTCGACTATCTCATCTAGGATCTTTTTGTCTCTGAGGCCGTTTAGTTTCAGGCCAGCTGCGACATTGTCATAAATCGACATTGTGGGAAAGGGGTTTGGCTTTTGGAATACCATGCCTACTTTGCGCCTGTGGTATATAGGATCGACATCCTTTGAGTAGAGGTCTTGGCCGTCAAGCAAAATCCTCCCTTCAACTCTGGCGTTTTTTGTCATGTCGTGCATCCGATTCAGGCAGCGAAGAAAGGTGGTCTTGCCGCACCCGGAGGGACCTATCAGCGAGGTGACGCTGCGCTCTTTGAACTTCATTGTGACGTTTTTTATCGCCTGTATTCCGTTATAATAGACCGAGACATTTTCTGCAATCATCTTGTACTTTTTTTCGCCTTGCGGGTTTTTCTCTACGTCTGCACTTGTACTGCCTTGTGTCTGCCCAAAAACCGCAGTCAATTTCTTTTGCCTCCTAGCATCCTTGATACAATGCCACCTCGCCTGCCCCTTGATGCAAAATAATACCTCACACCAATGTTGACTGCAAGTATTATGATTATGAGCACCACTGCCGCCCCCCACCCCTGGAGCTGGGCACTGTCATATGGAAGCAAAGACAGCCTCCATATTCGAAGCGGCAGAGCATCCATTGGGGAGTCGAACCCCGCAAAAAACTGACTGCTGCCAAGCACCGTCATGATTAGCGGCGCAGTCTCCCCGCCGATCCTTGCAACCGCAAGCAAAATCCCAGTCAGCATGCCGCTTTTTGCAGCCGAGATGACTATTCTGAACGTGACTACCCATTTTTTCAGCCCCAAGGCGAGGCCTGCCTCACGGTATGTCATGGGAACCAGCTTGAGCGATTCCTCCGTGGTTCTGGCCACGATAGGAAACATTATCAAAGAAAGTGCAAACGCGCCAGCCCACAACGAAAAATGGCCAAGTATTAGAACTATTGTCAAAAATGCGAAAATCCCAAGTACGATTGACGGAAACTCCATAAAGACGTCATTGAAAAAGCGAACCGTTCTCCCAAGTCTGTTGTCCCCAAACTCTGCAAGGAAAATCCCTGACATTATCCCAATTGGGACTCCAATTAGGCTCGACATACCGATGATTATCATGGTTCCCTGAATCGCAGGCCCGATTCCACCCTCCCTAGAACCTATGGCGCCTGGCGGCTGTGTCAAAAACTCGACAGTCAGTGCAGAAATGCCGTTTTTAAAGACCTCGAACAGAATGCTTCCAAGCGGAACCAAGGCTACTACGACACAGCCAAGTATTATCCCAAGCACCAATTTGTCAACGACAAGCCGGCCCCTGACATTATGCTTGAATAATGCCCTATACTCGGCCCTTTTTTGAGAAAGTGATGCCATCATGCGTTTACAATCCCCTCCTTTACTTTGAGCATCCTTGAGACAAGAAGATGCGCAACGATGTTTATACAAATGGCGACAAGCAGCAAAACCAAGCCGATCCCAATAAGGGCAGGCAGGTGCAGTGACGCGGGCGACGCCTCGATGAACTCGTTTGCAATTATGCTGGACATTGTTTGACCTGGCTGAAAGAGAGTCTGCGGAAAAGCACTAGGGCCTGTCGCGTTGCCAATCAGCATTGTTACTGCCATTGTCTCGCCGACTGCCCTCCCAAGCCCCAAGATTGCAGCACCGATTAGGCCTGTCTTTGCATACGGAAATATTGCGAGCCGAAACATCTCCCACTTTGTTGCGCCAAGCATGTATGCGGCCTCTTTTTGCTGGTGCGGCACTGCCGTCATTATTTCTCTTGATACGGCAGAAATCGTCGGTATGACCATTATTGCCAAAATTATGCTTGCGCTAAAGATGTCAAGGCCAAATGGGGCCGAAGAAAAAAGCCAAATGCTGTCCCCAAACGTGCTGTAAAGCGGCATCTCTATCCAATCAATAAGATACTCCCTAAAGACAAAGAGCCCCCAAAAGCCGTAAATGATGCTCGGTATCGCGGCAAGAAGATCTACAAGAAGCGACAGTGGACTGCTGAGGAATTTTGGAGCCTGGGAGATGAACATCGCAATGCCGATGCTTAGCGGCACACCCATTGCCATTGCAAGGCCCGCAGTTACAAGCGTCCCAAGGACGTATGGTGCGGCCCCAAACACCTCCCTGCCTTCCACTGCATTCCATTCCGAGCCAAACAGAAAGTCTAGCCCCTCATGCTCCCAGATTTCGTGCGATTCGCCGTACAGGTAAAACACCATTATGCCAATTATCAGCAGGACGTATACGCCGCCCGCAGTGGCGGCAATTTTGAATATCTTGTCCGCAGGTATCCTGGTGGTACGACTATGATTCTCTCTTAGCAATGTTATTGATGCCTGGTTTTTGTTTTATCTAGGATCCGTACATATTCTACCGAGGAACCGTAGTTCTATATTGATCAATATAGTATAATGACTAAACCGGTATTTAGCTGGGCCATCTAGGGTAAGCAGTGCAATCACTAGAGGACACAAAGCAGACCCGCCGAGTACAGATAAGCGGCGGCTCTACCTATACGATTTCGCTTCCCAAAAAATGGATAGACGAGCTTGGGATAAAAAACGGCGACAACATGACAATTATAAAAAACGCCAACAGATCGATGACGCTGTTCCCAAGCCTTGATGTGGAAAAGTCCGCAAAAAAGGCCATCTTTACTATCAGCCAAAAAGACTCTGAAGAGTCAATCCGGCGCAAAATCATCGCATTGTATCTGTCAGGTTACAAGACGATTCAGGTGACCTCAAAAGGCGTCAAAATACTTTCTGAACATTCGCGACTGATCAAGGACCTTGTCCGCAAATCGATGATAGGGACGGAAATAGTAGAATCCGATTCTGAATCCCTCACAATCCAAATTCTCACAAGGCTCCCGGAGCTGACATTTGAAGTCGCGCTAAAAAGAATGTACCTGATGACGGCAAACATGCACAAAGAGGCAATAGAGGCGCTCAAAAAATTTGACATCGAATATGCAGACGAGGTCATCCGCATGGACGACGAAGTAGATAGGTTTAGCCTCTATACAATGCGAACCCTGATCATGGCAATACAAAATGCCGGCATGCTCTACGATGTGGGCCTAAAGCAGCCCTCTGACTGTCTTAATTACAGGACCGTTATATCCAGAATAGAGCGAATAGCAGATCACGCCGCACTGATTGCAAAGCGCATCAAGTTTCTCAAGGATCAACTCGACTCTAAAACAATGAGAGAAATCGAGACGCTGAGTGCCGAGGCAGTAAGTTGTTTTGAAAGCTCGATTTTGGCCCTGACAAAAAGCGACAACGTCTTGGCAGAAAAGGTCGCGGCAAACATCATAAACGTGGTAGAAAAGGAAAAAGCACTCACGTACAGCATCAGGGAGTCAAAAAACTCTACTGCCGTCAAGTTCATTTTGGAGGATATTCGCAGGACGGCCGAATACTCTAGTGACATTATCGAAGTCGTCATCAACGAAACTATTCATAATATTATAACTGAAAAATAAAAAAGAAAAAAATTATTTTAGCCTGATTTGGCATAGTTTGGGTTTGCGGCTATGTATGGCTTGTATGGGTCGGCTTTGTTAAGTGATTCATACATCACGTTGACTGGCTGGAAGCCCGTACACGTAAAGGTGTATGTTTCCATTTCAGCAAAACCTGTCTTGCCACCTGTCGTGTAGCCTTCCTCCTTGTCAAATTCCGCAGTGATCTTGTAGTTCGTAACGGAACAATCACCATACTTTAATGTCCTGACCGGTTGTCCTGCCTGGACAAAGTCGACAGTTACATCAAACTGCTTGTATGGATATTCTTGCAAAGTGGTCTTTCCGCCAAACTCGTATGTCTGGTCTACTGCTTCGTGGAGATATGGTGTCTCACCAACAATTCGCTGCAGCGTAAATTCTGGTGCCACCTGCTTTGTCGTAAAGCTGCCTACATTGCTAAAGAGATTGTTTATAGTCGTAAATCCCTGAAAGTCGTATGCAACAGTTGCCTCTTTGAACATGAAGGTGGCTCGTGGATAGACGCCCTCTGCAAAGACGTAGACATTGTTGCCAGTGGGAGCCGATTGAGCCACTGTGGATTGTGTTTGCGATAGACCAACCACTAAAGCAATTGACGCAATTGCGATAGCCGCAATAACAGATGTGTATGTTATTTTTTGTGGAATCATTAGCTGACATTGAATACCGGAATACTAAAGAGGTTTCCTTATTGATTTGGTATAATACGATGCGGCCTGTAAACTATATGGTCTAGCACAAAAGTCACGGCAAACCAACACCGAATCCAATCCGCTAATTAATCACAACTATATAGTCTGTGTTGGTTTACGTAAAAAATGTAATCTATGTCGGCCATTTGTAAATAATTACAAAAATCTCTCATATTCATGACGAAAATATCAGTAATACTTAGTCTAGCACTTGTCTTGGCTGTACTTGCGCCAATTTCTGCAAGTGCAGCGCAGAGCCCAGAACCGCCAAAGTCTGGCGCGCAATTCCAGATAAACGGGGCGGGAGCGACATTTCCATTTCCGTTAATTGATACTTGGAGGGTGGAATACAACAAGATCTATCCAAATGTGAATCTCAACTACCAGTCAATTGGAAGCGGTGGCGGAGTAAAACAGCACATTGAAAAAACCGTCGACTTTGGCGCATCCGACGCACCGCTTACCGCAAAGGAAAGCGAGCTTGCGCCTGAAACACTGCACATACCGGAAGCAATCGGCTCTGTCGTCATTGCGTATAATCTGCCCGAAGTGCCACAAAGCGGCCTCAAACTGACGGGCGAAATCGTAGCGGACATTTATCTTGGAAAGATCAAAAAATGGAACGATCCAAAAATCAAAGAGATAAATCCGGACTTGAAGCTGCCTAACAGGCCAATCCTTGTCACAAGAAGATCCGACGGCTCTGGAACCACATATGTCTTTACCGATTATCTTTCCCAAGTAAGCCAGGAATGGGACAAAAAAGTTGGAAAGGGCAAAAGCGTCCCATGGCCTGTGGGAGTTGGCGCAGCAGGAAACGAGGGAGTGGCGTGGGCTACACGAAACACCAAATACGCAATAGGGTATGTCGAGCTTGCCTACGCATTCCAAAACAAGATGACCTATGCGCACTTGGAAAACGGCGACAAGACCAATTTTGTCGAGCCCAACTTTGATACCGTATTTGAGGCTGCAAAGGCGTACCCGATAGAAAAGATCCCGCGCCCAGAGGGGGACTGGAGCCAAGTAAGCATGGTTGTGGCACCTGGCAAAAACTCGTACCCGATTGTAAGCCTTACCTACCTACTAGTCTATGAGAACATCGACCAGGTAGTCAAGGACAAAGATAAGGCAAAGGCACTGGTGCACCTAATACATTGGATGATAACGGACGGCCAAAAGTTCTCAAAGCCATTACTTTACGTCCCGCTGCCGCCCTCGATACAGGAACTGGACAAGGAGGGAATTGCGAGAATAAAGTTCAACGGCGAACAGCTGTGGAGCTACACATCTGCAAAATCCGGCACCAAGACGGATGCTTCAAACAATGACAAAGATACAAAGACTGACACAAAGGATGCAAAGAAAAAGACTGACAAAAAAGACACAAAGAAAAAAGAGACAAAGAAAATCAAAAAACCAGTAAAGAAAACCATCAAAAAGCCAACTACAAAGACAACAAGCAATTGATTATCTTTCTATATTTTTCTTAACAATGTAAACCTGGATCTTTTAGGATCTGTCTTCTGACGCATGATCATTTCCTAGTTGTAGTGAAAGGAAAACTCTGTCGCGTACTTGGCCCAAAACTCTTGGCTCATGGCTAGTGCGCGCACTGGCAGCGTACCATCTTGGTGTCAAAGGTGCAGTCGTGCGGGCCTTCCGAGCGGGAATCCGTAGGGATCTCCTTCATGCACTCAGAGTGCCTGCCCTTTTTGCAAAACCAGCAAATCTGTTCGCTATCTCCGCCAACTGCGCACGAGTCCATGATTTTACTACGGCAAAACCGCTAAAAAACCTAGACATACGTCAGCCAGTGGGCAAATCTTTCGTCCTTTCCCATGGCTACGTCCATGAATGATTTTTGGAGCTGCCTTGTGGTCTTTCCTACCTTGCCGCTGCCGATTACGATGTCGTTTACCTGGGTTACGGATTTTACCTCGGCAGCAGTCCCAGTCATGAATATCTCGTCGGCAGTGTACAGGTCGTCACGGTCCAGAGACTTTTCTATTAGCGTGCCACCGTCTGCGCGAATTATATCAATTACACTGTCGCGTGTGATTCCCTGTAAAATCCCTGATGTCAGAGGCGGCGTGAAGATCTCGTTGTTTTTTACGACAAAAATGTTCTCTGCGCTGCCCTCCGTTATCTTGCCGTGGTAGTTTAGCATTATCGCCTCGTCGTATCCGTTGTTTAGCGCCTCGACTCTGGCAAGTGCCGCGTTTGCATAGTTTGATGCGGCCTTTGCCTGCATCGGCTGCGATCTGGAGTCGATTCGAAGCCAGCTTGAGATCTTGCATTTTGCGCCAGTCACCTTTCCTGCCTTTGACTCGCCCATCTTCCACTCCCAGCATGCGATTGCAACGTCGACCTTGTTTGGCGTCGGGGTGAGGCCCATCGTGCCATACCCATAGTACGCGAGAGGCCTGATGTAGCATTCCTTAAGCGTGCTTGCCTTTACCGTCTTGATTATGGCGTCTGTTATCTGTTCTTTTGTGAACTGCATCTTCATCGAGTACAACTTTGCAGATCGGAAGAACCTGTCCACATGTTCTGGCAGTCTGAATATCGCAGAGCCTTTTGGCGTGTTGTAGCACCGTATTCCCTCAAAGACGGCAGTAGAATAGTGTAATGCATGGGTCAGCACATGGACCTTTGCGTCCTTGAAGGGAACCAGTTTTCCGTTCATCCAAATCTTGCCGACCTCTTTCATAGAAAGTTGGAAATGTGCATGCGCTTTAAAAAATTATCTGGGTTTACACTGAGCACAGCGACTAAATACTGCAAAAACGACATCACTCACATGGAGCCTGTGATTTCGTTTGTCGCAATGGCGCTAGTCGTAGGCGGGCTGATTGGACAAGGATTTGAGATGAAAAAAATCCGAGCCTCGATTAGGACGGACGAGCAGCTAAGCCCAAAAAACGTCTTTGCGGACAGGCGCAACTACAAATGGTACGCGATAATTGCCGCAGGCTTTGTCTTGTGGTATTCGGCAAGTGCCAAGCTTTGACTCATGCCTGACTCGCACAAACCCTAAACGAACTATATGGACTAAGTCTAAATATCTCCTCGATCATAATGGATCAGAGCGTGTTTTGGGTAACGCCGGGCTGATTCTAGACGAAGGCCCAAGAACAAACCCAGCATGGCACTCATGGGATAATCACCCAGGAGAGCCATTTGCGATTTGTGAAACATTCACGTAAAGGTGATTTTTGACCTTTCGGAATGTACAGCACGAATCGCTGTTTCTATGTTTTCCCCGGAATCGTCGACTACGATTATTACGCGTGAGGTCTCTTCTTGTGCGTCCATGTTCAGGATGTTTAGGCCCACGCTGCCGATTTTCGAGCTTGCCTTTGACACTATCTGGTTTACGCGCCACATCTGGTCGCCAATCAGGGTTATCACACCGCGGTTGTACTGGATGGTGGCAAGCGAGTCAAATCCCAGGATGTAGCGCTCGTTTCTTTTGACATAGTCTGCGTCCAAAAACAAAATTCTGGTAAACTCGATGTCGTCCTTGGTAAAAGGCGACAATATGACAAACTCGCTGTAGCGCTTTTGTTTCTCAAGCGAATCCAAGAGGGACTGCGCCGCAACGCTTTCTATTTTGAGTATGGCGCAGTTTTTCTTGCCGGTTACTATCTTTAGCGGGTGGCCGTTCTGGACGTTTGTCTTGCGCGTAATCATTGTCGTCTTTTTGGGGTTTTTCATGTTCGTTATTATGATCGGCATGTCCACTCCGTTTTCTAGGATCTCCTTTATAGCAATGGGATCGAGTATCTTCATTCCGAACATTCCGGCAAGCCTTGCCTCGTTGTAGGACAGCTGCGTTATGTCGTCTAGCTCCTCGGTTACCACCCGCGGGTCTGCAGATACGACGGCGCTGTCCTTTTCAAAGTCTATCATGGTGTCGTATTTTTTGTGGAAAAGTATGCCCAAGTCCGCCGCGCTGCGATCCGAGCCTCCGCGTTCGTAGGTGGTCTCCGTGTCGTCGACTGTCTTGCCAATAAAGCCGCCGATGGATACCACCTCGTTTTTTTGCAAGAGCGCCTCAAGCGGCTCTAGGCGCGCAAGGGACTCGGACGCAATGAAATTGGTCGATTCGATGTTGTTATCGGTAATTATGGGCCAAATGTCATAGCTTACGACGTCGGATTTTATGCCGTTGCTTTTGAGTATATAGCTCATCACGTACGACATTAGAATTTCGCCGGAGAAGGCAAGCACCCTTGAGCGGGTCTCATTTGCAAATGATCCCTTTGCCTTTGCGTCATTGAAGACCTGCATGGCCTTGTCCAAAAAAGAGTCGAGAATCTTCTGGCATTCCGGTCTTAGCGAATCGCTTACCGCACCTAGGATCTTCTCATAGGATTTTCTGATGGGGGAGATGTCAGGAGAATTGCCCTCCTCTGCCATTTTTCCCATGTGTAACGCAAGGTCCGTTAGGGACTTTCTTTTGCCGTCATGCATGGTAAGCGGCGCAGAAAAAACCGCAATTACCTTGGAGCCTTTTTTTAATTCCTTTATCCGAGTGACTATATCTGAGACGAACTCGCCGTCGATTCCGCTCGCACTGCCTCCAAATTTTGCAACAACAAGTCTTTCCAAATCGCAATATTTTTGAAACTGAAAACCACTTTTAAGGATTCGTGCCGATTTGATTCAGCGGATATGCTGCATTATGACCTGGCAAGCTTTTTCTGCGCCGTCTGTGCGTGCTGGCGCTCTTTTCGAGTCGAGTTTTTGAGGAATCAACGTTTCTAGCCTGTGTATGTCTTGGAATGAATAACCTTGTTGCCTTGCATTGTCTTCCTGCTCAAAGTGGTTCTTGATTGGGATGAATATTCCAGGCGTCCCGTACGCGTTTGCCTCATCTATGGTTGATTTTCCTGCAAGCGATATCACAAGGTCTGACGCATAGATCATTTCGTGTAGGTTGTTTACAAAACCAAGATTTCTGATGTTTTCCTTGGAGTCGAGCTTTAATGTCGGGCCTGACACCACCACAATCTCGCAATCCATTTTCAGCTTCGAACATGCTTCTAGTGCCCTTTGTATGAGGAATTTGCCGGCATCAGTACCGCCCACGCTGATCGTGATGGTTTTTTTAGTAAATGAGAATTTGTCTCTGAGCTCTTCTCTTGTGTGTTTGGTGGGGCGGACAATTGGGCCGACTCGTTTGATGTTTTCCTGATCCTCTCCAAACTCTGGAATTATGACTGCGTCGCATTTGCGAATTATCTCTTTCATGGACTGGTTCATTTTTTTCTCAATTATGGAGACAATGCCTTTTGTAAAACTTGTCTGCAAAACATCTGTAATCAGTACAGTCGGGATGTGACTTTGCTGCGACGCTACTGCAGACGCAAAGTCTTCGTCGCTTATGACCGCTTTCGGTTTTTCGTTTTTTAGAAACTCTGATGCGATTTTCTTACATTCTTTATAATACTGATAGTAGCTCCAAAGCCATCTGAGCGAGCCTTGTAGAGCCCCATTTTGGACATCAAAGTTTGGAGGTGTGTACACATCATTTACTGCAAATCCATATTCTGCGATGAGCTTGGCAGCGGCACTTCCCGTCACAAACCTTGGGGAAATACTCTCAAAAAGCTGGGCGATTGCAACGTCTCGTGCGGCGTGCCCAAGCCCTATGGGGCTGCAGAAAAATCCAACATGTGTCATCATCGATTTTTGTGAATGACTAGTCAAAGTTTAAATGGTTTCCGAAAAGGAATTTTGCTGGGCTCATGGTCCAGATCGGTTATGACGTCGCCCTTACACGGCGAAAATCCAGGGTTCAAATCCCTGTGGGCCCACTCCATTTCTGTCCCAAAAAAAAGACCCGCTGCCTGTATTGCCGTCGTTCAGTTTGCTGAACAACTCTAACACTCTTGCGAGCTCGTCGGCCTTATCGTTGCAATCTTTTCCCTCGCCTCTTCCTTCTGTCTTTCTAGCGGGTCTTCGGCCGCCTTTTCTAGGTCGAGGGATTCTTCACTTCTCTTGAAGGCAGCCCACATCTTTTCAAAGAAAGCGACACCATTTACACCGGCAAAAGATGATTGAGACATAATATTTAGAAATTTATTGTTATGTTGTCAAAATTTGGTAACCATTGACAATCAGTGGATTTTCTCCATGAACTTTAAACTATATGGGATTCAAAGGCATTATGATCATCATTAAATAATTTCATTCTGTAAGAATAGTATGGATTTGGTGGAGGAATAATTTGGGAATGGTATGTAATGGTGTTTGTCATAGATACAAAGCTACGAAACCTTTAATGTCAAGTCATTATTTGTCGGGTCAAAAGCGATGTAATTTTTGCAATATTTTCATTAAATGGGATGGTTTGTTTTGTCCTTGTTGTAATATGAAACTAAGGCATCATCCAAGAAATAGAATTTACAAGGAAAAAATTCTGAGAGGACTATCTCAAAAATTGAAAGAAAGTAATTTTTCTAAAAAATCAATTGTAAAGGAGGTGACAATATGGTAATAAAAATAATGGATCTTATCGGTTCATCCACCAAAAGCTGGCCAGATGCAGTAGAGGAAGCCGTTTCTAAGGCTGGACAGAGTATTAGAAACATCAATGAGGCGGAAATAGTTTCACTGCGAGCTAAAATAGAAAACGGAAAGATAACTCAATATCTTGCAAGTATTAAAATCGGTTTTTCGGTCGAATAAAAAGCATGCTGAAGAACTCTTTTTCTTTTTTAATTTAAAAATAAGCTAAGAAGCTTTTATCCTTATGCAATAAAAAATTGTGAAGTGGTATTCTAAGCTTCACAATGGCTCTCTGCCGTTCATGCCAGGGTTTCCGCACCCTGTGTGCTTTCAAATCCCTGTGGACCCATTGGGAGCCCGGACATCACATCTGTCTGGGCTCTTTTCACACTCAAAACTGGTTCAAATTTGACTGAAAGCATATTTTCAGGTACCGTAATCGCAGATCCTGATAACGAACAAAAACAATTCAAACTCTTTCTATGCTTCTACAAAAAAATCAGAAGTATATTGTAAGTCACACAATGACTTCTGTTTATTCAATGTTTAAAATTTTCATAATCTCATCCATTCGTTGAGGATTTAGCGCATACTGCATTCTATATGAGGTGGGATGTTTCACAACCAAGTTTTCTTTTACTAATTTTTTGAGAGTTTTTTCAACATTTCCTAGCTCATGTGAAGGGCATCCTGTCCTGAGATCTTCAAGCGAGATGTGTCTGCCGTCTATGATTCTATTTCTGTACATCTTTTCCAAAATGAATGTTGAAATATTCTGCCTGACCGTAACAGAGCTTAAGTGGTTGATGTATTTATCAATTATGTATTAGATTACATAGATCTAGTAAGTTTAATATAATATCTTATCGCAACAGGAATAATGATACGTACAAAACCAACTACTAAAGCTATGTCTGACGGTCCGCTTGAAAGCATGTTTCCAGTTGCAAGCTCAAAGATACTTGATTTTCTTTCCACGCATAAACGATGGGACTACTCGGTGTCCGATATTGCAAAATATTCCGGAGTCTCATTTAAGACCGCACTAATAGAAACCAAAAAACTTGAAGCGCAAGATGTCGTTGTGAAAACAAGGACTGTTGGCAACGCAACAATGTACCAGTTCAACATGGCTTCAAAACAAGCACAATATATTGACAAGCTCATAAACGAGATTGCTACAAGGAGAATCCAAGAAGTCTTAGAATCAAAACCGACAATGAAAATTAAGCAAAAAAAGAAAAAATCAAGGTAGTGCATTCTAAGCCCACCGATGGCTTTCTGCCACTTTTTGTCTTTTCTTTTGACATTTTGCAAATTGGTGGCCTGGCATGGTAATTCGGATTTGGACTAGGGTCACAATTGCGATGGACATTGAACTCAACAAGAGACTAAAAGAAAAGCAGTACGAGCTAATGTTGAAAAACAATAACATCAGTTTTTCAAAGCTGGTAAATCACGTACTAGAAGAGGTACTCAAGCACGTCAATCTGCCAATGACATAATTTGACGCACTAACTTTCCAGAGTGGCCCGCAACATCCATGCGGTCTTTTCGTGCTTTTCCATCAACTGCGTGAGAAAGTCCTCGGTTCCCACGTCGTCCACATCATCACAAACCTCGATGTCCTTGCGCAGGTTGCGAATTACCGCCTCGTGGTCTGCCAAAAGGTTTGCTATCATGGCGCTTGCCTTTGGGTATTTGCCGGGGTGCTCTTTGAGCCTCGATGCCCTGACAAACTCGCCCAGCGTGGCCGGAACCTTTCCGCCAAGAACGCGTATCCTCTCTGCGACCTCATCGATGTCTCCTGCCAACGCCTCGTATTGCTCACCGAACAGCTTGTGGTACTGGCTAAAGTCCTCACCGGTCACGTTCCAGTGGTAGTTTTGCGTCTTTGTGTACAGGACATGCTGGTCGGCAAGTATCCTGCTCAATACCGAAATGACCTTCTGGGTGGTTTTTGTCGGTAGGCCGATGTTTGTCCTGTCCATGATTGGTACCCAACATTCCAATATACAAAACTTATGATCATAAAATTGCGATACTATTTTTAGCACAAAAACAAACTCCACACATGGGCGAGTTTTCTCTAGTCGAGCCCTCCTACATATCAAAGGACGGGTGCAGGCTGGTCTGGAGGGGAATAGACGAGGACGACCAGGATGTCATAGTGCTAAACAAAAACGAGCTGGACAATCTTACCGAGTTACTCTCAAAGGACTCTACCGGAAAAGTGGAGCTGGAAGACGAATACAGCACAATACTTGTCAACACAGACACCACGCAGTTCCATCTAAAAGAGCACAAGATACTTGAGGCAAAGACCTCGGTTCTTGCAAAAAAGATCCTCGAGTACAGAAACGTCCCGCACGAGCCAAAGCCTATCAAAATCTACCCAAAAGAGTTCCTGCCGTCCATCCAAATAGAAAAGGACGATTCTGATGTCAGCTTGGTTCTTGCCTCAAAAAAGAGGCTCTTTGTCTCAGAAAGTGATCTATTCCGGGTCATGGCCACGCGTAGGTCCACTAGGAACTTTGACACGTCGCATCTTGTGGAGCAGTGGAAGGTCGACAAAATACTTGCTGCAGCAGACACCGCACCCACCGCAGGAAACTTTCAGGGCTTTGAGGTTTTTTACATAAAGGACAAGGAGATCAAAAAACGACTGGTCGAGGCTGCCAACAACCAGCCCTACGTGAATGCGCCAGTGGTGCTCGTTTATTGCATGGATCCTTCGCGCGTCAAAATCAACTTTCCGCCGGAGATCCTTGCCAAGTTCTCACTCCAGGACGCAACGCTTGCTGCCGCATACTCGCAGCTTGCGGCATCGGCACTTGGCCTAAGCTCGATTTGGATAGGAATGATAAACGAGGAAAAGGTAATGCAAATTCTCGGCACAAATCTCAGGCCGTCATCCATTTTGTGTATCGGATATCCGCACCACAAGCGTCCGCCAAAGTCCAGGCGGAAGCTAAAGGACTTGGTTCATGTGGTGTAGCTAGCCGTGTTTTCGATTTTTCTTTTCTCTTGTTCGCTGTTTCATCCTCTTTAGGCCCTCTGCAAACCTTTTCTTTTCGTCCTTTGTCTTTAGAATCATTGGCGGCACAGGCGTAGGCCTTCCGTTTTCGTCCAGTGCCACAGACGTGACAAAGGCAGTCCCAGTCAGGGTCCGCATTCCCTTTATGAGGTCTTCTGCCTCCACTCTGACTTCGATCTCCATTGATGACTTTCTGACGCAGGTCAGACGCGCATTTAGGATGAGGGCGTTTCCAACATAGACCGGCTTTACAAAGTCGACTCTGTCTATGCTTGCAGTCACCGCGTTTTTTCGGCAGTGCCTGTGGGCGACTATCCCTGCCGCGATATCTATGTGCTTTAGGATCTCCCCACCAAAGACGTTTCCTGCTGGGTTTGCGTCAGATGGAAACATTCTTGCTATTGTCTCGACTTTGGAGTCGTTTGCGCTTTTTGCGATCAAGGGCCTGACTTGAATCATGGCATATCTAGGTTTTTTGTTTTGGGAATAGTTTTTACGCCTCCTTTGGAACAAAGACACATGGAAGAGCTGTCACACAACGACAAGCTGATCCTAGTCCAGTACGCGATACTCAAGTACGAAAACGAGGCCGTTTTGCTTGAAAAACTAAAGGCCATACTTCCGGAAAAAGACGCGCAAAGGAGCATTGACACGCTGATTGGCACGCAAAGGGTTCGCAGGATAGGGCCGGAAATCCTGCAAAACAACGAAAGCCACACCGAGCTGCCGGATCTGCCAGATAATCTAAAACCAATAGTCGAGAGCATCTGAAATTTCGATCGCACTGCCGGACAAATTTTTTAAGCTAGATTTTGTCAGCGTATGTGGTTTATGGAAGAGATTCTGGCGCAAATAGGAGAGTTTTCTCCACTGCTTCTGGTCGGCCTAGGACTCTCAATAGGGTTGGAGCACGCATTTGAGCCGGATCATGTTGCTGCAGTAAGCACCCAAGTCTCAAGGGGAAGGATTGCGCAAAAATCTACAACGAACATCCTTAAGACAAACGCCGTCAAATCCGCCATGCTTGGGGCATTGTGGGGCGCAGGCCACACCACGACACTTGTCCTGATGGGGTTACTGGTTTACACACTTGCAGTAAAAATAGAGCAACAAGTCTTTTCTGGTCTGGAGCTTGGGGTGGGCCTCATGCTTGTCTTTCTTGCAATCACCACGATACTGAACAAAAAACTGATCATACCAAGACACAAACACCCCCACCAGCACAAGGACGGAACCATACATTATGATGCGCACATCCATGATGACACAGATCACACCCACAATCACAAGTCCTATCTGATTGGATGCATGCATGGCCTTGCGGGAAGCGGGGGCCTGGTGGTCCTGACTGCTGCGACTCTTAACAACGTTGGCGCAGTTCTTGGGTTTATTCTTGTTTTTGGAATCGGCTCTGTACTGGGCATGGCGCTAATCAGCGGGCTTTTGGGGCTGCCATTTGCACTTTCCACAAAAATCCCGACAATAAATCAAATCTTTAGGTATGTGACAGGCGGATTTTCGCTACTCATCGGAGCAAACATCGTCTACGAGATTGGCTTTGTGGATAATTTGTTTGGGCTTTAGAATCCGCGTAGCCCCTGGGGCCTTACCACCTCCGGGTGCTGCTTCATCCACGATATCTTCTCAAGCATTGCCTGCTTGTCGTGCGGGAACGTCCCCTTGATGGTATATGCGTTAGAGCCGTGGTTTGCCCTAAAGATTACCTCGTTTTTTACGTCTATTTTCCCAATGAGATCCTCAAGCTCATCGAGTACCTCAGAGTCGCTGACCGGAACGAACGGCTCGCCAAACTTTGTCAGAAACTCGTCCTTTATTCCATTTTCCAGGTATAGTGTCAGTGCACCGACATAATGCGGCGATGCGGCATTGATGACTTCGGCAGTTCCCCCGATGTGTTCTTTGGTGTAGGTTTTTCCACCAAGGCCCAAAATTATCATACACGAAAGGGTAAACCCTGCGTCCATTGCCTTTTTGCAGGCCCGAACTATTGTAGCTGCGGTTGCCCCCTTTGTCACCTTTTTTAGAATAATGTCCGAGCCGCTCTCGATGCCGAGATAAAACATCTTGAGGCCGGCCTCGTAAAGCGTTTTGAGCTCCTCTGGTTTCTTTTTGAGAACGTTCATCGGCATCGCATAGCAAGAAACCCGTTCAAGGTATGGAAATTTCTCATACAGGTACGTTACGATTTTTTTCATGTACTCTGTGTCGAGGTTCAACGCGTCGCCGTCTGCAAGAAATATCCTAGTTGTACCCGGAAGGGACTTTGACATGAGATCTATCTCTGTTTTTACCTCGTCCCACGGCCTTTCGGAATACTGCTTTGATCTATACATGTCACAAAACGAGCACTCGTTAAACGAGCAGCCAAGCGTCACCTGAAATATCAGAGAGTGCGCCTCAGATGGGGGCCTATACAACGGATAATCATAGTTTAGCATCATGGGTGTATCTAGTGAGGATTCAGTAATATTATTTTGCGTTTTCGTGAATTCATAAATACGTTTTTGTCTTGCAAAAAATCCTACCAATCATGGCAAACGACCCATACGCCAAGCGCCTTTTGTGGTTCGTGTTTGCAGGCTCAAGGGGAGGCATGAACAGGCTCAAACTGGTCAGCGCCATAAAGCAGACACCTCTAAACGCAAACCAGCTCGCAAAGGAATTGAGCCTAGATTACAAGGCTATTTTGCACCATCTTGGAGTGCTAGAAAAGAACAACATCGTAACGAAAATAGGAGAAAAATACAATGTCACTTATTTCATATCTAATTTCTTGGAGGCAAACATGGATTCCTTTAGCGAAATCGTAAACAAACTGGAAAAAAGTAAATAAGCGCATGAATGGTGAGCTTTTCTAAATGGAACAGACTCCGGCAATTTTATCTGGTGTATCTATTGCAAACATGATAGTTCTTGGAATACTGATGTTTGTGTTTGGAAGAATGTATGTCCGAACAAAGGCTCACCTGCCTCTTGGCATGATTGTCTTTTCGGTGCTGCTATTTTTACAAAACACAATAGGTGCGTATGCGTATTTTTCAATGTCGCAGCTCTTCTCGCCTGTGATCTTTCCATATCTGCTTGGGATCCACATAGCGGAGCTTGCAGGGATCTTGATCTTTTTGAAAATAACGCTGGACTGAACTTGATTTATTTGTAGGAGTTTTTACTAAAAACCAGTGCAAAAAAACTACAGAGAATACATCAAGCTCAACAAAAATCTCATCATATCGTTTGTAGTGGCAATCATTCTTTCTGCAGCCACTGCCCAGCTACTATCCGAAGAAGAAAGTTACATCAACAGCAGCTACACACTGGTGGTGGACTTTGCTACGTTTTATTCCACGTTTGGGGCCTTGTTTTATTTTGACAGCAGAAAAAAATATCGACTGGACTCTGGCAAAACAGATGCCGAACAGCTAAAAAGAGATCTTTTAAAAATAATCTCGTCACTTGGCGTCGGCGAAATAGTCTACCTTACTACTCGATGGTCGCTGCAGTATTATTTTCTGACAATAAACTACGATGCGTACGTGGCATCAATTATTGCCCACATCACCTCAACTGTAATCTATATGGTAGTTGTAAATGTGGGTGTCAGGTTCATGAGGCTGTACAAAAATGACGCTTAGCATCTACGTGGACGGCTCCGGCGGAGACAACTCCGGCTACGGGTACTTTATCAAAGAGACAAACGAGTCGTTTTATGAAAAAAAACCAAACATAACAAACAACCAGGCTGAATACATGGCAATAATTGCCGCACTAAAAAAGGTAGGCCAGACAACCGACGACATAACCATCTACTCTGATTCGAAAAACACCATATCCCAGCTGAACCACCAGTTTGCGATAAACTCCGAACAGCTACGGGATCTTGCACGCGAGGCGTGGACGCTCATGAGCAAAACACCGAATCTAAAGCTAGTGTGGATACCAAGAGCCCAAAACCTGGCAGGCAAGATGCTTGGCAGCTAATCAATAGGAATAGTTTATTACGGAAATAAAATTGAGCCATCTAAGATGGCAGGCTCTGATTTTCTTGCTCCAAAATCAATCGCAATAATCGGTGCATCAGACAAGGAGGGAAGTGTCGGACGTACCATCACATCAAACATTCTAAAAGACTACACGGGAAAGATCTACCCAATTTCGCCGACGCGTGACAAGGTCTTTGATATGCCTGCATACAAGACCGTCCTTGACGTAAAAGACCAAATCGATCTTGCGGTGGTTGTCACAAAAAACGACATTGTCCCAGGGGTGCTCGAAGAGTGCGGAAAGAAAAAGATCAAAGGAGTCATAGTGATAACTGCCGGATTCAAGGAAGTAGACGAAGAGGGCAGAAAGCTTGAGCAGAAGCTAAAGGACATTGTAAAAAAATACGGAATCAGGATGATCGGCCCCAACTGCCTTGGGGTGATGAACCTAGATCCGAAGACGATGATGAACTCCACATTCCTCAAAGTCACCCCCAAGACCGGCCAAATAGCACTTGTCTCTCAGAGCGGAGCAATTTGTGCGGCACTGGTAGAGGACGCAAGTGCGCAGGGAATCGGCTTTTCCGCAGTAGTCAGCCTCGGAAACAAGGCAGACCTAAATGAAATCGACCTGCTCAAAATGCTCGCAGACCACGAGCAGACAAAGGTCATAGTCATGTATCTGGAGGACATGGGAAACGGCCAAGAATTTCTCAAGGTGTGCAAACACATCACAAAGAATCTCAAAAAACCGGTGCTCGTTCTAAAGGCCGGCCGAAGCCCAGAGGGCGCAAAGGCGGCAATGTCGCATACTGGTGCCCTGATGGGCTCTGATGAGATCTATGACGCCGTACTGAACCAGTCTGGCGCCATCCGAGTCGACACCATGGAGGAGCTGTTCGATTATGCGACGGCGTTCTCGAAACAACCGCTTCCGCTCAAAGGTGATCTAGTAATTGTCTCAAATGCCGGCGGTCCTGCAATCATATCTACTGACGCGTGCTCTAAATTCGGAATAAAGATGGCAACAATAGAAGACATTAGGCCAAAGATCAACGCGGTGATTCCGCCCTGGGGAAGCTCAAGAAACCCAGTCGACATTGTGGGGGATGCAGACTATAACCGGTTCCACAACGTCCTTGAAAACGTACTTGGGCACAAAAACGTCGGCTCTGTAATCGCAATGTGCACCCCTTCCGCTACTCTTGACTACAACAAGCTTGCCGAAGTCATTGTGGCAATGTCAAAAAAATACAAAAAAACGATGCTTGCCTCCCTTATGGGCCTAGACGAGGGAATCAAAAACAGAGAGATCCTGGCGTCGGGAGACGTGCCGTACTATACATATGCCGAGGGGGCAATCCGCACCCTGCGCGCAATGCTCCGGTTCTCAAACTGGATAAAGACGCCAGATGGGACAATTACAAAATTCAAAGTGGACAAGGCCGCAGTAAAGAGAGTCTTTGACAGCGTAAGGAATCAAAAAAGAACCAACCTCCTAGAAGAGGAGGGCCAAGAGGTCCTTCGCGCGTACGGCTTTCCATTACCACAAAGCATTCTTGCAAAAAAGGCAGCAGAGGCAGTCAAGGCAGCAAAGAAGATAGGATTTCCAGTAGTGATGAAGATAGCGTCTCCGCAGATAATCCACAAGTCAGATGCAGGCGGAGTCAAGGTGGGGATTGCAAACGAAAAGGACGCAGAGGCGGCATTTGATCAAATAATCAAAAACGCAAAAAAATACGACAAAAACGCCACCATCAAGGGCGTCCTGGTGCAAGAAATGGTAAAGGGAGGCAAGGAGCTGATAATCGGCTCGAAGCTGGAACCGGGATTTGGCTCTGTTGTGATGCTTGGAATGGGGGGAATCTATGTCGAGGTTCTCAAAGACGTCACATTTAGACTTGCGCCGATAACAGACAAAGAAGCAGACGACATGATCAGCTCAATTAAAACAAAAAAGCTGCTCGAGGGCGTACGCGGCGAAAAGCCGTCTGACCTCAAAACACTATCGGAGCTTATCCAAAGGTTGTCTGCGCTTGTGACCGACTTTCCGGAGATAAAGGAGCTTGACATGAACCCGGTACTCGTGATGGAGCAGGGAAAGGGATGCAAGATCCTAGATATCCGAATCGGCCTTTCCTGAACCTAGAGAAAAACAGCAAGTATTACTGCCGCAGCCGACACCACACCAATTAAAGAATAAAAGCCTACTTTGTGCCTTGGGATGTTTCTTACGTTTTTTGCCCGCAGTTTTTGCGTTATTTTCTGCATCATCGTATCACCTTGTTTTGCATCAGAATAGACGGCGAGTGAGCGTGATACTGTGGTTCTGTGACAATGCCGCAATTTTTACACCTAAACTGGGTGTAGTGTTTTTCACAGATCTGGCACCTTTCCACCTCATCATACTCTCTGAGCTCAGCGCCGCACTTTCTACATGAATCAATTCTCATTTGTTATCACCGTATGTTGCCGCCAAATCGATATTAGGTAGAATCAACAACTTAGCTGATTTATCATCAAGCTAGCTTAGTAGTGACTATCAATTTGTGCTACAAAGTAGTACCATGACACAATACAAGCAAAGTCGATGGGACTACCAGGTTCGAGCACCGTTCAAAAGAGTCATTGCTTGGGACGTACTGTTCTTCGTCTTGGGCATTGGCGTCGGAGCGGGAATCGGCGCGTTCCTAGCTATAAATTAGGAACGCTTATTTTTTTATGCTGGAACAACAACACATGGAAAAAAAAGGTCGCCTAGGAACCATTCTAGACATTGTATTGCTAGTAATGGCAATCACGTATTTTGTTGGGTTTGTCTCATTTTACCCAGAGTCTTTGTTTCTTAACGAGGCCCCATACTATATTCCCCACGAATTCGAGATCCACTTTGAAATACTCCTGTGGTCGTTCTTTGGCCTTTTGATCTTTGATCTTTATCTCAAATACAGGAAGCTAAGCGACTGGAGGCTGTTTTTGAAAAAACACTGGCATGAAATAGCAATGGTGATGGCAATTCCGTTTCTTACTGTCTTTAAAATTGCCAAGGTCTCAGTCAAGCTGGTAAAGACTCTCAAGGCGTCAAAAAGCGGATTCAAGGTATTCTACAAGGCAAAAAAGGCCACAAAGCACTTTATGCCAGAAGGCTAGCAGCAGCTAGCGGTTTGGCAGCAGCTTGCCATCTTCTCCGAGGTCTTTACAATCTCGCTTATCAGCCTGGAGATGTCCTTGTTTGCAACCGAGTACATGGCCATCTTTCCGTTTTCCCTTGTCTTTACTATGTTACATTCTTTGAGGGCTCTTAGGTGGTGGGAGACAAGCGGCTGATCCTTTTTCAGCTTTGCTGCAAGCTCGTTTACTGACATCTCGTTGTTTTTTTGCAGTATCTCAAGGATGCTAAAGCGAGTCTCCTCGCATATGCACTTGAGCAGGGTTGCTCCGTTCATATCAATATTAGTTTATATAAATAGCCATTTATATTAATTTCTGATGCCTGCTCCCAAAAAAATCCTGTTCGTGTGCGTCGAAAATGCCGGCAGGAGCCAGATGGCAGAGGGGTTCTTCCACAAATACTGCACCCAAGAATACGAGCCCCAGAGCGCAGGCACCATGCCGACCGCATCTGTAAACCCCCTTGCGGTAGAGGCGATGAAAGAAGTCGGAATAGACATCTCGTCTCAAAAACCAAAGCTGGTCTCCGATTCTATGATAAAGGAGGCGGCAATGATAGTAAACATGGGCTGCATGGACAAGGATTCGTGCCCCACGCTTTTTGTAAACGATGTGGTGGACTGGTCGATTCCAGATCCCAAGGGAAAACCCATAGACGAGGTGCGGAAAATCCGCGATTTGATTGGAAAAAGGATCCAAGAGCTTTGCAAGACACTATAACGAAACTGTCTGAAAACCAAAGGCGATTCTTTGCCGAAGTGATTGGAACATTTGCTCTAGTTGTAGGCGCAACCGGCTCTGTTGTGATAAACGCGCAGTATGGCGGAAAAATAGGACTCTGGTTTGAGGCGTTTGCGCCTTCCGTTGCCGTGTCGCTGATGGTGTACCTTTTTGGGAAGATCTCGATGGCTCACTTTAATCCAGCAGTGACTGTTGCGTTTCTTATCACTCGGCACATGCCAGTGCGACTCTTGCCACTATACCTAGGTGCAGAACTCGTCGGGGCACTGCTGGCAAGCCTGTTTGTCAAATTTGTGATAGGTGGCGAGGCAACCCTCGGCGCAAACTACCCAAACTACGAGTTTTCGATTCCACTAATAGTTGGAATAGAGGTACTTGCCACCATAATCCTTGTCTCCATGATACTTGTCGTGGTGCATACCAGGGGCCTAAGGGGGTTTGGCGGTTTGGCAATAGGCGCAATGATATTTTTTGACATTTTCTTTTTGTCGTTTATTTCAGGCGCGTCAATGAACCCAATTCGTTCGCTTGCACCAGCAGTGTTATCCGGTGCCATGGCAGATCTGTGGCTATACTGGTCTGCACCATTTATCGGCGCGGCAGCGGTTGCGGCAGTTTACAAAATGAAAACCACAACATAACGAACAACGCCAGATCTTCTATAAATAATCTTTTGATGCATCAAAAACATGCAGCGCTGCGAGTGGGCAAAAGACGAGCCCATGATAGAATACCACGACAAGGAGTGGGGTGTGCCGCAACACGACGACATCATGTTGTTTGAGCTGCTGACGCTGGAGGGTGCACAGGCGGGCCTGTCATGGTTGACCATTCTAAAAAGGAGAGATACGTACAGAAAGGCGTTTGACAACTTTGATCCGAAAAAGGTCTCAAAGTACAAAGACTCGGAAATCAAAAAACTCCTTGCAGACCCGGGAATAATCCGAAACCGGTTAAAAATAAAATCCACCATTAACAACGCAAAACAGTTTTTGGCAATCCAGGACGAGTTTGGCTCCTTTGACAAGTACATCTGGGGATTTGTCAACAACACGCCAATTCAAAACAAGTTCAAAAAACTCTCAGACATTCCGGCGTCGACACCACTCTCAGACAAAATCAGCCAGGATCTAAAAAAACGTGGCTTTGGGTTTGTAGGAACCACCATCTGCTATGCATTCATGCAGGCGATCGGAATAACAAATGATCACACGATAAACTGCTTTAGACACAAGTTGTGATTTGGCGGCAGAAAACCCCCAACAAATTTTTACCCGATTTTTAAACCGAGTTAAAACAAACGAACACGGGTTTTGTATTGCATATTTAGGTTCTGTTGGGTTATCAAGACCTGCTCAGGCAGGCCGCGCAACCAACTTGCTTCCATCCACTCTGAGGATTAGTGGTTTGAGATGTTCATCACAAACCACGTTCCCCCTCATCGCTTCATCTGAAAGCCCTCCAGGATGGGTAAACCTAGCCCACCCCTTGTGAGCAACATTCATGGATGCGATGACGTCGCGATCCATCATTTTGCCACAATTAATGCACAACATCTTGCGACGGTTCGGCCCGTCCTCTTGGAGTGTCCCTCCGCATATTGGACAGAGCGTGCTTGTGCGCCTTGGATTTACGAAATGTACTGGAATGCCTTCCCATTTTGCCTTGTATGTCACCTGTCTTTGTATCTCGTAGTTTGGAATGGTTTGGTTCATGGTTCTTCTGAATTTCCTGCCCTGGCCGTTTCCCTTTTTGTAGAGCCTCCTGATTCCCTTCAGATCCTCAAATACTATCATCGATTTTGTCCTTTTTGCCTCATCTATGATATGCTTTGAGATCTTGTGCAGGTACTGGTTTACCCTTCTGGTCTGCCTTCCTCGGAGTTTTGTGAAAAATCTATTCTTTACCCGCACATCAGAACGCCTGAAGGATGCCCTGACATGCTGCGAGTTTTCCTTGATTGAAAGGATTTTTTCAGTCCGGTACATTATCGCTCTTTGTGGTGTGGATATGGTTATGTTTCTGAGGTTTCTGTCTATTCCGATTGCACCTTCTGGCTTGATCTCAGTGATGTCTTTTTGTATCGATATTGACAGCGATGTGGGTGTTATGGTAAATGACTTGGCCTTTACGCCATCCTTTGAGAGCTCCGATACTGTATGATCAGTGAGCAGAACGTTTGCAGATTCCCTGTTTCTGACTGGAAACGACAGCAGCATGCCGTTGATCTTGAATCCGTAGCAGGAAATGAGGTACGGCTTTCTCACAAAGGGCGATTTGACCCTTCTGCCCTTTTTGATGTCCTTTTTCATTTGGGCCAGCCTTCCTGCCGCCTGGGAGATGGCGTTTAGCTTGTAATATGACAGTATGTCATAGCGTTGCAGTTCGTGGTATGAAAGCATAGACAGTTTTTTTAGTGTGGAACAGTTATTTTCAAGGCCTATTCTGATGCAATGGTTGGCCATCTCCGAGAAGATTTCCATCATTTTGATTTGATCGGGGTTTGGGAGATGTCTTTGTTTTATGGACTTGATGGGCATATTTGGGAGTTATTTGGTCATACCAATACTTGAGCAGTCAGTTATGTTTGGTGTTGACCAGTAGCTAACGTCGAGCCTAGGTAACCCGACGGAACGCATATTTATAATAGTTCAAGGGAAAAACTGGTATGCCTATCAGAAACGGGCAGGAATACATCCAAAGCCTAAGGGGACGAAACCTCAAGGTCTATCTTTTAGGCGAGCAGGTAGAAAACCCAGTAGACCATCCGATGATCAGGCCATCCATTAACGCAGTGGCAGAAACCTATGATCTGGCAGTGCGCGAAGAAGAACTCGCGTCTCCAATGTCAAAGATCTCTGGAAAAAAAGTAAACCGATTTTTGCACATTGCCGAGTCTGCAAATGATCTGGTCCTTCAAAACAAGATGCAAAGAAAGCTCGGGCAGCTTACCGGCACGTGCTTTCAGCGCTGCGTCGGCATGGATGCACTAAACTCACTTCACTCCACCACATTTGAAATCGATGAGAAATACCATACCAATTATCACAAAAGACTGCTGGAATTTATCAAAAAGATGCAGGAAGAAAACCTTGTAATCGGAGGAGCAATGACCGATGTCAAAGGGGACAGAAGCAAGGCACCGTCCGAGCAGGCAGACCCAGACCTGTTTGTGCACATCACAAAAAGAACTGCGGACGGTGTATATGTGACTGGGGCAAAGGCCCATCAGACAGGAGTCATAAACTCGCACTGGATGATAATCATGCCGACTATACGACTTACCGAAACGGACAAGGACTGGGCAATAGTTGGAGCAATCCCAGTAGATGCACCCGGTATCACATACATCTATGGCAGGCAGTCGTGCGATACTCGAAGCATGGAGGAAGGCGACATCGACTCTGGTAACTCCCAGTTTGCAGGCCAGGAGGCAATGGTCATTCTAAATGACGTGTTCATCCCAAACGATCTGATATTCATGAACGGTGAAGTAGAGTTTGCGTCAATGCTCATTGAGCGATTCACCTGCTATCACAGACGTAGCTATGTGTGCAAGACCGGACTGGGTGACGTCCTTATTGGCGCAGCAGCAGCAATTTCTGACTATAACGGAATTCCCGACGTATCCCACATCCGCGACAAGCTCGTGGAGATGACTCACCTAAACGAGTCGATATACGCCGCCGGCATCGCGTCGTCATACCAGGCGCACCAAATGAAGTCAGGCGTCTGGCTAAACGACGACATGCTTGCAAATGTCTGCAAGCACAACGTAACGCGATTCCCGTACGAGCTCTCAAGGCTTGCGCAAGACATAGCGGGAGGAATTGTAGTTACGATGCCTTCAGAAAAAGACTTTAGAAATCCGGTAACGGGACCACTGCTCAAAAAATACCTGGCAGGAAGAAAGGGGGTCGACACAGAAAACAGGATGCGTATTCTAAGACTGATTGAAAACATGACGCTCGGAAGAAACGCAGTGGGATACCTGACAGAGTCGATGCACGGAGCCGGCTCGCCACAGGCGCAGCGAATCCAAATAGCGCGACAGATGCAGCTTGGGTACAAGAAAAAACTCGCAAAGAACTTGGCAAAGATAAGAGAAGATGAACAGGACGAAAAGGAAAACTCTGACTATTTCAAGCGGGTATTCAAGATCCCAAAATAAAATCTAGCTTTTGCTCTGATCCTTATTCTCAGAATCGGTTTTTGCATCAGACTCCCTCGGGTTAGGATCCGCCCATAGGCTGTCGCTAAGTTTTGCCTCGTTTTGTCCAGAATCGTTGTATTCCATGTCGTCTGGTTTTGAAAACTCGTTTTGGGCGTCGGCGCCTTTTTGGGACTCGGAGTCAAACTTGGGCTCGTGCTTCTTGCTCTTGGAGTACTGCTTTACTATCATTATTCCAATTATCACTGCTATTATGATGTAGTTGATTGGTGGTGTGAGGATTCTGGTAACATAGCCTATCTGGGGTATAACAAATGCTACCTTTCCGATGTATTCCTCATCGGTTATTGGATAGTCAGTACCTGGAATCGAAATCGGGTTTGCGTCTCCCTTTGCTCTGATAGTCTTTGTCTCGTCGCGCTCATCTAAAATGGCAACTACGCGATGGACTATCACCCGGTCGTGGCCATTGGGGCGATTAAAGACAATGATGTCACCAATCTGGACGTCCTTGAACGGAACCTTCCCGTCGACTACTAATACATCGTATACTTCCAAGACTGGGATCATGCTTCCACTTGATACAACATAAAACGGATTTTGCGTACCAAAAACAAACTGCAGGCCAATCCAAATTGCTGCTACGCCAACTGCAACTATGATTACGTCCTTTACGATGTTTTTGGCAGTGGCATTCATGTTAAAGCTTGTTTCCGCAGCTCTCACAAAACTTGGAGCCAACCTTGTTGTCCAAACCACACTTGGTGCATTTGGCGCCTCCGCCTGTCAGAGCATCGTCTCCCAATAAAATTATCTCGCCAATCTTTTTGATCTTGCCCCACTCAATGGACTGATCTCGGCCGTCGTTTTTTGTTATAATGAGAACAACCTGGCTTGAAGAGTTTATGCCAATTTGTTTTGCCACGCCGGCCCGCTTTGCGTTTGAATCGTAAACTACCATTCCTATTATGGAATTAAAGGTGGCAGAATCTGTGGAAGGCGCAGAAAATGTCGGGGCCTCGACTTCAAATGTCGGGGCGGGGGCAGTCTGCTCAAAGCCTGGCGATATCGGCTTTGCTAGTCCTACGTCTGCCTGTTGGTTTGGTTTTTGGAATTCCCGGTATTCGGCAATCGTAGAGCCGCAAATGGTGCACCGGTACTGTCCCCTCTCTAGCAAGACAAGGTTCTGCGCTACTTCCTCGTTTGGGGTCTCGTACTCTATTTTTGGGCTACCCTCGTAGTTTTTTTCACACGTGTTACAGTAATACTTTGAAATTTTTTCGGGCTCTAGTCTGCCAACTGGGGCCAAAAACAGATCAGGGCCTCCGAGGTTTCCCTTTCGCTGCTGCTCGTCAGAAACTTGGGCCATTACGAACCCGCCCGATCCGCGCAATTTTTTGAGGCGCATCTCTGAACTCATAAAATGCATCAATCTCAGATCCAATTTAAGTATATAGTGGTTTTTCCAAAACACATCTGAAGATATTTAGGTGCCCTTAGTTGGAGGATTCCTATAATGCCACTTACTCACATCTCAAACGCAAAAGACTGGCAGACACAGGTGGTGGACTCACCAAAGCCAGTGTTTGTGGATTTTTGGGCGGAATGGTGCGGTCCGTGCAGAATGGTAGGGCCAGTAGTAGAAGAGCTGGCAAAGGACTATGACGGCAAGGTTGACTTTGTCAAGGTAAACGTCGACGAAGCAAACGAGCTTGCCGCAAAATACAACATCTTTTCAATTCCGACGCTGATGCTTCTGCACAAGGGCCAAGTAATAGCGCAACAAGTCGGCGCCGCATCCAAAGAAGCCTACAAAAACATGATTGAGAGAGCGCTCTCAAAAACCTAAAAACTCTTTTTTAATTCTAAAGTAATTAATAGCAGAATAATCAATCCCCCACATGTCACTGGGCGAAGTCGACACTCTGAATCTGCTGGCGGAAAAACTGGACAATCTTTTCAAGGACTCGCAAAACTACTACGAGACGTTCCTGGACGCAAACACCATGTACAAGCAAGGAAAACTATCGGACAAAGAGTTCTTTGAGAAACTTGGCGACTATGTAGTTGCGTATTCCGCACTGGAGTTTTTGGCAGTAAAGGTCGTCTTTGAGCTCAAAAAAGTAATTGACAGGATGGGCGCAGGAAACCTAGGGACGACCCAGTCTCCTGGATTGATGCCGGGAATGGGGGGAGGAATGATGGGCGGAATAGGCGCACGTGTCCCAGTGATGCCTGCCCAAACGCCGGGAAGGCCTCCATCCGTAGTGTCTGCAAAAGACGCGTTCAGTGCAGCGGGTACACTTCCATCACCTGATCCCTCGCTGATGCCAAGAACGTCTTCGTCAAATGCGTGCAGATCATGTGGCGCAGACCTAAGAGCCGGCGCAAAATTCTGCACAAAATGCGGAACTAAAATCTAGATTATTTTCGCCACATCTTTTGCCATGTCTGGGCAAACGTTTCCATCAGATCACCATACGCCTTGAGCTGCTCCATCCCTGACTCGTTTGTCACTTTTTCCCAGTTCTTGCCAAACTCCCTAAAGGCATTGACGGCAGACTCATTCATCGACCTTTGCCAGTTTTGATAGAACTCTTTCAGTGTTTTTTCACTTGACTCGCTTACTGCCTTTTGTACGACGTCATTGTATTTGGCCTGGATGTCGGAGCTTATCTTTTGGAGCGACTCAAACGTCTGCGTCCATTTTTTTAGCAGGGTTGTGTACTCGGACCAAAGACTATCCCAGTCCCCCGCCGTGGTTTTTGCCTTTGCTTTGCCCTTTGCCATGGTTTGATACCAACTCGTATGCTCATAAAGATTGTTGGACTAGTCTTGGTTTACGCCGCACTCGGTGCAGAATTTTGCCAAGGCCGAGAGTTTTGCGCCGCATTCTGAGCAGAATCTTACGTTTGGCTCAGTTACCTTGCTTATGCCCCCGTACATGCCTGTATTTCTTACCGCCCCGGTTGGCTCGTAGTGCTCGTCGTCGATTATCTCCACTGGCGCAAAGTCTTTTTCATCCACATATGCCATTATTCGCGGAATTGTGTTTGTCCTGTCCTTTGGGTCTGGGATCATGTCCCCAAGCCAAAACGAGTATCTCATTAGAGTAAGCTCTGGAGTCGAAAATGCAAGGGTATGAGCAGACATGTAGTCTTGGGCCGCGGCCTTTCCGTTGAAAACCTTCATGGAATTAATCGATTGTAATAATGTATAATGTTTACTGGGGTTTTTCAAAATCTCCAAAAAAGATGTTTTGAGGTGTTGTCCGTTTGGTCAAACTTGACTTTAAAAGGAAACAAGCCATAATGTATCTGTGAAAATAGACATTCCACTACCGTGTCCCAAGTGCGGCGGCAAAATGTATTCGACGGGTTATGATGTGCAGCTCAAAGTTCTCAAGCAACGCAGCTGGCATGTCTGTAAGGAATGTGTCTTCACAAGAAGTGCAGAAGATTTTAAAAAGTCACTTTTTTGCATCTAGGATCTTGAAAGCGACTCTATTCTGTCTCTGTACTTTTCTTTTAGATCCTACATGATGTGCAACAAGAAATCTTCGTAATTGCCAAACTTTGGCGTCGACATGATCTTTTATGCTTTATACTATATCTATTCTGATTTTACACTTGTAAAGTACAAGTATTAAGTATGTATCCATTGCATCTGGTTTGTTGCAACTAAAAATAGGCAAACTCGCCATTATTTTATTATCGTTTTCACTAATCGCACACGCAAACGCACAATCGATTAGTGTAGAAGATATGGTTACATACACAAAACAAAGTGGCTATATTAGAGAATTTGATGTACCTATCGATAAACTCGGCTTAAAGGGTGTAACCAACGATAATAACGGAAATGTCTGGTTTTATCATTCCACAAACATAACCAGCGCGATTTTTAGGTTTGACTCGAGAACAGAAAGTTTCACTCAGTATGCTATAGAAGGCGAAACCATTGTGGACGTTCCAATCATCAATCTAGCTGGAGGACAACTGGCATTTGACAAGTTGAGAAACGTTATCTGGTTTACAGACGCCAGAGTAAACTCCATTGGCAAGATGTATCTTGATGAAGAAAAAATCGAACTTGTTCCAATACCTACGCCAAGATCAGGGCCTATGGGAATAGCTTTGTCACCAGATGAGAAAAGTGTGTGGTTTGCTGAAATCATCGGAGACAAGATAGCAAAACTTGACGTCGAATCAAACAAAATCACTGAATATTCTACAGGGAAAGAAACGGGGCCGACTTTATTGACTTTTGATGACAGAGGAGTGCTCTGGGTAACATCATCCTATTCAAACAATGTTTTTCGTGTGGAGCCTGGTTTACTTGACTCCCTAATAGCTAGTGGAATTACGTCGTTTACTTTGCCAAAGCCTGATTCATTTTCGCCATTTGGAATAGCGGTAGTGACTAGCGACGGAGAACAGAAAGTCTTTTTGTCAGATCATGGATCAAGCAGAGTCATTTATTCGGACACGAGTTTGCAGCATTACATCTCATACTGGACTTCACCTTCAAAAATTTACCCGACAACTCTTCCTAGTCAGATTGTCGCAGACAAAGCCGGCAACATCTATTTTGTACAACATGGAGGTAATAGAATTTCAAAAATTGATGTGAATTCTGGGCTGATGACAGAATATGACATACCAACAGGTCCGCTTTCAACGATAGTTTACCTCTCTGTGCCAGAGGATGGAAAGCGTGTCTGGTTCACCGAATGGGCCGCAAATAAGATAGGGTATCTTGATACAGAAACTTCGATACACTTCAGTTTAGAGGTAGACAAAGACGAGATAACCCTTCCAAGAAACACTCCATACGAATTAGACGCACTTGTGACTGCACAAGGCCAGAGCTCAACAATCTCATTATCATCATTAGGATTTGCAATAATAGGAATGACTGACGATGGGCTACGGGGAATTACGTACAATGTAAATCCTCAATGGCTTGACATGACAAACAATTCACAAACAACCTCAAAGATAACCTTGGAAGCAGACAGCACTGCCCAAGGTGGAAAGCATACTATTATGGTGAGGGTTTCCGCGTTAGAAAAAGATGATCTGGTGGTTTCAAAGCTTTTTCCACTCTCAATAAACCTTGATCAAACAAACACACAGATGGGCGGTCAGAATATTATCAGTAAAGAAAAAGAACCTCTGTCAGTTGATGACATTACAAAGCTCTTGGCCATGGCAGTCGCGGCTGGTTTGTTGGGCTTGTTAATTTACAATAGAACAAAGAGGACAAAGAAATTGGAAAACTAATTCTGTCACTTGTGAGGATTCCATCTTTTTAGCAGCAAAGAGCTGCTTGTCACAGAAACAGAACTTGCCGCCATTGCCAACCCTGCCAATGCAGGATAAAGCAATCCGAGACCTGCCACCGGAATAAGCGCAGCGTTGTATACGAACGCATAGAACAGATTCTGCCTTATTTTGCTGATTGTTTTTTTGCTTATCTTAATGGCCGTAACAACATCTTTTAGGTCGTTTCTGATTAAAACGACCTTTCCGGCCTCGATCGCAATATCAGTTCCGCTTCCAATTGCAATACCTGCGTCCGATTGAGTCAAAGCAGCTGCATCGTTTATGCCGTCACCTACCATAGCTACCTTTTTCCCCTCTTTCTGGAGTTTTTTGATTACGTCTACTTTCTCATGAGGTAACACATTCGCAATAACTCTGTCCACTTCAAGCTCTTTTGCAATTGTTGCGGCAGTTCGCTCATTGTCTCCTGTAAGCATTATGACCTGAATGTGACTGTGCTTTAGCAATTTTACGGCTTCTTTTGCACTTGGTTTTGGCGTATCAAGCAATGCAATGACTCCTAGTATTTTCTTGTCTGCTGCCACAACTATGGCAGTTTTTCCCTGATTTTGAAGTTCTATGATTATCTTTTCTGTATCTTTTATTTCAATGCCTTCATCTTTCATCAACCCGATGCTTCCAACGGTTATGCGAACACCTTGGTATTCTGCATCCACACCCTTACCGGGAACTGCGATAAAGTCAGACGTCTCGCCTATTTTGATTCCAACCTCTTTTGCTTTTTGAACGATTGACTTTGCCAGCGGATGCTCAGAGTTATTTTCAGCAGTCGCCGCAATTTCTAAAACTTTGTTTTTTGCCACATCATTATCGCTGGGTTCAATGGGTATTATGTCCGTCACTTGCGGCCTTCCTTCTGTCAGGGTACCAGTCTTGTCAAATACAGCAACTTGGATCTTTCCTAGTGTTTCAAGTGCCTCGCCGCTTTTGAACAAAACTCCGTTTTGTGCGCTTTTTCCCATTCCGACCATTATCGCCGTAGGAGTAGCTAAGCCCAACGCGCATGGGCATGCCACAACAAGTATTGCAACTGCTGGTATCAATGCAGTTGCTAAGAGATGTGGTTCAACCGGGGACAAAAAATACCATGCCAAGAATGTAACAAAAGCCACAGCTATTACAATAAATGCAAAGTAACCTGCTATCTTGTCAACAAGCCTCTGCATGGGTGGTTTTCTTCCCATTGCATCCTCGACCAATTTGACGATCTGAGAAAGAACAGTATCGCTTCCAACTTTGATTGCCTTTACAAGTAATGCCCCCTCCTTATTGACTGTGCTTCCTATCACTATCTCTCCAACCTTCTTTTCAACTGGCATAGACTCGCCTGTGATCATTGATTCGTCTACCGCGGAGTGCCCTTCCACCACAACGCTATCTACAGGAATTTTTTCTCCGGGTCTTACAATTATGAGATCATCTACTTTTATTTGCTCTATTGGAACTTCTACTTCTTGTCCATCCTTTTTTATTCGTGCAGTTTTTGGTTGCAGCTCAAGCATTTTTTTAATTGCTGAAGATGCCTTTCCTTTTGTTTTGTTTTCAAGATATTTGCCCAGAATAATGAAGGTGACTACAACTGCTGCTGCATCATAATAGATGTTGTGCCATGCTGGTTCTGGAAATGTGTTTGCAACACTGAATAGATATGCCGTAGTTGTTCC
The DNA here is from genome assembly GCA_049276655.1 of Candidatus Nitrosotenuis sp. Classification (GTDB taxonomy): domain Archaea; phylum Thermoproteota; class Nitrososphaeria; order Nitrososphaerales; family Nitrosopumilaceae; genus Nitrosotenuis. Next base: position 289,286 of record JBASWV010000006.1, on the reverse strand, counting down.
AATTACAACAAGGGTGTCCATGTTTGCAGACTTCATCTTTGCAATCCTATATGCGCCAACATAGAACCTACTTCCAGTCACAAACTGAACAACGCTTGCACATGCAAAGAGGATGTAGGCCGCAAGATTTGTACCGGCCAGTGGAACAAATGGCATGTATTCTGGATATCCTAGAAGCACGATCGGAATGGTAAATGCGACACCTATCGCGAATAATTTTTTTAGTTTTTTTGCTTCTATTTGTTCTGCCGATGCAGAAAAGTCCTCGCTTAGTATTTGATAGCCACTTTTGTTTATGAATTGTCTTATGTCTGAAAGAGAAAGCAACGCTTGATTGTATTCGATCAGCACTTGGCTGTTTCCATAGTTGACTGAAGCGTATTTGACGCCCTCCATCTCTTTTAGGTGTTTTTCTAAATTGTCTGCATCACTAGAATCGGTTATTCCACTAACCTTCAGTGTTAGTTTCTCGTATACTACTTTGTAACCCGCTTCCTCAACCGCTTTTTCGATTGCAACTAAATCCACTGACTCTGGATCAAATTCTATAACTGCCTTTTCAGAAGCTAGATTGACTTCGCATTTTTTGACTCCGTTAAGGTCAGAGACAAAGTTCTGAATGGAATTGACACATCCTGCACAATGCATGCCGCCTATCTTGATGGCGGTTCTCTTGACTCCCGCATGTTCAGTGTCGGCTATTTGTTCCATCTGATTAATAATAACAAGCACTGATACTTATTATGACTTCTTTACAATTGTAAAGTCATGTCATGGTTAAACGCCGGAAATCAGTGAAAAACTTATAGTGTAAACGAAATTCATTCAAACTAAACTATGAGAAGATCCAAATGTAAATGCGCCTGCTCCATCGGGATTTTGGGCATGGTCTTGTGCACTATTTTGTTAGGTTTTAGCATGGGTGGATTAGCTGCAGCTACCCTATCAAATAACGCGGACGATGTGAGCGTGATGTATGATTCGAACAGTTATGTCGCAGACGCACTGAAATTCTTTGACGTCCAATTTGGGATGGTCATTATTTTTGTCTCCTTTGCTTCGATGATTGCAGGCATGTGGTACAAGAAAAAGAGGAGGCTGATACCAGTTGCTGCAGTTGGCGCAATTTTCATGTTTGGCGGAATGTATAATTTCTATTCGCTATGGTTGCAGCTCGTAGGTATTGCAATAATGGCGTTTACCTATCTTCCAATGTACAGCTTTAGAGCAAGCAGATTGCTCAAAATATGATAGTGTCTCCCAAGGTTTTATTTCACAACGAAATTATTCAAGATACGCATCTATCACTTTCTTGAAAACCTCGTAAGGCTGAGCTCCTGTGATCTTGGTATATCCGCTCTCAGAAGTGCCGACATACATGGTGGGTGTTCCGGTGAGACCGATTTGCTGAGAAAATGCAGTTAATTGTCTGCTTCGTGACTCGTATTTTTTGCTGTCAAGACACTGATTGAATTTATCCGTATCAAGTCCTGGAATATTTCTTACCATGGATTTGACCTTCTCCGGAGTTCCCCACCCTGAGTTTTCCGCTCCTTGATTCGCATACATATAATCGTGATATTCCCAGTATTTTCCTTGTTCGTCTGCGCACCACGATCCTTGCCCAAGGACTAGTGAATCCTGCCCGACTATTGATACGTCAAGAAAGTAAAACTTGGTCTTGCCGGAATCGACGAATTCTTGCATCATTTGCGGCTCCGTTTGGTCAAAGAATCTTTTGCAAAATGGGCACTGGTAATCACCAAATTCCACCAGATTTATTGGCGCCTTCTCAGATCCTCTGTATTTTGCAAATTCGGGGACATCAAAGTTTACGCTTCCCGCGAATTTTTTTGGGGTGCTGCTTTGAATAGGTGTGGATTCTCCCACAGTTCCAATTATCTGGCCAAATTCCGAGCTGGTTTTAGTAGAAAATGAACCTAACCCAGCATATCCTATGGAAAAGAATACAGCTATTGCTATCGCGACGCCTATACAAGAAGCAATTACAATCTTACGTGAGTTAGAAACTCCTATGCCTTCCACGCAAGTTTTCCAAAACATCCGATGTATAACTGTGATGGTTTACAAATGTAAAGAAGCGAAAGTACTCAATTAATCATCATGTCCACAAATATTGATTTTGTGACCGTTCCATCTGTAGCACTTATTGCGAGTGTGTAATTTCCAGAGGGAGCAGAGTGGGCATCTAGCATCAGCTGCACCCTTTTAGTATCCACTCCAGTAAAGGAGATTTTTTTTTCCGTAAATTTTGCCGTCATATTGACTAGTCCTAACGATGGCTCCATGGAGCTTGAAACCATGAGCGAAACAGAATGATCTCTCAGCATGTCGTCGTTTCCCAAAATTTCTAGATCGATTATTTCGGATTTCTCGGAGATTCTTGGAATTGTGATTCTATTCTCTTTAGCTCTGATGTCAAATGGTATTGATTTTTCTGCGTTAATTACGGCAATTTTGTCGGCATTCCATTCTGAAAACCAAACGGCATTTGACGTTGTTGACAATCCAAGTGGATACACGATGGAACCGTCAGAGGTACGATTTGGTATTTCGTATTCTATCAGAGTCATATCGGATGTGTTAAAGAACGCAATTTTGTTTCCGGTGTGCTCGTTTATCCACATTCCATCGCCCCTCTGGGATTCCTTTAGCCAAAATGGCAGCGTTGTTGCGTTAAACTGGTTCCTAGACGTTGGGAATCTCTTTACCTGATTTTCACCTAACACATATTTGGAAATGGTGCTCGTTCCATGCTCGGTGAACCACACTGTGTTATCGTCGACCAAAACATCCGTCGGCGAATATATCTTGGTTTTATTATCACTTGGAATTTCGAAGACCTTTTCGATAGATGATACTAAGCCCTCTTCTCTGTTTATCTTAAATTTGATTAATTTGTTGCCCAACACCTGAGATACCCAAACATGTCCTTTTTCCAGAAATAGCCCGCTTGGGAAGGTGTTATCGCCTACCTCAAATTCCTGAATTTTGTATTCATATGGCGTATCACTTTCGGCTTTTTGGACAACGCCTACCGTATTTCCTGCCGTTGTGAACCAAATCTCCCCATTTTCCTTATCAGCCTTCATCTGGAAAGGAGATGCGCTAGTGCCGTAGGAGCTAAATTTTCCATTGGCGGGTTCAAACCTCCACAGCGATTTCAATCCAAATTGCGATAACCACAGAAACCCATCATTATCCTCTGCTATAGTCCATCCCATCATGGGGCCTGATTTCGAGCCGTCTTTATCTCCAATAACATACACAGAACCTAATTTTTTATCTTGATCGAATTTGTAAAGGCGTGAATTTGAGCCCACGACCCACACGAATCCGTCGCCGTCTGCCAAAATTCCATTTGGGAAAGAGCCTAGGGGCAACGCAAACTCGTTGATATACTGTGAGTAACTTTTTGTCGAAATTATTGTTGGTTCATTATTTTTTTCAGGAGAATTGATTTGAGTGTATGAAAAAAGTAACAGAATTATTGAAAGAAATGAAATTGCCGTTATTAAAACTATTTTCGTCTTTGTCAATTCCAATGATCATTTTTGCTGATTTGACATAGGGAAAGAATGAAGGTAACTATTTTTCCACGGGATTTCCGATCATGTTACCCCATTCTGTCCACGAACCATCATAGTTGCGTACCTGTGGGTATCCAAGAAGATATTTGAGAACAAACCATGTGTGAGAAGATCTCTCGCCTATTCTGCAATAGCATATGACATCCTTGTCTGGCGTAATGTCTTTTGAAGTATAGTTTTGTTTCAACTCTTCGTACGTTTTGAATGTGCCGTCAGCATCATTTACCGCAGTTGCCCATGGAATATTCTGGGCTCCAGGAATGTGACCTCCCCTCTGTGCATGCTCCATTGGGTATTCCGGAGGCGCGGTTATCTCTCCCGTAAATTCTTTTGGCGATCTCACATCGACTAGAACAGTGTCTTTCTTATCTAACGCCCTTTTTACATCGAAAAGATAAGCTCTTAGGCCCTCGTTTGGAGGCTGGGCAACATAAGAGGTCGGCGTTACCCTCGGCTCTTCTGCCGTGTACGGTCTTTTCTCAAGTTCCCACTTCTTTCTACCACCATTCATTATTCTGATATTTTCATGTCCATAGTACTTGAAAATCCAGAACACAAAGGCGGCAAACCAGTTATTAAAATCGCCGTATAGAACCACTTCACTATCTTCCTTAATCCCATTTCTTTTCATCAGATCTTCGAACTGTTTTTTGCTTATTATGTCCCTCGTAACTGGATCATTTATGTCACGTTTCCACCAAATTAATGTGGCACCGCTTATGTGACCTTTTCTGTATCCGTTCTCAGGATCGTAGTCCACCTCCACAACCTTCGCTTTTTCATTTTGGAGATTTTTTGAAACCCACTCAGTTTCTACCACCACTTCTGGTTTTGCGTAATTCATAGAATAGGTACAATTGGCATCTTATTTTAATACAGTCGTTTACAATTGTAAAACTCTTCACATTACCGAGCTAGTGGGGAACTATGGGCAGGACTGCAACAGTAATTGCCGAGTTGATTGTGGGGAAGTAATGAAGAGCGCCGCCAATTGCACTTGCAACCAAAGCTATGGTGGCAATTTTCTTTTTTGAAAGATTTTTGCTGTTGCAGGCCACACACCGCATAGTATAGGGAAATTATTTTAAGAGATATTTTAATACTCATGTTTACAGTTGTAAAAGATTGTCGTTAGGTCGATGTTGTTGAGAGAGACTGAATTCTGTATTTGTATTTCTCTTTGTACAAGCTTCTGCAGGAAGGACAGCAAAAAAAGCGTTCAAAATTGCCAACCTTCAAGATGTGGGGTTTTTCGTGAACAGGGCCCTCGCAATAGTCACATGACATCTTCACCAACATCTCGTCGTCGATTCTGACCTTGTGGTTATGAATTGCCTTCTGACGTACGTAATCAAGTTTTTTGCTAGTGCCCTTTTCTAGGAGGCCTGTATCTATCACAGGCACGACTGCTTTTATCAGACCTATTCTCACAAGCCTCTCGTACCTTGCCTTTACCGTCGGAGTGCTGATCTTTGTCTCCCTTGATATCTGCCTGAACGACTTTCTCCCATCGGCAAGTAGGGACTGTAAGACCGCGACATCTATCGTATCAAGTCTGAATGGCATGCACTTGATGTCTCAATCACATATCTAAATCTTCATTTTACAATTGTAAACTACTATTAATTAATACGACCACGGCTTACAAACTCTTATTCAATGACGAAAAAACAAAATGAGGTCAAACTAAAACCAAAGCCACAGAAAAAGAAACTGGTTGCAGCGATCATTATAGCTATTGTTGTTGGTGGAGGAACTGCAGCTTATTTTGCAACTTCTGGAAAAAGCGAAACTTCGGAAGTAAAGACTACGAACCTCAAATTGGTTGGTCCTTGGATGGATGTCCATGGTGTGGGCATGTTTCTTTCCGGAGATGATACATCACTCTACTTGGCTACGCACAACGGCCTGTTCACAAAAGAAGCAGACGGTTGGAAACGTGTTGGAAATGACAAATCAGATTTGATGGGATTTACAATAGACCGAAATTCTGATAACATAATGTATTCTAGTGGTCACCCGCCTGGAATGGGTGGCAATCTAGGTTTCATAATGAGCAGCAATAGCGGAAATAAATGGCAGATGATCTCACCAGTAAAAGACTCGCCTGTAGATTTCCATTCCATGACTGCGAGTGCGGCCAGCCCAGGCTTGGTCTACGGTTCACATGGAGGCGGTACTGAACTACTTGTTTCTCATGATGGGGGAGTATCGTGGCAATCGCTTCCAATACCTGACAGAATAATCTCCATCGCCGCAGATCCACTATCTGCAGATACTGTTTACGCAGGAACTGCGTCTGGTTTGTTCAAAAGCACCGATCAGGGGAAAAATTGGAACAAGCTGGATCATGAACAAATGCGGGATGTTGTTGTAACGGGCCTCGGATTTTCAGCAGACGGCGGGATCATGTATGCATTCAAGGTTCTTCCACAGGTAGACGGGTTTGTAGCCAAATCCGATGACGGAGGACAAACGTGGGTTAACACTCCCCGTCAGATTCCGGATGCAAAAGGAGTCTGGAATTTTGCTCCTGGCAGAAGTGGAGAGATTTATGCCATTGCAAGCCAACAAGCAACAAACGGCATGGCTGCAAGTGTCTATAGCAGCAGCGATGGTGGGCAGACTTGGGTTCTTGAGGGAACAAACAACGAATTTTTAGCTCAGCGATGAAGCGCAAGTACATTTTATTTGGCACCAGAGGCTGGACGTAAACTCTACCTCATATGAGAAGGAATTGTATTCAGAGTTTTTATCAAGTGGTGCAGGTAGATATGCCATGGCAGTTACGAATTTTGAAGATCAGTCAATTCCAATACATGTAATGCTTGGAAATATTTAAAACTAGAAATCTCCCTGATTGCCGTTGTACCACTTTACAATTGTAAACGACTGTATTAAAATATGGTTCGCTTTCATTACTACACATGTTCGGATTTTCAAAACACTGCCAAGTGTGTGGAGTCGACGTCACAAAGGAAACTGCAATCAAGAAATTTGGAAAATATCTATGCTGTGAGGAACATGCAGAAAAGTTCGCAGCCAAGATAAGAGAAGACGAAAAGTTAAACGAGGAAAGAAGAAGAGAAAGGCGTGACCGTTCTGGCGGTTGCTGTTAGGAATAAAATCATGTTATCATGATTGTTTGAAAAACAATCGACGGTCTGGAAAATGCATTTTACTCGGCATTGATACCTCAGATAGAAGATTCCATATTTGAAACACATGGAATTGGTTACTGCGCATAAGGAGCTTTGAACTTTCGAGTCTCTTTAGATGTATTTTGCAGGGTTTTTCTCGAACATGCTTTTGCACGAGGGACAACAAAAATAGTATGTTTTTCCTTCATGTCTTGACGTAGGTGAACCCTTTTCATCCACTTCCATTTTACAGACCGGATCAGTCACCATGACTCATTATGATTATCCGGATAGATAAAGAAGGTACTTTACAATTGTAAACGTATCCTTTTAAATGTGTCCTTAAACATACTCTAGAGTAGAATTGAAAATAGACCTTACTGTTATCCTAGCTTTGTCAATAGTGGGAACAATCTTGGCTTATGTGGCAATATCCTCAGAAACCGTTTATGCCGAGAAGCAAAACATGTCGTCAATGGCAGAAATGTGTCGATCAATGATGAATAAAGCACCAAAAGATGTCGTCATCAAGACCACATCTAGTCAGATTGCCAAGGTCGGGACGGAATCTAATATATCGGTCTTGGTGTTAGATAAGAAAACAAGCAAGCCACTTGATAATGCAGATGTCGCTCTTCACATAGAAAGAGGTGGTCCAATGGACATGATGAAAAATGGTGATATAACGGACATGATGTCAATGATGGAAAATATGTCAGAAGCTGAAAATATCGGTGATGGGAAATATATGGTAAAATTTACTCCTGCCGCAAAAGGATACTACACGATGCATACACATGTTATACCTGCTGACAAATCGATGATGTCGATGATGAATAATCACATGGACATAGGGATTATAGCCAAATAGGTAGAATTGCATTTTCCATTTTCAGATGCATTTAATTACAAAGTCGGAAGTTACGATTAGCTGATCTGTAAAATGATTAGCTGCGATACTAATTCAACATAATATCACCTTTGCATTAATTATAAGAAATGCGCATTGATTTGTGTCGGCGCTGTGGAACCGAGCTTAAGAAACACCAAAACAGTATGATATGCAAAAACTGTGGCAAGGCATTTGAGCAGTTTTTGTGCCCGACATGTAACACTATAACAGATCCGCAATACCATGCGCACAACGAAGCCGAGATGGTGTAGTGAGGATGATAAGATCAAACCGAAAAAATCTGGTTTTGAATAATATACTCAGTTATCTGCGCACTGCTCTGGGATTTCAATATGAAAAACCGCCGTAGCGGTGATTTCCAAATTTGGCGATCGCCTTTAAATAATTTACAGAGTCATTTAGGCCCTGAATATGTCATATGCCGGCGTAGGACGCACTAGATTATCAGAGGTACTGGTAAGCAACATCCGATATTTCGGAGACATCTCTGAGGCGATTTGATCATGAAACTAGCCTTTTACTCAATTGCAATCGTTTTTGCGTTCTTGCTTGTTTTCCAATATGGAAATGCGTACGCAACACACCTTACGGAAAAAACCACCTGGCAGCTGGTATACGTTTCACACAACCCCGTGTGTAGTAATTATGATCACCAGGTATTGAAAAAATACACCGAGATAACCGAAAAATACTTTGAGCTATACAAATTTGCCAACACAAAGTACGAACCAACCTGCATGACTAATGATTTCTTCAAGAACTCCTATGAGACGCCAGTCGAACTGGATCTGGTGATTGTAGTATACGATCGTGAACTTGGAGAAGCCGAGCTTCACTCTAAAAAGTTCGGCGGCGCCTATCTGCACGACGGCTCAAACAAACAGCAAAACCACATAATACTCATGTGCGACTGCGCCACCTTCAACTACTCAGACCCAGTCTGGATCCTGTCTCACGAGTTATCGCACTTTACTCTCTATGCTCTGAACTACAACGAAGATGTGATAGAAAAACTCGTACACGCCAACGACAAAAAATACGACGCATGCATGAAAGACTACAACTCGCAATGTGCAAATGTAATTCACAAACTACGTGTCGACTCTATGGCCTACTCGTTTTCGGTGATGACTCCGTACAAAAACGCAATCGGAGCAAAAAAGCTTGATGCGCCGTCACAAGCCATCCCACCATCCGTCGTCAGCTTAAACAAAATAATAACAAAATGGTGGACAGAAGGAAAAATAACTGAAGCCCAGTATGCAGAGGCAATTGTGCTTATGGTCGGCAACCAAAAAGGCTCTGATGCATCAGACAAAGTCGTATATGCGGACGGGCCAATAAGTGGAAACATAACGACATGGGAAGACATCCTCAAGCCTAAAATGGAAAATAACGACCTGTTCTCACTTCTTCCGTTTGTAGCCGAGGCAGAACTAAACAAAATGCCCGGCGAATCAGAGATACTGCCGGACTGGTTCAAGTATAATGCAAGGCTGTGGTCGGAAGGAAAAATCTCAAACGAGGACTTTGCACGAAATGTAAAATACCTAAAACAGCAAGAGGCGAACCAGTCACTGCTGGAAAATGTGCCACACCCAAATCTGGTTAATGTAAAGAACGGAAACTCGACTAACATAACCATTCAGCTGTACGAGAACTAAAGTTAGGTGGACTGGGAGGGAATTGAACCCTCGACTTCTGCATTGCGAATGCAGCGCTATACCACTAAGCCACCAGCCCCCAGATTAGCACAAACACTGGCTCTATTTTTACTCATTTCCGAAAATCGTTATCTTACGGACAAGTGCACTCTAGAGTAGTTGAGCAAAGCTTCAGACCTTGTAAAACGGGGAAGGCTCCAGTACGAGTGGGCAAAAACCCACATGCAAATACTCACAAGTTCCATCAACAGGCTAAAGAGATCAAAGCCACTGGAAGGAATGACACTGGGATTCTGCCTCCAAATGACAAAAGAAACGGCAGTGCTGCTTGTGGGCGCAAAGGAGCTTGGCGCAAGGGTGGTGGCGTGTGGCGGAAACCCCCTTACTACACAAGACGACATTGCGGTGTTCTTAGAATCGCAGGGAATCACGGTATATGCGTGGTCCGGCCAGTCAAAATCCGAATATGAGTGGTGCCAGGATCAAGTGCTGTCTTACAGGCCTCAGATCATCGCCGATGACGGCGGGGATCTCAACACAAAGGCCCACTTTGGAAAAAAATTCAAGGATTTGAAGATTCTTGGCGCAACGGAAGAAACCACTACCGGCATAACCCGGTATCTGGCGATGCAGAAAAAAGCAAAGCTGCGTTACCCGATAATTGCGGTAAACAACGCAAAAACCAAAATGATGTTCGATAACAAATACGGCACAGGGCAGTCGACAATCGACGGCTATCTGCAGGCAATGAATCTGCTTTTGGCATCAAAAAAAATAGTCGTGTGCGGCTATGGGTGGCTCGGAAAGGGAATATCGCAAAGGTGTTCAGGCATGGGCGCAAGGGTAATCGTAACCGAAGTGGACCCGATAAAGGCCCTTGAGGCCCACATGGACGGATTTGCAGTGATGCAGCTAAAGGATGCAGCAAAGCTTGGAGACATCTTTATCACCTGTACCGGAATGACAGATGTGATCAAAAAAGAGCACCTGTCTGCCATGAAATCCGGAGCTGTGGTCGGCAACGTGGGGCACTTTGATGTGGAAATAGACTCCAAATTCTTGCTAAACCAGAGATCTGTAAGACGGATAAGGCCAAATCTTGACGAGTGCATTCTGCCAAATGGAAAAAAAATCTACCTTGTCAGTAAGGGACGAGTAGCAAATCTGATAGCGTCAGAGGGGCATCCTCCCGAAGTGATGGCGATGTCTTTTTCAAACCAGCTTCACTCGATTCTTTACCTTCTAAAAAACCACAAAAAAATGAAAAACCAGGTATATGATGTGCCAAAAGAGATAGACTACCAAGTGGCGTCTGATGCACTGGAATCAATGAACGTCAAAATCGACAATCTATCAAAAAGGCAGCTCTCATACATACAAAGCTGGTAGTCTCTCAAAGCATAATAGCAAGAATCTTTCCAAAAATAACAGTTGACCGTAGATTCTGTAATCACAGACTCCCATGTGATGACGCCAAGGGGAATGATTGAAAGAAACATTGTCATAAACGACGAAAAAATAATTGATTTTACCACGGATGTGCCGCAGTGCGACAAAAAAATATCGGCAAAAGGACTCGTAGCAATTCCCGGCTTGATAGACACACACGTCCATTACGGGGTCTATTCCCCAATAGACGAGGCGGCAAAGACCGAGTCGCGAGCAGCCGCACTTGGCGGAGTCACCACGATGATGCGAATGCTCAGGCTCGGACGCTCCTACAAAAAACACCTCCAGGCCCAGCTTGCGGCATCAGCGGCATCGCACTATGTGGATTATGCCATACATGCCACCATCTTTGATGAAAAACAGGCCGACGAGATGGGGTTCTGCAAAGAAAACGGCATAACCTCATTCAAACTATACATGAACCTCGGAGGCGAGGTGGGCCATGTCTACATGGACATGGACCCGGGTGCAACAGATCTGTTTGAGGTACGCGTGCAACTAGAGCAAGACACCATCAACAAAGTGTTGTCAAACGCAGCAAGGCTTGTCTGTCCCGTGCTGGTACACGCAGAAGACTATCAGATGTGCGAGTGCGGAATAAAAAAAGCAAAACAGAAAAACCAGGACGGACTTGCAGCCTGGTCTGAGAGCAGGCCGCCAAACTCTGAGGTAAAGAGCATAAAAAAAATCTGCGAAATTGCAAGAAAGTTTGGAACCACCATCTATTTTGCCCACATTGGATCCGCTGCAGCCATATCTGCAATACAGGAAGAAAGAAAAAACGGGACGAAGATCTTCGTTGAGACCTGCCCGCACTATCTGACGCTGTCTTATGAAAAACAAAGCGGGTATGTGGCAAAGGTCATGCCGCCAATTAGGACCGCAGCAGACATTGACAAAGTCTGGCAGGCAGTATCAAACAAGGTCATCGACACAATAGGGACGGATCACGTCGCAAACAGACTAAAACTCAAAATCGGCGATGACGTTTGGTCATCGCTTGCAGGATTTCCAGGAATTGGGACGCTGTTGCCTATCTTGCTGTCCGAAGGCGTCAACAAAAACCGAATAGATCTGAACCAGCTCACACAGCTGACGAGTGCAAACGCGGCCAAAATCTTTGGCATGTTTCCAATAAAAGGAACTCTTCAAAAGGGCTCAGACGCAGACATCACGCTAGTCGACCTCAAAAAAGAACAAAAGGTAAGCTCCGAGTTCTTTGGCGCGTTTTCCGATTACCTGGTTTATGAAGGCTGGAAACTAAAGGGCTGGCCCGTAACAACACTGGTCCGGGGCACACCAGTGGTGGAAAAAATGCAGGTCGTAGGCAAGCCCGGGCACGGAAGGCTAGCAAGGCGAGTCTAGGCCAAAATGTCGAATCTGCCGTTTTCTCTGGCCCTGTAAATCACATCTGGCTTACGCGTAAATATGCCGACTTCGAGCACTCCTGGAATCTGCTTTACTTTCTGTGCAAGAGGCCCAGGCGCCTTGATGGTGCCAAAATCGCAATCGTAAATGACGTTGCCGTTTTCGGTGATAAAGGGGTAACCCCTCTCTATTGTTCGAAGCATCGGCTTGCCCCCAAGTCTTTCGATAAATTTCTTGACAGTGCTCCTTGCAAAGGGATGGACCTCAACTGGGACAGTCCTGTCAAAATACTTGACAAACTTTGTCGAATCTGCCATGATGACTACCTTGTTTGCAGAGGAGATCAAGACGTTCTCCCTTAGCAGGGCCCCCCCACCCCCTTTGATCAAGTTTCTTTGTGAATCTATCTGGTCTGCACCGTCAAAGACAACATCGATTTTTTTGATCTGTCCTGGTTCGATCATGTGGATGCCACTTTTTTCTGCGACGAGCCTTATCTGAAGCGATGTGGGCACTGCCTTTACTGCGAGGTTTTTTTGCTTGATGTATTTTCCCAACGAGACGACAAACGCAGTTGCTGCGCGGCCGCTGCCAAGTCCCAAAACGGAATTGTTCTTGACAAATTTTAGCGCGTCTTTAGACAATGCCGAAATGGCATCATCAAATGACAATTACTCTACCTCGGCCTGCTCTAGCTTCGATAGTGTCTTCATTATTTCGCGTTTAATGGAATCTAGGTCGTCCTCGTCATCTGCCTCGACGGGCTCTGGTTCTGGGATGTTTATCTTTGGCTTCTTTTTCTCCTCTGCTTTTGGCTCGGGATTCACAAACTCTAGCTTCGGCGGCTCGGCCTTGATTCGTTTTTCAATGTCTAGTTCTGTGATTGTGGGCGCCTGCTTTACCTGAACTACCTGCTCTGCGATTACCTGTCTTGGTGGGTTTAGTCGCGTTATGTGCTGGTGTATTATCTCTGCTTTTGGCTCGGTCTGTATGTTCGGTGTCTGGACTGCCGGCTCTCTTATTATTCTGATCTCGTCGGCAGGAGAAACAGATGGAATCTCAGTTAGTGTGGTTAGCTCTAATCTCTTGGATGGTTTTGCAAATGACTTGATCATCTCTTCGATGGTTTCGGTCTTTACTGCAGGCCTTTCCACAACGACTTGTTTTTGCATCTCGGCCTTTTTGGGTTCCACCTTTACTGCCTGAGGCTTTTCAAGCTGAACTTGGGGAACAGAAATCTTTGACGATATCTCTACTAGCCTCTTGTCAAGCGCGGAAAGTTTTTTGTCCATAAGGCTCATCAGGCCGTCGCCGAGCGGACCCAAGTCCGGATACTTGGAGGCCTCTTCGAGCTTTTCTATCTTGGCTAAAATTACTCCGAGCTGGTGCTGGTATCTTGTTAAAAGTTTGTCGCGCTGAATCTTTGTTAAATCAGAGCCGTCCGAATACAGCCTTGATATTGTCTTTGTCAGGATCTCTTTTTCTATTCTTAGTGTTTCAATCTGGGTTCTTATCTGGGAGCTTGCACCCAAAAGCGGCATCTTGTTTTTGTTTTTGGGGAATCTGTTTAGGGTCGCCGCAGTAGCAGCTCCTGCAAGAGAACTAAGAATTATTGCAACTTCCATTTAGGCGTACCATTTGATCCAAGAGTACTTGCGAATTCTTGCATCAGGGAAACCACAACTTGAGCAGCGATGCTGGCGCTTGTGATACGAGTTCTTGCCACATCTCCTGCATCTGATGTGGGGCTTTTTCCTGTTGAGTAGCCCCATCGAAGGAGTGCCGCGTCCCATAAATCAGGCACCACTTATGCCGGTGGCGGAGATATCATTACTACGTTATCTCCACGCACAACAATGGTTCCTATGCTTTTTGCCTCGCCGCCAGAAGGGATCTCCTCTGAGCCGTCGAGTAGCAGATTCATGTGCTGATCAAAACCCCTGAGGTTTCCTCGAATGGTTTTGCCGCCTTTGAGCTTGATTAGAACTACCTTGTCGATGCTTTCGTCCAGTACTTTTACTGCCATGTCAACTGACATTTATTTCACTTATTAGCTCTCCTAACTAGGGATTATATTAAAATTTCATTGGTGAAAATTTGGGTTTTAGTCACTAAGTCAACTTTGACACTATTTTCGTGATGTTCTGCGTGATTTGGGACAAAATCTGCTCTCCGTGTCTCTTTGTAGCCCTTGTGGGGTCTCCCCAGACGCCGTTTTTTGTCGCTTTAATAAAGTGGACAGACGCAAGCTTGGAGATTCTGCGCTTTTGCTCTTTTGACATTTTGTCTGTTATGAGGCCCTTTTTTGCAAGTCTCATCTTCGCCTTGTTCGATGTGGCAAGCATAAGGGACGTCTCCACAAGCCCCGCGTGATCAAACTCGGCGGCCATGAAATGCCAGTATGAAAACACAAAAACCCTGACATTCCCCCTCGATATTTTGGATACCTTGCCTGCCAGTGCGTTTAGCGCACTCTGGTTTCCGTGGTGGCCGTTGAGAATTATGATCTTGTGGATCCTGTTTTTCCCAAGTGAGACACAGATCTCCAGCAAAAGCCTCTGCAGTGTTTTAGGGCTTATGCTCAGATTGAAAAACGGCGCGTGCTCAAACGATACCCCGTAGGTGATGGTGGGCAAAAGCAGGAGGCCGCACCTTTTTGCCACCCTTTTTGCAACCTCGCCCACAATATCTGAATCGGTAGATATGGGCAGGTGTGGACCGTGCTGCTCAAGTGAGCCTACGGGAATCAAAGCGGCCTTTTTTTTGCCCCTGAGCAGTTTCCGCAGGTTCGGATCGGAAAAATCCCGGATGGCACTCACTTTGTGTACACTTTTCTCCAGCTGACCTCGAGCTTCCCCTCAAGATGCATCTTTACTGCCTTGAGCAAGGTCTCTGCCTCTAGTCTCTGGCCCTTCTGCCTGATGGTCTCAAGCGTGTCCGTCGAGTCCACCCTAAAAGAGTCCTGGAAAATTATCGGCCCTTGGTCCAGCTCCTCTGTCACATAATGCGCAGTTACGCCAACTATTTTTGTGCCCCTCTCAAATGCCTGCGCATACGCAAATGCACCAGGAAATGCCGGCAACAACGATGGGTGAATGTTGATTATTCTGTGCGGATATCGCCACACAAAGTTCGGAGTCATTATTCTCATGTAGCGGGCCAAAACAACCAAATCGATGTCGTACTTTTTTGCAACCTCGATTAGGTGATCTTCTGCTTTTTGCTGGTCCTTTTCATCAACTAGCACAAATGGAATGGATGCCTTTTTCGCAAGGGGCTCAAGTGTCCTTTCCGTCCCAACTATGACGCTGATTCTTCCCTTTAGCTGTTTCTTGGAGTTTGCGTCAAGCAGCATCTCAAGACAGTGCGATTCCTTTGTCACAAAGACTGCGATGTTTTTCTGCGAATTGATCTCATGGTATACGCTGACTTCCATATCGAACTTCTTGCCCAACTGCTGGAGCTCCCGATCAAATGACTTGACGTCAAACTCCCTAGAAAACGAGGCCTCAAGGTGCATGCCAAAAAGACCCTTTATGACGTTCTGGTTTACCTTCTCAATGTTGCCTGCTTTTTGAAAAATGAAATTGGTAAATGCCGCCACTATTCCCTCTTTGTCCTTTCCCACAACTGTGATGCCTATGCGGATCTTTTTCATGGAATTTTCTTGCAAATTCACCTTATTAACTTAGTTTTGCTTGCGGAGAAATTACGGAATGGTGCGGGAGGTGGGATTTGAACCCACGAACCCCTAAGAGATAAGGGCCTAAACCTTACGCCGTTGACCGGGCTTGGCAACCCCCGCATCAATGCTGCCCTTAAACACAAATTTAACTATTGGTGCAGGGAGTCGTTGGCAAAGTTATTTGGAACAAATGGAATTAGGGGAGTTTTTTGTGAAACCCTAACACCAGAGTTCATACACGACATCTCACTGGCACTTGGGGCCTACTTTAAGAAAGGGCCGATACTTGTGGGCTATGACGGCAGGGACTCTAGCCCGGCAGTCGCAAAAATAGTCTGCTCTACTCTGAACTCCTGCGGCATTGACTGCAACGTGGGAGGGCTGGTGCCGACACCTGCGCTGGAATACGCAACAAAAAAACTCGGCTATTCCGGCGGAGTAATGATCACAGCATCGCACAACCCGCCGCAGTACAACGGCCTAAAGCCGGTGGCAAAAGACGGAGTGGAGATCTCAAGGGAGGACGAGCTTGTGATTGAAAGGATCTACTTTGCCAAGGCATGGCCAAAAAACATCAAAAAACTTGGAAAAACCAGAACAGAACCTCGAGTACTTGATACTTATCTGTCTGGGATAAAGTCACAAGTAAACTCTGCAAGGATCAGATCAAAAAAATTCAAAGTTGTGCTGGATCTTGGCAACGGCGCACAGGCAGTAGCCGCCCCATTACTTTGCTCGGCGCTCGGCTGCAAAGTATTTACGATTAATCAAAAAATCGACGGAAGCTTCCCCGGCAGGGGATCGGAGCCGACACCTGAGAACGTACAGAGGCTATCAAAAACCGTGGTTGCAAACAAGGCTGATCTCGGCGTCGCCTTTGACGGCGATGGTGACAGGAGCCTTTTCTGCGACGACCGGGGAAAAATCCTGAGCGGTGACCGGTCCGCGCTACTTTTTGCAAACTATCTCTTGGCAAAAAACAAAAATTCCAAGCTCGTGACATGCCTTAATTCCAGCTCCGTTGCAGAAACCATCGCGGCCAAAACAAAATCCAAAGTCATTCGAACCAAGGTAGGAAGCGTAGAGGTGTCGCGAAGGATGGTTCAGGAAAAAGCGCTTGTGGGCTTTGAGGAAAACGGCGGGTTCATGTACGCAAGACACAACGAGGTTCGGGACGGATGCATGACTCTTGCAATAGCACTTGACCTGCTTGCGACTTACGACAGGACGATGTCTGAGGAACTGAGTCTTTTGCCGGAGTCCTTTACAACAAAAGACAAGGTACCATGCACAAAACAAGGGGCCAAAAAGCTGGTAAGGGAGCTAAAAAAAGGACACAAAAACTACGACACTACCGACGGCATAAAGATAATCTTTGATAAGAAAAACTGGGTGATGGTTAGGCCTAGCGGAACCGAGCCGATAGCAAGAATATATGCAGAGGCAGACTCGCAACAAAAACTGGACAACACAATGGCAAAATACATCAAAAAAGTAAAGGAAATTCTCGCCAATAACACTAATAAAGAGATATCAAAAAACTCAAGGAATGAAGATGATCCCTAAGGGTGATTTAATTGGGTAAAGCTTACTATGTAAAATTTGAAACGCCAGTGGACCTAGTAAATCCAATACTAGAGGCACTCCGAGTGGCGGCTCAAAGCGGTAAGGTCAGAAAAGGTACCAACGAGGCAACCAAGGCAATCGAGCGAGGAATAAGCAAGCTTGTGGTGATTGCAGAAGATGTCGAGCCACCAGAGGTGGTAGCACACCTTCCAATAATCTGTGAGGAGCAAAACGCAGCATACGCGTTTGTCCCAAGCAAGCAAGATCTAGGAAAGGCACTCGGAATCGACGTGACATCTGCGGCTGCAGCGATAATCGATGCCGGCGATGCAAACCACATAGTCGACGAAGTGGTCTCCTCGATAAAGAAGCTTAAAGGTGGCAAGTAGCGATGAGCGCTTCCCAGACAGAAGAGGCAGTACCTGCTGAAGTAATACAACTTGTAGGCAAAACCGGGATTGCCGGCGAGATAACCCAAGTCAGAGTTAAAATTTTGGGCGGACGAGACAAGGGAAGAATTCTCACAAGAAACGTCAAGGGCTCCGTAAAGATGTCAGACATTCTGATGCTGCGCGAAACAGAACGCGAAGCCAAGAAAATTAGGTGATTAAAAATTGAGTCTTATTGTCAAGCCATGCAGTTTTTGCGACAGGCCTGTCCCGAAGGGATCGGGAACGATGCTTGTCAAAAACGACGGTACGGTCTTGTGGTTTTGCTCACCCAAATGTAAAAAGAACATGCTGGTGCTAAAACGCGATCCACGAAAGCTCAAGTGGACCAAAAAGTACCAAAAAGGCGGAATCGTCAAAAAGTAACCTGAGAAATTGGCAGAGCAAACACTTTTCATAGTAAAGCCAGATGCGGTATCAAGAAGACTAGTAGGTCAGATAATCTCAAGATTCGAAAGCAAGGGGTTCAAGATAATAAATCTAAAAATGTTTACATTCACAAAAGCACAAGCACAGGAATTCTACGCAATCCACAACACAAAGCCGTTCTTTGGCGAGCTAGTCGAGTTCATAACCTCGGGCCCAGTAGTAGCAGCGGTAATCGAGGGAAACAACGCAGTTGCCACCACCAGAATCCTTGTGGGCGCAACAAAATCATACGAGGCCGCACCTGGCTCGATCCGAGGTGACTTTGGGCTTGGCATATCTGACAATATCATTCACGCCTCAGACTCGAAAGAAAATTTTGAAAAGGAAGCAAAGGTAGTATTCGAGTGATCTGCCTTGCGAATCCGACAGCCGATTGTGGCCGTACTAGGCCATGTAGACTCTGGTAAGACCTCACTACTTGACAAAATCCGCGGAACTGGCGTCCAGGGAAGAGAGGCAGGCGGCATCACTCAGCACATAGGCGCAAGCTTTCTGCCGGGCGAAACCATCAAAAAGATGTGCGGACAGCTATACAAGAACCTGGCAAAGTCAGAGCAGGAGACGCCAGGCCTTTTGGTAATCGACACGCCGGGGCACGAAATCTTTACCAACCTCCGAACTAGGGGCGGCTCTGCAGCAGACATTGCAATTCTGGTAGTGGACACAAACCGCGGCTTTCAGCCGCAGACAAACGAGTCCCTAAAAATACTCCAGGCAAGAAAGGTCCCCTTTGTGATTGCGCTAAACAAAGTCGACATGATATCTGGCTGGAAAAAAATCGACACGCCATACATCACGCAGGCAATAAAGCAACAAGATCCGTTTATCCAGACGACCCTTGACGAGCAGATCTATAATGTCGTGGGGACGCTTTCAGTTTTGGGATTCCAGTCCGAGGCATTCTACCGGGTAAAAGACTTTGCAAAAGAAGTGGCAATAGTTCCTGTCAGTGCCAAAGTTGGTGTGGGAATCCCCGAACTCTTGACAGTCCTTGTGGGCCTAACGCAGCAATACATGCAAAAAAGGCTGGCCCAGGAAGAAAAGCCAAGCCGCGGAATAATACTTGAGGTAAATGACGAGGTAGGTCTTGGCACCACCGCAAACATGATACTAATCGACGGCCAAATCAAAAAAGGCGACGGCGTAATAGTTGCCAAGCGCGATTCCGTCATAGTCACAAAGCCAAAGGTGCTCTTGCTGCCAAAGCCCCTTGATGAGATGCGGGACCCGCGCGACAAGTTCAAGCCAGTCGACGAGGTGGTGGCAGCCGCCGGAATAAAGATAGCGTCGCCGGATCTGGAAGGGGTGCTACCCGGAAGCACTGTGTACGTGGCAAGCGACGAATCAAAGTTTGACGAGTTTAAAAAAATAATCGAGTCCGAAATGAAGTCGATGTTCATAGACACGCAAACAAACGGAATAATCCTCAAGTGCGACACCATCGGGTCCCTGGAGGCCCTGACCGAAATGCTCAGGCGCCAGCAGATCCCAATATCGAAGGCAGACATCGGACACGTCAACAAGCGCGACGTCATGGAGGCAAAAGTGATAAAAGAAAACGACAGGCACCTTGGCGTAATCTTGGCATTCAACGTAAAGATACTCCCAGACGCCCAAGAAGAGGCAGACATTAATCACGTCAAAATCTTTTCTGACAAAGTCATCTACAGCCTACTTGACTCGTATACCATCTGGGTAGACGAGGACACTGCAAACGAGGAAAACGCAGTCTTTGGCGAGATAACGCCGGTCTGCAAATTCACCTTTCTAAAAGGCTACATCTTTAGGAACAGCAATCCGGCGGTGTTTGGGATCCGCATAGATGTCGGCAAGGCAGTCCAAAAGATGCTAATCATGAACAAAAACGGCAAAAAAATAGGCGCCATACACCAGCTGCAGGACGGGAAAAAAACAATCCAGTCTGCCACGCAGGGCCAAGAGGTGGCGTGCTCGATTCAGGACGTTACCATTGGAAGGCAGATTGCAGAAGAGGACGTGTTTTACTCGATGCCGCACTCGTCTGAGGCAAAAAAGCTAGTCGAAAAATTCCTGCACAAGCTCTCAGCAGAAGAGCAAGCGGTGCTAAACGAAATACTGACGATCCAAAGAAAGCATGACTCTGCCTACGGCTATATCTGATACTTTTTTGCAATCATGTGGATGCCGGGCTCACCCACTGCTCCCAACATTTTTTCGACGGGTTGGCCGTCCTTGAATAGTATGAAAGTCGGTATTGCCTGGACCCCAAAACGCATCGAGATGTCCTGACAGTGGTCTACGTTTACCCGCGCAAACTTGATGTGCCGGTATTTTTTTGCCATCCTGGTAAATATTGGGTGCATCATCTTGCAGGGGCCGCACCACTCCGCCCAAAAATCAACCAGCACAAGGCCCTTTGATACTGCCTGATCAAAACTTGCAGAGATCAAATCGACTACGTCTGGCTGCGAAACGGATTCTTGTTGCTGCCTTAACATCTCTGCGAGCTTTCGCTGTTTTATCGCTTCGATTTCCGGGTCTTCCACAATTTCCTACAGGCAATCCAGCATTAAATTTCTATAGATCCAAAAGATAGCGCATCAGGACCTGGCCGTCCCGATTTATCTCCATTAGGTGAAACGTAGGCGCCTTTATCTCGACTTTAAAGTGGTGCTTTTTTACGTCAATGTCCTCGCCGGACAGATCCGCAAATATGGTGTATTCCGAGTTTTTTTCTATTCTCAACTTGACTGACCCTGTGGCAAACCCCTCAGTTATGGTAAGTATTATCAACTCTTCAAGCCAGTTGTATAAAAGATAGTTCAGGTCCTTTCCGGCAACCTGGAGGCTGCGGGTCTTTTTTTCCTCAACTGCGCCCATGTCAAGGATCGTCTCGATGACCGAGTTTGCGGCGACAACAAAGGCCTCCTCCAAGGTTGGAGCCCTGACCTCGATGAATGCATCCGTTGCGTGCTCCAGATACCTGTAGCTCATTTAGTGGAATTTTGTCCTGCAAGTATTAATAGATAAAAGAGATTTTTGAGCTGCAAAACAGAATCTCTCTGGCAGCAACACCTAAATCCATTGCCTAGACATCCTTTCCCAGTTGAATCTGCCACGAGGTATGAAAGACTTTGAGAGCACCGAGCAATCCAAAATCGAGTTTGTCAGACAAAAATTTCTGGAGACCTGCAAGACGTTTGGATTCGTCTTCATGGAGCCGTCACCAATCGAGCTCGTCTCAGTAATCGAGGCAAAGAGCGGCCCCGCAATACGGGATGAGATTTATTTTTTCAAAGATAAGGCAGACCGCGAAGTAGCACTGCGTTTTGACTTTACTGTAGGCCTTACGCGTCTTGTAGTTTCCCAAAAATCGTTAAAGATGCCTGCAAAGATTGCGGCATTTGGCGGCGTATGGCGATACGACGAACCGCAGAAAGGCCGGTACCGATACTTCCACCAATGGGACTTGGAAATCTACGGCAAGCCGAGTCTGGAATCGGACGCCGAGATAATCGAGTTCACAGCGAGGCTTTTCTCAAAGCTAGGTCTCAAAAATATCACAATAGACATCTCTCACCGGAAGCTGGTAGAGGCAGTAGTGTCCAAAATCTTTGGCTCAGCCGATCCGCAGCTCGTCTCTGACATATTTAGGGCAATAGACAAAATTCAAAAAAAGAAAAAAGACGAGATCCTAAAGGAGTACCAACAAAAGGGATACTCGCAGGAAAAGCTAGACCAGGTACTCGAGTTTTCAAAAATTAAAGGCACACCAGAGGAGGTAGAAAATGCATTTGCGGTAGCCGGAATCGACGCCTGGGGCGAGCTAAAAGACCTGCTTGCCTCGCTCAAAAACCGAGGCGTCGAAAACATCCGAGTTAACTTTGGAATAGTAAGGGGCCTTGATTATTACTCCGGTGTGGTCTTTGAGGCGTTTGATAGCTCCTCTGATGTTGGAGCACTCGTTGGGGGCGGCCGATACGACAGCCTGCCAAAGGCGTTTGGGCGAGACGACATAGGTGCGACGGGTGTGGCAGGGGGAGTTGAGCGAATAGTTCTGTCCCTTGAAAGTCAAGGCCTGGCAAAGGCCGACGCCAACGCCTTGGTTTCCGTACTGTTTGTAAATGAGGAGATGTCGAGGCCTGCAATAAACATCGCATCAAAGCTAAGGCAGATGGGACTTGCAGTAGACATCGACCTTGTTGGGAGGCAATTCAAAAAACAGATGGAAAACGCATCGGCATCAAAATACACAGTCATTGTTGCGCCAAAAGAGTATTCTGCAAATCAGGTTCTGATAAAAAACATGGCCGACGGAAAAGAAACTGCCGTATCGGTAGATTCGTTGCTCTCTGATGCAAAATCAATTTTTAGTTTGTAAAAGCCCTGGTCAACATCATTATCTCGGGGCCGTTGGTCAGGTTACCTACCACCACTGCCTTGTTGTTGGCCAAAATGCCAGATGAAACGTATGGTATGCCGCCGTTTATTGTAGCAGGCTCTAGCTTTACTCTGAGAATATCGGAGATTGCCTTTATGTCGTCGTTGTCCGTTTCCGGATGAATTATTCCTCCAATGTCATTTGCGCACACCATGACTCCGGCCTGGTGGTATCCGGCAACCTTTCTCTGGATAATTTCGATTCCCAAAATGTCTTGGATGCCTTTCAACGACTCTTTTGGAATTTTTGGGGAGACCACGCCACCCTTGCCATTTACGCACATGAGGTTGCCAAGCGCGGTGTGCTTTATGTCAAGAACGCCAACGTTGAGCCCAGTCGACTTTTTCAGATAATCGACTTCCCAGGGAGACGACGTGCCAGGAAGAAGCATGCCGGAATTGTTCACCACCATCATGGGTCCAAGCAGCCTCGTGTTTGCAACCGACGCAAAGAGGAACTCTGTTTTGAGGTACTTTGCCAGAGTCTCTGCCTTTGTTTGGGCAAAACCGTTTGGCACAAAAACAAAACTATCGTTTACTTTGGTGTAGATGCCAATGTTTGGCCCCCTATACACATCATACTTGTAAATATCCAACTCTTCAGGTGATAAACCAAAAAATATGAACGTAAGGTACGATCAGCTAAAAAACAGTGTTATAATCATCAATTTTTCAAAAAGAAAATTTAGTTTACACTAATTATGTTTAGATTTAAATAACATCTCCATAAACTAGTCCTATGCCAATAGACGAACATTTCCCACAGGGACTAAAACCCATAGGAAAAATTCTACACGCCGATGGCGAACACTATCACTTTATGTGGGGACCTGGCAGAAGCGATGCCGAATGCTTCTCAAACGAAGAGGTAATCGCAGCATACAAGGCCCGCGGTGAGAAACAGGTTCCATTGGGAGTGAGTGGTACGATGGTTGCAGTCGACTGGGACTCTTGTGTCGCAGACGGCGCATGCATTGAGGCTTGTCCAGTACAAGTTTTCCAATGGTACAGAACCGAAATGGATATCCCAGCAGCAAAAATTGTTGGTAAGACATTTGCAGGCACAGGTTCTTCAGTTAAAGAAGAACGCAAAGACTACACAGACAAAGCAGATCCAATCAGAGAACATGATTGCATCTGGTGTATGGCTTGTGTGTCAGTCTGTCCACCTCAAGCTATCAAGGTTGATCAATCAAACTTGGAGCACCATGAAAAGGCGGCTGGAACGTACATCAAGCTCGAAGGTGGAGAAAATCCACACGCACACGACTAGAAACACAACTCTTTCTTTTCTTTTCTTTTAAAATCTGATCTTGGTATCATCACTAAAACAAATTTTAACAGGCAATTGTCATCGAAACCCGCAGAGGTCGCCTAGCTCGGTAGGGCGCGGGCCTTGAGAGCCTGTGTGCGCAAGCACCCGGGGGTTCAAATCCCTCTCTCTGCGCTTCCCATTATAATGACATTCCATGATAAACAAAATTTTGGCACCTTAAGTCGGATACCATCATTTTGAAATAATGAAAACAATCGATATTCATAACGCAAGAAAGAGAATCGAATGTGCCATAATAAATATTCAAAAAAGATTTTCAGAAGACAATGCAAAAACAGCCTCTAGGTTTTTGGACAGGTTGAGACTTGATAACAAATCGCATGGAAGAATAGCAAACTATGCAGAATGCATACGTAGAATCTTGGAAATCAAAGATGACAAAAAAATCCAGGAGTGGTCAAAAGAAGATATCGAACAAATCCACAAAACAATTGCTGATGCTGATTACGCAAACTCGGTCAAAAAAGATACTCTTTTGGCGCTAAAAAGACTGTATCACTATGCAGTTCATGATGAGATAGCTGACACGGAAAAAGGCAAGTCGTATGATCCTCTTGTAGAATGGATAACACCAGGATCATTTGATGACAGGTATAGCAAGATACAACCAACGGATCTTCTAACTGACCAAGAAGTACTTGGACTAATTCAAGCTGCAAAAAAGCTAGGAGACAAGTATGTAAAAAGAAATATTGCAATCATTTTTGTTATGCTTGAAGGGGCATATCGTCCGGGAGAGCTTCTCAATATCAAAATAGGCGGTATTGAATTTGAGGAAAACTTTGTACGTATTCATACCACAGGAAAGACAGGACCAAAGACACTGACTCTTGTAGCAAGCTATAATCCAATAAAAGAATGGCTCGCAGAGCATCCCTACGGTGATGACCCTGAAGCATTTCTTTTTTATCATGATAATGAAAATGGCTTGATCCCATACCAAAGATTATCCATTTTTCTTAGAAAAGCAAAACGTGCTGCCGGAATTAAAAAGCGGGTCTGGCCATATTTATTCAGGCATACCGCTTTGACTGAATATAGCAAAAGACTTGGCAATGTTGCAAAAATCTACGGTAATTGGTCCAAGGGATCCAACATGCTGGCAGTCTATGAACATCTGGCAAGTTCTGACCAAGAAGATGCAGTCCTAAGGCTACATAACCTCAAAAAAGAAGACAAGGAAAACTCGATACTTTTCCCTAAAATCTGTCCTTCTTGCAAGCAGCGAAATAGCAGTGACAAATCCCATTGTGTACATTGTGGATGCGGGCTTTCAAAGGAACTTGTGCAGGTAAAGCAGGCAATCCTAGAAAAGAGGCAAAACACTGATGTCAAAGTCCTTGAAAGGAGATTCTCAAAGAAAATAAAGAGTCTAGAATCACTAATTATAGAACAGCGGTCGTTCATCCAACAACTTGTTACGGACAAAAACAAGTAATGTCTGGATGAGTCTTCTGGAAGGTAAAAAAGTGTTAAAATTAGATTTGACTGGACTTGAGCAGCTTTTTGATACTTCTCAATTCCTTTCGAATCTTTTTGTCATAATCTTTAATTTGCTCTTCGAGCGATATTTTGCTCATATTTCTATAAGGTGCCAAATGGCTTAAGCACAAATTAAAAGATTGTTAATGGAACAATCTTGGCTCCAGTCATGAATAACGGAATTTATCGGCATCAATTCAACGGTGAGGTTACCTTTGCTTAGCAAAACTGAGAGAAATTTTGCCAAAGACCCATACCAGTTTCCAAAAAAGGAAACAAAGAAATTCAGATATAAAATAAGAAAGAAACTCAAAGTACTAAAACAAGATCTGGACCTTTTGATGGAAAACTGTGATTACATCGGAATCAGTCAACGAGAAGTACTTGATATGATTGGCTTGTCAAATTGTATGACTGATCAAAAAGAAATTTTGCGGTCCCCAAAAAAAGAGACCTCAAGATTCGATTTACTCTCCCAATATGAAAACTGGTAAAATTAACTCTGGATCACAACTCCTTAAGCCGAAATCCACCCTTCCCGCATCTCCTTAAGCCTAATTCAAATCGTCCCGTTTCTCCTTAAGCCAAACTGTCTTCTTTGTATATGACGATTCTTCGGAACGCCAAAAACACACAAAAAACTACCTATATGCATAGGAAAAACAGTACTTCCTCCAGAATACTTGCTAAAACTCCAACATGCACAAATCTGCATTCTTGGTTTCAAAATTTGGGTACCATCCAAAAGACTTCAAAACAATACACTGAAAGGTCCAAATCTGCATACGCTTCAAAAAACTCGCAAAAAATCACTGACTCCATTTCAGCAAACAAACGGAAAAATCTCTGAGCACCAACCTTGTACTCTTGGAATTTTTAGCCCCAATCCGATGACTTTGCAGCTATTGCAGCAGAGTGTAGATCTCGAAAAACGCCTGACGACTAGAAGATTACATTAATGTCTTTTTGGAGCATATCTTGCAGAAACATCTTGATTATAGGTAAAAGTATTGTTCAAGCAGAACGCAAGGATACGGCAATAATGGGGGCGTGTTCCCCAAAGATCCAAAAGGTCAGTACCTAGCGTAAGCTGAATTCCATAAGACTGTGTAGTGTGTGGTAGTAAATAATGAATGTGAACCCGATACCATCCATTTCCCCATATTTTAAAGGTCATTATTTTTTTTGCAAAATTTTTTGCAGCATTTTTTGTTTTTATCCTCGTTTTAGAGGATATTGTACCCTATCTTTTGTTTTATTCCATGAAATGTTGTAAAATTTTTGATATTATTTTCACAAATTTTTAGGAATTTAATCTCATCTTTACATATCAGTCGTTGTTCATTTATAGTTGGTTCAAATTCGCTTATGATTAATACCATTATGAGTATCTGCAAATTAGAGTTATCTATTTCAAATCACATTAATTTCAACTTGATATTATCAGCTATTTCAAAACTATTTTTTTATGATGATTAGACGCTCATGATTCTTGCCAACTCATAATCTTCATCAAATTTTTGTTGAAGATCATGAGATAAATTTGGAAAATGACTCCTACAATTAACAAGATCAATCAATTATCATTTTTATAGCGACTGTCCTATCTTTGATTGTTCCATCTACTATAATGTAGACAAAATATGTCTACTTTGTCGACTTTCAGACATTGTCGACAGAATGTAGACATACAAACACAGCTTGAAGACACGACAATTATCATCGACTAACCTTGTAAATTTTAAAAGTTATAAAAGTTACAAGGAATTCTGGTTTAACCAGCGCGCAAACATGTTATCTGTAAATCCATATTTTCCCCTCTCAATTTTTTCAATGATTGCTTTCTTTTCAAGCGTATTTAGGCATGCATTGACGCTGTTCTCATCAATGAATTCCTGTCTTGAAATCTCAATTGGAGCTAGACCAGGGGATTTAGCAAGACCCTTTAATACCTTGATCTCAGTGGGAGAAAGATTTGAAATAAATTCTTTAAAAGAGTACTCGCCTTCTTTTTTTAGAACACTGCAAATAACTTCATCTAGTCTCTTTTTATCTATTTTTGTCAACTCTAGATACTGTATCTCTTTTCCAATTAATTGCAGGTTGTAGGGAATCCCACTTGTGATTTTGTACAACTCTGTTTTTGTATCATCGTCCGCAAATCTTAGTGCGGGTAAGTAATGTTTTAAAAATTCTTTAAACTCGTCTTCCTTAAACGGTGTAATTTGACGCAAGAGTAATTGCTTGTAAAACGGTGCCTTTTCTTTTGCCACTAGATTTTCTAGCGTGTCACGAAATGATCCTGACACCACTAGCTTGGTATACTTGAAGTCTTCAAATAAAGTTCGTAAAAGTCTTATTATCTCGGCACCTATTTTTTGATTCTTTGTTCCATATGTGAGGTCTACAAGTGATGGAAACTCGTCTATAATCAAGATGCTTTTAGTACCTGTCATCTTTGAGAGGTCCTCTATTAATGAAAATGATTTTTTAATCGCATCCTCTACATCGTCTGACTCTTTTCTGATATATGATACAGAAACGCCTAGGTCATCTACTACACCTGGTGATAGTTTGAGGTTTTGAAGAAATGTGGCAAGGGCTTTTGCTCCAGTTACAAGAAGCTGTTCAAATTTGAATTTTTTTGGTAACTTTTTTTGAAATTCTGAAATTATTGTACGATTCATAATTTTTGCAAACTCGTCTACTGTAAGAGGAACTATCCTCCAAACCGAGATGTAAATTACGGTAATGTCTTTTTTTTCTAAAACTCGTTTTGCCTCTTTTAGTATGCTTGTCTTTCCTATTCTTCTTATCCCCGACAGTGAAAAGCCAATCTTGTTTTTAGATGCAAGTTCTTTGACTATCTCCCGTATGATCTCGCGTCTGCCTATGAAATCTTTGCCTGATACTGGATAAAGTGAAAATGACATCTGGATTACTTATAAAAGTTATAAGTTATAAACTTTATAAGTTTATTGTTAATACATTCGTGCGCTATTTGGCGAGTCGCTATATGGCGAATCAAGTAGTGATGTGTAAACCCGAATCTTAGAATTTTAGTTTATAAACTTGTACAGGTTGATAAACTAAATTTAGTTTCAATCCTTGTTTTGCTGGATTAGTCTTTCAGACGATTTTAGCGGGCATGCGGAAAAGGTTCTTTTTCAGTTTCAATCCTTGTTTTGCTGGATTAGTCTTTCAGACGCAGTTAGGTTTCAATCCTTGTTTTGAGTTAGTGGTGTTTCAATCCTTGTTTTGCTGGATTAGTCTTTCAGACCTAGCCCTTCACCTGGGTGGATTCTGGATTTGTTGTTTCAATCCTTGTTTTGCTGGATTAGTCTTTCAGACTGAACTCGTCATCTAGACTACGGGAGACATTCCTAGTTTCAATCCTTGTTTTGCTGGATTAGTCTTTCAGACCTTTACTACAAAGCCATTGAAATCCTACATGGATGTTTCAATCCTTGTTTTGCTGGATTAGTCTTTCAGACCAACGACAAAAAAAGCAGACAGGATCCAGAAAAGGTTGTTTCAATCCTTGTTTTGCTGGATTAGTCTTTCAGACGTATGTATCTAACTTGAATGGTCAGGATTTGCTATTGTTTCAATCCTTGTTTTGCTGGATTAGTCTTTCAGACAATAAATCCTAGCCTGCCAAAGCTTGCCGACTATTAGTTTCAATCCTTGTTTTGCTGGATTAGTCTTTCAGACGGTAATGGTCAAACAGGCGGCTCGGGAAGTGGAGCAAGGTTTCAATCCTTGTTTTGCTGGATTAGTCTTTCAGACATTTGAAAATCTTAGACAAGTATCTGCTCAAATACGTTTCAATCCTTGTTTTGCTGGATTAGTCTTTCAGACATAAAATGTGGTCACGTGCAAGCTTTAGGTTCTGCGGTTTCAATCCTTGTTTTGCTGGATTAGTCTTTCAGACTATGTGAATCCCCCATATTCCGACAAGATACCCTGGATGTTTCAATCCTTGTTTTGCTGGATTAGTCTTTCAGACTTGAAACAATTTCTGGAATTTGTAATCTTGACGAGAGTTTCAATCCTTGTTTTGCTGGATTAGTCTTTCAGACGATGAAACACCCCGATGAAGGCCCCGAGATAGTTAAGTTTCAATCCTTGTTTTGCTGGATTAGTCTTTCAGACTTCATGGGGTTCCAGCCGGCGTTCGCACAGATTCCAAGTTTCAATCCTTGTTTTGCTGGATTAGTCTTTCAGACTTGATATTTTTGTAAGTATTCGATATTGATACCCTCGTTTCAATCCTTGTTTTGCTGGATTAGTCTTTCAGACAAACGTTTTGCCATAAAAAGAGGAGGAATCGCCTTGAGTTTCAATCCTTGTTTTGCTGGATTAGTCTTTCAGACTTGTTTTTCTTCCCTTCTGCTTTACCCCAACCAGAGTTTCAATCCTTGTTTTGCTGGATTAGTCTTTCAGACCTAAATGAGGGCGAACTGGTAACAGGACAATATGGAGTTTCAATCCTTGTTTTGCTGGATTAGTCTTTCAGACATATTGTGACGGTGCTATTTGAGCCGGCAGTTCCATTATGTTTCAATCCTTGTTTTGCTGGATTAGTCTTTCAGACCCTTGTCTGCATATCCACCATCATGTGGTGAGTAACGTTTCAATCCTTGTTTTGCTGGATTAGTCTTTCAGACTGCAGTAGATGTGGAGTTTGACGGGATAGCAAGAAGTTTCAATCCTTGTTTTGCTGGATTAGTCTTTCAGACAGGCATTCCAAAACTCACGCCTACTGGAAAACCTAGGTTTCAATCCTTGTTTTGCTGGATTAGTCTTTCAGACAGTTGTTAAGAATGCATCTAACCCAAATGATAATGAGTTTCAATCCTTGTTTTGCTGGATTAGTCTTTCAGACGGCATAGAGCCAAAAAAAGTAGGCAGGCTAGTTGTGTTTCAATCCTTGTTTTGCTGGATTAGTCTTTCAGACTGACATACTTGCAGGCGACGAGGAGCAGGATGCCGAGTTTCAATCCTTGTTTTGCTGGATTAGTCTTTCAGACAAATGAACGCCTAAAAGAAGGCTTTACCATAATGCAGTTTCAATCCTTGTTTTGCTGGATTAGTCTTTCAGACAACTTCAATCCGCCTGCATGAATAGCATAATTGAGTTTCAATCCTTGTTTTGCTGGATTAGTCTTTCAGACAGGACATGGCAAAGAGGATCCGCGAGCAGGAAGTCAGTTTCAATCCTTGTTTTGCTGGATTAGTCTTTCAGACACTTTGATCTTTTATCGATTTTATATTGAATAAATGATTGTTTCAATCCTTGTTTTGCTGGATTAGTCTTTCAGACTGCGATTTTTCACCAAATTTAGGTTCAATTTGCACTTAATTTATGATTTTCCAGATAAAATAGCAGGGTATTGTGAGTTTATTCGTTCATTTTTAAGGATCCGACTGGGCAGACTTTTCTATAGCAACAGTTCAGGCATCGGCCATCAAACTTGGATTTTGGACTTGTTCCAGAGTCAATCACAGATAGGGCGTCATTAAACATCTTTATCGACATTTTCTTCAATTCCTCATCAATTTTAACTTCTACCTCAACTCGACTTTCCTTTGTAAAAACAACTATTGCACGCTTTACTGGTTTTTTCAGGTTTTCTTCTAACAATATTGCTAGTAGCCCAAGCTGAACCTTGATTGTATCACCAACTACAGGGTTAGAGAATTTATGTTCAATTATCACTATCTCATCCTCCATCTCTACTGCCTCATCGATTTTCCCAATCAATGAGATCTGTTTTGAATAAAGCTTGAGGGCAACCAGTTTTTTTCCACATAATCCATGTATGATATATTCCTTGTTTGTCGTCTCTCTTCTTTTGTGAAGAAGTTTCCCGGTTTGAACAGTTCCACGCTTTTCTTCATATTGCAGCAATCCAAGAACATGTCCATAGTATGTAAATTTTGGACAGAAGGTGTGTTCGACTACAGTGGTTACTGAAACATAATCATTCAAAAGACTTCAGCTCCTTTTTCGTTTGAAACATACTCCTTGTCGAACGGCTTTCCCACTATTGTTATCTTACCAAAGCATTGTTTGCATGCAAGGAACATGTAAAACGAATCATTGTCGGTAATCTGTGTCTTGATCATTTCTATTATGTCCTTTTTTTGCTGTCCTGATATCTTGCCGCAGAATACGCTTTTTTGTATTCTTGTAAATCCTGCATTTTTAAGAATTTGAATAACTGCTGTTCGGATGTCATTATCGGTGATATCGTACGCAACATAATACATGTTTTCTGTCATTAACCAGTACTCCCAGTGATTTTTTCAATTATATGTCTGCAGAAATTCCAAGAATCCCTTTCTATTGTTTTCTTGTTTTTCTCACTAAAATCAGATATTATTGTACGTCTTGCATCCTTTGAGATGTAAATCCCAATCTTTCTGCCTACATCATTTATTTCAAACCAATCCTCTCTTGCTTTCTTTTTTGTGAAAAGTGAAATGACCGTCTTGTCCATTGATGGCCTTGAAAGTTCCATCAGATCAAACGACAAAGTGGGTTTGCCATATGAATCTGCATGATAAAAACCAGCATTCGGATCTAGCCCAGAAAGTATAATTATTTTTTCCACCGTCGAATAACCGAGTGAATAGATATAGTTCAGCACAGAATTAAATTCATCAAGTGCGGGATTCTGACTCCTATGCTCGAACATCCATTTTTTTGGCAAACATTCTGAGATGGCTTTGAAATACTGTGAAGCGCATGAGCCTTCAAGACCAAGCAGTGTGGATTTGTCAAATCGTGTTCCATCGTTAAGCTTTGCGATTATGTCACCGATTGACTGTATAGCTGACTCCAGATGCGAAATATTGGAGTTACGATTATTTTTGAGTTCTAAAAGCAGCCTTCTTTGTCGTTTTAGCTTTAATCCTACAATCTCCTTTGAGATTTCAAGTCCAATGTCTGAATTCATATTTGCATATTGCATACGCCTAATTTCCGTAGACTTTCCGGGCGTACTCACCCAGAATCTACCTATTGGCCTTCCAGACCACTCAGCTATTACAAGTTGAATTTCTTTTTCTATGCAAAGCTGAATTGCCTGAGTACTTATTGATGCATTCGCGGTGATGATGATGGATTCAACTTTTTCTGCCGGGATCTCGTTTTTTGTTTCTCCGCTTACTATTACAAATGAATCGTGGTCTCTTCTCAGATAACTGCCATGCGTTGATATTTCGAGTATCAAGGCAGCTTCCGTATTGTTCCAAAGCCTTTAGAAACACTCTTTCCAAGCCCTAGAAACTCTGGTATGCTAGTGTTAGAAACAAAATCTGTCTTAAACCCTACAAATTTGTTTTCATGTGCCATAATTGGTTTGGAAATCTGTCTGAGTATTATGACTTCAACTTTATCCGTCACAAAAATTCCCAGCCCCTTAAACATAGATAAAATGTTGCCTACCAGAATCTGCTCCAATAATTTTTTCTTTTCTATTTTTCCTAGTTGCTTGTATTTTTCATAGTTTGATTCATTTAGTGCAATCCACGGCGAGACGAAACGATACACGCAATTTTTGGATTCTCTAGTAAAAACAGTGTTTTTTATCTGGATATTATGCAATGGTATTTTTTGATTTTCGGTAGTGATATGATCTATATTTGGCATATTTTGAGAAACCATCTTTGCATATTCTCCGATTCCTACAATGGTAAGTTTTTTATCAATTCGTTTATACTGTACAAGCGGATAGTGATATGAGTTTTCTGAATGATGATGAAATTCCGAGACGTTAGAAAATACGTGTGTCATAAATCCACGAAATTGGGCTGGATTCATTTTGATATCTGAATCAAAATCAAATGAAACATAACAAATATTTAATTTGTCACTAACCATTTATCCAATCCCAATTTTTGATCATAAATTTCTGCCAGTCGATCTTTTTTTGGTAATAGAATGTTTTTCTCAATTAATACATCATCAAAAAAGTCTCCAACTGAAAGATTTATTCCGCTAGGAATTGATGCTGTTAGGTCGCCAAATTTTTTGTAGGCATCTTTAGGTAAGCCGTTTACTAATGCTTCCTTTACTTCATCCCATTGGTACATATCTGGAATAAATACAGTATCTTTTTCATCATCTAAAAATACGTGTCTGTTAACGAAGTCCCATACCCCCTCAAAATCCATTCGTTCAATATGGTTTTCAAGCTCTTCTAATTTTTTGGCATATGTCCTGTTTGCTACTGAGATTTTCTCATAGTATTTTGGCAAAATAGCATAAAGATCTCTAGAGTCAGAAATTTTTTTGATCTGTTCTTGGGATTCAATAAACTCTAATTCACTATATGGTCTATAGCTGCCGTCAGACTCATACACTACAAGTCGTGCATCAGGCTCAATACCCTCCCGATTAAGCCTTCCCATCACCTGAACTATGCTGTCGAGAGGAGCAGTCTCTCTATACACATGTGAAAAACTAATGTCTACTCCGGCCTCCACTACCTGAGTTGAAACCAGGATGAGATTATCTGAGTTTGCTATGTCTTCTAAAATTTTTTTTCTGTCTTTTTTTATAATTCCTGTTGATAGGTACGAAATTTTTTGATTTTGGTGAATTGCTGCAAGTTGTGAGAATAAGTTTGCGGCTTTTTTTCTAGTATTTGCCATGACCAGAGTCCGTTTTAATGGAATTTTTTGTAAATCTAGCGTCTTTTCAAATGAGATCAGTTTGCGAGTTGCATCTAGATATTCCCCTAACAAAACATCAGATATGTTTATTCTTTTTAGATCAGATATCTCGTGTGGAATCGTTGCGCTAACAAGAATGGTCTTAGTTCCCATGTATTGGTTCAGTTTGAGGAATATTTTTTTTAAATTTGCCAGGAGGTATTTTGGTATGGTCTGCACTTCATCAATAATCAGAATTGAATCTCTAAATGATGCAAATTTGAGGTTTTCTCGTGACTTGTTGGAATACAAAGTCATTAGGAGTCTTTGTGTGGTTGTGATAATGAATTTTTTATTAAAGCTTTCAATTGGAAAAGACCATTTCGTTTGTTCTCGTTTTCCAGTTTCAAATGTTTTTTTCTCTTCAATGGATCCAGCGAAAATGTGATTGTATGTTAACACTTGATCTCTATCTTCTTTGTCGGGTATTGATAATGCTAGTTTCTTCTCAAAATCATCTGTCAACGCCAACAATGGTGAAAAATAAAAGATTCGCTCAACTTTTTCATCGTTCCTATATTTTGATATCAAATCCAAAAATACCTTAGTTTTCCCAATTCCTGTGGGCGCATTAATTACAATAACTGGCTCATTGTTATCGAAGTTTTCGATCACTTGATTTTGAAATTCGGTTCTTAATTGCGCAAGTTTAGTGTTGGTTTTGAGGCCCATAGTGTTGATTTCTAGGTCGAATTTGACCTTCTCATACTCTGAAAAACTGCCTCGGTCGGCCTGAAGTAAGCATGAAAATGCCATCAACATTTCTAAAAAGCTGTCAATAGCAGTTTCTTTCGTAGTTCTTAATGTTACGTCAAAATATACTGGATTTTTGAACTTTGCCATACAGCGATCCCAATTTAATCCTGCAAACTCCTTGAGTGTGGATGCCCCCATTGCAAACTCCACAAGGTTTGGCACCATGTCGTTTTTTGATTGAATAAATGTATCACCTAGTTTTATTTCGCCTAAAATTCTCTTAATTCTAGAATGATGTCCATAAATCAATACTAAAATTTTCGATATGGCATTGTTATCCAAACCAATATCTTTTGATAATAGTTTATCAGCTGCCCATGCAGATAGTGGAGCATGTGCTTGGAAATATTTTGTTAGCAGTTGTTTTTCCAAGATTGCGCGATTACTAGTCTCATTGAATAGAATCTGATAAAATGGATTTAATTTTCCAATATCATGTAACAATCCAGAATAAAACGCAATTTTGCTATTGGTAAATCGAGTTTGTAAAAAAATCTCCTCTGATCTTTTTGCAACTGTTATCAGATGTTCTAACAGAGAATGCCTTTCTTGTTCGATTGGATGTGATAAGAATTCAGTATAGACAGACAACATTATCAGCTATCTTGATAAATTTTGTAAGGTTTGCACCAGTGTATGAGCTTATTTCAAGTTCAGACCCATTTGTTGGAATCCAATGTTTTAGTACACGCCGATCCAGATTACCATCTTTAAAAAAGTGATGTAGGTGTCTTTCAACAATTACTGTCGAGTTTTCAGATAAATGTTCTAATTTAACTTCAAAAGTCAGATCATATGTCTCAGATTCGTCCAAAATAACCGATTTTGTCTTTTCTCCTTCTGGCTCAACTATTTTAGTATCTAAAATTCTTCCATCAGAAATAGCTGCTGGGCAATATGCGTGACCAAGATACGGCGAGTAAACAAATTCATTTTTTACTATTGATTCGTATAGTTTTTTCAAATTGGGCTCGTCCGTATTCACATAGATTGTATATCTTGGATTTTCAACCAGTTCTGCCTTGTATGGCTTTGTTTTAGCCTCTTTTAATGAGCGATGATTGGTAAAGTAGATGACTTTTTTGGGGTTTTCTGTATCAAAACTAATACCAATCGAGGTCTTTGAGAAAAAATCTAGATACTGCTTACCATAGATTTCGCCTAGATTTGATGAGCGTTCTATTCCCATCATGGCTCCCAAAAGCCCTATCGTGGCGCTTTTTGATGGGATAAAGTAAACGGTTTGATTTGACGTAACTGATGGATCTCTGAATGCTGCAAATGCGCCTGAAATCTTGAATGTTAGAATCTTCAAGATATCTTTTCTACTTTGATTCCTTTTGACTTTAGATCAGAAACTAGACTGTCCACATCCTTGTCAATATCTTCGGCACCATGAATTCTCACTTTTTCAACCTCCGATTTTCTCTTTGTCAAAGTATCTACAAGTTTTGCAAAATTAAACGGAGAGTTAACTAGATTTGTAGCCATTCCTTTAAGATCGGAATTTTCATCAACTAGGTTTGGCAGATCGTTGTAAATTGTGTTCTTATATGATACTTCAATGTACAAAATGCTTCTTTGTGGGAATTTAGAGCGGGTAACAAGTTCATTTGTTCCATTCCACATGCAATCGTGTATCATTGATGTCTTTTCATCAAACTTTTGTGCAATGGATTTGTCGTCAGTGTATTTGCCTAGATTTCTTGGATTAACTGCACCATGAACTTTGATGAGGGCATATTCTACAGAATAGAATTTGCCGAATGTTGAAAACTGTTTACCAGATTTTTCCTTACCGACGAATCTGCCTGATATGGTTGGATTAATTATGTGAACTTGGTTTACACTCTTTGCGATTCCAAATTGAAGTGGCCC
This sequence comes from Candidatus Nitrosotenuis sp., assembly GCA_049276655.1. GTDB lineage: Archaea > Thermoproteota > Nitrososphaeria > Nitrososphaerales > Nitrosopumilaceae > Nitrosotenuis. The sequence goes on along the minus strand of JBASWV010000006.1, from coordinate 252,417 downwards.
AGTTAATTTCTCAGAACTTCCCTCATCATCGTCTTTTTTTCTGATCGGTACCAGAGCGCCAAAAAGCGGAACGTCAAATGTAGCTTTCAGCAGACCTGCAATCACATCTCCCTTGAGTGACCCAAGAATTTCCTGTGCCTTACCATCTGCCTTTGTTGGTTGTCCATCCTTGTCATAATCGACAAACAGTGTTTGCCCACGAACATCACGAGCATAGTCCCGCATAGTTCGTTTTATTCTTACATCAGTCACCATGATTTTTCCATCAGGCATTAACCTTGGCTGATTTTCAAATCCCGGATCGCCGTTTGGGTTTTGTCTTGACTCATAATAGTAGAGAATTTCGGTTTTATTCATGACAATACCTCTTGAGCAGTATAGTATCCTTTGTAAAAGAAATATGAAAAGTCTTTTTGTGCCTCACTATCTGAAATCTCCTCTTTTGGTTGCAGCATGGTTATTTTATTTGTGATCTCAGAAATATCGCGGTCATCTGCTTTTGCAAGGTTGACACCTATACCTACTCTTTGCAATACAAACCGAAGCTTCTCCCTATCATATTTTGAATATGTCAGTATGTCTTTGAGCGAGTTACTTTCTTCATTGATCTTTTGTTTAAAATCAATATACTGTTTTGCTATCTGGCCCGCTTGATAGGCAAACTTTTCATTAGAATCCATAAAATAAATGGGTGTGAATCTCGTAGATAAAGTTTTGATACAAAAATCTGACTTGGAAAAGAACTCTTTTTGTTCAGAATCATTCTTTGTCTTTAACCAATTGTGTATGTTTTGGCGTACAACTTTTGAAAATAAAATTAAAAAGTATTCTTTGGGAATTTTGGTTTCTACCAAAAAGTTCTTTATCGCATAGAGATAATTATTCCACAAAGTGCTTTTTCCGATAGTTTCAATTAATACCTCAAATGCTCTGGCAGGTGTTTTCTGCTCATCAATACCTGAAAAAAGTCTTTTCATTTTGTCCATAGTTAGATTTTCATCAATCAAAATCTCTTGTTTTGCTTGAGTAACCTTGTAGCATATCACTTTGAGTATCGCTTTTTCTCTAGCATGAGGACCGTCCCTTGTCATTATTTTATAATTTTCATATAATTGGGAAAAAATTCCACGTTTAGTATCTTTGAATTTATGATGGCTAGAAGTGTCAATATTAGTAAATACCCAATTCATTCCACTAATGTTAAAGGTCTGATTCAGTGGAAAGTATATTTTATCGAGGGAGTTTTTGCCAATTCCAATATTTTTGTAAAATTCCTGCCCCTTTTTGCAGTTGAGCGTAAACGCCCTGTCATCAAATGAGAGAAACTTTGCAGTTTTTGTACTGGAAGATGCAAATTCATCAGCTGAATTGCCAAAAGAATCTGTAAAGATTTTGGATTTATTTTTTGATTCTGACTCTTGTTTTGGTTTTGCCTCAGCCTTTGGGGTAAACTGAATTTGGTCATTCAAAGGCAAGACAAAAACTAAAAACCGCCAATTGCCAGATCTTGGATTTTCCAGCGGTTTCTTTTTAGCAAATTCAAAAAATGTGGTCACAATCTTCTCAAAGGATTTTTTACTAACAGTTCCATTTTTATCAATTAATCCCGAAGCTACATATTCATCATAAAGATTATTTTTTGAGAACCTATAGTTCTGAGTGTCCATTTTTAGTCTGACAATGGCATCTAGTTTTTTAGAAACATTACCAGATTTAAGATCCATTGAACATTCCCAATTATGTGGTTTTTTTCCTAAAGACAGAATCAAAATAGACTCTTTTGATTTGTTTGTTTTTAGATTTCCGTAAATCTCAAAATAGGGATTTGATTGTGCAGGAGATGTTCTAAAATCAGGCAAATTCAATTCTGACGCATTCGAAGTAGTCAATGGCATAGATAACCATTCTTGAATATCTTTGAATTTTTCAGATATATCAGAGCCATATTCCTCTATGATTTTTTTATCTATAATTACTACATCGTTTTTGTAAAAGATTTTTTTGAGAGGCTTCAATGATTTGGGTGGGTTTTCTTTAGAATCTCTATTTTTTAGATACAGTTCGAAGGCAAGCACGATTCAGTTAGAAATGACTAGTATTTGAGATTATTTTCTTGACGCTGAATTGAATAATTAGAACTTCATTGATCAATCTAGTAATTGTTAATGATCCTAATCTTAACATTCAATTCTACACACAGAAAATCCAACCCTAACTTAACACTCTTGAGAAGGGTAAGCATTCCACCTTTAACTTAACAGTGTCACCAGACTTGTGGTTACTAATTAGGTGGTTCTATTCACAATTTCAGATGTGTTCCTTGTATCCTAGAACACAATTTAGGTGAGTCGAAATACAAGTTACAGATTTTATGTTTTCATATTTTATCGCGATCTGTGTTGGTTAGCTTTAAGATAGGAGATTGAGTATTTTGATGATCTTTTGCATGACAGATAAAACAAAATAGTTTAACACCTAATGAATTATGAGTAGTGACTAATCTAGTATCAGATGACAAACTCCACTGCAAAATTGTTTGCGGATTTTATTCAGGCAGAAAGAAATACCTATGCTCAGTGTCCAGACTGCCAAGCAATTCACAGATTAAATGAATTTAAGATATTCAATGGCAAAAGACCACCTCAAGACCTCCTAGACCAATTAAGACAAGCAGAGGAAGAGTTTGAGGCAAAGAAAAAGAAAATAATTGCAGAATCCATTGAGAAATCAAAACAGGTCTATATTGGAAAGACCTTGGAACACCTTGCGCCCACAGTCTCCAAGTTTGGCCACCAACCAAGGGATTGCAGGTTCTTGGCAGAACCAATTGATTTTATAGCTTTTGACGGGCTCTTCAACGAGAACAAGGTAGACAAGATAACCTTCATCGATGCAAAGACGGGAGAGGCGACTCTCACACCACGGCAAAAGAGCATTAGGAAGGCAGTAGAAAATGGCAAAGTATACTTTGAAGAGTTTAGACTAGAAACTTGATGATAACTCAACTAGTTATTTCATATGGCATATACGCGGCTGAATGAAAACATCATCTGATTAAACGGTAATTTTTTCCTTCATTGTGGACTAGCAAAATCTTTATTTACGCTCTCTGCGCTATTTTCCGAACTTGCCGAGCTCTGCCAAGAGCGCCGAAAGCTGAATCTCGGGGTTTGCGCCAGACAGAATCCTATAGTCGTATTTTGCAATTGTCTCCGAAATCTCGACCAGGTTGGAGACCTTGGCCCTGTAAATCGACTCGTTGAGATATTTCAGAAAATCGGACTCTGACATGCCATACACTTTGATGAGCTCGATCATCTTGTTTCTTGCGTCCGCGGTTTTTCCGGCAAGTGCTATCTTTAGTATCTCGTCGACGTTTTTGGTCCTTGTTAGGCCGGCCGACGCCTTGACATTTTCCTCCGTGATTCCTCCAAGACTGGCTGTGGCCTGCATCAGGTTTATGGCGTGCCTCAGGTCGCCCTCGGTATACTCAAAAATAGTCTTGAGGCCGTCCTCGTCCGCCTTGATCTTTTCCTTCTTTGCGATCTCTTTTAGGTGGGCGATGACCTCTTTTTCAGAAATCCTTGTGAACTTGAAGACAGCACACCTGCTCTGAATCGGCTCGATTATCTTTGAGACGTTATTCGCAATCAGGATGAATCTGCAGTACCTTGCGGTGTCCTCGATTATCCTTCTGAGGGCAGTCTGCGCGTCCGAGGTCATCTCGTCCGCCTCGTCCAGAATTATGAGCTTAAATGGAATTTTTGTATCAAGGCCGGCAAATCTTGAGAATTTTTTCACCCTCTCCCTTACCATGTTTATTCCGCGTTCGTCTGACGCGTTGAGCTCAAGCGTGTATTCCTTCCAGGACTCGCCCAGGATTTGGCGGGCAAGACACAAAGCAAGCGTCGTCTTTCCGACGCCGGCAGATCCAGAAAATAAAAGGTGCGGCAGCTCTGTGACGTTTTTTAGCAGCGACGTAAGGCTTCCTACAATCTCCTTTTGGTTTACGAGATCTGCGATCTTTTGCGGGCGATACTTTTCAACCCACATCATGTTTGAGGACATTTAGATAAACTTCCGGTTGTTCTTACTAATACATTACGCTCAAGGATCAATTGATCTTAGCTATTTGTAAATACATTTGATCGATCGTATCCATTAAATCCTTGAACAAAGTCTCATAACTGTTGAAAATAAGCGAACTTTTGCAGGTATATTCCATAGGATATGCCATACAGGATGTCAAGGCGGTCATAAATCACGATTTTAAGATAAACGTTTCAAACATTGCACTAGAGGGAAAACAAGGCGATGTGCTCAACATACCGCGCTGGATAGCGCAAACACTCGAGTCGGAAACCCACGCCGAGGTCCAAGAGCCGGACATGGGAATAGAACTCACACAATCCATCTCAAAGGAAAACTTTCAGGGCGAGGAGCTGTCACACGTGGATCCTGACTTTTACATCAAGGTCAGGGGCTACATCGCAAGGCAATCTGAAAAAGAACAAGACAGACTTCAGAGTCTTCTCAAGACCCTGATACGAAAAAGACTCGGCAAGCTCATCCCACGGGCAAACTCTATGGAACTTGGTGCAGATCTGGCAAAAAAGCTCTCAATCGAGGAGCGTTTGCTATACAACACCATACACAAAAACAGCACCGACTTTGTGAACGAGGTCTTTGGCGATAATAAATGACGATGGAAACACAGCAATCCCGGGGGGCGACAATAGACCAAGTCCAGGCCTTCCTTTCGTCGTTTAAGGACAAGTCTGGCGCGTTCAAGTATGTGGAAGAAATCGACCAGATGATGGCAAAGCAGACCAAGTATATCGTAGTTGACTATAACGACATTGTCTCACAAAAAGAGATCGAGCTAAAGTTCAACACCGAACCAGACGAGATCCTCTACGCGTTTTCACGCGCAATAAAAAACATCCTGGAGGAAAGGTTCCCAGACTATGCCAAAAAAATCGCCGACGACGTCAAGGCAAGAATAGCAAACTATCCGATTCAGCGAAGCCTCAGGCAGATAAATGCCGAAGTCATCGGCAAGATGACCAGTGTATCAGGCATGGTCGTGCGCTCCTCTGAGATAAAGCCGCTTGCAAAAAACATCGTCTACAAGTGCGGCGCAGGACACGTAACCGAGGTGCCGCTTGAGCGAGGCCTGAGCATCTACACTCCATCCAAATGTTCCATTGAAAAATGCGCAAACCGGGATCTGCGAATCGATCCTGAGACTAGCAAGTTCATCGACTTTCAAATCGTCAGATTGCAGGAGCTCCCAGAGGACCTGCCTCCGGGACAGCTTCCGCACTATATCGACGTCACAATAAAACAAGACCTAGTGGACAATGCGCGCCCCGGCGACAGAATAATCCTGACCGGAGTTGTGCGAATCGAACAGGAGCAAATCGCCGGAACCCGGGTGCATAGCGGGCTACACCGACTGCGAATAGATGGTAACAACATCGAGTTCCTGGGAGGACGAGGAACGAAAAACTCGAGAAGATCCGAAAGAGAGGAGATATCCCCAGAGGAGGAAAAAATAATCAAGTCCCTTGCAAAAAACTCCGACATTTACGAAAGGCTGATCAACTCGTTTGCCCCGCACATACAGGGACATGCACTAATCAAAGAAGCAATACTTTTGCTAATCGTAGGCGCCACGCAAAGGGTACTGCAAGACGGCACCAAGGTAAGGGGCGACATCAACGTCTTCCTAGTTGGGGACCCTGGGACGGCTAAGAGTGAAATGCTCAAGTTTTGTGCAAGAATTGCACCGAGGGGACTGTACACATCGGGCAGGGGATCGACTGCTGCAGGACTAACGGCAGCAGTAGTCCGGGACAAAACCGGAATTATGATGCTCGAAGCTGGAGCCGTGGTTTTGGGCGATCAAGGCCTGGTTTGTATGACGGAGGACACCGAAATCTATACTGGAAACGCTTTGGTGCCTGTCGGCAAACTATGGGATGGCATCAAAGGCGATATCTACATCACTAAATCCGGCAGGGAAGCAAAAAAGGAACTGATTCCAGTCTGCATTTACGATAACAAGTTCAGGACAGACATTGATGGAAACGCATTTGCAATAATGAGAAAAAAACACACCGGAGATGTCATCAAACTAACATTCTCTTCCGGACTGACACTCAAAGTTACGCCAGAGCATCTGCTGAGGCGCTCAACGCACGTCAAAAACATGTGGATACAAGCACAAGACATCAAAGTTGGCGAGCTGCTGCGAGCACCAGTGCGGGTTCCAAAGCCTGCCTCCACACTGAACGTCACAGAACAAGAAGCATACGTCATTGGTTGCATATATGGGGACGGCCATACAACTGCGCACAGCATAACAATCAGCCAATCGAAGGTCAACTCTGATGTGATTGCCAACATCCAGAAACATTCTGACGTTTTCGCACTTTATGACAAGGGCGACAGAACCCGTACACTTGGAAAATACATATTGGTGTCTCGCATGTATCATCTTTACACTACCGACAGGGATCTTCTGAGGAAAACTCGATTCCTGACCAAAAGCCCGTCGGTGGATAATGCATTGCTTCTCTCAGACGCAGCACTCTGGTCGTTTCTGGCCGGCGTCTTTGACACCGATGGCGATTTCAATCACGTAAACGGTAAGATCATCGCAGCTAGGCTGTACCCATCTACGTCCCAACATGAACTATCTGTGATGCTATACATGCTGCGCAGACTAGGCATCTACGCAAAAATACGAAAGAGCCGCAAAGGATTCCCGTTAATACAGATCACGGGTTCCGACATATCCCGTTTTGCTCAAGGAATCAAGGCACACAGCGTCAAAGCGCAAAGGGAGGGCATAATCCAGATTAATCACAAGGGCAATACGGAACGGGGAATAGAAAAGGTCACAAGTATTGAAAGAATTCCATACGATGGCTATGTCTATGACCTAAGCGTTGGAAACTATCACAACTATGAAACCTCGCTCGTTTACATTCACAATTGTATAGACGAATTTGACAAGATGAAGCCGGAGGACCGAAGCGCCCTCCACGAAGTCATGGAGCAACAGTCCGCAAGCATCGCAAAGGGAGGAATCGTCGCAACCCTGAACGCAAGGACCTCGATTTTAGCGGCCGCAAACCCGATGTATGGAAAATACGACCCGTTCAAAAACATCACAGAAAACGTAGCACTGCCGATTCCGCTTCTGACCAGATTCGATCTGATCTTTGTCGTGCGCGACATCCCCTCAAAGGAAAAGGACAGAAACATCGCGCGACACATCATAGGGTTGCACAAGAAATCCCCGTCCGATACCAGGTCATTAATCGACGTTGACATCTTTACGAAATACCTGTCATACTGCAAAAAATCAGACCCGAGTCTTACGCCGGAGGCAGAAGAAAAGATACTGGAATACTACATGAAGATGAGAAACGTCGAATCCGAAGAAATGATAACAGTCACACCAAGACAGCTTGGCGGACTGATAAGGCTCGCAACTGCAAGGGCAAGACTGCTCATGAAAGACCAAGTCGATGCCGAAGACGCCGACAGAGCAATCTTCCTAATCCAAAGCATGCTTGAGGACGCCGGAGTCGACGTCAACACCGGCAAGGTCGATCTCGGAGTTCTCCAGGGAAGGCCGCACAGCGAGGTATCAAAACTCCAGCTGTTCATGGATGTCCTAAAGTCACTGGAGGGGGACAGCAAGACGCCAGTTGAGGAAAAATTGTTTGTAAAGGAGCTTGCCAAGACGACCAAGTTCACAGAAGAGGAGGCAAGAAACTTTATCCGAAGGATGCTCCGCGAGGCATCAATTTATGAATCCAAGCCGGGCCACTATAATCGCGTATGAGAATAGATGACCTACCGCTGGCGCCTTCTGCACTGGAATTTCTAGACAAGCTAGGAATATCAAAGCTATACCCGCCACAGGAAGACGCGATAAACGCCGGCCTTCTGGACGGACAAAGCCTTTTGGTGTCTGCGCCCACCGCAAGCGGCAAAACGCTCATTGCTATGCTTGCAATCATGCGATTTTTAGCCACAAAACAAGGCAAAATAGTATACCTGACGCCGCTCCGCGCCTTGGCATCGGAAAAGTTCTCCGAATTCAAAAAGCTCGAAAAACTCGACTCTGGCAGAAGCATCAAGGTTACCATCTCAACAGGCGACTTTGACTCCGTAGACAAGGAGTCCGAAAAAGCGGACATCATAGTTCTGACAAACGAAAAGATGGACTCGATAATCCGTCACGGCGTGGATTGGGTCGACAAAATAGGCCTAGTGGTAGCAGACGAGGTTCATCTGATTGGAGACTCCGACAGGGGGCCGACACTTGAAATAATACTCACAAAGCTAAAGGAGCTGCAAACCAGGCCGCAGATTCTTGCACTCAGCGCCACAATAACAAATTCCGATGAGCTGTCAGAGTGGCTTGGCTGCAAGCTGGTCTCGAGCCAATGGAGGCCGGTGCCGCTGACCGAAGGGGTCTTCGACGGAGGAACCATACTGTGGAATAATGGCGATTCCGTGGAGATAGAGCCCAGCATACGCGGCCCACCAATAGATCTCTGTATCGACACGATAAAAAACGGTGGCCAGTCGCTTGTCTTTGCAGAAACAAGGGCCAGGTCAGCATCCCTTGCGACAAAGGGCGCAGAGGCAGTGTCAAAATTCCTTTCCAGCTCCGAAAAAAAAGAGCTGGAAGAGATATCAAAAAAGATCTTTGACGCAAACGAGCACACCGAGCTGGTAAAGACGCTGTCCACCCTTCTAAAAAAGGGAGTCGGCTTCCACCACGCTGGACTAAACCAAGCTTGCAGGGAGATAATTGAGACGGAGTTCAGGAACGGAAAAATAAAACTTCTTGCGTCCACTCCTACTCTTGCGGCGGGTGTGAACCTTCCTGCCAGGCGTGTCGTCATATCAAACATCGCAAGATACGACGTCAAATCCGCAACAAACAAGCCAATAAGCGTCCTGGAGTACAAGCAGCTATGCGGCAGGGCGGGGAGGCCGCAATACGACAAGTTTGGCGAGGCGATCATAGTTGGAAATGCAAACGCATCTGAGCTCATCGAATACTACGTAAACGGGACACCAGAGCCGATAACGTCGCAGCTTGCAGACGACAAGGCGCTGCGAACCCACATACTGAGCCACATCGTATCAAATCCAGGAATAAAAAACGACGACATACTGGAGTTTTTCCTAAAAACACTGGCAGGCCTGCAGACAAGAAAAAACACACTGAAATTCTCAATCGATGTGGCAAAGAGATTCCTCCTAAACGAAAAACTGGTGGTACAAAAATCAGACAGGTTCGCAGCTACGGAATTTGGGAAAAAAGTATCGATGCTCTACATCGATCCTCTCACTGCGATTTACTTTAGGCAAGGAATCTCTGCCGCCTCGGAAAACAAAAAGCACACACTTGGATTCTTGCAGCTAATTTCCAGCTCGGCGGAGTTTTTCCCCAAGTTCTCGCTTAGAAACAAGGACTATGAGATGATAAGTGTCCTTCTTGAAAACAAGTCGTCTGAGCTTATCGAGCCCATATCGGAATACGACTGCTCAAGGAGCCTGCTTGCGCTTCACTCCTGGATAAACGAGTCCTCCGAGATACGACTCTCAGATGATCTCAACATCGAGTCGGGTGATATGCACAGAATGGCAGAAACTGCCGACTGGCTGTCGTACTGCCTATACGAGCTAGCAAAGATGCTGGAGCGGGCAGACCTGCTAGAAGAGCTCAGCACGCTAAGAAAAAGAATCGCCTATGGCATAAAAGAAGAGCTCGTCGAGCTGGTCCAAGTCAAGGGCATAGGGCGGATCCGCGCACGAAGGCTGTTCGATCATGGGATAAAGAGCCTTGAAGACCTGCGCAAGATTCCCCCTGACAAACTAGCTGAAATAGACAAAATCGGCCCCTCGATTGCAGATAATATTAAATCCCAACTGAAAAAAGTAAGGTAATTGCAAGATTACGTGTCTGCCGCAGTCGTCTCGTCGCTGATTGCGTTTTTTGTCGTTTTTGGCCTAATGCCGCCCCTGATAAAACACCTCACAAAGAAAAACTGGACAGTGCAGGATGTCAACCGGGTTGGAGGGGCAACAATCCCAAGGCCTGGCGGCCCTGCAATACTGGCAGGAATAATTACTGCAGAGGTCTCACTTTACTTTCTTCTTCCAGCAGATACAATGATAACAAATGGAATCGCCGCTCTTGTCATAACAACGTCGCTTGCGTTTGTGGTTGGGTTTATTGATGATAGGCGGGTCATGGGTGGGTGGTTCAAACCGCTTGCACTTGCGGCATCTGCGATTCCAATAATTTTGCTTGGCGCGTACGAGCCAAATCTGACATTTCCGCTCTTTGGAGCAGTAAAGATCCCAGCTCTGTACCTCGGCGTGATAATCTTTATGATCCCAATAACGGGAAACACGATAAACTCCATTGACGTGATGAATGGAATCGCAAGCGGCTTTATGGTGGTTGCATCGCTTTCCCTGGCTATTGCGCTTTTTGTTTTGCAAAATTACTCGGTGGCAATAATGACACTGCCCTTGGCGTTTGCGTCCTTGGCGTTCTACCGGTATCACAAATTCCCAAGTAGGATATTTCCAGGAGACTCTGGTGCACTGACACTTGGCGCGGCATATGGAGTGGTGGCCATAATAGGACATGTGGAAGTGATTGCGGCAATTGCGCTGCTGCCGGCGGTAATCAACTCGTTTCTGTTTCTGTCCAGCGTAAAGCGCATAGTGGAGCACAGGCAGCTAAAAGGACCTGTAACTCATACCGAGGATCATAAAATCACGGCAACTAAGGAAAACGACGCGCCAATTACGCTTGTGCGCCTGTTGGTTGCAGCCAAGCCACTGACTGAAAAAGAGGTCGGATTTGCGATATTCCGACTAGCGATATTCTCAGGGATCCTGGCAATAATAACTGCGTTTATGATAGGAGTGCAGATTTGGCCCAGTCAGTAATGTATATGTTCATCGCACTGATGTGGTCGCTGATTCTGGCAGGCGGCGGCATTCTTGTGGTGCTGGTGTCAAAAATATCGATACAGGGATACGGCGAGGAGCTCGACTTTCTTATCGCCTCCGGAATAAAGGCAATAATTGCAATTATCCTTGTGGTACTCTGGGTCTTGGTGCTGCTTAAGCTGAAAAACAAGATCTTCCACAAACAGATAAAGTCCTAGGACTTCCACTCTGCCTGTTTTTTGTCGTATTCCTCTCTGGAATATTTGATCTTTGCAGGAATGCCTGCAACTACCATGTTTGGCGGCACGTCTTTTGTTACGACGGCACCCATCGCAACCACACTGTTTTTGCCAACCGTCACCCCTGCCTTTATGACTGCCCTTGAGCCGATCACCGCGCCATCCTCGACTGTGACGCCGACCATCTTTCCGCTTGGCGGATAGGGATCGTTTGTGAGTGCAGCGGCGGGGCCGATAAAGACGTTCTTCCCTATTTTAGAAAGCGGAGGTATGTAGACCAGACCTTCTATCATGGTGTTGTCGCCAATGACTACATTATAGTCGACGTGGGCAAGCGAGCCGATCTTTACATTGTCACCAATTACGGTATTGTCACCAACATACGCAAAATGCCAAATCTTGACGTTTTTTCCAAGCTTTGCCTTTTCTGAGATAAAGTTTGTTGCCAATATATCACAGATGCCATGGGTTTGCGTGTTTAATTATTTTTTGAGGTAGGGCCTCGTTGTTTTTCTCAAGAAACTCTATGTCCTGTTTTTTGTCCCGCAGCTCGTCTGGGAGCATTATGGGGATCTCTTCAATTATTGGGAAAAATCGGCTGCACTTGATGCAGTACAGTGCGCCTTCTAGCACAACTTCTTGCTTTGATTTTACCTCGTGTAGCTCCAGTGGAAACTGCTTGTCAATTGGACATACCAGCATGTCCATCATTTTCTTGTTCATTTTAACTCCAGATAGATTGGTACTCCTTTTTGGCTCGATAATAATGCTGCTTCTGCTATCTTGGTGACGTTGACGGCGTCCTGCGGCGAGACCCTTGGCTGGCCGTTTGATTCCAGTGCATCAAGAAAGCTTTTAATTTCAAGCGTTAGGGGTTCTTGTTTTTCCATCTTCGGCATTTCTGCGCCCTGATCCTTTACAACTTTTACCTCTTGCGATATGAAATCGCCGGAAATTATCCCATCTGTGCAGACTGCGTCAAAGTGTCTTACACGCGCAGAGGTGATCCAGTTTGAAGAAATTATCGCAACCTTGTTGTCCTTAAAGCCAAGCATGATTGTGGCAAAATCCTCGTGCTGGTGTCTTATCTTTCCCGACCTTGCAAATACTACTTCTGGCGTGTCGTCAAAAAGCCACATTGCGGTGTCGATGTCATGGACTGACGTATCGTAGATTATCCCGACATCTTTTATGTGCAAAGGCATTCTGTTTTCCCTGTGGAATTCCAGCATGATAAGCTCTCCGTATTTTTTTGATTTTACAAACTCTTTTACCGTCTCGACTGCCGGGTTGAACCGCTCGATGTACCCGCATGTGAGCAGGACTTTGTTTTTTTTGGCCAGATCCGCAAGCAAAGATCCCTCCTCAGAGTTGTACGTCATTGGCTTTTCAATAAAGACGCTCTTCTTTTTTTGAATCAAATTTTTTGCAATCTCAAAATGTGTGGATGTCGGGGTGCAGACAAAGACTGCGTCGATTTGTTCGTCCTTTAGCATGGAATCGATTGACTGGTAGTGATTTACCCCATATCTTTGGCCGATCTCCCTTGCCCTTGCTTGGTCAGAGTCGCAAATTGCGGCCAAGGCCCCAACCTGGGATAAAACTCTGGCGTGGTTCTTGCCCCAGCCGCCGACTCCTATCTGCGCGACTTTCAAGCTAATACACCGGCGTTAGCCAGCTGGAATATTTGTCGTTTTTTGCCATTGCTATATCCAAATACGCCGACATCAGCTTAGAAGTTACCTTGCCTGGCTTGCCGGCCCCGATTTTTCTGTCGTCTATGCTGATGACGGGGGTTATCTCCGCGGCAGTGCCGGTAAGAAAGACTTCGTCTGCAAGATAGATCTCGCCCCTTGTGATGGTCTTTTCTTTTACCTGGTAGCCAAGATCAGATGCCAGCTCCATTACAGAGTCACGCGTTATTCCCTCTAACGCAGATGATTCCAGAGGTGGAGTAACCAGGGTGTTGTTTTTTACCATGAAAATGTTCTCGCCTGGCGCCTCGCTTACATTTGCGTGCATGTCCAGCAAGATCGCCTCGTCGTATCCGTTGCGCTTGCATTCCTGCGTGGCCAAAATCGAGTTGAGATAGTTTCCACCCATTTTTGCAAGTGGGGGTGAGGAAGAATCGCTGAACTTTCTCCACGAGGAAATGCCGGCAGTAATGCCGTTTTTGTCAAAAAGGTCCCCAAACGGAAACATAAATGCGGCCGCGTGTGTCGGGGCCCTTTCGTTTACGTGGAGGTTTATTCCATACTGGCCTACAAAGTAAAAAGGGCGAATATAGCAGGATCTCTTCATGTTGTTTTTCTTGCACAGGCCAATTATTGCATCGGAGATCTGCCCGTCAGAATAATCAAGCGCAATTGAGTAAAACCGGCCGGACTGCCTGAATCTTTTGATGTGGTCATCGAGCCGAAAGATGTTTAGGTTTTTTGAATTCCAGTATGCGCGTATTCCCTCGAAAATGGACGTGCCGTAATGAATTGCGTGTGTAGTTATCGGAACGGTTGCCTTCTCAAGTGTTGTAAATCTGCCGTCAAACCACACAAACTTTGAAATATTAAATTTCATAAAATTTATCCAAACGCGGTATTAATCTATCTTGTCTTGCGCCCTGCCTTTGGGAACTTCATCCCGGCAATCCTCGTGGTCATGTCCTGAGCATCGGAGTATTGTTTTACAATGTCCCAGTTTTCCTCAATTATTTCTGTCACCTCGGGTGGAACGTCATTCTTCCAGTTTACAGGCTTACCCTGCGCAGCCTCGTACATCTTGTTTTTTACGGATGAGGCAGAAACCTCCTTTCGCATGCCGACCTTCGGATTGAGTCTGTACGCCCTTAACATGAGACCTTCCGTCTTGTCACCGGTGTATGTGAAAAAGTCGCCTTCCACTCCCTGAAGGATTTGCGCGCGCAGCTTCCAGGAATATGGGGAAAGTATGGGTGGAAAATACTTGAAAAATGGGGCATGAAACGTATAGTTCGACGATACCTTGATAGAATTGCCAAAAACCGCAAGCAGCATTTTTTTTCGCACCTCAAAGCTGAACGGGAAGCTACGACTGTTTATCTCGACGCCATTGTCCAAAAAGACCACGGGCATTACAATTACGTCGTCTGTCTCTTTTTTCAGCTCCTTTATGATTTCGACGTGGGCATTTGTGACCGGATTTAGGTGTGCAAGGTAAATTGCAACTGTCAAACAGTCATGTTAAATTCATGTCCTATTTCAATGCTTGAAAAATTTATGGGGACGATGGGACTTGAACCCATGATCTCCAGCGCCCGAGGCTGGCAGTATACCAAGCTAACCTACGTCCCCAAGCTAGGGACAAAACAATACAATATTACTCTTGATTATCCGTAGGACTCGTACTTGACTTCGAAGCTGCCGTCTGGCCGCTTGTTTCTTTCAGTAACAAATCCCTTGGCAGAAAGATAATCCATGCAGCCATCTATCGTGCCCTGCCAACCACAAATGTAAAATGCCGTGTTTTGCGGCGTGACCTTTTCACCAATCAACTGCTCAAGTGGCGACGACTCGCCGTCCTTTGATCTTAGGAACGTCTCGACTCTTCCAGTTTGGCCGCTCCATGATCTGTTGAACCATTCCTGCGGCCTGCTAATCGATGCCCTGTATCTAAAGTTCCACTTGTCGCGACCCATGTCGAGGCTTTCCATTTCAAGATCGGTAAAGAGCTGCTTGTAGCTCAGCTCATCCACATAACTTGCTCCGTGCAGGACCACTATCTCCCTTTTGTCGCCTACTGAACGCAGGTGCTGCGCAAAGCTGACAAATGGCGCAATGCCGGTACCTCCCCCCAGACAGACAATTCTCCTCTCATCTTTTTGGCCGTTTGGAAGCTTGTCGTTGATTAGCAGGGCAGCGCCGGTTGGCCTTATCCATGTCACCTCATCGCCTTCCTTTGCATTGAAGAGCTGGGTTGTCAGTCTTCCGGGAAGTGGTTTTCTAACCCATCGTATGACAAGCTCAATGAACTTTTTGTTTTCTGGGTGTGATGCAATGGAATAAGCCCTTCTGATAAGCTTGCCCTCGCTTGGCACGTTCATGCCAATTGTGATGAACTGCCCGGCTTTGTAATCCGGTACGATGCCATCGTTTGGAACAAGTCTGAATATTGCCAAATCTTCTTTCAATAACTGAACAAAAGTAAGGGTCGCTTTGTTTTCTACTACCACAGACAGACGTTACTAATGACGGTTAAATATTTTATGATGACTGATTGTCGGAATTTCTTGTTTTCAGCTAAACGTTAATAATCAATCTGAAAACTTCATAGACGATCAGAATTTTTCTCTGATCCTGTGGGCCGGTCGTCTAGACTGGTAGGATACGCCCTTGGCATGGGTGAGATCGAGGGTTCAAATCCCTCCCGGTCCACTTAAATTATTTCTTGCGAGAATTATGAGGTTGTCGATTTCAGGATCGTTTGCCTTGGACAGCTCCTCTAGTTTTGCAAGAAGATCCCTGTCTCTGATGTCGATTGCAGACTTGATGGCGCTCTTTCTTACCTCGATGTTGGGGTCATCGAGACATTTTCTTATTGCGGTGCGAGCTCTACTTGCCTTTAGGTATCCGAGGGCGCCGACTGCGCAAGACCTGACCATTGCGCTTTCGTCTTCTGTGAGCTGGGCGATTTTCGGCGCTGCTTTTTTGTCGTTTCTGTTTGCCAAAACCAGAGAAACATAGCCCCTGATGTTTTTGCCCTTGTTTTTTAGATTCTCAATTAGTATGTCAGAAATATTGTTGTCATTTAGGACCAGTGAGCTGAATGCCTCGCCTCTTACCTCGATGTCCACATCGTCAAGCTTTGATATGACAAAGGATATTATTTTTGGATCATCGGAGTCTGCAAGGGATTCTAGCAGCTTGATTTTTTGTTCCTTTGAGCCGGAACCCATGG
Source organism: Candidatus Nitrosotenuis sp. (assembly GCA_049276655.1). Taxonomy (GTDB): domain Archaea; phylum Thermoproteota; class Nitrososphaeria; order Nitrososphaerales; family Nitrosopumilaceae; genus Nitrosotenuis. The sequence continues at coordinate 236,245 of JBASWV010000006.1, read as the reverse complement.
TTTTTTTAATCTGCTCAAACGTGCTCATTTTTACTTGATAATTGCGCTTTAGTTAATAAGAAATTTTTGAAACCAAACAACGATTTTCGTTTTAGCTTTAAATTATCCATATATAGTTACAAGTGCATGTCCAGCCAAAACAGAGACGTAATCTTCATTGGCAAAAAGCCTTTGATGGCGTATGTTACATCTACGCTAATTCAATTGGCTAACCTGCCAGCAGTGCATATCAAAGCCAGAGGACTCAGCATTGGACGTGCAGTAGATGTTGCACAAATCATCTCACGCAAAACAGAAAATGCTGGATATTCCATTGGTGAAATACGGATAGGTTCCGAACAGCTCGAATCAAAAGACGGCAAGTCACGCAACGTATCCACAATAGAAATTGAAGTAAAGAGAAACTCTTAAGATCTCTTTACTTGTACTTTTTTATTTTATTCTTTTTTGTAGCGGTGCTCAAGCTTCCTGAACTTGGAAAGCTCTACAATCTCGTTGAATTCGTCAAAGCTTACGACGTGTCTTCTGAGCTTACTGGTCGTGCCTGACTTTTTCAGCTCCTTTAGAATCTGGAGTGAGGCGTAGGTGTTTGCGTACAGGACCGAAAGCGGATACAGTATTATCTTAAAGCCCATTTTGTGCAGCTCCCTTGCCGACCTTATGGGCGTTGCACCCCCCTCTATCATGTTTGCAACAAGGGGTGCCTTGATTTCCTTGCCGATCCTTCTCATCTCATCGATGGATTTTGGAGCCTCCACAAAGACTGCGTCCGCACCTATTTTTCTATAATACTTGGCCCGCTCGATTGCATCATCGAGTCCCCTTGTGGCTCTGGCATCAGTCCTTGCAACTATGATAAAGTCCTTGCCTTTTTTCGCATCAACTGCGGCCTGCAGTTTTTCGGCATATTCTTCTTTTTCAATTACCTCCTTTCCTGCCATGTGGCCGCATCTTTTTGGCCACCTTTGGTCCTCTAGGAAAATACCGCAAGCACCTGCTGCTTGCAGCTCATTTACTATCTTCCAGACACTTAGCGCGTTTCCATAACCGGTGTCGGAATCGACTATTACTGGAACCGAGACTGCCCCGCATATTCTTCTTGCGTTTTCCACCGTCTCCGTAGCTCCGATGAACCCATAGTCTGGCATCCCAAACAAGGTAGCAGAAGTGCCATATCCCGTCTGGAACATAGCCTCAAACCCTACCTTTTGCGCAATCTTTGCCCCGATGGCGTCATAGACGCCGGGAATGACAAGTGGCTTCGAGCTGTCACTTATCATCTTCTTTAGCGACTTCATCGAAAAGATCTCCGGCTTTAATTATTTATGAATAGCTCTCTTTGGGCTTGGTTCGTATTCGTAATGTCAAACTACGTGGCACTCCATACACTACATAGGATTTAATTATGTCCAGTCTTGACTTGAAACCAATGACAAAGATACTTCAATTGCTAATTGCGGCAGGAATACTGTCACTTTCATTGTTCTCACTTAACACATATGCTGAAAACGCAGGTTGTAGCGGAGACTGTGAAGCACCGACGATTGGTGTTTTAGACGACGGCCAGCGCATAGTAGAAAACGGTCTTGTAATAAATGGCAGGGCATTTGACGCAGAGCGTCTGATCCAAGAAATCCCGACCATGACTTTCAATACCGGCAGCCCCTCAAAGGTAAAGCTGATGGTATATGAAAACAGCGGGGTTGACTCGCTCAGATACGCGGCCATTAAGATAACGGACTATCGGGACGACAGAAACCAAAACGACTTGGCCAGCATATCCCTTAACCAGGACTTTACTGGAGAGCAGACCGTTGAGGTCGTCGATGCCGATGGTTATCTGACAGCCGTCACTGCAAAGGCGACGCCTCTAGACCAGTTCAGAACAGAAGTAGAGTTTTCCTTTAAGGTAGTCAAGCCGTTTGATACCGTAGACCTTGTAGTCGAGATGTGGGACGACGATCAAAGTTCCAGAAACAACGTCTTTCTTGACGCTGTACGAGGTACTGGAGAACCAATAATAGAATACGTTCCTGGACCAGTAAACACAACACCTGCTCCGCTTAGGCAAGTTGCAGACGGAGTTGCCCCAGAGGACGTAGAATGCAGAGAGGGACTAGAGCTAGTCATTCGCACAACAGGTGCGCCGGCATGCGTCTATCCGTTCACCGCAGAAATCCTGCGAAGCTGGGGAATGGTTGCCTAAACAGGCGATTTTCAAACCATTTTCTTTTTTTAATTTTATTCTATCTTGATTTCCTTTCCTTGCTTTGACTCTTGGGCATCAAGCTTCTGAAGCTCGGACTGGAGAAACTTGCGGTATTTTTGCGTCTCGTCCCTTGTCATCTTTGAAACGTTTGCACTCAACAGCGTCCCCATCATATTCATTCTTTCTATAAGGTCCATTGCGACGAACCTGCCGACGTTTTTGACCCGCATCAAGACATCGAGCTGGTTTTTTATTATCTTGTTGACTGCCTCAAGGTCGTCTGCGGTGGCGCGGCCCTTCTTTGTTATCTGGTATTTTCCGTCCTTTGTTTCTTCGACGAGCCCCTCGTCTAGCAGCCTTCCAAGGAGCGGATAGATGAGACCCGGCGATGGTTTCCACCTGCCCTCGCTTTGATCCGTTGCCGCATCGATTATCTCCTTGCCGGTATGCGGTTTTGTTGCAAGCAACTCTAGTATGTAGTATCTTGAAAAGCCACGCGGCACTGAGCTGCCGACCCGTTGAAACCACTCGGTTACCATCGCTAGTGATATCGCTAGCGATAAATATAAGGCTTACTCGCAAGCTCTTGATCGATCATTCTTTCAACACATATTTATCGGATTTCTAGGAGTTCAAGATAGCAAATGGTTGATTCTATCGAATATGATTTGCTTATAGTCGGTTCAGGCCTCGCAGGCCTACGTGCAGCAATCGAGGCCGCAAAAACAAGTCAGTCGCTCAAGATTGCAGTGATATCAAAAGTGCAGGTAATGCGCTCGCACTCGGTCTCCGCAGAGGGCGGCACGGCGGCGGTCTTGTTTGAGGAAGAAGGCGACAACATCGAATATCACATTTATGATACTGTCAAAGGCAGCGACTTTCTGGCAGACCAGGACGTTGCCGAAGTCTTGTGCAAAGAAATGCCAAAAGAGATCTATCAACTGGAGCACTGGGGGATGCCTTGGTCCAGAAGAAAGGACGGCAAAATAGACCAGAGGCACTTTGGAGGATACAGCTTTCCGCGGGCAACGTATGCGTCAGACAAGGTTGGGTTCTTTGAGATGCAGACCCTCTATGACACTTGCCAAAAGTTTGACAACATTACGTTTCTCAACGAGTGGTTTGTCACATCGATAATCCACGACGGCCAGCAGTTCATGGGAGTGACCGGCATCGAGCTGTCAAGCGGAACATTCTATGCAATAAAGGCAAAATCGCTAATAATTGCAACCGGCGGCGCAGGTCGCATCTACAGCTTTTCCACATATGCGTTATCGTCAACGCCTGACGGCCTAGATATGGCGTACAGGGCAGGCCTTGCACTAAAGGACATGGAGTTTGTCCAGTTCCACCCAACTGGAATACTGCCTTCTGGAATCCTGATTACCGAGGCCGCAAGGGGTGAGGGGGGCTATCTGATAAACAAGAACGGGGAGAGATTCATGAAAAACTATGCCCCATCCAAGATGGAGCTTGCGCCGCGCGACATCGTATCTCGGTCAATAATGAGTGAAATCAGCCAGGGGCGCGGCTTTAAGCACGAAACAGGCGTGGACTGCATGAAGCTTGACCTCAGGCACGTGGGGGATGAAGTTATCAGGGAAAAGCTTGGCGCAATCAGGGAGATAAGCATCAAGTTTTCTGGAATAGATCCAGCCCAGGAGCCAATGGACATCAGGCCTGTGTGCCATTACATGATGGGTGGAATCCACACCAACATCGACGGCGCAACGGAGTTAAAGGGCGTCTGGGCCGCAGGCGAGGCAGCATGCAACAGCGTGCACGGCGCAAACCGACTCGGCGCAAACTCTACATCAGAGTGTATCGTCTGGGGAAAGATAACTGGACACCTTGCCGCAAAGCACGCGCTAGAAGCAAAGCAGTCGTCGCAATTTCCACACCACCTAGTAAACTTGGAAGAAAAAAGAATCTATGACGGAATTTTCAGGGGGAGAGGCGAGGCAAACCCATACGAGACAAGACAAGAGCTGACAGATACGATGAACGACAAGGCATACGTATACCGAACGGAAGAGAGCCTAGTCGAAGGACTAAAGAAGCTTCGCGAGCTCAGAGAGAAAACATGGAAACACGTTGACGACAAGGCAAAGGAATACAACACAAACTTTGTAAACGTAATGGAGCTTGACTCGATGTTCCGAGTGGCAGAAACTGTTCTGGTTGGAGCAATAAACAGAAGAGAATCCCGTGGCGCACACGCAAGAATCGACTATCCAAGCAGAGACGATGCAAACTTTTTACACCACACACTTGCATACTATGATCCGAAAGGCCCAATAATGAAAAAGCACCCCGTAACCATCACTAGGTATCAACCAGTGGAGAGAAAATACTAGATGAAACGAAACGAAAACAAGGAAGGAATCAGGGGCATGGCAAACCCAGGGCGATACGGAATAGAGCGTTTCGCATACTGGCTGATGAGAATTACTGGACTTGGGCTTTTGGCGTATCTTATTGGTCACGTCTATGAGACAAGCTCGATTCTAAACGGAAGGGAGGCATGGAACGCAATGCTGGCGCTCACCCAAACCACGGAAGGGCACATCCTTTTGACACTCATTATCGGAATGTCCGTGTTCCATACCGCAAACGGAATTCGCGTCATGCTGGGACATGGCGGCATAGGTGTCGGAAAACCGGCGCGCCCTGACTATCCATACATCCCGGCATCTCAGAACAACATGCACAAAATGTGCATCTATGCCTCGATTGGACTTGCGGCACTTGCAATGATGTACGGACTATCCGTACTGTTTGGTGAATAAAATGCGCGAAAGTATTGTGATGAAGGTCCACTATGGTACGGCGCTGGGGGCAGTGGTGCTTGTGGCAGTTCACATTCTCTTTAGGCTGACTATGGACTTTAGGGACTCGCTACAATATGAAAACGTGGTTGCTAACTACCAGTTCATTCCATATGCCATACTCCTTGAGCTCGTTTTGATACTCTTGTCGGTTCACGGATTCAACGGCCTGCGGGTGATTCTCTTGGAACTCAAGCAGGGCCGCTCGTATGAAAAAGCAGTGACATACGGATGCCTTGCGGCAATGGTTGGCCTTGTCGCATATGGTTCAAGGACTATATTGATGACGAGTATGGGGCTGACATAGATGAGCGAAGCAGAGCAGATTGCGGAGGAAAAATCCACAACCGAGTCGATATCCTCATCAAAGACGATCACACTTAGAATTGCAAAATTCAACCCAGAGCACGATTCTGACTCGAAATTTATTGATTTCAAGGTCCCATACGAAAGATGGACCACAGTTCTGGATGCGATTTTGGACGTCAAAAGACACCTGGACCATTCCGTAGCGGTGCGTTACTCATGCAGGCAGGCGTCGTGCGGCTCCTGCGGCATGAAGATAAACGGCAGGCCAAGACTTGCGTGCTTTACCAAAATCTCTGAGCTGAACTCTGATGTTATCACGGTAGAGCCTATGAACAACTTCCCAATCGTAAGGGATCTGGTGGTGAACTTTGAGAGGCTGTTTACAACACACAAAAAAATGCAGCCCTTCATAATTCGGGAGGACTCTGAGGTAACGCCGGGCGTAAAGGAGTTTCTGCAGACACCCAAGGAGCACGAGGAATACATCCAGTTTGCAAACTGCATCAAGTGCGGTCTGTGCAATTCCGCATGTCCAACCATGGCAACGGACTCGTCATTTATGGGACCGCAGGCACTTACCCAGGCGTATCGATATGTCGCAGATAATCGCGACAAGGGAAAAGACAAGCGACTAAAAATAATTGATGAATCCCATGGGATCTGGAGGTGCCACTTTGCAGGATCTTGCAGCCAGGTCTGCCCAAAGGGCGTGGATCCGGCAATGGGCATACAGCTACTAAGGGGATACCTCTTAGGGTTCAGAAAATAGCTTAAGCTGGCTTTTTTGGATTTGGGCTGTTGTTTACTTGGTTGTTTATCGCTTCTGCCATAAAGTGGTTTGAAACGTTCACCTTGACGTCATCGATTCCATCAAGCTTTAGAAGATGATCATGGATGTCCTGGCAAATCTTAAAGCCAAAAACAGCGGGGCAAAACGGACTGGTCAGATGTAAATCGACTTTGACTGCGGAGCCCTGGATGTCCACATTGTCAACCAACTCCAGGTCTGTAATCGGTGTGTTTATTTCAGGATCCACTATTCCAGATAACTCGTCAAAGATTTTTCTTCTCATCTCTTGCAAGTCTTGGCTCATAAGCGTCAAACCGTTTATGCTATATATAAAAGCATTATAATCCTAGTTTGATGTATCGCTCGCGCCTTGGAAAAAATCTGGACAAACACACACTTGATTATGTCTCGTCGATATCTGACGATTCTGAAATCGCAATGTACGATATTGTTGGCAGCCAAGCTCATGCCATCATGCTTTATGAAAACAAGATCCTCAACAGGTCTGAGATAAAAAAAATTTTACAGGCACTTGAGAAGCTAAAAAAAGAAGATCTGGACAATACATCATCTGCCGAAGACATACACGAGCTTATCGAGTCGCTTGTCATAAAAAAGACCGGCCTTGCGGTGGGTGGGAAAATGCACACTGCCAGGTCGCGAAACGACCAGGTCGCCTTGGACCTTCGAATGAAGATTCGGGACGACATCAACATCATTTGTGATTGCATATTGGACCTTGTGGGGACTCTGGTCAAGCTCGCGCAAAAACACACAAACACGACAATGCCGCTTTACACACACCTCCAGCATGCGCAAATCGGGACATTTTCGCACTATTTACTGTCGCATGCAGACGTGCTATTTAGGGATTTTGAGAGGCTTTATGCAAGCTATGGGAGGGTAAATCACTCGCCACTTGGTGCAGGGCCGATTGGCGGAACCAGTCTGCCAATAAACCGAAACAGCACCGCAAAAATGCTTGGCTTTTCGCAAATTGTGGAAAACACAATAGATGCGACTAGCAGCCGTGATGTTGTAGCGGAATATGTAGGCGCGGTCTCAATCCTGATGACAAATCTCAGCAGGATTGCAGAAGATCTGGTGATATGGTCCACTGCCGAGTTTTCATTTGTGGAGCTATCTGATCAGTTCTCATCTCCATCAAGTGTCATGCCGCAAAAGAAAAACCCCGACATCTTGGAGCTTACGCGCGGAAAAACCGCGCGTGTAATTGGAAATTTAATGGCGGTTCTTTCCAGCCTCAAAGGACTCGCATCCGGATACGGCAGGGACCTTCAGGAGATAAAACCAGCCGTGTTTTCAAGCTCAAAGATCGCAATATCTGCCCTAGTCATTCTAAACTCGATGTTTGCCACACTCAAGGTAAACAAGGAAAAAATCCGAGAGGCCGCAGAATCGGGATACCTCACCGCACTAGATATCGCAGAAGCCCTGGTGAAGCAAGGGCTTCCCTTTAGGGCTGCGCACAAAATAGTTGGAAGCCTGGTCCATGCGGCGCACAAATCCGGCAAATCACTTTCGGAGCTTACCCTGTCTGAAATTCAAGGGGAAATCAAGGAAAAAGAGTTTGATTCCAAAAAACTCCTAAAGACAATCTCTTCAATAGATGTGCAGTACTCGCTCAAAAACAGGTCGTCTCTTGGTTCTGCTGGAATATCTCAGCAGAAAAAGATGATTGCAAGCAGGAACGCAAAGATTCGAAAATACCGGGCAGACATGAAAAAAAGGACCACAGACATTTCTTCTACAACCGAAAAGCTGTCTCAAAAAATTCGACTCCTTACAAGATAGCCTAACAAGTTTACAGAAAGATCGCAGGGGGCTTTACGACCAGATCTATTTTGCCGGTACCCAGCCGCCGCAAGAAAGGCAGATGTTCATGCCGTCTTCATTGACATAGTTTTCAGAACCAGGGGGGCACTGGCATTGTGGAATTTCTTCTTCCATGGTTCCAATACGGCGTTCATTGATTTAAGACTTTAACACATTGTTTCAATCTGTAAATGTTGTGGAAAACTTGAATTCCGGCACATAGGCTCATCTTCGGAATCCAATCGATTCTAATAAAATCCAAAACAAATCAAACTCTTCCATACAATACATTTTCCATCCATCCACAGTATACATGTCACGTTACCTGACACACGTACACTGGTATGCCTGGCTGATGAGATACATCGCATCTTCTATATCTTTCTGTGATCTGACTGTGAACACCCTGTCAAAAGTCCAAGACGGGGTTCTTTTGATTTTCTTTGTGATGCCCTTTTCATCCATAAAAGAATTATCGCACTTTATGTGTACTTCCAAACAGTCTGGGAGAACTTTTACTGTGCAGAAGTTCTTAAGTGGGGAGGTCTGATAAGTAATCCAGTTTTTTCTTGATATTTCCTTGACGTTTGGCAGTGAACAAACCTGTTTGCTCAATGTGGAAAAGACATCCTTCAGGCCGCTATTGATCTTATCTAGGTGCTCGTCCACAGGAATTGTTGTCCATTTGAAGGTCCACTTCTTAGCTTCCTTCTCTAGAGTCTCCCTCGTGAACGTGGTGAATTTGTGGAGGAATTGGTTCCGGCTGTTTGTATATGTCTCGAAAGGTATTGCCCTTACATCCGTTCCATCCTTCGCCAGATGTTCAACCACTTCACTAAGCTGCTCTGAGACGCTATCAATAATTATGAAGATCCCTACTCCACGCTCAATAACTCGCGCCAAATAATCCATGTCAGAAACCTTTCCACCATTTTTCACCGTATTAGCTGTGCTAGCTAGAAACTTTGCCAAATCGTTTCTAGTCTCAGAGTTGCCCATGGCCAGTTTGAATCTAGAGAGCTGATTCATCACATGATGTACAATATCATGAGAACTCAGCTCTACTTCAATGATAAAGAATTTGTCACTGGTGAGATCGACTAAGTATCCATCTGGCTTACTGCCTATTCCGCTCTTACTCACTATTTTTCTCTTGACATTGAAAAAATGGGTATTCCTTCCGAATAACTCCGCAGTATGTTCTACTGCCAGCTTCTCTAATTCTTCTTCCCGCTTGTAGGAATATGGATTGTAAACTTCATCATCAAGTATGACAACTGACATTCCTTCCTGCTGCATTTAGAATACTTTTTTATATTTTCGCTTGGTAGTATAAATCTGCACCGAATCAGCCGTCGTATGAAGATCAACAACAATTGAAAATCTTCTGAGGGTAGAATTTTGAGTGTAACTAGCTGTGCAGCTCTTTTCTCAAAGCTTCCTTCAAGAACATCTTCTAGACAATCACAGAGAACTTGTCTTAGCTTTCTCGTGTATGAGATCTTTGATTCTGCTGATTTGATTCCCTGATAGAATAATTCTAGTGGATCGTCCTCGATCTTGACCAAATTTTCTTTTGTTATCTTCATGTAACCTCACTATTTGCAGAGGGTTCCAAAAAAGGACATTATTGTAGCGGGTTCGCGGGTTTCCGCAGAGACAGGGTGTCCGGACACATTAATGGCAGGAAGCGACTGGGACGCTTAGAATATCCCTACCCTGATTTTTTTAAAAAAATTAAATATTAAAAAATCCATTTCTAAGCCATCTTTTTTGCCACATCGCGAATGGTTTTGTCGTCAAAGTCCAGCTTTTTGTGTCCTACTGCGGCCTTTACCTTCTGCCACTCTGAGCGATCAAGCCTCTTTGAGGCGATTATGCCACCGGCCGCCACTATGTTTAGCACGTTTGAGAGGCTCCAGTAGCCATCGCTGCTCACTATGAGCTGCGACTGGATCTTTCTGAGGGCCGATTCTAGCTCTTTTTCCAGCGTGATGCTTTTTTTGCTTCTCTGCTTATCTTGCTTTACTGGAAGGCCCATCGACTGTCTGTTGATATGATTATTATAAAAATACCCTCTGTCAAATCTGGAAATAACGATGTTCGTACCTTGGTAGGAATAATTCTACTGAAAAAAGTTATAGAAAATTGTACTATGATCTGAATATAAAATAATTACGATTTACGTACTGTACTTATATCCTACCTTTGACTGATATAAAGCTGATGCAAAAAGAGAAAACATACACAAGCATTTTATAGATTGATTTTACGTAATTATGTTACCAACATTGGAAACACCGGAGCAGAATTTTCATTTTTTAAGTAACATGATCAGTGCAAATGACAAATTCAGGCCTGATCCAATAGTACTTTTGCGCCTTGGACGCGCATTTTACGAGAAAGAATCGCTAAAGCGATCGTATCTCCACTTTTTCTCAAGGACGAACTGGTCCTCGCTTAAAAAATACCTGGAATGGCTAGAAAACGGCAGTTATCTGGAACACAACGAAACTGACGAATACAAGCCAACTGAAAGCGGATGGACATTGTTCAGGCTGATATCTCTGTTTTACGATCACATTGATTTCAAAAAGGGAAAATATCTTGCTTTGATTTAGAAAATTATCAAACTACATCTTCTATTGGGAATTTGTTAATTTAATCGGCAAAAAATTATGCCTATTTAAGAATTTCTTACTCTGAGTAGCTACTCAAAGTAAGTTCGCCTTATTAGTTAGTGGGAAGGTAAGAGGAGACAATGACTTTGAACAACAGAATAAAAAACATGAAAACGATCGTCGTAGCATTAAGCACAATAGTATTAGTGGGACTTGCGATGGGTGCGTACCAATACTCTCAGCAAACCCAGACTACCAACTCCGAAGATCTGTTAGGTGAACCAAAAAATGTACAAACACCAGTTAACCTGCCTAGATCTGGAGTACCGTCCTTAGTAGCTTATCCGTTGTCCATAGAGCCTTCAAACTATCATACAATCGATCTTACCGATAATGCCATGATAGCAAAAGTGATAAAAAAAGGTGAGATTGTCATCAGCGAGCAAGAAGTAAAAGAATATTTCACAATCACTGCGGATGATAATTATCTATTTGGGATAAAAATGCCCGATGGTGTCACAAAATACTACTCTATCGAATATAGAGAAATTCCAATTTCGCTAGATGTGCCAACAATAAAGGCCTATAGGCTTGATACTGAACCGGACACATTCATACCAGTCAATTCTAGGAGTCACAGTTGGTTGAAGAATGCTGTAGATAATGAATTCAGATGGCAAGCAATCGATGTGCCGTCTGCCGTAGCTCTAAGACAGATAACAAATAACGAAAACTTTAATCTCAAAGTAACTTTTGATGACAGCCATTCAGAATTTTACAACATTCGTTACTTCGGACCCGCGCTAGAAACCATAGGAGGATCATAGACATGCAAAAGATGATTGCCTTCCTGTTCATTGTAGCATTGTCCATTGTAATGGTGAGCGGACTGAGCGTAGCTTATGCCGCAACCATTTCTGGGACAGTAAAATATGCTGGCAGCGGTTTATCCGGAGCCAAAGTAACTGCAGAAGGACCGAACTCATATCTGACCACTATAACATCGGGTAGTGGCACTTGGTCATTGACTACAGTTGACGGTACTACCTATTCAGTTGACGGAATGAAACAGAGTTTCACGCACGCGCGCGTTACTGGCATCTCAGGCTCCCAAAGCGGAATCACACATAACTTATCCACTCGATCTACTGTAAATGCGGAATTCAAGATCGTAGGAGATGAGGAGTTCAGATCACTTTATGGAGCAAGCTGGAAGACAACGGCAAAAGACAAGTTGCTATCAGCTGAACCATGGTACAAAGATGAACACACCATTAGTTTTGCAGATGTAGCATACTATGACACATGGGATTCAAATGATTCCCCACCGAGCTGTAATTCAATGGTAAATGAAGCAATGTCAGAAACTGGATGGTCAGGAGGAACATATAGTGGTGCACAGGTGTTGGCAGTGTTCACTGCACAAACCATTCCTGACGCTAATGCATGTGTAAACACAATTCCATCGTCTGGTGGAACGCATCCCGCTTTCATCACCCAACACACGACTTCTGACTTGCCTAGAACAATAATGCACGAGATATCTCATCTGTATGGATTTAGTCATGCGGCATCATGCACTAACATCATCCCACACATAATGGCATCTAGCTGCGGTAGTAGTTATGTGAAAAACTGGTTACCTGGAGACGACGATCTGTTGGATGGTTCCCGACGAACGTGGTATTAAACCCACTTTTTTATTTTTTTTATGAAGACTGATGAATTATCAGAAAGCTATTTTTATTATGAATTCATGATAATGAAGGTTACTAATTGAAAAACCTAAGAATCTTTTTAATCGTTTTTTGCCTTTTGGTATTTAGTCAACTTGCAATTCCTGTTAACGCAGAACCGAAAATTGATGAGGCTACCATAAAAAAATATCAGGCTATTATTGACAGTGCAGTTGACAAGAAACTATCTCCCAAAAAACAAATAGACATAGGCATACAAATGTTGGATGTTGTTTGTTTCGATAACAATGTTCCAGTTTTGAAATTAACTGATAATTTTGTTACTTGTGTAAACTCTAACACGGCTACAAAATTAATTGAAAGAGGTTGGGGTGTAACAAAGAATGAAGAAAAATTCGATAACAGCCATGGGTCAGAATGTTCAAACACGTGGGTTATTCATTATGAGAAATTAAAACCAGAAAATTCTATTATTATAAAAAAGCTCAGAAATGAGATAAAACAGTTTTCTGAGTTTTTGTTATGGCACCCTATCCAAATATTAACTTCCGACGAGAAAACACTCGTAGTTTTATCTAATGGTAACTTCAATGATGCTGAAAGATCAGAAATCATAAATGCATTAGAGGAAATAGAATTAATCTCAAAAGTTGAGCATAAAAAAGGTGGCTGTCTTTAAAATGATAATTTATAAAATAAAATTTTTAACGGTTTAACTAACGAGTGATAACATCTTGTTCTTTTATGGTTCTAGAAAAAAATCAAGGTAATTGTACTATAAGGCCGCCCTGTGTTTTTCGATCAGATCCTTCAGGATTTACTTTTTGACAGAAACAAAAAATCATAGACCGAATGGAATCCGCTTCTACGTGGCATCCGAGTCCTCCCGAACTCGGAACCAGTGATTTCCACGAAACATCACAAAATTTGGAGAATTTCCCTCTAGTTGAGCAGGTTTTACTGCTCCAACTTAACAAATCAAGGAATTTTGGATTGGTGTAAAAATTTTAGCGGGTTCGCGGGGATTCGGACCCCGGACAGCCGGATTAAAAGTCCGGTACTCTACCTGGCTGAGCTACGAACCCTTCGCAATTCTGCGAATCGTGTATAATTTAGGCTTTTAGAAGGTGATTTTCAGTGTGCAAACTTTAAAAAAGGAAGTTCAGTGACTTGATTCAACGCCCTTGTAGTATAGTCCGGTCTAGAATTCGGCCCTGTCACGGCTGAGACGCGAGTTCAAATCCCGCCAAGGGCGCTTACAACTTTTTTCTATGAAAAACTAGAGGCCTACTTGTTTTTTGATCTCAGCAAGGATCTCCTGGTTTGCAGCTGCGATAAATGAGAGCCTCGTCTCATATGCAAGGTCAGAGTCGAGCGGCTTGAGATCCTGATCCAGAACTATCCCATCTGCCTCCTTTGCGATGATGTAGCCTGCTGCCATGTCGGTAACACGAATCTTATCCCTTAGGTCGACATAGACGTCTATCAGGCCCCTTGCAAAGAACGCAAGCTCAAGTGCGTTTGCACCAAGGTGCCTTGAGTGGTTAGAGTTTTCAAAAATCGGCTGTATCCTCCTTACAAGCTCAGGTGTGGCCCCTGAGACATTTACCCCAACTATCTTGTAGACCGGCTTTTGCTTGTGAACCCAGATCCTTGTCTCGTTTACAAACGCGCCTCTGCCTTTTGTCGCCCAGTACATGTCCCCATTTGAAAGGTCGGTCACCACGCCATCGGTAACTGAGCTGAGTCTGTTGTCCGTGGCAAATGCCAAAGAGCAGCAAAAAAACGGAATCCCGCGAACGGCGTTTGCAGAGCCGTCTATTGCGTCCATTATCACAAATCCCTTTGGGTTCTTTGAGAGCTCGACCCTACCACACTCCTCGCCCAAGACGACACACTCGAAATTGATCTTTTTTAGATAATCCAAAACCGTTTTTTCTGCAACAATGTCGATTTTTCTGGAAATGTCCCCGCCTGCGCCTCGCCCGTGATCCTCTCCGGCCTCGATTGTACCTGCGATGTTTTTTACATTTTCATAGACCAGCCTTGAAGCCTCTCTGAGAATCTCGATTACCTGCATAACTCACCTTAACTTTTTTCGTAATTTAAGTGAAGAATTTTTGAAAGGATAAATATCAATGAAAAAGACTCGTCACTGTGAGCAGCAAGGACCAGTCCGTCGTATCCAAGGAAGCACTCATGTCCACAAAGGCCGGAAAACAAGTACTCAAGCAGGGGCTGTTCAAATCAAAGGGATTCAAGTTATTTAGCCAGTACAAGGAAGAAGCCGAGTCGGAGTTTCCAAAGTTTGCCGAAAGGTTCACAGACGATCTTCTCAGGGAAATAAAGTCGGATCAATCCGAATTCGAAACACAAAAAGAGTTTGCAAAGGAGGTCGGCTCCGACGAGTTAATACTGCAGGAATCGCAAATTTCTGCCGTAAAATCAAGACTTGAGAGCCGCGATGTGCTAAAGGACAGGGTTCTTCGAATACTCAACTCTAACTTTGTAAAGATGACGCTGCCTGTTTTTTGCGCCCTTTATGATGCGGCAGCAGACTATTCCGGTAACAAAAATACGCAGATGCGCCAAGACCTAGTGGACGGCCACATAATGGCAATTGACCTTAGTGAGCCAATGGACAGAATCGTCGACAAGGACGAGGACCTGGAGTATCTTGATGATTACAAGCTCATGAATCCATACATCTTAAGGCTCGCCCGCGCAAAAATCGCAAAGGGCGGCAAGGAAGTCCTAGAAGAATTCGAGGAAGGGTTCCGTGACGCAAGGCTTGGCCAATACATCGACACAAAGCTCAAGACGACGCCGACAAAAATCACCGAAGAGCAGATGAACCAGTGCTACAAAAAATACCGCGCAGTGATGGGCACTGCCGGCAGGAACATGGCGCTTGGCAAAAACCCGCTGGGCGAGATATTCTATCTTGGAATGGCCCGCGCCGCAGAATCCGTCGGCTGCGGCAACGAGATCGAGGACTCGATAAAAAACAAGTTTGTCAAAATACCTTCTTGGCCCCTTTATTACTCGCTTTTGGCAGGAGACGTAAGAAAGGGATTCGAATTCACGATGAAAAAAAGCGAGCTGTACCTATCAGACGCCAGACTTGCGCTAGAGCTTCTCCCAAAAGACTTCTCGCACACGGAATTTTTAGAGTTCTTGTTTCTCACAGTAGAGCACTACAATCAGTACTGGTATAACCAGCTGGAAAAGGCAAACATCTGGTCCGAGTTTTCTGCAAAACTTCCGCGGTGAGAAAGAAATATGATGTGGTCTGAAAAACATAGGCCAAAAAAAATCACCGACATGGTTGGAAACGAGGAGGCGCGCAGCTCCTTTGTGGACTGGCTGGTAAAATGGAAAAAGGGCGCCAAGCCTGTGCTTCTTGTAGGCCCGCCAGGAATAGGAAAAACGACCCTTGCACAGCTGGCGGCAAGGGAATTTGGGTATGACCTCATAGGCCTCAACGCAAGCGACGTGCGAAACAAGGCAAACATCGAGGAGCTACTCACCCCATTACTTGGAAGCACGAGCCTCCTTGGCAGGCCGATGATATTTGTAGACGAAGTCGACGGAATACACGGCCGCGCAGACTTTGGGGGAGCAGAAGCACTGCTAAAGATCCTAAAAGAGCCGACAATTCCAATAATCCTTGCGGCAAACTCCGACCAGTCCGACAAGATGAAAAACATCAGAAAGGCAACAAAGACCATCTACCTCAAGCCGCTTCCGCCAAGGCTTTTGGGGCTATACCTGGATAAGGTGCTAAAAGAAGAAGACGCAAAACTCAGCCCCGGCTCTACAATCAAAACAATCGTCGAGTCAAGGGGCGACATCCGCTCGCTGCTAAACATGGCGCAGGCCCAAGCAGGCGGCTTTGATCTGCCCACGGAAAAATCATTTGAGAGCCTTGATGTCGAGGCCGCAGTAAACGCCTTTTTCAAGGCAAAAACAAAGGAAGAGGCGCAGGTCGTGCTGTATTCGCTAAGAATCGACCCAAGAGAAAAGATAAACGCGTTTTACTCCAGTATAGTGACAAGCGGCCTGCCGACTGCAGCACTTGCAAAAATGCTTGACGTAATATCCCAAGCCGACATGCTGTATGGAAAAATAATGAAAACACAGGAATGGAGGCTGCTGAGATACCTTGACAACACACTGCTAAAGCTCTACGGTCAAAACGTCCAGGTCCAGTTCTCGCAATACAACCTGCCGTGGCCGCTCCTGAACCGGCTGCGCTGGGACGGAAGGACAATCAAGGCACTGACATCAATACTTGCAAAAAGATTCCATGTATCGCAAAGCACGGCCGCGACATTTTATCTTCCATACATTTTGTTTTGCATCAAAAACAAAAAACTGGATCTTGAGGTCAACCCGGAATATGCGGAAATAATCCAAAAGGAGATCGACCTTCTGAAATGAGCTGGCGCAAAATCCCGATGAAGTTCCCAGGCACGTGCATCGTCTGCAACCAGAAAATCGAGGTAAACGAGGTAGGACTCTGGGCAAAGGGCCTCGGCGTCAAGCACGAAAGGTGCGCAAGCCAGGAGGTAAAGGAGCTGAAATGCATAATCTGCGGAGGGCCTGCGGGTTGCGCAAAATGCGAGTTCGCAGACGACTGCGACCGGGAAGCCGTCTCGGAGTTCTGCATATGCAAAAAATGCCAAGGACTTGACTCCCCGTTCACACAATACCAAAAGGCGGTGCAAAAGAATTTCTCACTGCTAAACCTCAAGCAATAGGCTGAAATTGTGCAACTAAAAATCCGGTCTTGTGAAGGCCCTCGTATACGAAGAATACGCACAAAACGACGATTTTAAGAAAATTCTGAAAATAAGGGAACTACCGGATCCAAAACCAAAGTCAAACGAGGTCGTCTTTAGGGTAAAGTATGCCGGCCTCAACTACGACGACATCTGGGGGATGAGGGGAAAACCAATCCAAATTCCTATGCCGCACATCTCCGGCACCGATGCTGCAGGAGAGGTGATCGCAGTGGGTGACGACGTAACTACCATCAAGGTAGGCGACAGGGTAGTGTCACATGGAAACATTTCCTGCAGGGTCTGCAAGGCATGCACAGAAGGAAGAGAATACGACTGTAAAAGCCGCAAAGTCTGGGGATTCCAGACGGGGCCACTCTGGGGAGGATACTGCGAGCAGACACATCTTCCAGAAGTAAACGTCGCAAAAATCCCCGACAACATCACATACGAGGATGCCACCGCGGCATCGATGGTGATGATGACTGCATGGCACATGTTGGTGGGAAGAGCAAGGATAAGGCCTGGCCAGACTGTTCTGATAATGGGCGGAAGCTCCGGCATGGGAACGTTTGGAATACAAATCGCAAAGCTCTTTGGGTGCGACGTCATCACCACGTCGAGTCCCGACAAGCTGGAGCGATGCCTAAAGCTTGGAGCAGACTATGCGGTAAATCACAGAAAAGAGGACTGGCACAAGGAGGTCTTTGCAATATCAAAGGAGATGGCAAAACAAAAAGACAACATCCCTGGAATCGACGTCATATACGAGCACATCGGAGGCTCGCACTGGAACAAGGAGCTGACGCTCCTAAAGTACGGCGCCACACTGGTGACTACGGGGGCTACAACAGGATACGAGGTTCAAACCGACCTCAGGCACATCTTCTTCAAGGGCACAAACGTCCTGGGCTCGACACAGGGCACAAAGGCGGAGCTGGAGGAGTCTCTATACTGGATGTCAAAGGGAAAAATAAAATCAATAATAGACTCTGTCTACACCTTTGAGCAGGCGCCAGAGGCCCACACAAAAATGCTCAAGGGAAACGTCTTTGGCAAAATTCTGATGAAACCCCACTAACAAATCTTAAAATTCAAGCTATTGGGAAATTGAAGCGTTGGCAGACGACAGCACCGAAATCGAAGCAAAAAAAGAGGTAACATACCAGATCCCACCATACACGCCAGAGCACGTCCTTAGCCCCGAGTTCCACGGAACGTCAAACTATGAAATGGGAATAACGGAACTGGTCAAAGAAAAGATGGAAAGACTTGAGCGACTAAGACGCGACCCAGAAGCAAGCCAGACCCTGATTCGCGAAGCCGAAGAGGACCTAAAGACCTTGGACTACCTATACGAGAACTATTACCTCGGAATGAATGTCTTTAGGACAGCAAAGGGCGGCCGGGACAAAATCAGAGCATAATCCATAATTCTAAAATTAATATATCCTCATCATGGTCATTTGTTGCTGGGCCATATGCATTCTGACAAAATCGAGAAATTTTTAGAAAAACAAAAGATGGCACTCACAGCTGGTGGACAAGACAGAATTCTTGCTCAACATGAAAAAGGAAAACTGACGGCAAGGGAAAGAATTGCGTTGTTGCTCGATGAGGGCAGCTTTACAGAAATTGACGCGATGGCAACCCACCATTACTATGAATATGATATGCAAAAGAAAAAGTTCTACACCGACGGCGTCATCACGGGATACGGTACGATCAACGGAAGGCAGGTTTTTGTCTTTGCTTACGACTTTACGGTTTTGGGCGGAACGCTCAGCCAAATGGGCGCAAAGAAAATCACAAAACTCATGGATCACGCCATGAGTACAGGGTGCCCAATAATTGGCATAGCTGACTCTGGTGGAGCAAGAATACAGGAGGGAATCTTGAGCCTTGACGGATTTGCAGACATTTTTTATCATAACGAGCTGGCGTCCGGCGTGGTTCCACAGATAACTGCCAGCATAGGCCCGTCCGCAGGAGGCGCAGTGTATTCCCCCGCGATGACGGACTTTGTCATAATGGTAGAAAAGGCAGGAACCATGTATGTGACAGGCCCAGAAGTAGTAAAGACGGTCCTTGGCGAAGAGGTATCTTTTGAGGATCTGGGCGGCGCAGTGACGCACGGAACCAAAAGCGGCGTCGCGCACTTTGTGGCAAAAAACGAATACGACTGCTTTGACAAAATCAAAACATTGCTCTCATACATACCATCTAACAACACCGAAGAGCCGCCAATTGTAGAAAACGACGACGACCCCAACAGAATGGATCACAATCTCATAAACAAGATTCCTGAAAACTCGCTTCAGCCATACGACATGAAAGAAATAATTCTGTCTGTGGTGGACAACCACCAATTTTTCGAAGTTCATGAGCTGTTTGCGCCAAACGTGGTCGTCGGATTTGCAAGAATGCACGGAAGGACTGCTGGAATCGTAGCAAACCAGCCCCTATATCTGGCAGGGGCGCTGGACATAGACTCGTCAAACAAGGCAGCTCGCTTTATCCGATACTGCGACGCATTCAACATCCCGATAATCACATTTGTAGACACGCCTGGGTACATGCCAGGAACAAACCAAGAACACAACGGAATAATCCGACACGGGAGCAAGCTCCTCTATGCCTACTGCGAGGCCACCGTTCCAAAAATAACACTTGTAATTGGAAAGGCATACGGCGGCGCGTACATTGCTATGGGGAGCAAAAACCTCCGAACTGACATAAACTACGCATGGCCCACGGCGCAAATTGCGGTCTTGGGTTCCGAAGCCGCAGTGAAAATCATGAACAAAAAGGATCTGGACGCAGCAAAAAACCCAGAGGAGCTCAAAAAACAACTAACCGCGGAATTTAACGAAAAGTTTGCAAACCCATACATTGCCGCATCCAATGGATCAGTTGATTCTGTAATTGATCCGGCGCAGACTAGGCCAATGCTGATAAAAGCGCTGGAAATGCTTGCAAACAAGCGAGACAGGCAACTGCCGCGAAAACACGGAAACATCAACCTGTGATTGATATGATATGCAAAGTTCTCATAGCAAACAGAGGGGAAATTGCACTTCGAGTCATACGTACATGCAAGGCACTTGGAATAAAGACAGTCGCAGTTTATTCTGACGAAGACTATCACTCGTTACATGTAAAAAAAGCAGACGAGGCATATCATATCGGCAAGGCAGCGCCAAAAGAAAGCTATCTGAACCAAGAAAAAATAATAGACGTGATACTCCGATCCGGCGCAGACGCAGTACATCCGGGATATGGGTTTCTTTCCGAAAACTCTGACTTTGCAAAACTCTGCGAAGACAACAAAATAAATTTCATCGGCCCGTCTGCCGCATCCATGGATCTCTGCGGTGACAAGATGCGATGCAAGGCAGCGATGCTAAAGGCAAAGGTTCCAACCGTGCCGGGGAGTCCAGACCTGGTAAAGGATGTCAAAGAGGCCCTGGACATTGCAAACAATATCGGCTACCCGGTTTTGCTAAAGTCAGTTTATGGGGGAGGCGGGCGAGGAATCCGGCTGGTACACAACGACAAGGATCTGCGCGAGGCATATGACACCGTAACTGGCGAATCGATAGCGGCATTTGGCAAATCTGCAATTCTGGTTGAAAAATTCCTTGAGAAGATCCGCCACATCGAATACCAGCTGGCGCGAGACAAGCACGGCAACACAGTCCACATATTTGAAAGGGAGTGCTCGATCCAGAGGCGCAACCAAAAACTCATCGAACAAACCCCCTCGCCGGCAGTCGACCAAAAAACAAGGGATAGAATTGGCGAGCTGGTAATAAGCGCAGCCAATGCAGTAGGCTATACCAATCTTGGAACCGCGGAATTTCTGCGCGCAGATAATGGCGAGTTTTACTTCATCGAGATAAATGCCAGGCTGCAGGTGGAGCACCCCATTACGGAGCTCGTCTCTGGACTAGACCTGGTCAAGCTACAAATCGACATCGCAAACGGCGAGCCACTTCCATTTAAGCAAAAAGATCTGAAAATGAACGGCTATGCAATAGAATGTAGAATAAACGCCGAGGACACGTTTTTGGACTTTGCGCCATCGACAGGCCCCGTACCGGACGTCACCATTCCGTCAGGACCTGGGGTGCGCTGTGACACGTACCTGTATCCGGGCTGCACGGTATCGCCGTTTTACGACTCGCTTATGGCAAAGCTGATCACGTGGGGCCAAACCTTTGAAGAATCGCGGCTCCGAATGCTAAACGCGCTAAACGACTTTTACATACAGGGAGTCGAGACGTCGATCCCTCTCTACAAGACAATTCTAAACACAGAACAATACAAGAAAGGCCAGCTCTCGACTGACTTTCTAAAAAGATACGGGATCATCGAAAAACTGACAGAGGACATCAAGGCCGAAAAAGCCGCAAAGAAAGAAACCGCCCTCGCAGCAGCCGTTATACACTCCGAATATTTCAAGAGCCGGGTGATTCGCCCAGCCGACACCAGCCAACAATGGAAGAGTAAACTGGAGTGAAAAAATGGAATACAAAATAGAAGATCTCGAAGGAACATTTATCGCCCAAATGCTCAAAAATCTCGGAAACAACGAGTATGTAATTAAGATAGGTTCCAAAGATCACCAACTAAAAATTCTGCACATGGATTCCAGGGGAATCGAGTTCATCTTAGATCAGAAGTACCACAAGGCCAAGTATCTGGAAAACACCACCTCTCACATGAATCTGGTAGTGGACGGAACCCAAATGAAACTAAAGATGAACTCCAAATTTGATGAAATCGTATACAAAAATACCGGCGGCGGGGGCAGTGCAGATGCACAAATCAGCCTCCACAGCCAGATTCCGGGCAAGGTCGTTTCAATTAACGTTAGCGAAGGAGACAGCGTCAAAAAGGGAGACGTGGTGTGCGTCCTAGAGTCGATGAAGATGCAGGTCTCAATAAAATCTCACAAGGACGGCGTCGTCAAGAAGATAAAAATCAAGGGCGGCGGCTCGGTGGCAAAAAACGACGTGCTGGCAGAAATAGAGTAAGAGACTAGTTTGCTTTTTTGAGAAAATCAATTATCTCTTGGTAGTTGGGCTCAACGAGCGGATTGTCTGAAACCCACTTGTAGACTATGTCTCCGTTTTCATTTACGATAAAGACGGAGCGTTTTGCCGCATCGTATCCTTTTACGTGCAAAAGATCCGGCATCAGTATATCATAGTCCTTTATGGTCTTGCTCTTGTAGTCGCCAAGCACAGGGAAACTCAAATTGAACTTTTCGGCAAACGCCTTGTTTGCAAAGGGGCCGTCGTTTGATATTCCAATTACCTGTGCGCCAAGACTTTGAATCTCGCCCCACCTGTCCCTAAACGTACACATCTCGTTTGTGCACACGGGGGAGCTTGCGGCGACAAAAAATGACAAAACAACCTTTTTGCCCTTAAACTCGGAGAGCTTTCTCATTTTCAGTTCAGTGTCAACAAGCTCAAAATCTGGAGCCTTCTGACCTACATTTACCATGTCTGAAATTTCGAGTCGTCATATATCAATTATCAGAAATTTTTCTGATCGCAATTTTTTATTAAAATTCTTTCAGTACCTTTTTATATAAACAAACTGGGGTGAAGCTGATTTGGTTGGGGAATATGCAGCTAACTATAGTGCTGTTCTTCTGATGTTTGGATTTGCTATAGTGGCAGTCGGTCCGGCACTTTTGATATCACGTATGATTTCGCCAAGGCGACGCAGCAATCCAGTCAAGTTCCTGCCGATGGAGGCAGGCCAGGTTCCAAAGGGCGAAGGAAGAACCCACTTTATGATGCAGTATTACGCCTATGTTCTGATGTTCGTTATTTTTGACGTCATGGCTATCTTCCTATATGCATGGGGAAGTTCCATCTTACAGCTTCCAAAGACTGCGACTTTGCCGATAATTGCTTTTTTGGGAATAATGTTTGCCGCCATGGCTTTTGCATTATACCAATCAAAGAGGAGAAACATATGGTAAAACTAAATACACATTCAGAACTAAAGACAGGTAAGGGATTCAATTGCTAAAGGAACTCCTAACTCCACACAACGCAAACGTGTTCGTCGGAAAACTAGGAGACGTCCTTGTCAAGGCAGTTGATGCGCCACTTGGATACGCCATAAACTGGAGTAGACTGTGGTCTCTGTGGCCTGTGCACATCGAAACCGCATGTTGCAGCGTCGAGTTCGGCGCGGCATCTAGCCCAAGATACGACGTCGAAAGATTCGGAATCATAGAGGCGTTCGGATCTCTGAGACAGTGTGACCTAGTTGTCGTGCAAGGAACCATCACACGAAAGATGGCTCCGAGGCTCAGGCTGGTCTACGACCAGATGCCGGAGCCAAAGTACGTCATCGCTATGGGCGCATGCGCGATCACCGGCGGGTTGTACTTTGATTCGTACAACGTTCTTCCAGGGATCGATGGAATGCTTCCAGTAGATGTGTATGTGCCGGGATGCCCCCCTAGACCTGAAACCCTCATACAAGGATGTATGCTACTGCAAGAAAAAATCAAGAGGATGAAGGCTAGGTAGAAAGTTCTGATGAGCACAGAAGAAACAAAACCCGTAGCAAAGGAAGAGCCAAAGGAGCTACCTGCATTTGAAAAATCAATCGCAGACAGACTAGAAAAGAAATTTGGCTCCAAGACAACTATTGAGTTTGTAAAGCCGACCCGAATACGCGTCAAGGTAGGCAAGGAAAACGTGCTAGAAGTAGCAAAATTCATTCGCGACGAGCTGCACTTTGACCACGCAGAGTCCGTAAGCGGCGTAGACTATCCCTCACAAAAAGAAATCGAAGTGGTATACCACCTAGGCTCCTACACGGCCCCGGAGCTTGCAACCCAAGTCCTTGCCCTTGCAACACGCGCCCCAAGAGAGGAGAACCCAAATCCGGGAAACGACTCCACCAGGCTTCCAAGTCTTAGAGATATTTTTTACAGCGTAGAGTTTCACGAAAGAGAATGTTTTGAAATGCTAGGGGTTTTCTTTGATGGTCATCCAGACAACCGAAGACTGTTGCTGCCAGAAGACTGGGCAGACCTGCCGCCACTTCGCAAGGACTTTAAGATAAAGGGAAGATAAAATGACTACACAACTACCGCCAGGACTCGAAATAGAAAAGCTCGACGAGCGAATAATGACACTCAACGTAGGGCCGCAGCACCCAGGCTCTGGCCACATGAGGCTGATAATCAAAGTCGACGGCGATTACATTGTTTCTTGTGATCCAGACCCGGGATACGTGCACCGCGGCGAAGAAAAAATGGCAGAATACAGAAACTACATCACAAACATCCCGCACCTTGAGAGGCCGGTGATCCACGATTCGTGCAACATTCTGTACCCTTACTGTCTTGGGGTGGAAGAGCTGCTCGGCATCGAGGTGCCAGAACGCGCAAAATACCTGCGTGTTATTGCGTCTGAGCTAAACCGTTGCGTATACACGCAATACTGGCTTGCAATCTACGGGATCTTCTTGGGGCACTCGACGATGTTTATGTGGCCGGCGGGGGACAGGGAGCTCTTAATCGACATGCTGGAAAAAATGACCGGAGCTAGGGTAACGCACGCGTACTTTGTCCCAGGCGGAATACGAAACGACGTTCCGGCAAACTTTGAAGACATGTTACTGAGGCGCGTCAACTATTTTGAAAAACGCATCAAAGAATATGCGGCAATATTTTACGACAACCCAATTCTGATCTCAAGAACAAGGGAAGCAGGGGTTCTCTCAAGGGAGGACGCAATACGACTCGGAACCACCGGCTCTACTTTGCGCGCAAGCGGCGTTGACTTTGATCTAAGGACAAAAGAGCCTTACGACGTATACGAGGAGCTCGACGTCAAGGTAAACACGCTCAAGGAAGGAGATTCGTACGCACGCTCCAAGATTCCATGGCTTGACATGCTAGAGTCCTGCAACATAATCAGGCAGGCAGTGCAAAAGATGCCAAAATCTGGCTCCGTTCGAGTAAAGCTAAAACCAAATCCAAAGGGCGGAAACGACGAGGTCTACAAGCGTGTAGAGTCGGGACGCGGCTCACTTGGTTGCTATATCGTATCTGATTCCAAGCCAGAACCATACCGAGTCAAGATGAGTGTCGGCTCGTTTAGAAACATGATCTGCATGCCGTATCTCCTCAAAGGAGAAAAACTCGGTAACATGCCAGCAGTCTACTGGAGTCTTAACTACTGGCCCGTGGAGGCTGACAGGTAAATGTCCACAATTGCGCCAAAGTTCCGACTGGGATACTTCATCAAAGCTATTTTAGACAATGTATTTTGGGCAATCATACTTTTGACACTGATTGGCATCCCGCTGGTACAGATACTCTTGTTCTATCTTGAGCTGCCGGTGATTGACAACAAACTCCTAGCTCCATATCTTGCGTTTACAATTTTAGCCGATCCATCAAGACAGGTTCCGCTGCTCAAGTCCCTCATACAGACTGACTTTTTCAAAATCGCGGCGTTTCCGGGATTTGGGTTTGCAGCATTGCTTGCAGCCGGAACAATTTTTGTCGAAAGAAAAATGCTCGCAAAATTGCAGCTCCGAGTCGGGCCGTTCTACTGCGGAAAAATTGAAGGCATCTTGCAGTTGGTAAGTGACGGCATCAAGCTGCTATCAAAGGAGATAATAATTCCTGCCAAGGCAGACAAGCCGATCTTTTGGGCAGCGCCGGTTCTGTTTGTCGCAACTGCGGCGGCGTTTGTCTCGCTTATCCCGGCTGCAGGAAACGGCTGGGTGGTGGCAGATGTGGATGTAGGAGTAATAGCAGTTTTTGCAATCATCGGGTTCTTCCCAGTAATTACAGTGCTTTCGTCATGGTCTGCAAACAGCAAATTCCCATTCATAGGCGGAATCCGCGCCCTGCACCAGATGATCTCCTTTGAAATCCCGCTTATACTGTCTGTCTTGGGCGTCGTGATTCTCACAGGCACGCTAAACCTCACCGAAATAGTCGAAAGCCAGAACCCGTTCTGGTGGATTATATTTTTGCCAATAGGCGCAATTGTCTTTTTTATCGCAATGCTTGCCGAGCTTGAAAGAATTCCATTTGACCTCCCAGAGGCAGAAAGCGAGATAGTAGCTGGATGGCTAACCGAGTTTTCCGGAATGATGTACGGCCTAGTCCAGCTTGGCTCGTACCTCAAGCTGTATGCGTTTGCGGCGTTGTTTGTGGTGTTGTTTTTGGGCGGATGGAACGGCCCCAACGTCTGGCCTCCATTCCCGCAAGAGATAATCGAAAAGGGAATAGAGCTTGGTCCTATCAACGCAAGGTTCCCAGGCCTCCCACTACTCGATCAACAAATGCTCAACGATGTTCTGTGGTTTGTGATCAAAGTTGTCGGAGTAATCTTTTTCATCCTGCTGCCGAGGGGTGTCTTTCCGAGGATAAGAATCGACTTGTTGTTACACATCGGCTGGTACAAGCTGATTGGTCTTGCGTTTGTTAACATCTTTATAGCACTCGGCTTGCTGTATGCCGGAGTACTAGGACCGGAGGGAATCTTGTAAAATGGGAACCGCAACTGGAATAATCAAAGCACTAAACTCTGGAATCAAGCATCTTGCAATTAAGAGATTCACACTGCGATATCCCGAACAAAAACTAAAGTTTGTAGGAGACGGATATCAGTTCGATCCAACAACGGGTGTCGGCATAGCGGGATACAAGGGGAGACATATGCTATTCCACGACAAATGCACAGGGTGCCAGCTCTGCGCTATTGCATGTGAGGGGGTGGCAGAGGCAATAGCGATGGTCAAGGTACCGGAGGAGTGGAAGCAAAACAAAAAGGCAATCATGCCACAAATCGATTATGGCAAGTGTGTTTTTTGCGGCCTCTGCGTAGACGCCTGCCCATTTTATGCATTATACATGACAAACGACTATGAGCTATCTTCGTTTACAAAGGAGGGGCTGATTTACACGCCTGCCCAACTACAGGTAAAGCCAATCGTACAACAAGACGCAGAGCTGATATTTGACGACAGGGGCGCAAGACATGGCTGAGGCGGTATTTCTGGCACTTGCGGTGATGACAATCGGGTCTGCAATAGCAGCACTCGAGGTCCGCTCGCTCGTTTACGGCTCCATTGCGCTTATGGGAACCCTTGGCGGAATCGCCGGATTCTTTTTGCTCCTGGACTCGCCGTTTGTCGCCATGTTTCAGATTGCAGTCTATATAGGCTCTATCGCAGTTTTGATTCTCTTTACCGTAATGCTGGTAAGAAGACAGCTCATTTTCATCAAAATCGAGGACAGAAGAAGGCGGTACGCCGGAATCGGCCTGATGCTGGTAATGATGGTGGCACTTGGCGCAGTAATACTAAGCTCCGGCATCAAGTCTATTCAGACCGACGAGCCGCCGGTCGATTTCAGGTTAATAGGTGAGGACTTTCTCATTTACTACTGGCCTGCACTTGTGCTGATGGGCCTCATACTGGCATCGGCCGTAATCGGAGCACTGACACTCGCAAGAAGGGAGGACATGGCAAATGATCAATACAATAACTGACTTTGTCATAGTTTCGATTGCTCTTTTGGCAATAGGAATCTACGGAATCTCTGTAAAGCGAAACGCAATCCGAATGCTCTTTGCCATAGAAATGATAGTCAATGCAGCAAACCTCAACCTGGTGGCGTTTGCCAGATTTATGCCAAACAGTCAGGGCCAAACATTTGCGTTATTCTCAATAGCAATCGCAGCAGCCGAAGTCGGAGTCGGCCTAGCACTAATCATAGTAGCATACAGAATGTACAAGAATGTTGACATTGCGGAATTCAGGAGTTTGAAGGGCTAGTGGAGTTCGCACTACTTCAGGCAGTCTTCCTGCCTCTATTACTGGCACCAGCTGCATATGTGATCGGAAGAAAAGTGGGCCCAAATGCGGCAACGTGGTTTACGTTTGGGTTGCTGCTGTACTGCACGATTCTGCTAATCACCGCGGCACTTGGCGGCACATACGAAGAACACTATCCGTGGACCAGCCTCTTTGGCGAGTTTGGCTTCAAGCTTGACGGTCTTGCAATACCGTTTGCAATCATAATCTATGTTTTGAGCACGGTTCTTGTGCTGTACTCGCAGCCGTACATGCTTCACAAGTTCAAAGAGTTCTACGAAGAACACACACATGGCCACACCAGCGGCTCGCACGGCGCCCAAACAACTGCGCTCATAGAGTCGGAAGGCCTCAAAAATTATGTCAACGGCCAGTCCGGCCTGTATTTTGCGCTGTACTTGGTGTTTGCAATGGGAATGCTTGGGACGGTTCTTGCCACGAATCTCATCGAATTTTACATCTTCTTTGAGGTCATGCTGATTCCGGCTTTCTTTTTGGTAGCGTTCTGGGGTGACGGGCCAAGACGCAGAATTTCTTTGATGTTCCTTTTCTGGACACATGTGGGCGCAGTAGTGCTTCTCTTGGGATTTTTGGCAATCGGCCTTTCGGTTGGAAGCTTTGACTTTGCCGCAATCGAGGAATCAAAGATCCCGCCCGATGTGGTGACAGTAGCTGCAGTCGCGATAATCTTGGGACTGGGCGTAAAGCTTGCGGCATTCATGTTCCACATTTGGCTGCCGTATGTCCACGGTGCAGCCCCCACTCCGATCAGTGCTCTTTTGTCTCCTGCGATGATCGGAATCGGAGCCTATGGAATCTTCAGACTTGTAATCGAGTTTTTGCCAAACGTCTACTCGGATCTTGCCATATGGCTGCACATCTGGGGCCTTGCCACGATGATATATGGCGGGGCAATGGCACTGATGCAAGACGACGTAAAGCGACTGCTTGCATATTCCAGCGTATCGCAAATGGGGTACATTCTCTTTGGAATCGGCTCGTACTCTGTACTTGGGTTTACGGGAGCAGAGTTCATGTATGTGACTCACGGTCTTGGCAAAGCACTCCTCTTCATGACTGCAGGAATCCTAATTGTGCAGTGTGGCACCCGAAGCATGTCTAAGCTTGGCGGCCTTGCGGGAAAGATGCCGATAACGGCAGTCTGTGGCATGATTGGCGCCCTCACCATAGCGGGCGTGCCTCCAACAAGCGGCTTTATGGGCGAGTGGACTCTGTTTGCAGGCGCCTTGGATACTGCAATCAAGGACAACGCCGCAACAGGCTCCGTTCTGAGGTATGTGACGTTTGGCCTCGGTCTTGTCGCAACCGTACTTACAATGTCGTACATGCTCTGGATGATAAAACGCGTCTTCTTTGGGAAACTACCAGAACATCTCTCACACGTAAAGGAGGCAAGCTGGTATATGACTGCACCAATGATGGTGCTTGCAGGATTTACAATAGTCGTTGGGATCTATCCGGATATCTTCTTTGAGGATATCATCCCGTACATGAAAGGAGTGCTTGGTGCATAATGGTGGAACCTAATGTGATGGGATTTGCATTCGAAGCTAGCGCAATAAACGCATGGCTTGTCTGGATTTTGCCGTTCGTTGCGGCTCTGATAGTTCCGGCAGTGGGCAGGTTCTCCCACAGGGCCACTGGATGGGTGGCAATAGGTTTTGCCGCGGCAAGCGCCCTTTCTGCGGCGACGATGTTTTCTGGTGCACTGGAAGCCAAGGAAATACATGATCAGGTAAACTGGATCTCGTCAATTGGAATCAAGGCGGGGGTCTTGGCCGACCCGCTTGCAGTGATAATGGCAAACGTCGTTGGCTGGATCTCGTTTTTGATAATAGTGTACAGCACGGGCTACATGAAAGGCGACAGAGACATCGTCAGATTCTGGTTCTGGATGATGTTCTTTGTCGGCTCGATGCAGCTGATAGTTCTTTCAGATAACCTGCTAATGCTGTTCTTTGGCTGGGAGGGCGTAGGGCTTGCATCGTATGCACTGATAAGCTTCTGGTATCGAGACAAAAACAAGGACCACGTCGGTGTCAAAGGAAGAACTGTCTTGGGCCTTGCCGAATACTACTCCCCCACCCACTCCGGCATGAAGGCATTCATCATGACCAAGGTGGGTGACATCATGATGCTTGCAGGAATGTTCATGATTTTCGCATTTGCGGGAACCTTTGGCTTTAGGGAGCTGATGAACGACACCGCCTGGGCATCGGCCATGCAGGCGCAGGGGCTGCTTGTTCCGGCAGCAGTGCTTCTCTTTGGAGGCGCCATAGGCAAGTCTGCCCAGTTCCCGCTAAACGAGTGGCTTTTGGAGGCAATGACAGGCCCTACTGCGGTCTCGGCACTAATCCACGCGGCAACGATGGTAAAAGCAGGAGTATTCCTAGTGGCAAGACTTGGGCCGCTCTTTTTCGCACTTGGCGCAGCGGGATTTATGGTTGACAACTTTTTCATGGTAATAGCGTGGGTCGGCGCAATCACGGCGCTTCTTTTGGCCACACAGGGAATGGTAAACACTGAAATAAAAAAAGTACTTGCATACTCGACGGGCTCTCAAATCGGCTATGCGATGATGGCGATGGGAGTGGCAGGACTGTCTCACCAGTTCGTTGACGGATACACGGCCGGATTCTTCCACCTCATATCGCATGCTATGTTCAAGGCATCGCTCTTCATGGCAGCAGGGTCGCTACTGCACACCGTTGGCTCTAGGTTTATGACAGATATGGGCGGCCTGCGAAAGCACATGAGAAAGACGTATGCTTTCATGTGGGCAGCAGGACTTGGCCTTATGGGGGCCCCATTCATCACGACGGGATTTTGGAGCAAGGACGCAGTATTTGCAGCAGTATACGAGTCCGGCAACATGTGGGCGCTGCCATTGTTTACTATCGCGGTCCTTACTGCTGTCATCACATCTTTTTACACTACAAGAATGATCGGAATGGTCTTTTTTGGAGACAAATCAAAGCACATTGAGCACATGGAAAAAGAAGGACACCACATTCACGAAGCGCCGCTGTCCATGTGGGTGCCGTACGCGATCCTTGCAGCACTGACAATTGGAATAGGTGTGATCGGCCTTACCGCAGAGGAGGGAATTCGTGAACTGTTCACTGAATACCTGGCACGCACATTCAACATTGAAACAGAGTCTGTACAGGAAGAGGAGACAGGACTTCCGTCGTTCCTATCTGGAATCAACCCAGTCGCACTGGTAGCATCGCTTGCGGCATTTGGCATCGGCACTAGCCTTGGATACGTCTTCTATATAGGAAGGTTTGTAGACCCAGCCAAGTTCGTAAACTCTAACATTTTCTTTTATGCACTTCACAAGGTGATACTGAATCGTTGGTACCTCAACGCAATGGTGTACTGGTGCTTTGTGGTGGCGCCACTATGGATTGCAAGGGGCGTCTGGCGATACTTTGAGAGAACTGCGATCGATACGGGCATGAACATCGGACTCGAAAAGGCAGTGGGCTGGGGCGCCAAGGTGGTGCAGGGAACCCAGACCGGCGTCGCGCAGTCATATCTTTACGTATTTGGAGCGGGAATTCTCTTCGTGGTCCTGTTTTTGTTCATTTAGGGTGATACTATGATAGAGATTACCTCAACTCCAATAATTCTGATAGCGATTCTGGGTACGATAGGGATGGTACTGCCAGTGATCAGCGTCGTACGAAAGGAAAAAGGCTCGAACACATTCTATGCCGCAATAGCGTTTGGCGCACTGCTCGCGTCGATCGGATATGTCATATATGAAATTGCGACAAACCAGATCCCTCCAGCGGCAGTATTTTCAGGAGACGTGCTCTCAAACGATTCATTTAGTGGGCTGTTTGCCGTTTCGATGCTGATTGTGGCAATACTGACTACTGCCGGCTCGTTTAATTTTATGCGGGGACAGGCACACACTCCGGTGTATTACTCGCTTATCTTGCTTTCGACAATAGGGATGGTGCTTGTCGCGTACTCGACAGACCTTGTGATGTTGTTTGTAGCGTGGGAGCTGATGAGCATCCCAACATACGTGCTGGCGGGATTTATGAAAAAGAACCCGAGCTCAAACGAGGCGGCACTCAAGTACTTTTTGTTTGGCGCACTGTCGTCGGCAATCATAATTTACGGAATCTCGCTGGTATACGGTCTTACGGGAACTACAAACATTGGCGGAGTCATGACGGGACTTGCGGAGCTGGATCCATCCATGATGCCCCTTGCGCTTCTTGCGGTGGGGATGTTTATCGCAGGATTTGGATTCAAGATGGGCCTAGTCCCATTCCACATGTGGCTTCCTGACACGTACGAGGGCGCACCTCCTACCATCACGGCCCTTTTGGCAGCTGGAACAAAAAAGGCCGGATTTGCTGCGGCGCTGCGAGTAATAATAATGGGAACAATAGCGCTAAACCTGGACTGGACACTTGCACTTGGAGTGATTGCGGTAATGACAATGACTGTGGGAAATATAGCTGCAATCATGCAAAAAAACATCTCAAGGATGCTTGCATACTCTAGCATCGGCCATGCCGGCTACATCCTTATCGGACTCGCAGTTGCGCCATACACCGAACTTGGAATACAGGGAACTCTGTTCCATGTCTTGAACCACTCCGTGATGAAGGGCTCGGCTTTCATCGCAATTGCAGGAATAGTGACGACACTTGGCATTACCAACATAGACAAGCTAAAGGGGCTTGGGCGAAAGATGCCGATAATATCGGTAGGCCTCGTGGTATCGCTTTTGGCACTTGCGGGCGTGCCGCCAACTGCCGGATTTTGGAGCAAGCTCATTCTGTTTGGAGCGGCGCTGGACCCCGGCGTCCCGTCATGGGCATTCTGGCTTGCAATAGCGGGCGTTCTAAACTCGGCGCTGTCTGTAGCTTACTACGGTTGGATCATCCGAAAGATGTACTTTGAGGGCGAGACGGAAAAGAGAGTAGCAGAACCAAAGGCAATAATCGGCGTGATGGTGTTTTCAACAATTTTCCTAGTCGCAATAGGCGTGTACCCGGATCCGATAATAGAATTTACAAAGAACGCCGTTCCAATTCTTGGAACCTCGCTTATAATTTCAAAGTAGTAAGTCTGAGCAAATACTCTAGGTGCGACTTTGCATCGTTGTCCGCAATTACTCTGAGGCTAGATGCGGCCTTTGTGGCATAGTCCTTGAGCAGCTTTTCCATGTGGTTAAAGACATCACGCGGATCTAGGCTTCGCTTGACTAGCAAGTTGAAGAGCTTGTCCTCGTTTTTCCAGTCGATGAGGTCGTCTCGAATCTGGTAGGCGATCCCAAGGTTCCGCCCGTACTCGGACAGCGCAGTTATCTGGTCTTCTGTTCCGTCTCCCAAAATGGCCCCAAGCCTTGCCGCAGTCTCAAACGCAGTCGCTGTCTTGTATTCGATTACCTTAAGATAGTCATCAAATGTCAGGTCCTGGCTTGTCTCGAGCCTTGTCTCTAGGACCTCACCTTCGCTCATCAGCATCGCAGTGTTTGCCAAGTCTTTTGTGATTCTCGGGTTGTTTAGCCTTGATGAAATATTTAGGATGAGGCCGAGGACAAAGTCGCCAGTCAAAATGCTGGTGTTGTATCCATACTTGATGTGGAAGGGATCCTTGTGCCTCCTTGAGGTCTCATTGTCGATTATGTCGTCGTGGATTACGGACTCGGTGTGCAAGAACTCGACTGCACAGCCTGCGACATAGGCATTGTCATCAACCTTTCCGACAGACTCTGATGCCAAAATCAAGATCAGGGGCCTGATTCTTTTTCCACCATCGATTGCGTACAAAAGCGGCTGCATGAATTCGGATTTTGAGTAAAGCGTCAGTTCTGACTCTAGGGCGCTGTCTATCCTTGTGATGTAGTCCTTGTATGTCTCTAAAAGCGGGTTGATTTTCAGATTTTTTCGATCCAAAAAACTTGCACCGTCGATCCTTTTTTTCGAGAGTATTAATAGTTTATAGACAATGTTGATAAATTCAACTCGAACTAGTTTGAAAAGAAGGTGCTCCCGCCGGGATTTGGACCCGGGATCTCCGCCTTGAAAGGGCGACATGCTTGACCGGACTACACCACAGGAGCCCGTTTGCAACGCCGTGCTGAGACCTTAAAATCGTTTTGAACGTGAAAGATTTTTTTATCGGCACAAAGTGGTAAATGACATGAACTCCCTTTCAAAAAAAATTGATGATATCATAGAACAAAAAAGCTTGCTAAAGCATCCATTTTACCAAATGTGGAGTGACGGAAAACTTTCTCTGGATTCACTTTCTGGCTATTCAAAGGAATACTTTCAGATGGTAAAGGCAGTCCCGTCATTTGTGGGGCAGATTGCCAAATTCGCCCCAAGCGAGCTTGTGGAGGAAATCAGGTCAAACCAGGCAGAAGAAGCAGAGCATTTGCAGCCGTGGGTCAACTTTGCCGTAGGCCTGGGCGTTGATGAGGCCGAAATAACAGGCTATCCGGGGCTTGCAAAGACAAATGAGTCTGTGTCTGAGCTGTCATCGCTTATCACATCCCTTGAGGCGGGAGCGGCGGCGATGTACGCGTTTGAAAAAGAGATACCAAAAATTAGCCACACAAAACTCGAAGGCCTTGAAAAATTCTACAACATCACTACAAAAGACGCAACGGAATATTTCAGGCTGCACATGGAGGCCGACATAAGACACGCGGCAACATGGGCAAACATTTTGGACAAAATTCCGGAACAGCGACACGTCGAGCTTCTCAAAATAGCGGAAAAATCTCTTGATGCACAAAACCATCTTTTGGACAGCTGCTACCAAAGCTACTGCCAATCTCTATAACTTTTATACACAAAAGAAATCTGTTTTTTGGGGCCCATAACTCAGCTTGGTAGAGTAACCGGCTCATAACCGGTGAGCCAAGGGATCGAAGCCCTTTGGGCCCATCTCTACATTACCAGTGGGCACCTTTTCAGTATGACCTTTCCGTTTGGCAAAGTCCCGACGTATTGCCATCCGTCCGCAATCAGTTGCTCAGACTCGTCTGCCGTTGCGACTCGCTGCTTGTATTGCCGCCTCTCAGATCACTGAGAAGCTCTAGCACTCTTGCGAGTTCCTCCGGCCTCATAGTCTCTATCTTTGTCTTTGCGTCTTCCTTTTGTTTTTCCAACGGGTCTTCTGTTACCTTTTCCAGATCAAGAAACTCCTCGCTTCTCTTGAACGCGTCACGCATTTCGTCCGTCAGGATTTTTGGTAGTATCCCTTTGTTCGTAGTGTACTTGGACTCGATGCTTCCACGATGTCCCATAAAGAACACACGAAAGTCATGCGCTATCTTTCCCCTTGATTCTGCAATGAGTAGTTGCGTGTCAAAGTATGCGCGCAAAACGTATGGTCTCCAAGTGAATCTCGGTCTCATTGCAGTTCTCACATCGTCCACTACGACCTGTGTCTTGACGAATCTCTTGCCAATGTTGTTTCCTCGCCATCTAGTCAGCTTGCTTGGTGCAATGACTGGGGACTCTGGACCAAGCGAATCGCCGTCCATTATCCTCTGGTTGAGGTATGCAAGAAGTCTTTTTCCACCTAAATCTGTGATGAAGGTGAAGTATTCGTGTCGCGCCTTTGACAGCGTTCTTCTGACCACTATCTTTGCTGGGCTTCTGGTAAAGACCGCAAGCCCCTGAATGATGGCAAGGTCTGGCAAATCCCTGATGGACAGACCGTCACTTGCATCATAGTTGCCAAGAACTTCGGGACGTAGACCTGATTTTCCAATCAGTGCCATTATTGCGCCCTGTCTCAAGTTTGCCCTGTTGAACAGTTCTGCGAGCTCGTTTCCCTCTGGAACCCTCTCGTTCTCTAGTGTCGGCGTAGAGTCGATGTTCTTGATTTTGATCTTGCGTTTGATCTCTACGTCGAAATGACGAAGCCAAGATTTGACAGAAGTCAAAAGCCCCTTGATGTACTGTGGTGCGTTTTCGTTTTCCTCAAGACGCGTTATGTAGTCCTGCAACAAGTCTGTCGCAGTTCTGATGTCTTTGATTCCGAGCTCGGCAAACTGCATCGGAGTCATGTCGTGGTCTTCAAGGAACTTTCGTAGTCTCCTCAGTCTCACGTCAGCCGTTATCGGGCTTCCGCGTGCTACATTTTTGTACCATCTGTGTACGTCTGGATTGGCAAGAAGTCTCTGTTTTTTGGATATTTTTTGAATTTTGGCAGTGTTGTTCGTTGTTTTGTATGTCGTGTTTTTTCCCATATCGATCCCCTCATCGGGGATTTCATTGGGAATTGTAGGGCGACTTCCGGTATTTAGCTTTTCTTGGTGTGGACCGTTGACCAACTCGTCGCTGTTCTGCGACGGAAAAGAGTCTATCAAATCTCGCTGTCTCCGTAAAGGTTCTCTCTGCGCTTTCTTGTGCCTATCGTATCTGTATAGTCTGAATCCAGGCCATGATCCATGATTCTGTTTGCTTCCAAGGTCTCCGACGGTGTTCCAGAACCGGAAAACAACTCGTCCGCCTTTTTCATCTCATCTGCAAGGTGCTCAAACTCTGGAAGGCTGTCCCTTACTTCAAGCGTCTCTGATTTTATCTCCTCCATCTGGTTTCTTATCTTGTCTACCTCCTCGAGAATGTCAGAGTGCCATGGGGTTTTAGGCGCTTCCAAGAATTCCCTTACAAAATCGACTACCGTTGTCTTGTCGTCTGGATTATTGCGGATCTCCATTGTCCGCTGCGCAATCTCGTCTGCGGTGTCGCGGGCAATCTCGTATTTTTCCTGCGGCAGTTCTGTTATGTTGTTTATCTTTTTGAATTCCTCGATAGCATCATGCAGTATCTTGTCTGACAGCTCGTCAACTTCCTTTTGTGACAGTCCAGTCTCCTGCGGTCTTGCAAAGTTCTGCCTGTAGGAATTGGTATTTGCATCAAAGTTTCCAGACATGCTGACCTCAGGCTTTTCCAGCCTGTTTCTTATTTTTCTGTCATATTCGGTCATGGGAGGCGAATGCTGTCTGTATGCCGCAAGAGGGTCTCTTGGCGCAAGATATCCTGACTTGTGTCCAAACCCTCCGTAACCCCTCCCGGAACCCTTGGAGTATTTCTTTCCGTAGGACAACTCAGCCTAGTTCTCCGACGTTTCCGTCATGTTTCCGGTTTTGATCCTCGTCAGGCGTGGAGGTGTCTGATTCCTCGATGTTTCCGGGCGTTTCCGGTCCCTTTATTATGTTGTCCAAAATGTCTATGTAATCCCGAATCAATCCAATCCAGATCTTTTCCTTTGGAATGCCTTCCATCTTTTCCAGCCTTGATCTTGCAAATCGCAAGTTTGTCTCGTCCTTGTACAACAGGACCAGCTCCTCCACCTCCCTATCCGTCAGTACCCTTACCTTGTTTTCGACGTCCTTTGTTGAAAGCTCGATTTCTATCGCCTTTCTATAGCCGTCCCTTTCCTCGTAAAGGTCGACGCGTCGTCCGTCCTTTAGGTCGTATTCTATTCTGCCCAACCATCCAAGTATCCTGTGCTTTACCCTCAGCATGTTCTGCCAGTAGCGGTGCTCGTATCCTGGTACGCCGGTGATCCACTTCCAATATCCTATTCTCTGCGCTGGCTTGCCGAGTGTCTTCATGACATCGAGTGCGTTTGCAGTCAGCGCAAAGTGTATCCTGTCGTGGACCTTCACCGGGAACTTTTGCATGCTGATCAGTTTTTTGTCCAAAAGTTCCTGCTTTGCCTTTGCAAACTTTCTGTCAGAGAATCCCAGGGACTCCGTCACCTTCTGCTGGTAGCTCCACTCGTGCCAGAAGACATAATCCAAAAGAAGCCATCCATCCTTTGATATCTCTGGAAGGTGTACCTCCTCCGACTTTTTCTCAACCTGCGTGATGAACATCCTTGCCTCTATTTCCTGCCTCTTCATCTCCAGTGCAGTAAGCAGCGGCCTTGATCTGCGAAGAATGTCTGCATCCGCTATGAGGTCTCCCTTTTTGACGTCAGGCGTGTTCAAAAGAAACGGCCTTGTCCTTCCCGCAACCGTCGCAATCCAGAATCCCTTTTGCAGCTTTGCGATGTTTTTCTCGTCTTCGCGTTCAAGGCCGACAGATGATGCCATCTCTCTTTGAATGTCGGATTCCGTGATGTTGCCAATTACCCTAGTTCCTGCGTTTGTCTTGAACGAGTCCATGACAAGATGCGGGAACTGGCTTAGTGCAACTGTCGACATGAGAAGCTCCCTGCTCTGGCTGAAAAACGTAGTCAGCGGTGGTGGTGAGAACTCTGTTGCGACAAGACTCCTCTCCTGCCCTGAATAGCTTGTAAGATGGCACTCGTCCATAATTATACATGTGTAGTTGTTAAGAAAGTAACTATCTAGGGCAGACTTCCGGTTCAGCCTTATCTGATTGTGCAGCCTTCTGTAGAACTCGTGCATCATCATGGTCTGGATAAGAAATGACGCGACAGGAAAGTCCAGCGGGTGCATCTCGATTACCACCTGTTGGTGGAACAGGTCTTCCACCCTGTATCCGTATTTTACGTTGATTACTCCGTCCAGTGCCTGGTTGATGCTGTAGATCCTATTTTCCGCAACGTCTGCATACTCTTTTCTCTTTGTTGACTGCTCGTTCTGTGTGGCAAGATAGCTCGAGACGTCCCTGAATGTGATCAGTCCCTTTCTTTCCTCGTGCAGATCCTCGATCACCTGTAGTATATGGGCCGGCGTCGCTATGAGCAGACCCTGAGAATGTGACAGTATGTTTAACACCACCCTCCACCACATCTTGAGGTCCATGCCATCAGGGCAGTTTGTCAGTGGGTTGAATCTCAGGTCGGACCACTTTATCACAAGAACATCTTGGTACATGTTGGCAAGGCCTCTGTAGTCCTGCTTCCAGTCAACCATCACGAACTTGATCCTATTCTGAATCAGCTGGTCGACGAAATTATAGACAAGACTAGTCTTGCCATGGCCGGATCTCGCAGTGACAA
Organism: Candidatus Nitrosotenuis sp.; assembly: GCA_049276655.1. GTDB lineage: Archaea > Thermoproteota > Nitrososphaeria > Nitrososphaerales > Nitrosopumilaceae > Nitrosotenuis. The sequence continues at coordinate 197,304 of JBASWV010000006.1, read as the reverse complement.
ATATAGACTCGCGCAAATTCTCAGTGGAGAGTCCGAATGGGTACAGGGGGTGGTCACCTGCATGGACCTGCCCCAATGTGATCTCGCCCCTTGATTCTTCTTCTGTCGGAAATCCAAGTACCGGGTTTTTTGATCTCAGCACATGCTCTGTGTACCTTGGCATGACAAGAATGTCGATCGTTTTCTGGAACGACTTTCTTACTGCATCTGAAACAAAAGCAAGGGAGCCAAGTAGCGCCTCCACTGGCCTTCTGTCAAAGAAGGGTATCTTTGACATCTTTTTCCTCACGTCGTCTATGTAGTCGTCTAGGCTCGACATCATCCCACCCTCTCGAATATCTTGACTGACAAGATAGCAACGAAGGCGACGAATATGCCCGAAACTGCGAGCTGAATCTGCCACGGTGCGCCGTATCTTGCCAGGGTCTCGCAGAACCACAGTACCATCGGTATTGTGAATATCACGATTCCAAAACCGATGGCCGCCTTGAGGATTAGCCCAAGATGTCCCGAGTTTTGCCTACATCTGTCCCTGAACAAACTCTTTCACCTCCTCATCCAACTGTCTCATGTCCGCCGAGTTTCCGTAGATCTGTGAATACCCAGATATCGCCTCAAGGCCCATCTCTGTTATTCTGCGGCGGAAGAAGGCGTGCTTTTCCACGTATCCTCCCTCCACAAGAATGTCGAGAATATCCATGACCTCCTTTTTTGGAATGTGCGAAATCTTGTGAATGTTGTTGGCATCGTCTATGGAATTTGCGACAAGTATCAGAACCTTGTATGCTGGTCTTGACAGTGGGTAGACCTCCCTCAGGTGCTGCGGGCAGATCGTTCTGTTTCTAAAGCTGATAGAGCAGTTCTTGCAGAGCTTCTTGCCGTCTTCTTTGCACACCGCAAACGAGTTTTCCAGCTTGTTTCCGCACTGGTCGCACACTGGAATCCTTTTGGTGGTGACAGTTGCGTTGTTGACTGTTGCAGTCTCGGTGCTGTCGAACTCTCCCTCTTCTGATATCTCGGTTCTTTCCTCGGTCATCACGTTTCTTGATGGTCTGACAGATTCGATTCTGGACAGTCTTGCATCCATCTCGTCAAGTCGCCTGAGGATCTCATCGAAGCTCATCTTCTCTTCCTCCAGATACGGCCCTTGATCTTTTGCGCAAGTTTTGTGGTCTTGCGAGTTTTTACACCTACTCGTTCCTCCTCTGATTTGAGCCAGTTGTCGTAGTCGCACGTGGCACAGAGATTTCTTTTGGATTGGTTGAGCAGCTCGATTCTTGGAGTGTCATAGTATCTGACAAGATTGTACGCGAACTCTTTTCCAAGAAGAAGGTTCAACGCCATCTTGGCCATGATGTTTGCCGGTATGGAAATGTCTGCAAACATTCCCTGGGCAGCCTTTAGCTCGCCTTCCTCTAGGCCGTATCTGCGTCTCAGCGTGTTCTGGTCGATTGCGGCACTGGTGAGGCTGAATATGCAGTCAAAGCAGGCGTGATTTCCTGACGGGACGCAAAAGATGTATGCGCTCTTTGCCCCGGCGTAGATTCCTCCGTAGACTGCCTTCTTGCCAAGCTCGCAGCAGATGACGTTGATGTGATAGTTTAGCTCTGGATTTCCAGAGGCTGCAATCACGATGTCGCAAGACTCTATGATGGAGTGGAGCAGATCCTTGTTCTTTATCAGGTCGTCTTCTACAGTCTGCACTGTCGCAAGCGGGTTGTGAGACTCGATGTGCCTTTTGATTATCTGGGTCTTTGATCTTCCTATGTCGTAAATTCCACCGAGATGTCGTATGACGTTGACTGTGGCAAGGTTGTCCATGTCGCACACAATGTAATCAGATATCCCGGTACCGGAAATCGCAGACACCACTGGAGACGCAAGTGAGCCGCATCCGATTATTGCGACCCTTGACTTTCTTAGTATGTCGTTGTCGGTAATCTGGTCTATTCTTGTAAGAAGGTCCTCTTCCTCAAATCCGTCAGGAATAACCTGGTATGGGATCTCAACTATCTCGTTGTCCGAGTCCAGCCCAAAGAATCTGACCTCGCCGGTAGATGAGAACACCGCAATTACAAACCACGACCTTGTCTTTCTTGATCGTCTAAGCTGATTGATGTCTGTGCCGCTTGGTGACGGGACGGTGGGCCAGGGGTGCGAGTGCCCATCTCCAAGATATCTGATTTTGGGGTTTTCTGCCTTGGCCTTCTTGAGCTCTTCGCGTATCTTTACCTCGTCTGTAGTAAAACTGGCATGGCCTCTTTCCGACCTTGGTCCTCCGAGGACGATCTTTGTGATGACGTAGACCTTGTTTGCTCTTATTTCTCCAAAGAAGGCAAACCCCGTCTCGTTGCCGTCCCTTGCGTGCTCCAATACCTCGTCTCTGCACATCTGCATGTCGGATTTTATGATCAAAACCTTTGTCGGATTCAAAGCCTAAACGACCTCCAGAAGCTCGACTTTCTGTCTATCTCGTCGATTATGCGCTGCGACTCTCTCATTATGTCGTCTATGGTCCTGTCGTAGCCCTTGTCCCCGTAGTAGTCTTCAAGCCAGAACCTCACCTGCGTCGCGGTTTTGAGCATGGTCCACGACCTGTTCCAGGCATGGATGTAGCAAGGCCTTCCGTCTGAATACCAGTGGCCTACCATCTTTGTCGGGTTCAGCCTTGGATAGTCTATTGATGCGTTGATCTGGTAGTTGGGATGGTCCCTGTCGTATGTGAGGGTTACCTTGTGCGGTATGCTGTTGATTGTCATGTAGATGGTGCAGTAGATGTCGCCGGTGGCGTAGTTCTGTCCAACATGGACGGGAAACGCCTTTGGGAAGAGCTTCATCTCTTGCATCTCTGTCAACAATCTCCTCTCACCGATCTGGGTGTCATAGAACTGGCCGTAGCCGGTCCTGACGCTGGTCATCATGCCATTTAGTATAAGAGAAAAAGATGGAGCGTAAGCTCCGTAGGAATGTTTTTCCATGGCAAGGCTCTCTGGCGGGATGGACTCTACACCCTCGCCCCTGTCCAGGTCGATGACCTTTCCAGTTGACGTAAGAACTCTTTTTCCCATCTCAGGCCGCCTCCGCAAGGTTTGGATTCCTTATCTTGTGCAGCACGACGTTTTGCTCCGTGTACCACACTGCCCTTTCCGGGTCCTGTTCTGGACGCTTTTCGTCAAGGGCGCAGAGTGCTGCATAGGCCACCTGCTCTATCTTGGAGTCAGAGTTCTGGTTCGTGATGATCTCCAAGGTTCTCACCTTTTCAACAAATTCCTCGAACTGGCCAGTCTCGTCGTTTTTCTCGACATAGACGCCGGTACCTGGCGGCGAGAACGTCGCCCCCTTGAAGAGCTTCTTTGCCACGGTTGTCACCTTGTTCAAGACGTCCCGTGTTTGCGGGCCCTTGAACGGTGTCGGCACGTAGAGAACGTATCTCTTGCCGTTTTCATGTGATGAATTTTGGTTTGTGCTCATCACCTGTCCCCTACCTGGATGACGACTTAAGGCAGGGCAAGTTCCATAGGTGAGAAATTTACGAACGGCGGGACGACCGAAAGTGGCTTAAATGTTAGCTATAAAGCTAAATTCATGCCTAAACCACCTTCGATACTGGTGATGTACGGCCGGCACTCTGCCGAACTCTACGCTAACTAGATGAGGAAACGATAGGCGTTCAAGAGATCGGTAGAAGGATAGAAAAGCTCGGCATAGAAGGGGTCACCGCCATGGAGATACCGGATCCGAACTATCCTAAATACAAGATGCTTGATCACGGGATGCCAAAGGAAGTCATGTTGAAAATATCTGAGGGAAAAGACCCGGAAAAATATCGTAAGCATTTGTTATTGAAAGATCACAGACGCACTCAGAAGATAATCAAACAGACAGGAAATCCATACGATGTAATCTTTGATTTGCACGACAACACAAAGCACCCGGACGTGTGGAAATACAAGAAGGCCGAAGTAGAAGAAATTGGTGGATACAAAAACGAGGACGGCCACATAGTCAGTCCACTCGAATCTCAAATTGACATATGCTACGACGTTGACCAGAAACTGGAGAGTCTTACCAAATCGTTCAGGCCAAGAATCTATCCGAAGATTCCGTTCGAGGTCTATCAGCGAGGGATGTTTTCAGACAACACGATCGGATTGGAGTACTATCCGGCAAGGTTGGACAAATGGACCAAGGAAGTGCACAAGCTTCCTGTGACAAAAGGCTTGCAGTTCCTCACAAGGCTGATCTACCACGTAAGAGACAATTACGAGTAGGGCAGGTTCTCAAAGTACTTTGATTTGTACGCCCATCTGAACATCCTCATCTTTGTCAGCTCGTCTAGCTTGTCAAAATCTCTGAGTAACCAATCGATAAGTTCCCTTAATTTGGTCTCTTCCAATCTGATCTTTTCTCTTTTTCTTTCGGACTTGTCTCCAATCTCTGCAACAATTATTTTCTGATACGTTCTTTCCGCCTCAGGTACAATCTGGGCCACGATAATGTCTGCCTTCAAATTGGTTACTGTGCTGATTATGGTCTCCCTGTGCTGCAAAAGCTGCTGATAGAACCTTGGGGAATATGGCTCCCATTTGGCGTGCTCGTATGAGCCGTGGATGACCCTCTTTATCCATCCAATATCTTCCAGGTCCTTCAGTCTCCTGATCAGGGTGGGCTTTGATCTTGACATCCCGATTACGTCGAGACGTTCCTTGAGCTGACCGACGTAGAAGGGCTGTTGGCTGGATTCAAGAATCTTGATAATCTCGTAGTTGAGATTGTCCAGCAACTTGGTGACGATTTTTGTGTCGTCGGTTTCGCTCATGGTTTAGTATACGTATGGCATGTTCCTAAGCCCACAAGAGTCACTAGTAGGCCTAAATTCTTTTAAGATCATTCCACGGAACGAACCTGTGACCATCGGTTCAAGAACTCTGGCTTACAAGGGTTCTAGCCTCTATGCAACAATACCTGGCGATATTGCAGAGAATTTAGGACTAAAGGAAGGAGATCAGATAATTTTCATACATGAAGAAGGAAAGGACTATGCGATAATCGGAACCAAATCGATGCTGAAATTCAAGAACAAGGAGCTGAAGAGCCTTGCCCCTGGGGCGCTCGGATTTCTCTCAGGAAAACTTGACGACGGTGATCTGGATCTTATTCTGTCGGAGCTTGCAAAAAAGGACTAGATCACTTCAATGCGTGCCTTAGCAGCCACTTAAATCCCAAACTCAGTGGAAACGCCATAGCAAAAACAAATGTGCCGAACACCAACGTCAACAGTGATTGTTGCCAGTCGAATTTCAGAAATATTGCCAGACCGACAAAAAACACCAATGTGTTGCCGAGTATCAACGACAGAACTGAGCTGATCCAGACCACGATTGCTTTTTTTCTTTTGTTGAAATCTTCGTCAAAAAATGTATCATTAACGCTCTGGTATGCAAAATACAATCCGTAGAGAAAGCCGATTATAATGCTGCTGGGAAACAGGGTGAGAAGAAAGTTAGAATCTTCCTGCCTGCTTGATATCTGCTGGGTAGTCATGGCAAAGAAGAGATAGGAAAAGCCCGCCACCAGTCCTATGTGTATCACGTTTGACGCAGAGACCATGTTTGCCTCGTATGTTCCGTCTATGACACCTACTCTCTGCTTCAGAGTAGGATGTGTGGCAAGGAATGCTCTGACAAACCACCTCACGAAACCTGATACGCTTTCGTCAAGTGAGGAATAGAACAGCAGTCTGTTGCCGATTGTAAAGCCCGCGCCGATTGCCTTTACTTTGATCAGAGCGGATCTCAAAGACGAAGAGTCTGTCTGGTTCATGGACCTGATGTCCGATAGCAGCTCGCGGTCCCTTGAAATCGAGTTGATCATAAAATACGAGTATCCAAAACCAAGCAGCGAGAACAACGAGATGAAGAGAACCGAATTTGCTATGTCGGAACTAAAAATCGCTAAAAGTATCGTACCGGCCAGTATGGCAAGCGCCCAGAATTTCGCAAAACTCAGGTAAACTTCGCCCCATGTCATGAAAATCATGTCTCTGTGCAAGGCGTGCGATAGCTCGTGGGATATGACCGCCTCAAGCTCCGACTGATTCAGGGCGTCCTTTACTCTTGAGCTGATTACGAGCTTGTAGCTCCGCAGACTAATGCCGAAAATAAAACATGTTGCGTCTGAGGCTGTAGTTATCAGGACAGTTGGCGGGCGCCACAGACCCGCATCCTTTGCCAGACTGTCGCAGACCGCCTGTAACTCTGCATCTTTCGTCGCATTTCCCAGCCTCCACCTTCTCTCTATTTTTGACGGCGCCACAAAGTACGAGAATATTGCGAGGGGGAATATCGAGATGGCCAAAACCGTGAAAACCAAATAGAACATGTTTTTTGCGTCCGCAAAAAATGATGTGACGCTTGGCGGCAGGCCAGCAATCATGCCGATCTCTATTATGACAAGACCTACGAATGCGAGGCAGATTGTGGACATCTTAAATGTCGTGTCCAGTTGCTTTGCCTTGAAAAAAGAGTGATTCAGTCTTTTACCGTCTGGTTTGAAGGCAGAGAACACCGCTATCAAGGATCCTAGCAGCAAGAGCGTAAAACCTGTCATGTAACCGGAAGGCTGTTCGTTATACTGTTGGACATGTATTGTATATGTGACTGTACCCTGGCTCAGTTCTATTGGGTTTGTGATTTTAATTTCAGCACCGCTGTAATCTCTCGGTTCAATGTTTTTGAATTCGAACTTTCCTGAAAACGATTTGTAATTTCGAATTGTATTTTCCATAGGTCCCCAGTATGTCGTTATTATGATATCTGCAAGACTATTCGATTGTAAATCACATATTGCTTTGTCAAATCTTGCCATGTTGAGATGCACGGAAAAACTTTCGCCCGGAGCAATTGTTTTTGTTGTTGTTTCAAGTTCCCCGTCTTTGATATACTCCTGGCCAATCAGCAAAATAATAGCGCCAATGAGTGCCAATAATACTCCAAATATGGCAATCCCATTGGCTACCTGTCCCAACGAAATCTAGACTGACTCCGACTAGATAACTTTTCCAAGTTATCCGCGGGTCAGAATTGGATTTTCATCGGCTTGTTCTTTATCACCTCCCTGTAGTCTTCAATTTTTTCCTGAATCTCGTAGAGCGAGCATTTCCTGTCGGTAAGGTAGTCGTTTGCGAACCTAAGGAAAGGCTTCGCTCTCACCTCGAGCGGTCTTATGTTGGTGGTCTCAATCAGACCCTTTGTAGAGAGAGTCTGAACCGTATTGTAGACCTTATTCTGCGGGACTCCCGCCGAAACCCACAGTTTGCCCACCTTTGTCTTTCCAGCGATTTGGAGAGCAAAGTAGACCCTCGACTCGTATTCGCCGAGACCGAACTTTTTGAAGAGTTCGGCGATTTCCTTTCCGTTTCCGTTTATCGTGAACATTCCATCCATCTCCGAATCATTGGAAGAGGGAGTCTTCCTCCCCCTTCCTCTTCTCGACCCTCCAGAGCGCGATTCTTCCCAGAATCTTCCTCTTCTTCGGGTCTTTCTCTCCTGACTGTATTACCCCAGTCAGCACGGGTTGTTTTCCATTCTCCATTTTGATTACCTCCGTCAGTTAATTCTGGAGGCGAGCCATGTCCTTTTCAGCGACGTTTTGCCCAAGATACACCAGGAGCGGTCCCGGATAGGGACGAAAAGGACAATGAGTGAAGCCGATTAACTTGTTCTTGAAAAATTACGATCTAATAAACAAGTGATTCTATCTTCGTTTTACTTTGTCAAAGAATCAATTCTATCTTTGATATCTTTCAAATAATCCAGATTGATTAGTTTTTCCTTAGTCTCATTCTGGAAATTTACTATTTGTTTCATGTATTCTCCAAATGCGCCATATTTTTCAATCATTATTCCAAACTGTTTGTCTATGCTACCCAACGATCCGGCTACCTGAGACATTGCAGTTATCCCGTGGTACATCTGTTCGGAATTGATCGTGTTCAAACAGTAATCCCAGTTGGGTTCCTTGCCTTTGTAATTTTCAGCCTTGGAAATTTTGTACATTGGGCCTTGCTTAAACAGTCTAACATCATTCATCTCGACGTAGTTGCGAAATAGGTCTATACTTCTCCCGTCGCCTTTGACAATAACCTCGACTCTATTTTCTGTAGGTTTCTCTCCAAAGATGTTATGAGCTACTATCTTCAGATTGTATGTTGATGTGGCATGATATGCCAAGGCAGGTCTTAACCCTACGTCGGTAACTTTTCCACCGTCTGCTGAAATATAGAATCTCTTAATTGGCATCGCCAGGGAATCTCCATGTTTTTATTTCCGAGTTATTCCCTAATTCAACTTGGAAAGGATAACTCTTAAAGCTGTATGTAGATGTACCCGCAATACATGTTTTAGGTATATTTTTCACTGAATATTCGAAATCTTCATTTTTTGTTACAATCACTGCAAACAGTAGCATAGTAGCAAAAATACTATTTAATCTCAATTGACAAAACTCACGAAATACAGTATATAACGTTAATGGACAACTTTCCCAAAAGCCGAATACTTTCGATAAAAATCAGGCAAACAGATGAAAATTGTGAATGACGCTAGCCTCGATCCCGCGTGCCGAAACGGAGAATGAGCGAAGGCGATGCGGTGTGGGTTTGATTTCTAATTAGTAAGGTCAAGGTGCTTGCAAGGAACATTTCAGGACTTGATTCTGAAAAATTCAACTCATGCTTAGATAGCAAAAAATACGAATCGCAGAGCCAACAGCTGACAAATTTTGCCAACCAAATCGGTCTTACCGGAACGCCGACCATGTTTGTGGGAGATTCTGAAAGGAGCTATACCAAAATAACTGGTGCGCAACCCTACGAGGCTTTCAAGCAAGTAATAGATGCATATTTGAAATAATTTTTGCGATCTAAAACTGTGACATTCAAACCAAGATCATTTTTGTAAACTATCTTAGTGGAACTGGTATTGAATGGTTAGGTTTTATCTTGATAGGTCTCTGACTGAACTCCATTAGATGTTCCATTTACCAAAAACAACCCAACCCATCCTTTCTCTGAAAACTCCGTTTTGTGGGCGTGGAACAAGTATTTGCCAGGATATGTGTAATTAAACTCCATAATGCCGCGCTCAGTTTGAGACAGAGTGATCATGTCCGTATAGGTGCTTGGCACACTGTATGTGCCAGTCGGATAATAATTGTACAGATTGCCGTGTAGGTGGAAGTTGTTTATCGGATCAAACTCCACCATGTTAACCACGTAGACTCGTATGAGTTGATTTTGTTTGATCTGTATTGGATGGTGCTGATAGTAGAACGGGATCGTGTTTGCAGCATAGAAGTTGTTTTCTGTGTCAAAGTCGGTATCAAAGCCGTTTAGAACCATTACCATTTCATCTGCAGGTGGCCTGCCTTCCTTTGGATCTACAATATACACGCCATACAAGCCGTGTGAGATGTGCTCTTCTAATGGCATCACGTGACAGTGATATGGGTGAACGCCAACAGGCCCTGCCGTGAATTCGTAAGTGAATTGACCCCCTCCAGGACCAACAGTTTCGAACACACCGTCCATGTTGGCAGGATGTATGCCGTGAAAATGCATTGTATGGGATTTTGAACCGTTGTTGATGAACTTCACTCGTACTATGTCTCCCTCTGTTGCACGTATGGTTGGTCCCGGCACCGTGCCGTTAAAGGTCCAGACATTATAGAAAACTCCGGGGGATATTTCCATAACTTTGTCATCATTTGCTATGATCGTAAATTCTCGTACCGTGGTGCCGTTTTCTAGTTTCAAGATTCGACCGTAATTGAATTCTCTCAGGTATTTATCTGGATTGAACTCTACTTTTCGCCCAGAATAAACAGGATCCAATATCTCTCCGGTAGTTTTTACAACTGCTCCATTATGGGAAATGAAGGTTTTCTCATCGCTTGCATCCGATGTGTTGGGATAGACAAAATAAAGTACTGTAAGGACTGTGGTGAATGCCAAACCAAGCATCATTTTTGAAATGACTCGCAACTGTTTTCTTATTTATTTCTGTTTATTTAAAAGTTAGCCTAGGCTAACTTTTTTAGTCTCGGCTAATTTCGAATTATCCATCGTTGCCCTAATGACTTGCATCTGCATGATGAGACAATGTAAATCTCTTCATGAGCAGAGAATTTCCAAACACCGAGGAATCGCTCACTATCCAGCCAAGCGCTGCGACTGCAGGTGCGAGGATCAGCGAATTTGTGACACCATAAAGTATTCCAGCTGCAATCGGGATTGTTATGGCATTGTAAGCAAAAGAAATGGTCAGGTTTTGTTTTATTTTTGACATCGAGTGCTTTGCCAATTTTATCGCGTATATGACGTCGTGCAGATCGCTTTTCATTATTATGATGTGCCCTGCAGACATTGCCACGTCTGTCCCCGAGCCAATTGCGATTCCGACATCTGCCTGCGTCAGCGCCGGCGCGTCGTTTATGCCATCTCCAACCATTGCAACCTTTTTGCCCTGCCCTTGAAGTTTCTTGACCTGGGCGGCCTTTTCGCCAGGCAGCACAGGGGCCAGGACATTCGTAATTCCGATTTGCTGCGCGATCGCGCGGGCGGTTCTGAGGTTGTCGCCGCTGATCAGCATGACCTCATTTCCCATCCTTGAGAGATCTTCTATGATGTGTCTGGTGTTCTCTCTTGCGGTGTCGGCCAGCGCTATGATGCCTGTGATCTGATCGTCAACGACCACTAGGACAACTGTCTTTCCCTCCAACTCCATTTTTGAGATTTTTGACTCTAACTCCTCTGAAACCAGTTTTTCCTTTGATTTTGGGCTGCCGACGAAAACCTGCTGTTGCTGGCAGCTCGCAGATATTCCGTAGCCGGTGAGTGCCTCGAATTTTGTCATCTCCAGCAGTCTTATCCCAAGACCAGATGCCTTTGCCACGATTGCCTTTGAAATCGGATGCTCGGATCTTGTCTCTGCAGATGCAGCAATCTGCAAAACTGTCTTTTCGTCGCGGCCTTTGCTTGGAAGAATGTCGGTTACCTCCAGCACCCCCTTGGTCAGCGTGCCGGTCTTGTCAAACAGTATGGTGTCTATAGAGGCAAGCCTCTCGAGGTACTCTCCGTTTTTTACCAGTATGCCCTGCCTTGCAGCTTTGTCAATTCCAAGTGACACCACGAGAGGCGTGGCAATTCCCAACGCGCACGGACATGCAACCACTAGTACAGTGGCAAACACCGTCAGGGCAAACGGAATTGACTGCATGGACACGGCCCAAAACAGAGAAGACGAAATCGCAATGAGAAACACAATGGGCACAAAATACTCCACTGCCCTGTCCGCGATTCTCTGAATCGGGGCCTTTGACCTTCTCGACTGCTCGACCAAGTCGATGATGCTGGCAAGGGCGGTGTGGCTTCCAATCTGGGTTGCCTTGAACCTAAGATACCCGTTCTTGTTTATTGTCCCGCCGATCACCCCGTCTCCAAGTTTTTTATCTACGGGCATTGACTCGCCTGTTATCATGGATTCATCGACTGACGATTCTCCGTAAATTATCTCACCGTCCACTGCAACACTCTCGCCAGGCCTTACAATTACGGTGTCGCCGACTTGAATGGCATCAGCCGAGATGGTCTCTTCCCTGCCGTCTCGAAGCACAGTGGCAGTCTTTGGCTTTAATTCCAAAAGACGCTTGATTGTGCCGGTGGTTGTCTTTTTGACCCTGTTTTCGATGTACTCGCCTATAGTGAATATGGTCAGGACAGATGCAGAGGCCTCAAAAAATGGGGCATGTGATCCGGTAACCACTGAAACAATGCCGTACACATACGCAACGGTCGTACTAAGAACAACGAGGGTGTCAGTAGTGAGCCTGTGTCTGTGTATGAGCATTTTGTAAAATCTTACATAGAATGGTTTTCCAAGAAATACCTGAATCGGTGTTGCCAAAATCAGCAGCACGATATCTATTGTTATCGAGTCAAAGATGGTCTCAAGAATTACTATTGGTACTGTGAGGGCCAGCCCCAAAACGATCAGGCGTTTTGTTTTGGCAAGATCTTGGCCTTCCATCTCCTCACTGCACGAGCAGCTGGCGCATTCTTGTTTTTGCATTTTTTTTCCACCTTATTTTTCATTATAATGGGTGCATGCGTATATCCTGTCCGCAACATCCGTCAATATGCTGTCGCTTTCTTCAAGAACCTTTGCGACCTTTTTGTCACTTATGCTATAAAAGACGTTTTTCCCCTCCCGTCTGTTTTTTACCAGCCCACACTCCAAGAGGCAGGCAAGGTGGTTAGACACGTTTGATTGGCTCTGGCCGGTTTCTTCCATTATCTGCGAGGCAGTCCTTTCTCCTTTTTTCCGCAATAACTCCAAAATTGTGAGTCTTGTAGAGTCGCCCAGTCCCCTGAAAAGCTTTGCCTTGAGCTTCAGCTTTTCATATCGCATCGACATATCATTAATTAATGATATGATGTATTAATACTTGCTACCTTCGTTGCCCTCGAAGAAATTGGACTCTGAGTGGTATGTTTCTATCTGAATTGTAATGTGGCTTATCTTAAAGCGGTTCTCAAGCAGGGAATTGATCTCCTTTAGAATCGACTCGGATTTGCTTGTGTCGATTACCACCACGTGTGCGGAAAGCGCGTCAAAGCCCGAGGTTATGGTCCAGATGTGCAGCTGGAAGACCCCCGTCACTCCCTTTATCTGCAGTATTGCTTCTTTGACCTCCTCATATGATATGTTGACTGGGGCCCCTTCCATCAGGATGTGCACTGATTTTTTGAGCAGCCGCCACGTCCTTGGGAGGATAAAGGCCGCCAGACCGATGCTGACTAGAGGATCTGCCAAATAGAACTTGGTGGCCATTATTATGACGCCGGCGGCGATCACACCAATAGAGCCTAGCATGTCGCTGAAAAGCTCCAGTCTGGCTCCTTCCATGTTGAGACTCTCATCTTCGCCATGTCTGTGGTCCTTGCCAGAGTGAGAATGCCCGCCAAGCAATTTCATTCCAGCAAAGTTTACCACAAGGCCGATCCCTGCAACTACTGTCATCGATATACTCTGTACTTCAGATGGCTCCATGATCCTCCTGTAGGCCTCATAAAAGATGTAAACGGAAAGCAACACTAGAACCACGCTGTTTACCAGAGATGCCAGTATCTCCATGCGATAAAATCCGTACGTTCTTTGTGGCGTTGCAGGCCTTCGGGTGTAGTTGATCGCAAATAGAGCAAGTGCGAGGCCGCCTACATCAGTAAGCATGTGGCCGGCGTCTGCAAGCAACGCAAGACTGTTTGTTAGAATCCCACCGACAACTTCTGCAACCAGATAGCTGGCCGTCAGCAAAAGCGCCATCTTTAGCTTCTTTATTCTCTTTAACGAAAGATTGTTTCTTGATTCATTCAAAATATTTGCCTCCCTGAAAAATTCTTTCTAAACCTGGTAAACAAAAGCGCGAAAGAAAACAATGCAGTCATAACCAAAATGCTGCCAAATGGGAATTCTGGTGTGACAGAAATCGGAATCTCCGCATACTCGCCACTTTGGTCAATGTTTTCTATTCTGAGAGTCAACGGCCCAACATTTTCATCAAAAAACCTGATGTTCTCAAAACTTCCTCCCGCTTGCGCAAATCCTGATTTGCGGTACACCTCGCTGTCATCCTTTAGCAAAACAAAATCGTATTCGGACTGAGGAATCGGTGAGCCACTTTCTCTGTCGTAGATGGTTATGATGAATTCGGCGTCGCCGACATCAAGGATGTCGGGGATCCATGTGAGATCAACGTTGTATCTTCCTGGAATGGTATTGCCACTGTCATCCTTTACCATACTTGGAATCCGGATTGGGAAGTTTTGTTTTGGCTCGGACTTTGGTTTTACAACCACGACAAAATCCGCAGATGAAAGTTCCTCACCATCAATGTTTTCAATCGACACTATCACAGTGCCTATGTTTTTGTCAGAGAATTCGTAGTCAACATAGTTTGTTTTTGGCGGCGCGTTTGTGGTTCCAATCATTGACTTTCTGAAAATTTCAACATCATTCTGTTTTATGACAAAATCGTATCTTACGTTTTCCTGTGTTTTTGGAGCATAATACTTGGTAAAGTCCATGTAAAATCTGGTCTTAGACTGGGCCTGTATCGGCGTGGATTCCCAAGAAAGTCCAATCTGAAAGACTGCATTGTGGGTGAATGCCTTTAGTGGAAGATTCTCTGTCTTACTTGGCATCACGGAAAAGACAATCTTTGAATTTTCTTGAGTTTTTTGGGCAAATGACGCGAGATCGTTTTGGTTTAGTACAAGGTGAACTATCCTGCTGTCATCCGAATAGTCATCTATTGTAACCGCTGATTCTGCAAGAGGGATACCGTTGACAAAACCATCGTATTTTGTCACCAACATCTCGGCGTATGTCTTTGGTATGTGGACTTCCTGATGAACCACTGTGATCTGTTTCAGGTTCTGAGCGCTCCAGTCGAAAGGCATATCGAATGATATCGTACTGTTCTTCGAATCAAATTCAAAGTTGGTAATTGTGTCGTAGTATGACATTATGCCGATGTTGTATTTTTTCCCGTTCTCGCTGGTTACCTGATGGTCAGTCTTGTCTGCAATGCTTATGGCCCCCTCAACTGTAGGTCTTTGAACAAGTACATTGTTGTCCGAATCGACGGTTACTATCTCTACGCGAAATTTGTACAGCCCGCCAGTAGTAAACACGGGTCCTTCGATGCTCAGAGGCGACAAAAGTTTTCTTGTCCAACCCTTACTTGTTTGCTCTTTGTCACCGTCAATTCTAATGCCTTTTGAGTTGTCTGAAACTACCCTTATGTTGAGATTTCCCTGATCATCATGAAATGTTTCCCTGAAAATTGATTTGCCGTTTCTTGACATCTCGATCAAATAAGTAACGTGTTCAATCACCGCATCAGTCCTTGCATCAGACAGCTTGAAAGAAAGGTAACTTTCATTATTGGTTTGATCAAAAACCTGCGGTTGTATGCTCACAAAGAGCGTCGCGTTCCTATTTGTAAGTGTGATTGGAAGCGTCTCACCACCAAACCCGTGTCCGAATGCAGGCATCGTGAATCCGAATATAAAAATCAGCGCAAATGTTGCAATGATTGCTGCTTTCAACTTTTCTACAGGTATGAAAATATGTCAGAAAACTGATCCTTCATTTTATCAAATGCAGTGTTGTTTGTTACCTCACTTAGTCTTATTATGGTGTCTGGGTTTGCTACGCTGTATTTTTTCAAATATCCAGAGGTGGATTTTATGATGCCGCGTTCCTCCAGTCTGGAGAGGACAATGGATACAACTGGTGGAGACCTTGCCACCGCGTCAACTATCTCTGCAAATGTTGCTTGTCTTTTTATTGAGAGAAAGAGCAAAATATTTCTAGATGTTTCCTTTCTCAGGTTGATAATAATCCAATCTTCTTCTGGTGGATGATCTGGAGAAAAATACCACGTCATCTTTTTGCCCCTGTTTGATCTTATCATGGATCGTTTCTCCATGTTGTTGAGATAATGACTCAAGACGCCGTTTGCCAGACCAGAATGGGACATTATTTGGGTAAAGGTTAGACCGGGTGATTCCCTGATTATGTGTAATAGCTTTGATACCCTGGGGTTGTGTTGATAGCTGATATATTTCATTTAATTCGACCTAAATATTCCAACTACAAAAAACGTCAGCATCAAGAGTATGAATCCGTGCGAAATCAAACTGTCAAAACCGAAAGTAGATGCAAAAAACGGTGTTATCATATTGACAAATGAAAATGCTTCCCCTATCGTTATCGCCATAAATGCCAACATTATCAAAAACAGTTTTAGCAACCTAAACTCTCTATATGTGAAAAACCCAACTATCGAAAGAAAGGTACCTAACGATATGCTTGCTATGTGAATCGCAAAATATGATCCATGGCCTATCAAAATATGTGGAAAGGCGAAAGGAAGTAAGGCAAGCGCAATAATTAGTGAGGATGCCATTAACATTTTTGATTTTGTTCTAGTGTTGAGTCCTGTGCTCTGCAATCGATCTTCTTTCTCAAAGATACGTCTTTTAAAGAAACTGGTATAAACGCAAAAGTGTTTATGGGCTCTTGTCAAATAAGCTCATTTCTCACATATTTTTGCATATAGCCTTGGCTACTTTGCTAGAGTCACATTAGACCTGATCTGCCGGTTGGGATTTTGATCTCTTTAGTTTTTTTGGCAGATAGATATAACCAAATATCACGGCCGCACCAATCGCACCCGACATTATAACGTAAAAGAAAATGTAGCCAAAGGGATTCTGTGTGCTCATGTTGAATGTGTGTGTTATCACCCTATCCTGAGTATCATACAAGTCCACACGGAATATGTGGTTTCCTGGCTTTTTGAAAACATAATCAAAACTCCAATATCCTCCTTCAATTGTCTGTGGGGGTATGCCACCTACTTGTTTGTCTTCATAGAACATTCGAATTCCAATTTTGAAACGTTCTACATCGTTCAAATTAAGATCCGTAACGTGCAGTAAGATCTTGGCCGTCTGATTGGTGGCAGGAATTTCCGGATCCGTTGCAATTTGAATTCTATTGTCTCCGATGGTTGATTCAGCAGAATTCAAAAGAGAATGCGCATTAGCATATGGCACAAGTGGTGCCAATGTAATCGCAACCAACAAAAACGATATTCTGGTGAAATTTAGGAAAAAAAAGAGCGAGGAGTGTAATGAAGACAGAAGCCACATCGAATTTTTCTCGCTCATCGTTTCTGATGGGATTTCATAGTTAAGGGTGCTGGTATAATCAGCTAATTCATCTACACTTTTTATGGGATGATGAACTACGATCCATATGAATATCGCGTTTGCCTTTTCCATTATTGTGATAACTGTGATTGCAAGTGGATTTTTGCATGCTCATGCAGAATCAAACTATGATGTTATAATACCAAAAGGTGCAGGAAACCCCTCCTATGACCCACAGTTCAAAAAGGATCTATTTGCAGAAGATTGGTATCTTCCAACAAAGCTTACCATATCTGTAAATGATACAGTAACTTGGACAAACCAAGATACAGATAGACATACTGTCACCAGTGGGCAATCAAGCGGAAGGGCAGGCGGCGTAACTGGAACACCTGGTATTCCTTTTGGTATCTTCGATAGTGGCTTGTTTGCAACAGGCGAGAGCTGGTCTTACAAATTCAAACGACCTGGTGTTTTTCCGTATTTCTGCACGATTCATCCATGGATGTATGGTGTCGTTGAGGTGAGCGGACCGATCCCACAATATCCACAGGACATAGAGGGAAATAGGCTTACGCTTCCTGCAATGACAATTAGCAGTGATAGAAAATATCATACCGGATTGTATTGGGATCCAGTCGTAATCAAGACTGGCGAACAGGTGCTCTTTACACTTGATTTTTTCAAGGCAGACGGATCAACGAAACTGCACGCCCTTGAATACGATTTTGTTATAATTCAGAATGGAAAAGAGATTCACCGCTCAAACGGATTTTCTGAAGGGGGAAGTGACATCAAATATTTTGCGTTTTCTGAGCCCGGTCCTGTGAAATTAAGACTTGAAAACCTGGGCAAAGACAAATCGAGTGTTTCAGAGTTTAATACGGTTGTTTTTGGTAACAGTACCAAATTGAGCGCAGATGCAATAATCTCAAAGAACAAAGGTGAACCAATAATCTACCAAGCTAGCCTGTGGATAATCTTGGCAGCTCCTGCAATCTTGATAATCGGTATTGTTTGGACAATAAAGAAAAAACATTAAGGACAGTAAAAAGAAGAACTGATTATTATCTAATTCTTTTGAATTTCATTCTCAAAATTTTATTGTAGGTGGAGTTTCTTGGATGGGAGCGCAGTTTGTAGCCGCAACACGGACAATGTCTGCCTTCCCATTTTACAAATATTTCGCAAAATTTACATCTTTTCTGACCTGCAGAATATCTACCTGTCTTGACTGGCTTTGTAGCTCTATATCTTTGACAAATATCTCGACAAGCCATATCTTATTTAATTTTTTAATGTTCGGTTCTACCGATAGGAATTCTATGACAATACAACGTTATGCATGTACTGACATGCCATACCATATAAAAAAACTGGTACAATTCTAAAACTATACCAGTTTGGTTAAATCAGAAACAAAATCAAACTAGACGTGGAAGAACCTGAGCAAAACACAGCCGAGCAAAAAACCAAAAAGAAAAAGTGGCCATTTCTAAAAAAACTGAGATTCTAAGACTGCTACGTGAAATGAAAAAAAGACTGCTTTTGCTTCTTATTTTCATCGGAATCTCGTCCGCTAGCTTTCTTGTAGGTTCTGAAATAAAACCTGACGAAAAAGAGGCGAAGGACTTTGTTGATGAATTCAACAAACTGTTGGATGATCTCAAGGAGGGCGATTTTAGCCTTGGAATCTTTTTTCATAACGTGAAAATTGCTCTTCCAATGTTCCTGCCGGCAGTGGGCATGGGGTGGGGAGTTTTTGCCACATTTTCAACAGGACTTGCAGTGGCGGCCCTTCTGGTAAACGATCCATCTTTGGCACAGATGCCACCATTCACCGTGCTCCTCACGCCTTTTGGGTTTATGGAAATTGTATCTTACTCGCTTGGAATGTCGCGAAGCTTTCTTTTATTTTCGAAAATTGTGAAAAAAAGCCTGACAAAGAAGGACATAAAGCATGCTTTTATTGAAGTTGGGATAGTTGTTGGTCTGCTGCTTTTGGCAGCGTTTGTTGAATCATATATGATAGACTTGGCTGGCTCCCAACCAAAAATAAGATTTGAAAGGATGGATTAGAGATCGACTTGTTTTGCGTTTGTACCACAACAATTAAGATTTTATTCATCCGAATCTCGATGAAAAAAGATGAATAAACTAACTGTTTGTTCGATTTTTGCTGCGATTGCATTGGCGGTGGCTATGCCATCTGCTTTTGCAGATCATGCAAAGATTGAAGTGAACATTCCTGCAGGCGCATCATCTCCAGGCTGCGAGACTACCAACGAATGCTTCGTTCCAGCCGAAGTAACCGTAGACGTTGGCGGCGAGGTAACATGGTCAAATGACGACAGCGCATCACACACCGTAACAAGCGGAGATCCAAAGAACGGTCCAGATGGAATCTTTGACAGCAACTTGTTCTTATCAGGACAGACTTTCTCTCATATGTTTGAGAAAGAAGGCGAATTCCCATACTTTTGTCTAGTACACCCATGGATGCAAGGAACAGTAATAGTCCAAGAAGCAGGTGCCGAGGAACATGAGGAGGCTGAGGTAGACCAAGAAGAATATGAGAACTATGTTGAATCTGCCTCCTCCGATGGATCCGTGATGGTAAAAATCGGCTCTGGTAAACCTACTTCTGGAGAAGATCTTTCTCTAGCTATAGAGTTCACCGACGCGGATGAAAATCCAATTGAGCATGTAAACTACGGTATCAGCGCGATGCAAGATGGAACCGAGGTTCTAAACGAGGCAGCAATGCATGCAATGAGCGGCTCTGATCAAATCTCGACCGCGGTACTAAGATCTGATAGCCCCGTGGATGTACAAGTAACCATACTTGGCATAGGTCCGGAGGACGACGAGTCAGGTTGGACAGGTCCCAAAGGAGATGCGATCTCCCTCAAGGTAGTGCCAGAATTTGGACCGCTTGTCATGACAATACTTGCAGTGTCAATCATTGGTATAGTAGCAATAACATCAAAATCTAAAGTCATGCCGAGACTTTAGAAACTTATTTTCTTTTTAGCATCGATACAACTGCGAGAATCACACCTGCGGTGCCTATGGCGACCCCAAAAATCCCGACATCATACGAGCCAGAAAGATTGTTTTCTGATAATTGACCGCCTGAAGTCTTTGCTTTGATGTCCGTCATGTCTCTCTGGAGAGCAGATAAGGCATTCTTTATGGCAGTCATATCTTGGCCAGAGGAGGAACTAGATGGTGGAAAGGCAAGAAGGTCAATACTTTCAACGTCCTCTATGGCGACCTCTTCTTTAACTGGAATTTCATTTATTGTGCCCTTCAAAACTATAGTCAGGGAGCCTGTCTTGGTTGGAATTATTTTTGAGTAATAATTACCTGCCTTAACATCTGACAGTATGTCTAGCTGTTTTGTGGTACTGCCTGATCTGACCTCGGCTTCCAAGTTCTTGAAGGCATTTACTATTCCTGACTTGACACCGTTTCCCTCGTCTTGAGTTATTGAGAAAAATATGGCATTTTGCTGCCCTGACAGTGGTGGTTCGTCCTTCCAACCGACTTCAATCTCATACTGTTCCACTGTAATAGTTTTGTGTGCAAATGCCGGTGCAAGTCCCGCTACCATCAGCAAAACCGCAAACATCACAAGAAATATTTTCACATCGTTGGTAGTTATTGCGATATTATTATTCTTACGTGGACTGGTACAATGACAAAACATGTGGATTGTTTAAATTAACAATTTGCTCAGTTGCAGTGATGAAAAAAATTCTACTGTTTGTCATTTTGATTTCACTCTCTGTTACCCAGGTGGCATACGCGCACCCGCTTTTAGTTGATTCTAATCCTGCACAATCGTCGAATGTACCGACAGGAACTAGCAAAGTCATCATATATTTTTCAGAGTCTGTGGAACTAGACTACAGCTACATCAAAATATTTGACAACAACGGAAATCAGATAGACAACAAAGATACGAGCTACTTTAAGGACGAAACCGCACTAATGATCACTACTCCGCCATTACAGTCTGGTGTGTACACCGTCTCAACCCAAGTTTTATCAAAGGTTGACGGACATCTCGTGCCATATTCATTTGTTTTCGGAGTGGGAGACGTGAATCTGCCAACACAGGAAAAGCCACCAATAACGGAATCCATCTATTTTCCAGAAGCCGGAGCTAGATTCCCAGGACTGGTTGGCCAGGTGATTGTACTTGGCTCGGCAATCTCATCTGTAATCATATGGAAGTCAATACAGAGAAAGAAAATAATCACAGAAGACCCATCTTTACAAAAGCTCTATCACGAAAAGCTTTCATCCATCACAGGAATAGCACTGTTTGCAATTTTTGCATCAAACATAATGATGCTTATAGTTCAAACAGTTCGACTAGGAGTGCCGGCAGCTAATGTGATTCAGACATCTTTTGGATCCGTATGGCTGGTCAGAATGGGTTTGACTATTGTCTTACTTGGAGTGTGGTTTCTATTTGAAAGCAAGTCCCGATTCTCATACAAAAAACAGATACTACTGGCAGCTCTGTCTCTCGTTTTGATAGGAACTACTTCGTTGATAGGACATGGGGCAGCCACTGAGCAAACCTTGGCTATTGCAATAGACTATGCTCATAATTTACTTGCATCGGTGTGGATTGGAAGTGTTATCTTTTTTGCGTTTGTTCTAATACCGATTTTCTCCAAACTAGATGGAGACAATAGAGAGATGATGACTTTGCTGATCATACCAAAGTTCTCCGCCATGATCCTACTCGCACTCGGGATTCTTGTAGTGACGGGACCTACGCTTCTTTGGTTTATAGAAGACGATGTCGTTGCTCTTTCTCAGTCGCCATATGGATTTTTCATAATTGCCAAAATCGCAACCGGCGCTGCAATGATTGGATTGGGTGGATATAACCAATTTCGGATACAAAAAGTTGCTGAAAAGAATCTTGGAAATAAGAACATTGCGGTTCACAGAAAACTTCGCCGCTCATTACGAATAGAAGCCATCCTTGGCATCATATTACTGGGATCCGTTGCACTTCTGGCAAACACATCGTTACCGGCAGGACAAGCTCAGCAGACAACAGTCCAACAGGATTATGTCTTTAGAACCACAGAATTTGCAGAGGATGTGATGTTTGAGGTAAGCATAGATCCCTTAACAAGCGGATCTAATGTGATTAATGTCTCGGCATTGGATATTGAGAGAAAGCAACTTGATGGTCTTGAAGACATAAGAGTCAAAATATCGAATCCACAAAGAAACATATCACCAATAGACGTGGCTATGAAAAAATCAAGTGACTCGGCAAAATATCGGGGAGATGTGACGTTCGGGTTCTCTGGAAGATGGAACGTTGAGATTGAAGCAGTAAAAAGCCAGGGAACAAATCAGGGCGTGAGTTTTTCTGTTCTTGTCAAGCCTGGACTGACTCAACTGAAAACAGATGTGGTGGAATACCCGTTCCCGGTAAATGGCAGCGCTCCACTTTATCCTGTATTTGATGGAAAAGACTCTCTTTGGATTAGCGATACCTCTAAACCTAGACTGTGGAGATTCACGCTAAGTGACAAACAATTCAAGTCATATGAATTCGAAGGAAAAACATCTGTATTTCTAAAGCTGGATGGGGAGGGAAAAGTTTGGTTCACTGACACCCCTGAAAGCAAAATAGGACATTTTGATCCAACCACTGGACAATTCAAGATTATTCAAATGCCTTCAAAATCCATCCCAATTTCACTAGAGATAGACTATAATGGAAATATCTGGATCGCCTTGGTGGATAAGCACGCGTTGCTCAAGTATGATCCGAGTTCTGGACAGTTTCAAGAATACAAGACACCGACCGAACAGTCTGGCCCAACCGCCCTAAAAATAGATGATAATGGGAATATCTGGTTCGTGGAATCTCAGGGAGGCAAAATTGGTGTCATAGAACCAAGATCTGGTAAAATCGAGGAATTTATGCCGAATGAGCCATTGAAGGAGCCATTCGATCTTTACATTGATAGGGAAAAAAACATCTGGACGTCTGAGCATACTGGACTGAACATAGTAAAATTCAATCCGTTTCTGAAAACATTTGAAAAGATTCCTGTCTCAGATCCGAACTCGCTACCATTTGGCCTCGTAGAAGATAAATATGATAACGTCTGGATTGCCCAGCATGTGGTTGACAAGCTTGGCGTCTATGATCCACACAAAGGCAACTTTATCGAAGTACCAATACCCTCACTCGGTACGTTCACACAGTTTATCACCTCTGACAATTCCGGAAACATCTGGTTTGTAGAACAAAGAGGAAACAAGCTAGGAAATGTGATCATTTCTGAGACGCCCTCATCGGTTGTGTCAATAAAAGATCAGACATCATTTGAGGTCAGATATTCCGAGCTCGTCGCACCATTTATGACTGCCGGAATAGTCGCCGTCTCGCTATTCTTTGTTAAAAGTATGCGGGATAAAAGAAGACTCGACTCTGTGATTCCTTAGCAAGTCAGTTAGTTTCCAGTCGTAGCTGCTCACATAATAGAAACTAACAAGAATAACTGAAGGTTCAGTCGTTAGGCCGCTTCATTATTTTTCTGAAAAAACCAACGATCTCATCTCTAAACATAAAGGCGGCAAAGACAGCAATCAAGCCGTATAGTCCGTAAACGAACAAGTAGCCTATCGGGCTGTACCCCACATCCACGAACAGTCTCTTTGTAATCACATTGCCATCATGCTTGAACATGACGAACATGGCATATCTCCCGCTGTCCTGAAAATTGTATCTGATCGGCACGGTGGGGCCATAGTAGACCTGCGACATGTTTCCAAAATGCATGTTGTGGCCTGGC
Source organism: Candidatus Nitrosotenuis sp. (assembly GCA_049276655.1). Lineage (GTDB taxonomy): Archaea > Thermoproteota > Nitrososphaeria > Nitrososphaerales > Nitrosopumilaceae > Nitrosotenuis. The sequence goes on along the minus strand of JBASWV010000006.1, from coordinate 173,679 downwards.
CTGTATGCATGCGTGTGCCCTGCCTTTGATAAATCATATTTCACGATGAACACGTGCATCTCAGAGCCTAGGTACATCTGGAGGTCACGTATCGGCACTCCATCCTTCATGATGTCTATGGTAATGGCGGACTCCCTACCAACCTCTATTGGCCCGTCTGATGACAGCATGGCACTGTAACCTGCGCTACCGTCATAAAATTCGTCTGTTATAGACCCCATCTGTTCGGAACCGGAGACCTCGAACACGGATTTTTTTACAACGTTAGTGCCTCCAACTGTATAATCTGACATTATCAAGTACTTACCAGACTTGGTAAAGTTGTGTAGTACCTCATAGGCCCCCATGTCTGCCCCGATGGTGCCGTTTGGATAGTCATCAGGGTGAGTATGCGTGAACTCGTTGAGATCCTGGCCTACGATGAATACGTGCATCTTTTTTTCATGAACCGTATTCAGGTCTGTCAGGGATGCACCACTAGTCGCGTTGTAAAGATCGATTCTCACCTTAGTTTCCTCGCTTGTTATCGGCGGCTCGCTTGGGTAGAAGGAAAACGCAGTATAATAGTCTGGATTGAGGTCGTCTGAGCTCACGTAGTGCGCTTGAACCACAGGCATGGCCAGAAGCATTGCAAGTGAGAACAAGAAAATTCCTGCAGACGTTTCAGCAGACACAACACCACTCCTTAAATTTTAGACGCAGACGGACTTTTCTGCCAAGAAAGTGATCTCTTCCTTCGTTGTGGCTGTGTTGCCTCCTTCGATTGAATCCAAGTGACCTCTTATCTTCCCTAATATGTAATCAAAAGTGAATTCGCCAGGATACCTTTCATAGTAAGATTTGGCTTTCTCCTGCCACTCATCCATCTGCTCCTTTGCCTCTTCCAGGGCCTCATCGGCCATATCGTCTTCGCCATGTTTCTTCCAAACATAGTAATGAGCAAGCTCATGGCCCGGGCATATTGTCTCCTTCCCAGTCTCGACATAGCTATCCAGGAAGGCAAGCGTGTGGGTGGCGTGTCTGTACTCTCCGTATTGGATGAGCTTCCCTACCTCCTCTAACTCATGTTCGGCAGAAGAGTCTCCCTTCAACATCTCTCTCAATCCAGACAGGTCGTCTGTGGATATTTTTTCCTCAGAACTCAGCACAGCGAGTCTGGCCATCTCCTTTGATATGTCTGACTTGCCGTACTTCGCCCCTACGGTAGAAGAGGTATATGATGGATAGAACAAAAAGAAGAGGCCAACTGAAACAGCTGCTATGACCACAGAAAAAACTATGGTGGTTTTATCTACCTTCATTCAGAAGAGTTTCATTTTAAAGAATAAAACACTATTAGAACAAACACTTAACTAGACTTTCCACATCGAACCAAAGTTGTTAGATATCTTGTCAACTATGTTGCGCCTTGTCAGAACTTCGAAGATCTTTACTCTGTCGACAATGATGTAAGTGCCGCCTGTGGATTTTGTCAGCATCCTACACTCACAAAGCCTTTTCAGGTGCCATCTGACCGCAGGATATGAAATGTCCAATGTGTCATGAACTTCCTTTGAAGTCACACCGCCATTGTCAAGCAATACGTTTATGATTCTTCTAGCGGATCGGTTTCTCAGTACGCAGATTATTTTTTTTTCTTCATCTTGTATGGATGGCTCAAAATACCGTTTGTTCTTCCAGAAAACCTTCTCAGAAATCATGCCCAAAATCTTTAGTCTCCTTATCGCATAGTGCGTGGAACCAGTTGACAAGCCCGTCATGTCTCTGATCTCGGTAAATGATGCTCCCGGGATCCTCTCGACGCATTTCCTTACTAGTCTGATGCCTAGAGAACGTCCAAATTCAATTCGCACTTCTCCCACTATCATTTTCTCACAGTCCCAATAAAGAACAGCGCAAGCACAAAAAGGACCATGAAGTGAGATATAGAAACAGCCAGCGTATCGTTGAATAACATTATGTTGAGCATGGTGAGGACTTCGGATGCGCTAAAGAAAAGAAATGCAAACAGCACATATAGGAACTTCTTTCTGCCACTAATTCTGTAGTATCTATAGGAAACAAGGAATAGGAGGAGGGAAAATGCTGCTGTGATGACATGCACAGTCTTGTCAAGGTTGCCCCCTTCCAAGAACACTTCAAGCATATTATGTTATTCGCGCATGAGCTTAAATTGGCGAAAACTAGTACATCACTCGATCTTATGCTGAATATTTTCTTTTTTTTTTGGCGCAGGTTCGAAATCATTTTGCCTTCAAATATTCTTCTAGCTTGTAGAGAATTTTAAGATCAACGCGGGCATCTCCTGTGAAAGGATTGTCCATGTCTTTGATCAAAAGCAGTAAACTGATCAACAAAAACGAGACGCCTCCAAACAATGCGATTCCCTCATAGTATGGGTCAAGACCGACAAACAGAAGAGTACCTATTGCCAAACCGATTGCTATTTGCGCTATCGTATATGCCGCCGGCATGAATGATGTCTCGATTATGGTCTCAATACGATTCGAGATTCTTTCTATGTTGGAAAGGTCGTTTCTAAGCTTTATTGCCCATTGTGGCGGAAGACCTTTTTCCATTAAGATTCTCACGTCTTCCTCTATTGAGTCTATGGATTTGTTGATATCGTTTGTCTTCCAAGAGTCCTTGTCTACAAAATTCGAATTGATTATGCTCACTAAGATCTTCACATGTTTCTGCATTCCGTTGTTTTCATTGTTGATGATCAAGCTATCCTTGTAGAGTGACTTTAGAGATGCGGCAAGATCTCCAGGTATTTTTTCACTCTCTTTGTAATCGGACAAAGTTCCTGTGAAAATGATTGCAATTGTAAAGATCACGCCAGCCACTATGGCCGTGACAACTGGATTGACCGATATTACGTCAAGCTCAAAGAAGTCAACTACTACGATCTTTGCGAATAGTAATACTCCAACAATTATGACGGATTTTACTATCAGACCCCAGGGAGTCATCGCAACGGTTGCTTTGAGGGTCGTTCCTCTAGTGTAATGGATATATCAACTTCCTCATTGTTTCTGTTTATTGTGACCTGTAATTTGTCACCTACCTTCTTATTTTCAGATATGTATAGGGCCAAATCATCCATGCTATCCACTGCTTTACCATCCAGTGCTGTTATGATGTCGCCGCTTTTTACTTCCCCGTTTGCATTGAATGTAGCTTCAAGGATTCCTGCCTTTTCTGCAGGTCCTTTTTCTATGGTTCTAGAAACAAGAATGCCTTTGTAGTTCTTTGGTAGCTCAAAACTTTTTGCTATGTCTGGAACCATGTTTGTACCAACTATTCCGAGCCACGGGTGAGGATACTTGCCATTCTTTATCAATTCCGGCATGACTTTTTTCACGGTGTTTGACGGAACTGCAAACCCTATTCCAGAGAACTCGCCTGTCATGGATTGTATGGCAGTGTTTATGCCGATGACTTTTCCATTCATATCCAACAATGGGCCGCCAGAGTTACCTGGATTTATGGCCGCATCTGTCTGTATTACGTTGGAAATAGAAAACCCGGACTCTTGATTTGGTAGCAATCTGCCTTTCTGGCTGATTATGCCGCTTGTCATGGTGTCGCTTAGGCCGTATGGATTGCCTACGGCAATCACCGGTTCGCCCACCTCCAGATCCGAGGAGTCTCCCAATGAAAGTGGCAATAGTTTTTCATCCGAAAAGTCATCTGATATTTGCAAAACCGCGATGTCGTTGAAAGGATCCGAACCGATTATCTTGGCAGAATAGATGTTGCCATCTATGAATCTGACGTCGACTTCTTTTGCTCCTGAAACAACGTGATTGTTTGTTATTATGCGCCCTTCCTTGTCATAAACAAATCCGGACCCAAGTCTTGAGGATTCTCTTTCCAGAGGATCACCATTGATTATTATGTATTGATTTTTCTCCGAAACCTTGCTGGTTATCTGGACTACCGAGTTCTCTACCTTCTTGAACAAGGTTGTCAGCTCACTTCTTGCCTTGCCAGATCTTGCAGAATCATCTTCTGTATTTTTTTGCATTTCATTTATGCCGACAGTCTTTTCTATCTGTGGTTCGGATTCCGATCTTGCTACAAAATGTCCAGAATCAACAAGTAAATTCACTCCCAGAACCAACAAAAGCGCTCCGATTACCGATGTTAGGATTTTTTCTTTTTTGTTCAATATCGAGTAACCTTATGTATTAAGAGAACAATAAAAACCAAAAAAGCGAATTAGCTGATTATACCAGACCCGGAAAATTATAATAGATTCAATACGCAGCTTTTTTGTGAAATTGTTTATCTCATTGCTCCTTCTGCCGTTATTTCTGATTCCGGCCTTTGCACAAAGTTCACAGCAGCTCCCGACCGATAAAGGAACTCTTTTAGTTGACATATCGACAGATCCCTCCCCACCGTCGATTGATGGCACTACAAAATTAAAATTAAATTTCATAAACCCAACCACAAAGAAGACACAAGAGCATGTTGACTATACCGTCTTAGTTACAAAAGGCGAAAATTCTGTGTTTGGCCCAATACCCCTCACTCATACGTCTCAAGGCACAGCTACAATTCCAGTCGAGTTCAGAGAAAATGGTGAATATAAGATAACCATTGGCGTTGAGGGAATTCTCTTCAAGCCCATTCCAAGAGAAATCGTTGTCTTCACGAGTTTAATTGGAAAAGCAGCAGCACAACCCGTCGAACAACAAGATCAGAAGGGCGGCGGATGTCTCATTGCCACCGCTACATATGGGTCTGAATTATCACCTCAAGTCCAATTGTTAAGGGAGGTCAGAGACAATGTTGTTCTTGGAACGCCATCAGGAACGGCATTCATGTCTGGGTTCAACCAGTTTTATTACTCATTCAGCCCAACTGTTGCAGACTGGGAGAGGCAGAATCCAACATTTAAAGAAATGGTGAAAATCACAATCACGCCATCACTGTATACTCTGTCCGTACTCAATACTGCTGATGTTGACTCTGAACAAAAGATTTTGGGCTATGGTATTGGGATAATTATATTAAATATCGGCATCTATCTAGTTGCGCCGATAATTCTTGTCATACTGTTGTACAGGTTGCGAAAACGTAAAGCCTTCAAAATCGTGTAAACTAAAAAATTCAGTTCATATTCCGCTTAGATGGGCGCACTCAGATTCGTCTTAAGGCAATTGTGAGCCTATTTGTGGTTTTACGACATGCAGCGATATCGCGTGGTCGTCTATCATGGCGCCAACACCAATCGACATGTCTTTTATTTTTATTTGGACTTTTTCAAGTTCTTTTTTATCCAGTTCATATTTGTTGGCAAGAACCAACTTTACCTTCTGTTCAGTATCTGAAATCTCGTTCAAAGTTGATGGTATCGTGATGTCAAGCAGCTTTCTAAATGACTCCTTTGGAATTTTGCCAGTATCGTCCTGAATTATGTAGAAAGATATCTTTTCTTTTATCACCTCACGCGGAAGTGTCTCAAGAGCATTGGCAGTATAGAAGACTTGGACGTCTAAAGTGTCAAGGTTTTCAGTAGAATTAGTGACTATCTGTTCGTTGCTGAATCCACGCAATGAGGACAGCGGAACTCTAACTATTGCAAAACCTTCTACTAGTTCCCGAGTATCGATTCCGAACATCTCTTTGATGTCGCTGCACCTAATTCCTGTAGATTTTTCTGGCTCTAGGTTTTTTATTATTGTGTTGGATGTGGGCCCATCATCTATCGTTACATACCACAAAAGACTTGTTGCATAATTCTTTTTGTTAAGGATGCTGACTGACGTGTCATAGTGGCCCGGCCTAAGAGGTCCGTCTCCTCCGATGATAGATCCGCAGATGAACTTGGCAGTATAAATGATGTCCTGTGTTTCCTCCCTTGATTCGGCAGCAGTCGGGTTTACCAGCACGCCCAGGACACACAAGGACAAAATTATCACACCAACGAAAGTTTTGCTAGGTAGGCGGGAATCTATCTGAGAACATCTATTCAAGTTTTACCACCTCAAAGAAATACGATCCTACCTTATTTTGATGATGCCGTTTGTTATCAGATATTGTATGCCCTGAACAAAGTCAGAATCGCCTATTGTTCCCTCTGACCACCACTTGGCATTGTTTTTAATCCAAGATGGAATTTTGCTGTTTTCAGTTCCGACTCCAGTGCTTACGGGCGGGATTTTCATTATTTTTTGTTTAATAAGATATTGTATGCCCTGAACAAAGTCAGAATCGCCTATTGTTCCCTCTGACCACCACTTGGCATTGTTTTTAATCCAGGATGGGATCTGATAGTCTGCCTGAGGCGTCTGTGTGTTTTTCGGAACTGTCTGCCCTTTGTCGCCTATTGCAACAACTCCGACGCCGATTCCTTGATATGTTGTTAGGTCATCAAGACCATGGCTAAATATGGCAAGCGTTATCTTGTAGTTGCCTTTTGACATGAATCTTGCCTCTTGAACTTCAATCCCCTCAGTGGAAAGAATCCCAGGTCTCTGAGGATCGTTGCCAGAGTTTTCTACTAACACCTTTCCTGAGACGTCCTCAATTCTGTATCCATATCGTACAAACTTTAGCAATTTGCCATCGGGATCAAAAAACGAAAACTCTAGTGGTATGATGTCTCCTGCTCCGAAATCTGCGTCATATGCTATCTTGGCAGTTACGCCATTGGTGAATTTTGCATCAAATACTTTTTTCGAAACTGAAGACAGTGGCTTGATGGAAAAATCCATAGTGCTGGCCTGAGGGCCGATAGTTTTTGCAAGATTCAAAATGTCTTCTTTTGAAAGTAGAAAATGTAGAATCGATGTTCCTTCTATTGAATATGGATCTAGGATGATCATTCTGCCTGTTGTGGGCTTGCCGTTAATGGCGCCTTCATAGGATGTCGTATCTGCAAACTCTTTGAACGATTTTGGCACCCTTATCTCTTGATGAACAAAGATGTTCTGAGATTCCAGTCGTTTAACATCCCAATTAAATGGCATTGAAAATGAGATCAGTTTTCTGTCTTTGTCAAACTGGAAATTTTCTACTCTGTCATAATATGAAATGACTGATGTGGGGTAGGTTTTACCATCATATGTGATGGTTTGATTGGATATGTCTCCTACGCTGAGCCAAGAATTGAACGTTTTGACATCTTGGTCTGCAAATATGTTTTGGTCATAGTCAATTGAAAATATCTTGATCTCAAAGTGGTACAGACCAGCATCGAGCAAAACTGGAGCGTTTACATCAATTTTGTCATTGTATCCTGTCCAAGCGCCTGGCTGCTGTGGGACCTCATCCCCAAACACCTGGACCTTGTTTACATCGATGTTTGTTGGCTTGATCTTTATTGTGACTTCGCCGGAATGGCCATGAAAGACGTTTCTCAGACGAAGCTTGTCGTCCTTCCACACTGAAAGAAAGAATGATGTGTGTTTTACTGGTTGATTGGTTGTTGCATCAAATAGTCGAAGTTGAAGATACGTGTCATCTACAGTATTCTGCGTAAGAATTGGAGGACTGATCTTTACGAAAAGCGCTGCTTGCCTGTTTCCGAAACTCGCAGGTGGGAGGTTCTCCTGCGTCAGTCCGTCACCAAACGCGTTATTTGCCGAAAATACCGAGGCCAAAAACATGGTGGCTACCATAACTGAAGTTATTCTTCTATTCATGGATTTACGATCTCCGCAGTAGGCATTCCCTTTCTATATGTCACAGTTGCCTTATCACCTATTCGAATGTCACAGTTCTCAATGGTCTTGGATGACATTGTAGAATCCGATGTATCTATGATGCACTTGTTGTCCAGTCTGCCCGATATCATGGCTTCCTCAGTTACTGTCTGACGTGAAACTGCGATGTCTTTGAACATCGATGCTGCAAAAACTGCGATAATTGTAACAGATGCAATGATGAACAAAACTGGCAGGCTCCGCTTTCTATCTGATGGCATGCCGGTGCTCAAACAGCTTTACATTTGTACTTTTTATTTGCTGGTACAATCAGCTAACAATTCATGCATATATGATATATTGATTTGATAATGTCTAAAATTAATCAACAAAATAATTTGAATATGTGACAATTCTTTTCCAGTAAGATTCTACGTGTCATAATCGATAAGTAACAGGTGGTTGGGAGAAAGCGTATTGGTGAATAAAGCGTTACAGTTTTCAAACAACAATACGCTCTCCTGATTTATTTCTACTTTTGAGAAATTTAAAACAATTTCAGATTTTCAAATTAAAATTAATTTTCAAATAATAACGTCAACTGTAATAAAACCATATGTGGATTTTCATAATAAAAATAATCCCTAAACAGTTTTGTAACAAAGTAATTTTCCAATAATTTAACTTGTTGATATGATTATCAGAAAAAAATTAATTTTCAAAATTTTGAATTGAAGTGAGAATTATTTTTGTTTCAAAAAAATATTTTGGAAATACTTAAAATGATTCATCAAGTTAATTTCAACAATGCAGAAAAATAACAATGTGTTTTCCATAACCGCAATTGCAATACTGTCTGCGTCACTGTTTGGCAGCGTCTATGCCAACGCAGAATCAGCTGCGAGTTATTTCCAAAACATTCCACCATCAGATGATCTGATCACATACTGGAAAGAAGCAAACCAAAATTGGATTGACCAAAAATACAAACCAGTTGACAAAGAAATGAAAGACAGCATAATTATGATGGGTGGGCTGGTTCCTACATTCCCGTCTGCTTTCGCACAAATCCCAGTGGACAAAATATCAGAGTATGAAGCAGAGGGTAGAGCCGTAGTTGAACTCAACTTGGTCGCGCAGAGTGTTGATCTCCCAATAATGGGAGGAAAAACATACATGGCCATGACTTTTAGCGGACAAGTGCCTGGACCAACAGTTAGGGTAACTCAGGGCGACATCATAAAAATGACGTTAACAGTACCCGATGACGAACCGACACCTCATAGTAATGATATGCACGCAAGCCAAATGTCAGCTGTTCCAAGCTTCGGTGCAGTTATGCCTGGAGAATCCAAGACCTATGCATACATAGCCGAGGTACCTGGAACCTTCAAGTATCATTGTGCTGGAATAAATGTCGCAGCAATGGATCAGCATGTCTTGTCTGGCATGTATGGCATGGCCATAGTTGATCCCCTTAATGGCTACAAACCATTGCTTGTTGAAAAAACAAAGACCGAGGACGGTAAAGTGCAAAAAGACAGAAAAACCTATTCACCAGATGCACTTGAATTCCAACTACAATACAACCAACTATACCTAACCGAAGATGGTGCCTATGACCAGAGTGCCATGTTTCAACACAAACAAGCACAACACGTGGTCAATGGAATGGCATTTGGCTACACACCAAACGCTGACATAAACAAGTTGGTCACTGGAGATCCAAAGAAAAACCTCTTTGTGGCTCAACCGTGGAATTCCGCCGACCTAAATCAATATCAAGGCAAACCTCTTTTTGTTCCAGTTGAAGAACATATAAGGTTCTTCGTCGAAAATTCCGGCAATGAACCAGTGTACTGGCACATAGTTGGAGAGATAATCGATCGTGTTACACAAGGTAACGTCGTACAGGCAAAGGGAACTGAAACTTGGCTTGTTGGAGGTTCACAGGGAGCAATAATGGATGTCGTTTTTGACAAACCGGGTGTCTATGTCGCTGTCAATCATGACTATGCAGCAATATTTGGTGGAGCAGCTACGGTGATGGTCGCAGGCGATTTCTTTGAACTTGGCATAGATGGCAAATCATATGCGGATGTTCTTGGCAATCCGAGCGATGCAATTCCTCCAAGTGGAAAGAACACAATATCTCATCCAAAGATAAATCTTCATGGTTTATACACAGATGAACGAGCGCAGGAAATCTCAACGGAATTAGGAATCTAATTTCGAACTCTCTTTTCTTTTAATGTTGACCGAGAGATCAGGCTAAAAATAGGAAAAGCTGTCTGAAAATCTATCCTTGAAACTATCAAAAATAGATAAATTGATTCTTCTTATGATTTGCCCAGTTTTCTCATAATCACTTAGTTCGAATTTTGTTGGAAAGTCGGAGGTCCTTCTTATCAAGTCGAGTTCGTCAAGATGGGCCAGAGAAATGGATGTGGTGGCCGGACTTTTTTTAATATTATGTTGAATTTCTTTGAACGTGGCTGATCTGCTGATGAATAAAAACGCCAAGATTCTCCCACTGGTCTCCTTTCTCAGGTTTATGATAAGGTCGATTTCAGAATCCTTTATGTTTGATGGAAAAAACCACGTTCTCCCATCTCTCTTTTTTACTAATATTGATCCAGATTCAGTCAATCCAACCAAATGGTAGTTGATGATTCCAACAGAATAGCCTGTTTCCTTCTTGAGTTCATTATAGTTTATTCCCGGCCTTTCTTTGATTTTTTGAAGAATTTTTCCAGTTTTTGGATTCTCTTTCTGACCTGTTTTGACCAGCGGCGATCTCTTGTACATAAACAACTTGACGCCTTGAACAATACGCCCTTTTGTTTCTAGAAGTCCCATTTCATCCAATTTTCTAATACGTCGATATGTCGACACTATTGGAATCTTGCAATTTTTTGCAATATCTGCAACTGACCTGAAATCGTCGATATAAACTAAAATCAATTTTGAGTATTCATCAAAAAAAATTTCCTCACTTCCAATTTTTTTTGGAGCCACGAAAAGATAATCCATTACTAACTTATTTACATTGGTTATAGTTTGGTGCAAATTAAGATATAGACAATAATTTGCTGGTACAATCAGCTAACATAATGTTGAAGACAACTCTTTACTGAAAAATACCGAATGCAACTCATAAAATCGTACATCTGCGTTATGGTTTTATTCTCACAAAGTGACTCTCGCAATTTGTACAAAAAATACTGAGTTGGTCGTTTAGACCTTTTTGTGAGACCCAAACTAGTGATCAGATTCCATATCTGATTCAAGTGGCATTATCTCACTGATTTCAACAAATACACAAATGAAAATGTCCAAAAAAAGGCAATTCACATCTACATGAATGCTGCTAGCAGACACATTATCTGCCAAGTGTCGATACCGTCAAGTATTTCAATACCAGAACAACAACTTCTAAAATAAACCAACAGACTTGAAGTTACAACATAGATCGAGCTTCAAGAGAATGTGGCGGAGGCAGCTTACATGGAGATCATCTATATGCTAAGGCAACCAAAGTATCTGGCGTTAGCCGTGCTTTCTTCTCTTGGAATGCTGGCATTGTATGCGTATTCACAGGTGCTTGGCGCAGTAGGAAACCTTGATCTCTGGATTTCAGTGATGCCTTGGTACAACAAGATGTTGTTATCCACATTTGTCGTTCTGTTTGGCATGGCAACAGCCTACCAAGTGTACGCCTGGAGACAGCCCAAATCCTGCAACCTCTCTGTAAAGGGAGGTACAGTAGGGGCCAATTCTGCTGGCACGTTTGGAGTTTTCCTAGTCTCCCAGTGCCCAGCATGTTCCTCGATAGCCGCCTTGTTCCTTCCGTTCTCGGCGACTCTGCTGATAGCAACCTATGGATGGCTGATAAACTTGGCTGGAATAGCGATAGTTCTTTTCACCATAAACTATCTCGGAGGCTTCAAGAAATGAAACGATCCCACATACTGACCATCATAGTAGTTGTTTTCATAACGGCCCTCTCAGCATATTTCTATGATACATCTGAGAACAACAAGAACATGGATTCTGGTTACATGGCACCAGGTTCATTCGGTGATTCGACGGATGGCCCATTGCACTGGCATCCCAAAGTCTCAATTCTGATAAACGGCGAGAAGCAGCACATACCGAAGAACATCGGCATAACAATCGGCAAAGTCATGGACATTGAAGCAAGCGGTATGCGTATGTCACCGATGCACACCCATGAGGACGACGGGACGATACACATGGAGCAAGTCAAGCCGACCGAAAGAACGCTGAGACTGGGATACTTTTTTGATGTATGGGACAAGCGCTTTGACCCAAGCTGCATATTCGAATACTGTAATGATGGGAACAAGTCAGTCAAGATGTTCGTCAACGGTGAGCCGAACTTTGAATTTGATAACTATGTGCCAAAAGACAAGGACGAAATATCAATAGTGTATGGATAGTTACAAACGTAGATCTTATGAATAATTTTCATCGTCTCCCATCCTAAGTTTCATGGGATCAGAGTATTCGTAAATCTTGGTTAAAGAATGTGATTAATGGAATGACCTTACATGTAAAACTTGAATTTGGCGCCATTATTGATCTCAGTATCTGGTGGCGCCTCTCTCATGATGGCACCTACTCGTTTTGCAAAACCTATCGTTATTGGGGCCTTGGTGCAAAACTTGGCGTTATTCCAGTTTAATTTTGTAAGAGAAAGTATCTCATTACATATGGTCTCAATTGGAGTTTGTCCATGGTGTTCAAGGATCTCTAATGGCGATGGAACTCTAGGTCCTGGGTAAACGTCCAGATATGGGATGAAACCTGAAGTGTACAGCAGTATGCTATCGTCAGGTAATCTGACCATTGTGCCTCGTATTGGCGGATTTGTACCCCAACGCATGAGTTTGATTTCTCTGCTTCCAAATGCCACTAGATCAACTCTATGTACATCTTTTTCTCCTTCAGTGAACCCATTTCTTTCATTTTCATCAAATCTAGATGTCTTGTGAATGACAACTCTTTTTGGAAGCTGTCCTTCGTTGTTCCTCTTATAGACGTCAATTGCTTGCTGTATGAGACTGGATGCATCGTTTTGTGAGATGTGTGGTGAATTGTTTTCATCTACTGTTGCTTTCTTTCCTTTCAGGACAAATCCTTCTGTATCCAACGAGAAGACTTGGGCCAGAGCAGTTTTAACAGTTGAAACATCTCCCCTATCTCTGAAAAATGATATTCCGACATAACAAGTGTCTTGCATAAGGCCCTTTACTTTCCATGGAATGTTGTTTGCCTTGTAAAATATTGCAACCACCAGATTCCAAAATGTTGTTGCATCGTCTTCTCTTTTTGGTTTATCCGGATTGTACGGCTCAGTTGTGTGAGGTCGAATTATTTGAATTGGCACATCATGCTTCATGCAGATGGATTTAATCACACTTCTAAGATCCATAGGCTCGAACTTCTTTACTTGAGGAGGCCCTTCAAAGAAAAGATCCAGAGTTTTGTGTTCAGCTCGCATTTTTTCAATGTATTTTTCTAACGAAGTCTTACGAACCAGTTTTCTACGGCCTTTTGCATCTTCGATACAATAATAATCAATTTTCTTCGGATATGTCAGAACTAGAACGTCTGGTTGTGGATCTCTTTCCATCAATGCTTCTATTTTTTCCTTAATTATTTTGGCAGAGATTTCAACTCTTTCAGAAAAAGAACCAGTGTTATCAAGAAGCTTGACTTCTTTTTCATCAATTTCTGCAGTCCATTTTATGTTGAATTTTATTTTCAGTTTTTCTAAACCTGGAAAGTTCACATGTAGAAAGGTCTCATCTTTTCCATATGTTGTGACATTGAGTCGTTCAATCAGATTTTTTGTACTTTCTAGTGATTCAGAGTCTCCTATTAGACCTAGATTAACCTCAAATTCAGTCGCTTTTCCAAGAGGGCCCAACAACGTCCAACCCATTTTTGGCTCCGGTACCGGTATTCCCTGACCGACTTCAATTGGAGGTTCTTCAAGATGTTTGATTGTTGGATGGAATCTAGAGAGTTTCATGTTTTATTCCTCCAAGGACGTCTCGGTTAACGGGTTGTCTTCTTGAGTGTCTTCATATATTATCTGATATTCCAAGGGTTCGGATTTCAAGGAGTCTAGAAAGTCTTCTCCCGTGTGTAAATCACCCAATATTCCAAAATTCACTTTAGAGTTTATGGATAGTATAGAAACTGTAATCTTTCCAAGTCCGGTTCCAAGATGGATTTCTTCTTTGGTTCCGGCAAGTATGTGTAGTAATAACTTGATGTCATAGAGATAATTGTTGTTGTGATACCAAGAATTATTCTTCGTACTGATGCGAGTGTTCCTTTTTTGATCCAATGGGTTTGTGCCATCTTCTGTGAGAACTCTGATTGGTTCTATTGTTAGGTATATACCGTCTCCTAAAATTATGAATCGCATTCTTGCACCAAAGTGTTCGCAGTAGAAGAGTTTTCCTTCTTTGTTCAATTTTATGTTGACAAGTTTTCTGGTACTGGTTGATTTGTATGGCTTCCATGTTATTTCTGGGACAGCAGCACCATTGTACCTTATGTAGTATCTATCCTTCTTTCTATCATAGACAAAATGTTTTCTTTTGCACAGGTCTTTTAGATTGTAGTTTAACAACATGACTAGATTTTGATGTTGTTTTGGGTCTTCCAGCCAATCTTTTGTGGATATTGATGGGTTCTTTGTTCTGATACAAAGAGTGAGTGGATTGTCATTGTCAAAAGTACTGAATGAGTAAATTTTCTTGTCTGCTAGACGAAATGACGGTATGCTAACAAAACTTTGGCCCGAATCCGACAGTATTTTTCGTACATGATCATAGATTTCTATAGGAGTTCTAAAATCAGTATCTGCCACATGGATTGAATCAGGCATCTCGGTCACTGGGAATAGATTAAACCAAAGCGTTTCTTCTACCCTATCTGGCTCGGCCTTCTTGTTTAGTACAGATATCACTTCTAGAGGTATTCCTTGTGAGCCTGTTTGTTCACTGGTGCGCTTTGTTAAGGACCAGAAAAGTTTCCAGAATTCATTTCCAGTAGCAGATATTGTACTCGTGTTTTCTCTAGTATAGATTACTCCTCTGTTAAATGCAGTAACTGACTGTCCACTAGGTAAGTTGTAAATTCCGTCTGTCTTTGGTATTGCAAGAGATGAAACTGAACCATTGACGTACAATATAGGAAATTTCATTGTTTTTCCATCAACGTTGCTCATATGTTCCAGGTAAGTCAAATTGATCTTTCCATCAATCCATTTTGAAAATTTGTCAGCCCATGTTTGTGAATCGATATGAAAACTCTGATCCATGCCAACAGGTTTGAATGTTGCATCTTGGACACCAAATACAATGTATCCGCCACCATGATTGGCCATACCATAAACGTCCTTTGCTACTTCCATCCAGGCCCCGGTGCTAGCGTCAAATTTTTCTTTGTAATCAAGATCTGGAGATTCGTATCCTCTATGGATTAGTTCTTCTGCAAGTTCTGGAGTCAGTTCCATTCCATCACTGAATAATTAACTGACTGACAAATAGATAAACAACTAGTAGTTTGGTGATAATAGAATAACCTACTAGTAAAATAGACTCATCATTTCTTTTCCTTCTCTAAAGCATCCTGATAGATCCTCTTGCAGAACGTCTCAAAGAATGACCTTTGTTTGCACATGGCATCATATTCTGCAATCAAGTCCACAATGTGGTATCTTTTCCACTTTTCATACTTGGCCTCTTCCAGTGACTTTTTGAGCTTGTCATCTGACATCAGGTCTTCCTCAGACATTAATCGAAGGCCTTTTTTGACAAAACCGGGGACATAACCAAACGAGTCAATCTCGTACAGCATTATGTGGCCAAACTTGGAATATGGGTCATATCTTGTGGCTTCACCTACCACCTTTCCATAATCGTCAACCAGGTAGCCGTCGTAGAGCGATTCGTATTTCTTTGAGCTGTCAGCAGGCATATCGACGCTAAAATCATCCGCAAAATTGTCATCCTCATCATCTGAGATGGCGCTCCCTCCTGTACTGTTGCATCTTTTTCTGGGCCTCCTCAAACGAGCAAGGCTGCCAGCTATGACATTTTGTGACCTTGTTTTCAGTCAGCTCGTCTAGGCTGATGTAGCCCCATTCGGCAAATGTATCGTCATTCAGATTTGCATACCCAAACGCCAGATTCTCCTTTTTGTCTAGTTCCGCAATCAGCCAGTAAAACCCAATCTGCGGGATTTCCCACTTCTGATAGATTACCTTCTTTTCGGCAGGTATGCCGTCGGTTTCGTACAGCTTTGGTATTTCATCTTCCACTTGCTCACCTCATTATCAAGTATTCAAGAAATCCTTTCCAGCCCGCATCTTTTCAAATACGGCCGGGACTTTTTGGACTGGCAGAAACAAAATCCGGTTCTCCTTGGATTTGGCAGACAAGGCTTCAATGAGCTTTGAATCGTCGGAACAAACAATCACTCTGTCGAATTCTTGCAGATTCCTTTTCAGGTTGCCAGATATGTTGGATGTGCCAAGCTCCACTTCGATCACCGTGCTGCGATCCCGCACTTCTATGTCTGGACCATCTTTGTTTTTTCGAATATCATATCCCTTTGCTGTGAGACTTTCCGCTAGCCAGTTGACGTAGAACTCGTGCTTGACTCCAGGAACCGTCCCGGGCCTCTGGTACAGGATCCTGGGGGACCCTCTGCCTAGCCTGACTCTGACTATCTCGATTTTCTTCTTTCTGCAAAGCTCGTCTACCACATTAGTGTATCTCCTGTCGTCCCATCCGAGTTTAGTGCGCCTTTCGATGACTGAGAGGAATGGTTCCTTGTCTATGCTTTCAAGGAAAGTGTTGCCATCATCACCATCACCTCCACCGCCTCCCTCACCTCCATTGTCTACTACTGCTGCGGTTGCTGCAACTGCTGCAATCATTGTTGCTGCATCATGTTCAATGATGTCAAAGTTGTCTACTGCTACTAGAAATGGTTCGTATCCTGAGACAATTGCAATTGCAGTTGCACGGGGGAGCCTCACAAAGCGGTCGGCAAGGTACTCATATTCAGCCTGGTCTACAAAGGCGGCAGCCTCGGACAGAAGACGGATGTCCTCCTGATGCTGGAGTCTGAAGGCTATTTTCGTGCCCACGTTCTTGAAAATGTCCTTCTCTATGTTGCTCGGAGACTGGGTGATCAGCACAAGGCCGCAGCCGCGCTTTCTGAGACGTGTGGCAAACTCTGTTGCCGGCCAAGATTCGGTCACGACAATTTTATGGAGAATCTTAGGGACCAGCAACTGGGCCTCGTCTGCTATGAAAAGATTGGAGACCCAGTCGCAGGGCCCACGATTCAGCATCTTTCTGAGATAGTAGGTCGTGATGGTGTTATAGATGAGGCGGAGCTCGGCACCATACGCCACGAGGGCATCGAGTGCATGCAGGTCGATTATGACGTTTTTCTCATCAAGGCGGGAAAAGTCCGGATTTGATTTGTTGCAGAGAAAAATCTCCTTTAATGGAGAGCGCAGGAATGGGTCGAGTCTGACAAGGAGGGCCGTCTTTGTTTTGTCCAGCGCGGTAAGCTTCTGTCTGTCATACGACTTGATGTTTTTGATCAGCTCATCTATGCTGTGGCTTTCGCTGATCGTTTCTTGCAGGACGAAATTCATTTGAGCTGATAAATCGACATACTCTTTCTCTATTCCCTTGAAGACGGTCTCCCTCATCAGCTCCCTAATCAGTGCCGGGTCACCCAGGTCGAACGGATTGATCTTCAAATTCTTATCGACTGCAAAATACTCCGTCTGTCCTTTCAGCTTCGGGATGATGTTCTTCCACTCTCCCTCCACATCTACTATTAGCAGTTTGATTTTTTGAAAAGATTCGTAGTTTGCAGCCTTTACTGCAAGATTCATTGCAAACCTTGTCTTGCCGGTCCCGGTCTGCCCACTAACAAGGACGTGGGTCGTGAGAAAGTTCACTGGAAAGTTGAACGGAAGGCCGTTGGACAGAGCGCCGACTTTGAGGCCCCAATAGTCGAGGATCGGCGAGTTCTCTACCCTGAAACGAAAATACTTGCACCTTGGACAGAACCTCTTATCGCGGACAAAGTTGCCGCATATACAGTACCAGCTCACCATCCAGATGTTGAGTGAGTTAAGAACTAGGTTGCGTCTGTGTGATTCCGCTAGTCTTAGGCATAGGTTTAAGCCTATGAAACGTCATGTATCATAATATACCATTTTATGGTCTATAATGATAAATATCACTATAGACCATTTTATGGTAGGTTGTGATATATAATGAGAACGACCGTGTTACTAGAGAAACTGTGGTTGGAGAAGAAGGAGTTTGTGACCTCTAAAGAGCTGAAAGAATATTGCAAGCTGTTCAAGCTGAAATACGAGTCGGCAGTCCATTATCTTTTGAAAATGAAGTATGTGGTGAGAATATTTCGTGGTATATTCTATGTCAAGTCGCTGGAAGAAGCAAAGATGAAGAAGAGCAAGTACAACCATCTGGAGCTTGTTGCAAAGGGGCTTGAGTTGAAGGGCGTGAAGAACTGGTATTTCGGCCTTCATACGGCCCTGAAACTCAACAACATGACACACGAATACTTTACAATCGACGAGGTCGTCAGTGATTCATTGTTTCGCGCCAAACCAGTCGCTATTTCCGGATACAAGTTCCGATTTGTAAAAATCTCGCCATCTTTGCTGGGCTTTGGCGTGACACGATCAAAAAACACAGCGTTGCCATACTCAGATCCAGAGAAGACCATTTTGGATTTCATTTACTTGATGACTCAGGAGGGTAAGGACGCAAAGTTGGTGGAAATGGATGTGTCAGAATGGGCAGAAAATACCTCAAAGGAAAAGATCAGAAAATACTCAAAGAATTATCCAAAAACAGTCGCAAACATAGCGGAGATGATGAATCAATGATGATTGATTTCGTGGACAAGATCTCAGAGTTAAAAGGAATTCAGAGAAAGGAAATGATAGAAAAAGACGTACTGCTGCACCTGGTGCTATCGGATCTTTCCAAAGAAAAATTCTTTTCAGAAAATTTCCTTTTCAAGGGAGGTACATGCCTGATAAAGAACTACGTAGGATATCTGAGATTCTCAGAAGACATAGACTTCACATGGAAGGATCAATCCAGGTTCGCCGGAAAGACTGGAGGTCAGGTCAACAGGGATTTGTCTGGAATCATAGAGAAAACCGGCAAGATTCTTGAAAAAATAGCTAGCAAGAGAGGTCTTGACTTCAAGTGGGACAAGGAAGACAGAGACTATGTAGAACTGATCAGCAGAGGAAGAGTGTGCACATTCAAGATCTGGTATGAGTCCATACTGAAAGAGAGAAAGATGCTGAAAGTTCAGATAAATTTTGTCGATAGTATGTGCCTGAAATCCAAAAAAGGGAGACTGAAAAGTCTCGTCAGAGGCAAGAACCCAAAACTGGAAGGACTGTTCAAGGAATATCCAGCATACGCGTCAACGATACCGTTTGAAGTCTACAATGCGAAAGAGATACTCAGCGAGAAGATAAGGGCGCTGATGACAAGAAGGGCAGTAAAAGCAAGAGATTTTGTCGACATATTCTTCATTTCAAAGAAATTGAAAATCCAACCTAAAGATGTCGAAAAATGTGCTATTTCAAAAATCAGTTACGCGCTGGTGCATTACGAGAGGTTCAGACGAAATTTTGAGGAGAAAAAGCAGCTTTTGGAAAAGGGAAACATGTTCGATTGGGGGACGGAAAAGAACCTGCTGATTGCGAAATTTAACGATAAGGAATTTGACCGATTCGTGAGTGACTTCACAAAATATCTGCAAAAACTAGTAAAGAAAATAGACAGCACAAAGTAAGAGGACTACCAAATTCCTTTACAGATCCAGCACAGCTTGTGCAGGTTTGGCTGCTGCTGTCTCATCACTAGTTTTACGTCTATGTGGAACATGCAGCAGATCTCCTGGCACCTGTCGCATACTCTCTTGCAGTGGATGCAAGTCCGGTGCTTGCATGTCTTGCACGCGCCATCTATCTGGTCCCTTGTGACGATGGACCGGCATACCGCACACTGCCAGAGCTCATTCATCCCTCTCACCCATGACATCCTCAAAGCACTTTGGGCACAGCAGCTGTCCATCAAGCACTTGCAAACATCTGCCACACTTGTTCAACTTGCACTTGCTGCACTTTCCAAGGCCAGAAGTCTGGCTAATGGCATGTCCGCAGGACAGCACTATGGATTCGAATTCCTCATCCATTATTGATCCTCCAAGTCTACGAACGCACCACATTTGTCGCACATCGGAAAGTTCTCCCAAAAGTGGACGCCCCACTCTTCACCCTCGCCCCTGTACTCCTTGCATCTTGTGCAGAACCCTCGCATTCAGAACATTCTGGGAAAAGGATAGCTAATGTTCTACGTGTGTAACTTTCCGCTAGAAGTGATTAAAAATCGCTTGCCATTATCTCGTGATAATAGCAGGCTATTGCTTTTTGTTTGAATTTGGTTTTCAGATCTTCAATTAACTCTGACAATTTACCCTCCACGTTTTCTACGAAGTTTTTTCTTTCTATGAAAACCTCGTACGCTATAGACCAATCTTGGTATCTCTGTTCATCATTCTTGTCTAGCCATGCACCTTTGGAGGGAGGGTTGATTCTAGTATAACCGCCGTATTCGAATAGAAACTTCTCTTCAAGTTCAATGAAGAAATATTCTGGAACCGTTTTCAAGCTGTTAAACCTAGTGGGCAGCTTTATGTGAAGACGTACCTTCGGAAGAAAAGACATCTTCTTACTCTAATTTTTGGTAAGGAATATGTTTTTTGTCGAGTAGTTTGCATTGGCCCAAAGCAATTATGTATTCTTGTTTAGCCACGTGGTCAAAAGATATCCCGGAATCCACTAGGGCTCTCCAAGCCTTTGGCTCGTAATCGGGGGTAAACTTTACCCTCCTGTAAATTGGCTCTTCATTGTTTTTGGACGCCTGCATATTTACAATATTGTTTTGATTTATAATATACTTAAAGATGCATCGTTTTTAGAACGATGCATTGAAATTTAACTGATTATGCAATCCCTTCGTTAATGAAAAAGATACCGGGCAACATACTGATAACTTTTGTCTCAAGGGATACTGAGCTGAACAAAATTGGAATCAGAGAACTCATAACAAACCGCAAATATGGAGGCTTCTCAAGAATCTATCTTTTTTACGACAGCAGAATGAAGGGTAGTTCACCATTGGACGGATGGGCTGAGCTCTCAGTTACAAGCAAACAAGATTTGGCAACACTATTCAGGTCACTGAAGCTAGAAATCAAAGAGGTCGGAGTAAACCCAAACAACATTGTTGAAAGCTACAAAGAAGTCATAGTAAAAGAGTCCAAAGATGGAAACACAGTTTACATTGACGCAACTTCTCTCAGAAGAATAACAATAGCAAAAATTTCTTACCTTGCAGTATTTTTTGACCTGAAAATATTCTTGGTGGTACCAGACAAACTATACGAACCTAAAAATGCATTCATAATGGAAGGGGGAAAAATGACACCACTGAACGAATGGGCAGCAAAACAAGAAGGAAGATTTGAAATGGTCGACATTCCTAGGATGGGTTATCCTAAACTCAGAAAAATTTCCATTCGCCTCATCAAGGCGCTCTCAGATCATGGAAGCCGTTCTACAAAAATACTGTTGACAAAATCAAAGTTAAGAATCAATGATCAGAGATTGCGTGACAATCTAAGAAAGCTAAACGAGATGGGAATCATTATTTACAAAAAGGAAGGCAAATTCATCAAAGACATAGAACTGACAACATTTGGAAAATTGATGTCGGATTTACTTTGACGGTATTTTGATTAGCTGTAACATCATGCATTTTTCTTGCATATCCGGTCCAGAGCATCCCTTAGTTCTTCGAACTTCTCAGGTTCTGCCACAATTCCGTAGAGCAGTTTGTCCAGCATAGTCTTCTTCTGATCCAAATCCGTGGACATTGAAAGATCCAGTAATGCCCCACACCTGTTGCAGAACTTGGATATGTGCGAATTTTCCAAATTACACCTAAAGCATTTCTTCGGGGTCGAGTTTGCCACGAATGTCTTTGTTTGAGGCTGCACGCCGTTCATTATCGCCTGGGCGTTGTCGATGTGCTTGCCGTACCTCTTCATGTATGTGGCTGGCATTGCCGAGCCGAACTTCCATCCGAACATCATGCACTGCTGCGGCTCCGTCAAAAGTCCCTGCGTCTCGTCTATCCTGGTATGCCTCAAAAGATAGTAAAAGACCCTCTTTTTGATCCTCGCCCTCTTTGCGGCCTTTTTCAGTATGGACACTGCTGCCGGATACGTGATCTGGTCCATCAGATTGGTCTTGCCAAAGCCAATCCAGACTGGACAGTCGGGATAGTCCCTTCCTGGATGGTGGTCTATCCATATTGCCAGTGTGGGTGCAGACGAGATTATCCTCACAAAATCATCGCCTACTTTTCCATTGACATAGAGTTTTGCCCCCATGGCGTCAAACTCGATGTCTCTGATGTGCAGCGTCAGGATCTCCTCGAGCCTTCTTCCAGACTCAAATATCACCTCGAATAGCGCCCTGTCTCGTGGGTTGTATGTGGCACGTAGGAGGGCTTCCTTCTCTTCCGGTGTCAGCAAATCCTTCGGTAGAATCGGCCTCTTGTTCTGCGCATTTTTTGTCTTTTTGATCCAGCGGACCTCCGGCGGCGCACCGTCCTCCCAGTTCCTCAACCACTTGTAAAAATGTTTGAGTATGACCTTGTAGTCCCTTTTCGTCCAGTCTGATCTGTCTGTCATCTCAAACTCTGAGATCAGTTTCACAAAGTCGTCCTTTGTCGCATCCTCGAACTTTTTGTTGAGCATTCTGGAAATGTGCTTTAGCGTGTTGAGGCATTTATGGATCCTTGCAGGACTTATTCCGTCCGCTATCCTTGCTTGATGATATTTCAGAATGGATTCAGCATTGTAAGGATCTTTCTTTATGGATTCTACCTCTCTTGCTATTCTGTTCTCCAGTGGATAGATTTCTAGTGCTCTGCTCATCAGCATCACATTGTTTTCCGTTATATTCCGTTTTACGACTGTAACATTCCGTTACATTTCCGCAAGACTTTCAGAACGAGACATGCGTCACAGCGGTATTCTCGCAGGGAGCATCATTCACTAGGTTCAAATCTTCTCCGCAGAGGAGATTTGTTCCGATGTGGTGTGCTCCCAGCGAGCATCTAATTGCGGCTCATATCTCGCGCCGAAAATCTCTGAAAACTAGATGATCTTCAACTAAGAAATCAATAGCTGTCCTAGAATAGCTATTTTGTAAAAGCGAATTTCTATCGGAAAATCACCATAACAAAGGTTAAGCTGGACAAATGTACAATTTTCAATCAGATACGATGGGGAGGCCTATAATATTAAACGAAGGTCTGCTGCATGAGGCCTTCCTACCGCAAAATACACTTTGCAGAGACAGCCACAAAAATGAGATTCTCAATTGTTTATCTCCAATAAAGACTGGCAATCTTGCAAGAAACCTCTATGTCTATGGCTCCCCTGGAGCCGGCAAATCGACTGTGGTTCGATCGGTATTGCGAGATCACTTCAAAGACATGCACGTGTACGTCAATTGCTGGTCGAACAGAACCTCTCACAAGGTCATGGAGGCGATACTCAGTCAGATGGGTTTCATGATTCACGGAAAAGAGTCTACAAGTGAATTGATTCGCAAATTTGAGAGGTTAAAGCGCAAAGTCATAATCTGCCTTGACGAAGCGGACCACCTAAAGGACAATGATCTGCTCTACACATTTACACGAAACTCGTGTCCGTTGATTCTGATATCCAACTATTCTTACTCTCCAATAAACATGGACAACAGGATCAGAAGCAGCTTGCATCTACATGAAGTGGAATTTGGTGGTTATGATTCGCATGAGATAACACAGATACTGCAAGACAGAATAGATTCCGGCCTTCACCCACAGTCCATTTCTGATGATCTCATCTCGGAGATTGCAAGGTCTAGCGGTGGCGATGCCCGAGCTAGCATACAGATTCTGAAAAATGCAGCAATTGACGCAGAATCAAGAGGTGCTAAGACTATTGCATTAGATCATGTAAAGATCGCAACAAAATGCGCAAGAAAGTACCGGCTGTCCTATCTTCTCAGAAAACTGAATGAGCACCAGCAGACCCTCTATGAACTGTTAAAGCAGAACAAGGTCATGGACTCTGGAAGACTATTCAATCAATATAGGAAATCAATGAACGAAACTGTCACGGACCGCTCATACCGCAATTACATGACAAAGATGGTCGAGCTAGGCCTAGTCAGGCAAATTGGTTCTGGTCGGTGGAAGAAATATGAAGTCGCTTTGTGATTTAGCCAGCAGATGAAACACGAGTTAAAATAAACAAACACACAGTTTCAGACATGAATATGGTGCAAAAATACGGAAATGAACGTCTAGGATACATTTTTGCAGTTTTAGCAGCTATAATGTTTGGTTCTGTATCCACACTGGCAAAACCGCTCGTATCAACTGTAAATCCATTATTGTTATCTTCTGTGATTTACCTAATTGCGGCCGCAACACTGACTCCATTAGCGCAAAAGCAACTGTTTCCTAGAACAAAGAAAAATTATCTTTTGATACTTGCAATATCTGCATGTGGTGCAATAATTGCACCTAGCTTGTTTTTTGTTGGATTAATACACGCATCTGCCTCTGATGCAGCACTGATAACAAATGGCGAGGTGTTTTTCTCGGTTTTACTGGCAATCTTATTCTTTAAAGAAAGATTAGGAAAAATTGGCTACATCTCAGCTGCTTTGATTTTGACAGGAATGATCATAGTCACAACTGATTTGAATTTCTCAGACTTTACCTTACAGCAAATACACTATCAGGACTGGCTGTTGATTCTCTCGATGTTGTTCTGGGGAATAGACAACAATCTGAGCCGAATATTGGCACAAAAAGTCAATGTTGCAAAAATAGCACAAATCAAGTCTGCAATAGGAGGTGCAATTCTGTTTGGTATTGCTGTGTTTGGATTTGGAGTTCCGCTAAACGTACAGTTATCACAGATTCCACCAATTCTTGCACTTGGAATAGTAGGATTTGCAGCTTCGTTGTACTTTTTTATGCAGAGTTTAAAGCGAATCAATACCATAAGGACCGCCTTGATATTCTCACTATCTTCGGTTTTTGGTCTAACCACTGCATCTATTTTTTTACAGGAGCAAATAAGCTGGTATCAGATTGTGGCTGCTGGAATTATGATACTTGGGATTTATCTAATGAATAGAAAGGAATCCATGATTAATCCTGTTTGATTTGTATTCATCATTTTACAAAAATTAGGAAGTGGTATTTTAAGCCCCACAATGACTTTCTGCCTGTTTTTGGCGAGGTCTCAATAAACTGAGAATTTGGAAGACCTTTGGATACACCTAGTTTCACTAACCTGAGAACAGCAAACCATTTTTCATAATTTTCGCTGTGTTAAGATTAATTAAATATTCAAATTATGAGAAAAAATCTTTAATAAATAAAATAATGCCCAGCTACTATGAAACAGACTGCAAAAATAGCAATCATTGCAGGAATCTGTGCTGCTGTAATTATTGGAGGCCTAGCATTATTTGTACATCTCAAACTATCAGAGGTAGAAAAAAATGAAACGGGACAAGAAAGTGCAGAGCAAATCGCAAAAGAAACACAAGATGTTCTAGGCGGAAAAGAACTGCATCCTGAACAAGGTGAAGAATCCCACTCTGAGGAAAACGAATCTGCCGAACAGCGGACAGCGGAATTGCCGCCTTAATCATACAAAGAATATTAAATTAAAAGAAAATCAAATCTTAATTCAATGAATGCTTCTTTAAAGAAAGTATCTACATCGCTTTTGTTCTTCTTCCTTGCAGGCCTGTGCGAAATTGGCGGCGGATATTTGGTATGGCTCTGGTTAAGAGATGATTTTAGCTGGTGGATTGGAGCTCTGGGAGGATTTATCTTGTTTTTGTATGGAATAATTCCAACATTTCAAAAATCTCACTTTCATAGGATTTACGCAGCTTATGGCGGCATCTTTATTGTAATGTCGATTATGTGGGGATGGCTCATTGATGGTACGCGACCTGATAACTATGATGTAGTTGGCACAATAATTGCAGTAACTGGTGTTTTGATCATATACTATTATCCGAGAAAAGGTGAAAAAGTTTGGAAGTCATAATAACAACACTCGCTGTTTTCTTTTTTGCTGCATTGCTTGAGATAGGAGGAGGCTATCTTGTATGGAAGTGGTTGCGCGAACACAAAGGGAAGGTATTTGGGTTAATTGGAGGATTGATTCTATTTGCGTATGGCATAGTTCCAACGCTGCAGCCCGCCGAGTTTGGCCGAGTGTATGCAACATATGGCGGAATATTCGTTGTCATGTCAATAATCTGGGGATATTGGATAGATAAGAAAAGACCAGACAAGTTTGAAATTATTGGTTCGGTAATTGTGTTGATTGGAGTGGCAGTGATGTTTTACTTTCCGCGATGATATTAATGTCATAAAAAGTGTGGTAGGTGTATTCTAAGCCCACCGATGGCTCTCTGCCGTTTTCGTCAGG
Source organism: Candidatus Nitrosotenuis sp. (assembly GCA_049276655.1). Taxonomy (GTDB): domain Archaea; phylum Thermoproteota; class Nitrososphaeria; order Nitrososphaerales; family Nitrosopumilaceae; genus Nitrosotenuis. Next base: position 147,301 of record JBASWV010000006.1, on the reverse strand, counting down.
TGCCCGTCTATTACGTATGGCCGCAAACCTTTGGGCCCATCCTTACTGTTATCACAAAGCCTGTTTACGAAGATAACTCTGTAAGATTTTGCCTTGAGTCTCTTACTGATGGACAGCCAAGATGGTTTGCATCATATTCTATGGGTCAGGAGTTTGAAGAATTTGTTTGTGATAAAGCAGGATGCTATAGAATAGAGGTTTCAAATGTAGAAATTTTTCCACCAACCATTCTACAAAACTTTGCCTGTTTGGGCGCCGAATAAAAAAATGGATAGTGATATTCTAAGCCTCACAATGGCTCTTTGCTAGATCATTACATGCTTTCATAAACACTCTCACGTGACTCAATTTTGTGAAATATTATTTTCTTATCTGCCCAAAACACCTCGTATACAAGCCTCAAACTTCCAATCCTTAACCTGTACATGGAGTCAAATCCTTTTAGCTTTGCAACATCATAGATTCTAGCAGGAACAGGATTGTCTTTGAGTGTGATTATTATGTCCTTTAACCTCTGTTTTGTTTTCAAATCCGTCTTTTTGATAAATTTCAGAACGCTATTCTTTGCGTTGACTTCAAACAAGTTAATCTAACGCTTTCATTAATGAGGATTCTTTTACGATTTTTTCTTTCTTTTTAATTGCTGATCTATCGCTTGATGTTGGTTCTTCAAGCGGTATGGCTTTATCAACCAAATTCTTGTATAGCAATCTCAGCTCTTTAATCTCGTCTCTGATCATTTTGAGTTCTTTTGTGCTCATCTGATATCCTATATCGCAATAAAACAGTTTAAAGGCTTTGTTTTCTCATGGGCGTGAAATTCAAAAAATAATGAAGTGATACTGTAAGCGTCCCAATCGCTTTCTGCCGTTATCTGGGCTTCGATGAACTGAGCATAGTGGAACCCTTTGGACCCACTCCATTTCTGGACTTAATAGAGGACTCGGACGAATTTTTCTAAGTTATTAGGTTGTATCTCACAGAATGATTTAGCTGTTTTGCTACATTGGTTCGTTTAATCCTGTTTTGAGTCAATCTACATGATTTATGCATTTAATATTTAGCAGTAATTTTATACCATCATTGAAAAAAGTCCTCTATATCGACAGAGAGAAAATAATTACAATAAATCAGAAAATAATTAAAATGTGGAATCAAAGACACCCTGAAAAACCTGAATTCATAGATGTAGGGAAAGACAGAATTGATGAAGTTTTAACAATAGTTAAAAAATCTGCAAATGATTTATCTTTTGAGCAGACATTGATCGAAAAAGCCGCTTATCTTGTTGGTGGACTTGCATGGTGTCAGGCTTTTAGTGGAGCTAATAAAAGGACCGCAATTTTGACTTGCACTATTTTTCTTTTGCAAAATGGTTATCAACTTAGAATCCCACAAAACGAAAATCCAGAATTAAGGCAGCTTTTGTTTGATATTCAAGAAGAACGTGGACAGATAAACCGCCAAGTAATTGACAAAATAATCTTATATATCAGAAAACACGTGAGTAAATCATGAACCTGGATAGAAAAGAGGATCTGGAAAAATTCATTGAAAAATTTGTAAATGAGCATGACGAATTATTCGAAGCTCTAGGTTCAGAAAAGAAAGACGATCTTTACAAACAATGAAACTAGATCAAATAAATTGATGATAAGAAATATCATAATTCTTTAGGCACATCAAGTTTCACTACTCTGGGAGTGCTGAAGCCCTTTGGGCCCATAAAATTTTCATCTCATATATGAGTGTGAGTTTCCCAGAATCAAAACTCAAATTTTGTAGCTAAAATTTCTACTCGCTGATTCTTTTGGTATTGGGATCGGATTATTAGTCTAAATTCATCGTAAAGGTTAAATCAACACAATAATGCATTTGGCTGTTCATGGTAAAGAATGCCTTTGTATTTACTGTAATCGTATTAAGTTTAATCAGCAACCCAATATCTCTTCAAAATTTTAACATGGGACTTTTCGATAATACTGATGGAATAAAACCATTTAGCGGACTTGTATGGGCCGAATCAAACGAAGACAATGAAGAAAACGATGACGGAAATGATAGCACTGAGATTGAAGATGAAGAACAGGATGAAAATCAAGATGAAGAAAATGAAGAAGAAACAGAAATTCAGGTAGAAATTGAAGACGGTATTGCAAAAGTAGAGATAAAACACGGGGATGAGGAATCCGAGTTTGAGCTTGAAACAATAGATGAAGATACAATTATAGAAGAAATTGTTGTAAGAACTGGATTAACCAGAGAACAGGTTGAATCCGTTACTGTCTTGAATGTGGAAGCAAATTCATGGTATTGATCAAAAGAGAAATTGATGGTCTAGAATGTTCTAACTGCTCAAAGTAGGAAAAACACGTGTGAAAGTAAGGAAATAAACCATACCGACTTAGTTATGATAGGAAAAACTCGGATAATTCTATAAACGAAAATAAAGAACTAGCAAATTATTTTTAAAAAAGTAATTGTAATGGGTTTTGATTGAATTACCAAATACTGATTTTTGTGGTTGTTCTACTTATGCCAATTTTTCTTGATGTTTATGGTCAGCAAGGTAGCAGAGATCTCACGGCAGAATACTGTGTAAATAATTGGGCGAGAGATCCTGTGAGATGTGCTGATTATGTTCCTAAAGATTATGATGAAAAGAAATCCGAATATCAAGCTCAAGAACTCGAAAAAGTAAAACAAGAAACTTCATCCAAGTTAGCACAGAAATCTCAAAGAATTTGCCCTTTAGGCAGTCATCTAGGTAAGGATAGCTTTGGTAATCAAGTTTGTCTAGATTCTAAAACGAACCAGTTTGTGAGTTATCCTAACACCGACAATAGAAATATTGATGACGATAACACAATTGCTGGAATTGCGATTGTTATTTTCATCATAATGGTTATTGCAATCATAGCTGCGAAAAGTAGGAAATCAAGTAGTTCATATGATTATCAATACACTTCACCGGTTTACGATAATGGCGTAAGACGAGGTTGGACAGAAATAGAAAAGGAGACGGTTAGGATAAGGCAGGGAGGAAAATGTAACAGATGTGGACGGCCTCCACCCCGTTGGGAATATCATCACCTAGATGGAAATCGTGGTAATAATAACTTGAGCAATTGTGAAGGATTATGTCCAAATTGTCATTCGGTAGAATCTTATGGTTAATGCCATATAGATACTACTGATAAATTGGAAATTGCCAGCATAATGGCGGGAAAACATGGATTAATGTGTAAATCATCAACACAATCAAATCATATGCTTGAGATTTGATTTTTTCTAAAACAGTTTACTTAGTACTCTCTATTCATTGATCGTTGATCTAAACTAAACAATTTTGTTACATATTATTTAAATTTCAGAATGTCTATTACATATTGTGCCATTTCGACAAAAAAGAGATGATACGAAAATTGGGCATATCAGAGATCTGCCGAAGGAAGTCACAGACAAGTATCGAAGCGACGCCACACTTGGGCATGTTTTGGACAAAGAAAGAGTAGTATCTAAAAATCAACTTAAGAAAAAATACGGCGATAACTGTTAGTCCGAGCCTTACAGGACTCAAGAATATAGATCGCTAATTTTTTTAGTTCGTATGGCTAATTCATAATATGAAAGAATTCCTAGCATATCGGAAAAAAACTAAAACAAAGAGACCAATTTCCTTTGAAACTAGTGATGGTACTGTTAGTTTTAAAGGACGAAGAAAACCTCAACGAAGAACCAGAGTATCCTTTTAGAATCAGAAAAAAATAACGAACCAGTATTTTTTTACTTTTTAGTATATTTGTTAATTAAAAACCAAACATGTCGTCAAGACCTGATGACTTTTTTCGTTTTGTTGATGAACCTAAACCAAACATGTCGTCAAGACCATTCGATTTCGTTTTTGATGGTTTTGTATTAAATCCAAACATACTGTCAACATCATAATTGGATTTTTTATTTGATTTTTTCAAATAATCTGTATCAAATCCTGTACCACCTAATTCAAACGAATCATTAGGACGAACAATTTTAGTGGTACGTGGATGTTTTTTGAGAAATTTCTTTTGTGATGGTCTTAATGGAGCGGTAGACGAGCTCTTGTATTCTTCATACCAGACCTTTTTTTCACCAGTGAAGGGATTTTCTTCAGTAATTCTTCGATCAGGGCCTTTTCGTAATTTCTCAACTTTTCTCCCTGCCATTCTATGATACCCATCTTGCTGATCTTCGAATCTTCTACCGTTTTCTCTATTCCTAGCAATTCGATTTCTAAGCTGTTCCTTTTTTGATGGTTTCTTAAAAAGATCGAAAATACCCAACAATTCACTAGTTCATTTCCAACTAATAAGAATATTTTAAAATAATTGATCCAAATCTATGAGATAATCTGAGATTTGACATTATAGATTCAATTCTGTTGGCTTATTCTTCTAAAACCTTAAGTTCATAAAAAACTTGGATAATTTATAACAAAACTAACCAACAAAGAGCATGAACGACAGCAGCAACGTAGAATTGCAAAGCTAGAAAATGATTTGAAACAACAAAAAGATCGAATAGATAAATTAGTAAATAAAGTAAAAAACTTAGAAAAATCAAAGTAGTCATATATGATCAGCTTATTTGGAAGAAAATCTAAGGAAAAGATCAGGTAGGTTTTTTCAACAAACCATCTACAAGATTTACTGATAGGTCAATAAGCGTTTTAACATTGGTTTTGGATATTGGTTGTGGTATGCAAGAGATTCTCGAATAATTTTTGGATGGAAATGTGTTAATCCTGTTTTTGTCGTATTCAGGAATTGGCTCGTCTAGGAGATTCTTGCAAACATTCTCAACAGAACTTGGAGATATTACTATTAGGGCTTTACCATTTTTCACAAATTCTGTGAAGATCTCATTCAGATGTTGATCTCGAAAGGAAAACCCAATCACAATACAGCCATCGGATTTACTCATCTCTTGACTGAAATGTTTGCGAATGGTTTTGTATGGTTCCTTTTTTGCACCATCTTTAGGAGATAATGTTGGATATATCAGAAAATCTTCTTCATATTTTTCATCGGTCGGCTTACTTTCAAAAGTGGTTCTTTCTGGACCATATTTTCTATGTAGTTTCCAATTCAGAGAGCCATGTAATTTGTAAAGATAGACATTTACGCTGTCGGTATTTTTATCAAAATAAGTATAGTCACCTTTGTTCCAAAGAAGACGTCTGCTATCCGGATCGAATTTAAAACCGTCAACACATCGAAACTCATTATTTAAACTGCAAAATTCTTCAATTGCTTGATCATAATTCGTGGTAAAGACATTTAATTTTTCAGATGATTTTCTTAATCTATCAAAGATTGGTAGGAACATATCTCGTAAAGCTTGGTCATCATCAACATTCGTTTTATGTTTCCATGAATAGTTTTGAAATACCTCATTTTCTAAAAGTTCTTGGATCGGATTTAATTCATTTACAAATGTTTGATATGGTATTTGACTACCTAATATATGAAAATATATTTGAAAACTAGGTTGATTGAAAAAATTACCACCGAAACTATTTTTGAAAAATTGAATATCTTTTATCGTTTGTAATATGTGTTCAATATCTTCATGGTCTTTGTATTCTAAAAGATATCTCAAAAATGGATATGGAGATTTGTGCTCATATTTTTTCAATAAATTCTCCTTTAGTTCTTTAGTAGTTGGTTTGCCAAAAGGAACAGAGGCGCCAGCGCCAAGGAATATGGTTATTTTCACAGACTCATTATATTTTACATAACGATTTTAACTTGTCTAAATGTTTCAACAAATCCTCAACAATTTAACGTAAAATTCAAAAAAATTGGGGGGACGCGCTACAACTGATCTGGCTAACACCTTTGGGCCCATAAAATTTTCTTAGTTAGGTTGGCTAGCATCTTTCTATACAAATTTTGCATATGTAAAACATGAACACCCGACATGACTTGAGAAAACCAAATTGCCCAAAGGCCGAACCTCAAAAGTTTGTAAGTCATTCAAACGGAATTGTATTTTATTTGTGCAAGAATTGTAATTATCTGGGAACAATTGAGGCTTTTACAGCGACCCTTTGTGTTTCTGAAATATCACAATCGCAATGATCAGATCTTCTGATGCCCTTTCTAGCTGAATCAATATCTTGTCATAATCTGCAATCTTGGTCTTGTCTGTCATGACGTTTCTCTGTGCCTTGATGTCCACTAATACGAGAAGCAAGATTCTAGACGCTTGCAAATCTATGGCAAATGATCCTTTTGAAGGCGATGTAAAGCCACTTACTGGACTTTCTGGGGTGTTTAGGAAAAGTGTTGGTGATTACAGGATTGCATTTAGTGTAAATTTTGCAGCAAACGAAGTGTTGATAATCAAGATTGCCAAAAAACGCAAGGGAGAAGCAATACTTGAAACAATTCAAAGAATCTTCACTTGGTGCAAAGTTGATAAAACTTTGTGATATTGCCTCAAATCTGGAAGATATTTACAACTCAAAGCTTTCACGTCGGGCAAAAACCAAGAAAATAATTAAAATCATTCATTACATTAAAGTGATAAAAATCGACATTTTCAAGAACATCAAAAAATATCCAAATCTAAGCAAATTAATCCACGCGATAAATCAAGTGGTTATCTGCTATAATCAAAAACCAATTGAACCAAAGATTAAATAGCTAACTACATGAGAATCAAAACACAGGCTATGACATTAGCCTTGGCGTAATACCTAAACCGTGTCAATGCGACCCTGATAATGTCTATCAAATAATAGAGAATGGTGAACATATGAAAGGATTAGAATTGGCATTGCTTGCACTGGGCGGATTGGCAGGAACCTTTCTGCGATACAAAATTACAGAATCGCCGATACTTTTTGGCGCACTGCAAACAAATGTCTTGATCGTAAACATAGTTGGCAGCTTTATCTTGGGACTGTTATTTGTCATGACACAGCAATGGAATCTTGACACAAAATATGTCCTGTTTGCAGCAGTGGGATTCTGCGGCTCTCTTACAACAATGTCATCTTTTGCACTGGAAACAACGAATCTTTTGGATAATAAACAATTTAGCATTGCCGCATTAAATATACTTGCAAATGTCGGTCTATCGATTGGCGCAATATTTAGTGGTAGAACACTAATGAGCATGATTACGGCGGTGGTTTAAGGCAATGCGCACGCAAAAGATGTATTGCCTGGTAATCAGAATAAAGAAAAACGACAACTTCAAGGGAAAACGAATCCACAACGTTATTCTAGATGTATTGAAGAATGGCAAAATCTCAGGCGCCACCATCTGGACAGGTTTTGCTGGCTATGGCAAACGTGGAAAATCAAACTTCCAGATAGAAGGTATCACTATGAATATGCCACTACTTATAGAAGTCGTAGATGGTCTCTCAAAACTTGAAAAAATTCTGCCCGAGATCAAGGAAATAGTTGGAGATAACGGCCTAGTTACGATACATGAAGTGGGCGTAGTCTAGATGGACTTTTAGCTTTCTTTCCCAAAGACCTCGTTTCTCGTGAAAGATGCAAAATCTCGATTTACAGAGAATAAAACCAACAAACTATCTAAATAAACAATCGCAAACCATCCCTGTAGTCTTTGAATTCATCGTATCTTTTGCTGCCTTCAAGTACATTTTTGTTGAGGACGGGGAGCAGGCTCTGATCGGAATAGGGACGCTTGCGATGATTGGAATTTCTACAAAGTAGATAACGGGTGGATGCTTGATTGCTATCCGGAAGACATACTAATCATAGATGGTGAGGTTTTTCTAAGACAACTAAAGGGTTTTTAGAATCATTGGCAAGATATACAAAAACAACATTGACATTCTTTTACGTTATTTTCTTCTCGTTAGCAACTTTTTTATGAGATGAATTCTTATATTTTAAAATGAGAGAAAAAAGATACATCACAAAATCTGCCAATCTATTACGCAAAATCGAAAATCATTTTGCAGCTATTGCTCCCAAATATAGAAATCTTAGGACTACGGATATGGAGCCTATTTCATATATTAAAAGAGAATTAAGTGAGGCTGATAGAATACACGGCGCAGATATCGGATGCGGAGCGGGTCGGTATACCTTAAGGCTGGTAAAACAATTGGGAAAAAAATGCCATCTGTTATACTGTGTCGATAAAAGCGAACACATGCTGGCGCAATTGAAAAACTTTCTAATGGAGCACAGCGTAAACCATTTTAAAATTCTTCACAGCGATGCACACAAAATACCTCTTAAGACCGATTCACTGGATTTTGTTGTAAGCTTCAATGCAGTACATCATTTTGATGTGCCAAATTTTCTAAGAGAAGCGTCAAGAATATTAAAAAACAAATCAACACTATTCATTTATACCAGATTGAGAAGTCAGAATGCGAAAAATGTATGGGGAACGCACTTTCCAAATTTTTCTGACAAAGAAACTAGACTCTATGAATTGGATGAGTTAGAACGCATGATTGAAGATGCACCGAACCTGCATCTAAGATCAATAAAGTTCTTCGAATATGAAAGAACCTCCACACTTGCACGATTAGAAGAACAAGCAATAGGCTATCATTATTCTACATTCAGGCTATATCCAAAGAAAGAATTTGAAAGCTCTCTTGATATATTCAAGAAAAACATAACGGAAAAATACGATGTAGACAACGTAACTTGGAAGGATCAAAACATACTCTTAGTAATAGATAACTTACAAGGTGTGCCTTTCAAGCAAAGAAATTAGCCACACCATGCTAGATATTACAACTTTCTCTTTTGCATTATTAGATACGAGTATTGACGAAAAAATCCTTTATGCTATTTTATCAATAATTGTGGCAGGGGCTCTTTTTACAACTAGCCATCTTATTTTTAAAATCAAATTACATGGTTTGCAGGGATCATACAAGCTACTTCGTATTATCTCAATTTCAATAATAATATCCGAACTTGTTTATCTTGGGGATGTTTTGGGACTATTTGAGCTAGCCGTAGAAGTCATAGCGTCGATAGGAGTCGCGTTTGGCTTGCTTGCACTGGCACTTCAGGCCCACTTAAAAAATGTAATAGCCGGCATTGGACTATACTTGAATCCCGAAATCAACATAGGCGATATTATAGAAATAGGGGAAAAGCAGGGAGTAATAACAGAATTTCATCTTACCAAGACCACCGTCATGACAGAAGGCGGAGAACACATGTTTGTTCCCAACCTAAAATTTAATGAAGAAATTATAATAATTTCTCCCAAACACACAAAATCTCAAAACAAACAGATCTGATTTTAGAATTTACTGGATGACGGGCAGTTTTTTTCTCGTGATCCCCTTTTTACTGATCTCTTTCGTAACTACTGCGGGCTGCTGCTGCATCACACAGTGAAGCGCGCCCATTCCGTATATGAGATCTCTGCAGTCAATTCCTACTATTTTTCTGCTGGGGAACACACCTTGGAGTATTTTTTGCGCCAGACGATCGTTTTTGTGCTTGTATGCAGGAACCAAGACGATTTTATTTGCTACATAAAAATTAAGATAGCTTGCCGGAAGCCTGGTCTTTTTGCCCCTGACTACTGTGTTGACTGTAGGCGGCATCGGCATCTTGATCACCTTGAACTTGACACCATCCTGGTCAGTCGAGCTGACAAGAATCTCATAGTTTTCCTTCAGCACGGAATGGTTTTCGTCACGGGGATCTTCCTCATAGGCACAAAGAATTGTTTTTGGATTGACAAAGCGTGCCAAATTGTCGATGTGGCCGTCGGTATCATCTCCAGCCACACCACCCTTTAGCCATATTACCTTGATTGCCCCAAAATAATTTCTCAGGTATCTCTCAATTCCGTCCTTTGATAGATGCGGATTTCTGTTTTTATTCAAGAGGCACTGCTCTGTAGTGAGTATGGTGCCCCTGCCGTTTACATCCACTGCGCCGCCTTCCATGACTATGCCAGGCCTGAAATTATTCAGCTGCAGGCTACTACTTATGATGGACGGAATCTGCGTGTCTTTTTTGAGGTCGTCGTATTTACCTCCCCACGCGTTGAATATCCAGTGCACAAAGGCCACCTCTTTTTTTTCTTTATTGACTACAAAGATAGGACCATAATCTCTGAACCAGACATCTGCGTAATTCCAGACATGCAAGTTGATCTTCTTCAGATCAATGCCATTTTGCTCAAGCATCTTTGCCACCCTTACCTTTGCCTCAGAATCTTTGACAAAGAGATTGACGTTTTCGTTTTTGTGCAGAGCAGAAATTATCTGTAGGTACACACGTTCTACCTTTTTGACCCTGCCTGGAAATGTGACTGGGTCGTGCGGCCATGCAAGCCATGTCCCATCGTGCCTTTCCCATTCTGCCGGCATAGAATAGCCAAGTCTCTTTGGGGTCTCGCTCAAAACACGTGAGCTGATAAGGCCGTATGTGTTTGGGAGTCTGTTTCTGAGAAATCCCCACCCCTCTTGGATCCTCTTGTTCTGTGAGATGTCGAGCTCGGCGATGACTACCTCCTCATCAGAGCCTGCCCTTCTGATTATTCTTCCAAATGCATCGCATACAAACGAGCCTCCCCAGAACTTTACCTTGTCCTCGGTTCCGACCCTGTTGACTGACGCTATGTGGATGCCGTTTGCTATCGCGTGCGAGCGCTGGATATTTTCCCAGGCTGTGTGCCAATCGTCCTCTGAGAGGGGATCTCCTTCGAGGTGCCCGATTGCCGACGGGTAAAAAATCAGCTCGGCCCCCTGAAGCGCAAGTGTCCTTGCAGCCTCTGGAAACCACTGGTCATAGCAGATGAGCACTCCAAAATTCACATCTGGAGTTCTGAAAACCTGATAGCCGGTATTACCAGTATCGAAATAGTTTTTTTCATAGAAAAACGGGTCCTGTGGAATGTGCATTTTGCGGTATGTGCCCATGAGGTTACCGTCAGAACCAATGACAACTGCCGTGTTGTAGCGTTTCTCTGACTCTTTGCCCTGCTCAAATATTGGGGCAATTATGATTACGTTTAGCTCCCTTGCTAGGCTCGACAGCGCAGACGTGGTTGGTCCTGGTACGGGCTCTGCCAGATTGGCTGCGTTTTTTTTCTCCTCGATTGGGAAATACTTGGTCCTGTACAACTCCTGTAAGCAGATTATTTTTGCGCCATTGGAGGCAGCGTACCTTATCTTTTCTGCAGATCGCTTCATGTTTTGTTCAATGTCGTCGGATAGCTTGGTCTGAACTAGCCCTACAGTAATGGTTCGTCTGTCTGCCATCACTGCAAACCTGATTTAGGTTTCTTATTTAGGTTCTGAAGAACTTTTTAATCACTCTGACGCATCATACATGAAGTGAAAAAGGCCCAACTTTGCGCAGGTTTGCTTGTCGCGTTTTTGTCGTTTTCGTTTATTCCAGTACAGGCAATCCAGCTAGCGGCACCTGAATCACACGTGCACGATAACATGGAATTTGTCGTATTGGGATCTCCGCGATCCCAGTTCCTTGCCGATGTTCCGGCAAACATGGTAGAGTGTGCCGAGGGCTTTGAGCTGATAATGAAAAAAACCACCGGCATGCCGGCGTGTGTGAGGCCTGCGACGGCGTCAATTTTGATTGAGCGCGGCTGGGGCATACACGCTCTGCCAGACTATGACGACGGGGACAACAACTCTGAGATGCTTGCAGAGGACAGGGGCCAGTTTTCCGTCAAGACCGAGGCCGTCGTCTACTTTGAAAACTATGCGGGATTTCTTGCGGTTCCGGACGCCCAGGGCGACTTTCCCGGCATTGTGATGATTCACGAGTGGTGGGGCCTAAACGACAACATCCGGGATGTGGCAAAAGAGCTCGCATCATATGGCTATGTGGTTCTTGCAGTGGACCTTTTTGGCAGAGAGGCCGCTACGACTGCCGACGATGCAAGGCAGCTTATTTCCTCATATGATCCTGAGGCCGGAATCGCCAACATGAATGCCGCCGCAGATTATCTTGAGGCAAACTACGGCGTTCAAAAAATGGGCTCAATTGGCTGGTGCTTTGGTGGAGGCCAGTCACTGAACCTGGCGCTAAGCAACCCCAGCATGGATGCAACCGTCATCTATTATGGAAGTGTCACGTCGGACAAGGAAAAGCTCGCATCGATTGACTGGCCGGTGCTTGGAATATTTGCAGGCCTTGACACAGGAATCCCGGTGGAATCTGTAAACGAATTCAAAAACTCGCTTGACGAGCTCGGCATTCAAAACGAGATCTACATCTATCCAAATGTCAACCACGCCTTTGCAAATCCATCGGGGGAAAGGTACGCCCCGGAGGAAACAAAGAATGCATGGCAAAAAACGATCACATTCCTACAAAAGACATTGAAATAATTTCAGTCTAAGAATTCTGCAAACTTTGTTGTCTGTCTAGCAATTCTTCTTTGATCTTTTCGTATTTTGCGCATCCGTAGCATACCTTGGCTTCATCGTCTTCGTATCTTGGGAGTTTGCCGTTTGCATCAAAGTATCCCTGCATGGCAGAGTCCGTGAACTGGTGCTTTATGTTCAGATCTGAGACGAGCCTTATCATTTCGGCCCGAGGCATCGAGGCGTACTTGATGTATTCTGCACGTGCTTCTAGGTACGAGCCACCGTTTTGCAGAACTGCCTGTTTTGCTTGATTTGCAAGCTTGATTTTCTCGTTCATGTAGTCAAACTGATCCCAGAAAAACGCACTATGAGTGGCATTCACTCCAGCAACGAATCTGGCAAACGCATTACGTGGCGTGTAGTCCTCATATTTTTTGTTAAATGACTCTAGTTCCTTTTCTAAAGTCTCTTTTGCAATCCTTCGCTGCTCGTCGATAAATTTTTCACGTTCTGATTTTTGTTTTTGCTCATTTTGCATTTCTGCTAGGATCTTTTTTGATTGTTCTATTCTCTCGAGGATCTTCATGGCGGTGGGATTTTTCTTTATCTCGTCACTGCCAGCTATCGTGAACTCTGTAGCTATTTTCGGCTCGGCGGTTTGAGCAAATGCCTGTGAGAACACTACTGATGCAGCCATCAAAATAATCAATGTGAGACTTGGCGTGCCTAGTCTTTTTGCAAAGGTACGCATGCAAAACCTCTTTTGTTATCAAAATTAAATATTACGCAACAATTTCCCAAAAGATTGAGGCACAAAATGGGCCCAATCTCGATGTGCTTGTCAGGTGTTGTAGGGGCTACACCATCGTCCACGCTAGTGCAAATCATCTGGCCATATTCGGCCAGTGCTCTGGCGTAATGTGCCAGTCTAATACAATTTGAGCGTCATGAAAAGGCAGTTAGAAAGCGCACATGACAATCAATTTATGATGTAGTGCAGCAAGGAATTTTGGCCGCAATGAAGAATCAGAGTTATATCTGATAAATGATGTGAAGGCATTTGACTGAGCTGCCAAGTTTTTGTTTCACCATTTCAGTATAAATAGCAGCGGGACCTACCACCCAAAATATGCCGCAGACAAAGCCGATTGTAAATATCGAAAACGTCGTTGCGTCTGCCACTGTTGAACAAAAAATCGATCTCAACGAGGTGACAAAAAAATTTCCAGACACTGAGTGGAACCCCGACCAGTTCCCGGGGCTTGTCTTTAGGATCAAAACCCCAAAGACTGCGACTCTAATCTTTTCATCAGGCAAGATGGTCTGCACGGGAGGAAAGTCCGAGGACATGGCAGTAAAGGCGGTGCGGTTGGTGGTGCAGCAGTTACGAAAGGGCGGCATCAAAATCAAAAACGAGGCTATAGTGACGGTGCAAAATATAGTAGCGTCTGCAAACCTTGGCGGAAAGATCCACCTCGAACACGCAGCAAGAATCATGCCAAGAAGCATGTACGAGCCGGAGCAGTTCCCGGGGCTAATCCACAGGATGCTCGACCCAAAGACCGTGATCCTCTTGTTTGCGTCTGGAAAACTAGTGTGCACCGGCGCAAAAAAGGAAAGCGACGTGTACCGCTCTATACATAACTTGCACAACATCCTGGAAGAGAAAGGCCTTATGGTCTACGAAAACTAGGACGACGTCTGCTTTTTGACCTTTTCTAAGACCGAGTCGTCAATCAGCTTCTGCTCGTGCAGGATTTTTGCAATCTCAAAAACATCTAGGAGGTGGTGCAGTGTCACCCCCTCTTTTTTGAGCCCTTCTCTTGCTCCCTCTAACCTGTTTACTATGACATAGGCGTCCGATATTTTTGCGCCCGCCTTTTTTAGCTCCCTTACGCCGTTTATGACGGAGCCGCCGGTTGTTGCAACGTCGTCCACCACAAGCATTCTCATTCCGTTGCTGACTAGGCCTTCGACTAGCCTTCCGGTTCCGTGCTCCTTTGCCTGGCTTCGCACATAGACCAGGGGCTTTACCAGCTCAAATGCAAGCGAGGACGCAATCACAAGGCCCCCAGTCGGAACAGATGCTACCGCATCAAAGTTGTCAAAACCTACCTGCTCTGAGATCAGGTTTTGCAGATGCTTTATCATGCGCCTGAACTGGTGTGGATGACTTGGAACCAACCTCAAATCCACATAGTAGGGGCTCTTTTTTCCACTTGCCAGTGTAAAATCGCCGAACTTGATTATGCCGTTTTTGTGCAAAAACGTTGCAAACTCTTTAACAAACTCCACACCAAAATTTACTAAACTGGATTTATTTTGCTTTGTCTTGTGGGGTAGTTGTGCCTGAAATCTGGCTAAATTACGGTATTACAGACGTGGTTCTCGATATAAAGGCAGAGAACCTAGAACAAAAAATAGAGCACGAGTCCGCAACGCTTGACGATACGGTGGTATCAGAGAGGCTTGACGGCATTGATCTGGGCAAGCCACTCACGCTGGTACTTTTGAACCATACTGCTGCGGTGCAAAAAGCGCTTTTGATGATTTTTGAAAAATGCACCCAAAAATCCGTGCCGCGGCCAAAGATCTTCGCAGAAAAACAAACGATGAATGTTCTGAAAGGCTTGCTCCCCCAGGAAAGCCAAGTATTTGCATTTGAGGGAATGCAAAACGTTGATCCGAACCTGGTCTTTATGGGTGAGATGGGGTTTGAGGGGTTGTTCGGATTTGATACCGTTGCGACAAGGCTCTTGCGGAGGTTTGGAAGGGAGCAGATGCTTTCCGCATATGAAAAAAGGCAGGGAAGCCTGCCAAACCCAGGCCAAGAAACGCCAAGCCTTGATGTGGCAAAAGACTTTGCAAACTCGTTTGAGATATCTGCAATAGAATTGGTGGCAGGCCAAAAGGGAATCGCGGACTTGGCTGTAGGACACCCATCTGCCACGTTGTCTGTATCAAAGACTCTTGCGACCTTTACGAAAACCGTTGAAAAACATCGCACCCTTCTTATCAGTACTGGAAAGAACGCAAGCAACGATACCCTGGCAAGATCCCTGGGCTCGCTTTGGAACTGTTATTCGGTGATAAGAGACGAAGGCATGGCGTTTTTGCTGGGCGAGTGCAAGGCCGGAATCGGCTCCGAGGCAATACGGCAGTTCATAGAGGGGCGAATGAGCGTTGAGAGACTGCAAAAGCCCGCAAAATACGTCGACGGCATGGAAGACCTCCTATACATGACGGAAATCCAGAAAAAGCTACAGATTGGAATAGTTTCGATCCTGCCCGAGCTATACATAAAAAAGCTGAACATGAAACTCTTTGACGGAGTAAAAGACACACTCGAGTACGTCCTAAAGCGCCAGGGCGCAAGGCAAAAGATATTAATCGTCCCAGACGGCGCGCGAATCCTGCTAAAACCTAACTGAGAACGGCAGCGGCGCACACAAAACCGCAATGCCAATAACAGCAACATAGACAAGTTTTCTGTTTTTTGAAAGAGGCGAGACGTCGTCGAGCGGCCTTGCATCCATGCTTCTCATACTAAATAACAAAATGAAGATCGCCATAATCTCGTATCGCAACAAAAACAATACTGCGACACTTGCGTATGTTGCAATCCTGTGGATCTTTTGGCCAAAGATGGAGCGGGCCATGTGGCCTCCATCAAGCTGCCATGCTGGGAGCAAGTTCAGAAACGTGATCAAAAAGCCAAGCCACGCGGCAAACAATATCGGCGACATGAGAACCTCGACGTCAGGCCCTGCCTTGCCAAACGTTGCCAGCGCCAGAGTCATCAGGATGCTGTCGTTTAGATTTACAAGCGAGCCCTCAAACTGCTGCGACGTGGGCGCATCCAAAATGGGTGACGTGTATGCGCCATAAAATGAAACTATGACTGCTATTACCAGGCCTGCCAGTGGGCCTGCAACGGCAACATCGAACAGCAAATCGCGGTTAATCGTTAATCCGCGCGACTGGATCAATGCACCAAATGTAGGGATGCCAAACACCGGTATTCCAGGGATAAAGTAGGGCCAAGTGGTCCGTATTTTGTGAATTCTTGCGGCAAACATGTGGCCTGCCTCGTGCACGCCAAGAATCCCGACAAGGGAAAACGTGTACAAGACAGCAAAGTCAAGCGGCTCCCCAATGTAGGCTATGCTGTTTGCGCCAAGTGTCCGGTAGTAACCGTCCACCATCACAAACGCCACCACAACGCCAAAGAGGATTCTCTGGATCCATGCGCGCGAAAGCAGCCTTTTGCCTTTTTGCTCAGGGAGCCTGTTTACCTGGATGAGCAGCCTTCCATCGGACTTTTTCAAAAAGCAGACGAGGTTGAGTGGCTCAAGCCTCTGTGCTAGCACTACGAACTTTCCCTTAAAGTCCAAATCTGAAATCTCAAACTCCATTTTTTCCAACGATACGATTATGTCCCTGACGGAAAAAACGGACGATACCGTCGCTATGACGTCTTCCTGTGTCGGCTCGCTCATCAAAAACAAAAAAACCGCCTAAGGATTAATTGATTTGCGTGGGAATGTGCTGTAAAAATAAATAACATGGTGTTGCGCAACTAGATCGATGCAGATAATCAATAAGCAGCTGGGCGACTATATCATAAGGAGGTGCGAGCCCTCGGATCTCATACCTGTAATGGAGATAAACCTAAAGACGCTGCCTGAGCATTATTCGGATTATTTCTACGAGAGTCTGCTTGCGGAGATGCCGGAGGCGTTCTTGGTTGCGGAAAGCCACGGAAAAATAGTCGGATACATAATGTGCAAGACAGAATACGGATTTTCCAATTTCAAAAAACTTGGCTTTGTAAAAAAGGGGCACGTAGTGTCCATTGCGGTACTAGAAGAGCACAGAAGACACGGACTAGGTTCTGCAATAGTAGAAGAGGCAATCAAGGGGGTAAAGGAAAGGCGATGCGATGAGCTGTACCTGGAGGTCAGGTGCAGCAACACCGACGCAGTAAGGCTGTACGAAAAACTGGGCTTTTTCATAAAGCAGAGGCTCAAGGCATACTATCGCGACGGCGAGGATGCCTTTTTGATGGCCATCGAATTTACATATTAGCTCATATTACTCTGCACAAGTGTCTAGCTTTATGACAAGGCGCAAGATGACTGGAATCCTGATATTCTGTTCTTGTATAGTCGGGTTTTTTGTCTATGCATATCTTTTGATGCTTTCTGAGTGGAGCCCGATCGTGCTTCAGCTATCCGTGCTTATGATAGCGGGCGGGATGCTTGGAGTGATATCGTGGATTGGATACATGATGGCAACAACAAAGTCATCGCCGTCGTCGATTCTCTCTGATGACGGATAGGACTATTTCGTGATTTTTACGTCGATTACTGTCTGGTAGTATCTGGGGCCTACTGCGCGCACCATCCTTCCGCCCAGGATCTCGCAATGAACGGGGCTTATTTTTAGATAGTGCTCCTTTGATACCTCGACTGCGTCCTGGCGCTTGTCTGCATGCTGGTGCGAGTAATAATGGATTGTGCCGCCGCTTTTTGTTGCAGATATTGCCGAATCCAAAAACTCGTCTGACCTTTCCGGCAAAAGCATCAGGGTCCGGTCGCCCTTGTCCTGGAACTGCTCTTTTATCACCTGGGCTGCGTCGCCATGAATCGAAATTACTGTCCCTGCAAGCTTTTTGTTCAGCTTGATGTTTTCCTCGCAGAGCCTTGCGGCATACGGATTGAGGTCTATGTTGTAGACTGTGCACTTTTTCTTTTTTGCCGCAATAATCGAAAACATGCCGACCCCACCAAACATGTTGATGAGAACCTCGCCGTCCTGGACCAGCTCCGCTATCCTGTTTCGTTCAGTTGAGAGCCTCGGTGAGAAAAACGCCTTTTCGACGTCAACTTTGAAGCGGCACCCAAACTCCCTGTACTCAGTTTGGGTATTGTCCTCGCCTGCAATGATCTCAAGGTTCCGCGTCCTAAAATCGCCTTCGA
Organism: Candidatus Nitrosotenuis sp.; assembly: GCA_049276655.1. GTDB lineage: Archaea > Thermoproteota > Nitrososphaeria > Nitrososphaerales > Nitrosopumilaceae > Nitrosotenuis. The sequence continues at coordinate 128,968 of JBASWV010000006.1, read as the reverse complement.
CGTCGGAGCTCTGGTAAAATACGGAGCGGGCAGGACTTACGTTTTGGAGTAGTGTCTCGCCTATTACCTTCTTTTTTGCAAGCAGCGATTCTGGGATTCTGATTACGACTATGTCGCCTATTTGATCAAACGCGGAATAAAGCTCGGACGCCTCCTGCTCTGAGAGGACTCCCTCCAGTGCCTTTCTTAGCATCCGAGTCAATTCTTGTAGTAAAAGTGCCCGGTGTCCTTTTGCTGCTTGTCCAGTCTGCTGCCGCCTTTGTTTACTCGCGGCCGCATGGTGTGCTCGTCTCGCCTAAATGTGATGTCAAGGGACCTCAGGAACCGGTTCATCGCGTCTGCCTTTGTGAGCGGCGAGGTCGCATGTCCCTCGAGGCCTGACGTGCCCTCAAAGATGACTATTGTATCGGATATCAGATCCATGAGCTGGATGTCGTGGTCGATTATTATTGCCGACTTGGCGTAAGAGCGCACGAACCTCTGGATGAACTTGGCAATGGCAATTCTGTCCTCTACGTCCAAAAACGCCGAAGGCTCGTCAAGTGCATAGACATCTGCCTTTTTTAGGAGGCACGTTGCCACCGCTACCTTTTGCAGCTCACCGCCGGACAGATTTTTGATTGACTTGTTGTAGAGTTTTTTGATTTTCAGCGGGTCGATTATCTGTTCTTCTTCTACGCTTCCAAAGATCGGCCCCTCGTTTGCCTTGTCAAGGACAGATATTACTTCGACGTCATAGTCGTTTGGGATGTACTGCGGCTTGTAAGATATCGTAACAGAACGGTCGATGCTTCCCTCGTCTGGCTTTTCCACACCTGCAATCATCTTCATCATAGTTGTCTTGCCAAGGGCGTTTGCCCCCATTATTCCAAGCACCTCGCCCTTTTTGACTTGGCCCGGCTCGATTGATACGGAAAACGCCGGATAGTTTCTTTTCAGCACCGGATATTTTATTACGACTTCACCCTTTTCAAAATCGTCCTGCGACGACGAGACATCGAAGCTGAACTTTTTGTCCCTGAACCTGACGTTCTCGTTTGGCAGGTAGCCGTCCAAAAAAACGTTGATGCCTACCTTGGTGGACAAAATCCCAGACACTATGCCATAGGCCGAAGGCTCGCCGTACAAAATCTCGATATAGTCAGACAAAAAATCGAGCAGGGTGAGGTCGTGCTCGACTACCATGACGCTTTTTCCGGCGTTTGCCAGGCCGTGAATCACCCGTGCCACGCCCCTTCTCTGGAACACGTCATTATACGATGACGGCTCGTCAAAAAAGTAAAAATCTGCGTCCCTCGATGCGGCAACTGCCACGGAAAGCCTCTGCAGCTCGCCACCCGAAAGCTCCTTTATGTGGTGCTCTATCGAGTTTTCGAGGCTCAGACTCTTTACCATCTCAGTTCCGACCCCCCGCTGGTCGTACCTGTCTAGCAGATCCTTTGCAGTGCCGTCAAATGCCTGTGACACGTTATAGACCTGCTGCGGCTTGATCGAGGCCCTTATGGTCTGGCTCTTTATTTTTTCGAAATGATCCTTCAGCTCCATTCCGGCAAAGTTTTTCAAAATCTGGTCCCAGTCCGGGGGGTTCTCATAGTTTCCCAGGTTTGGCTTTATGTTGCCAGAAAGAATGTTGACGACGGTGCTTTTTCCCGTGCCGTTTCTGCCAAGGAGGCCTACGACTTCGCCCTTCTTTGGTGTCGGGAGCCGGTATAGTCTAAAAGAGTTCATTCCGTACTGGTGTATTTTGTCAGTTGCCAGCTCCGTTGCCAAATTGACAATTGTTATTGCCTCAAAGGGGCATACTTTTACGCAGATGCCGCAGCCATTGCAGATGTCCTCGTCTATCTGGGCCTTTTTTATCTCCTCGTTAAGTATGATGCAGTCTGCGCCGGACTTGTTGACTGGGCAGTACTTGATGCATTCAAGGCCGCATTTTTTTGGCTGGCACAGCTCCCTGTCAAGCACTGCTACTCGGTGCGTCATGACGATACCTTTGGTTTCTTTAATTTATACCTGACAAGGGAGCGGTCGTAATCTTAATACAGAACAATTATTGAAAACCTTTCAAGCCGGCCACAGCGTTGGGGCGCGACCCAGTCTCTTTCCGAACCTGGAAGTCAAACCCAATGTCGCTACTGTGTTACTAAGGTGCGAGAGCCCTTGGGAAGCAGTAGTGCTGGCATCTTTTAATACGGCAAAATTTTACGATTCTCATGCCAAGATGCACCGTTTGCGGACAGGACCTTGAAAACGACATCCGATTCCTAAACCACATGATGGAAAAACACGGCTTTAGAAACTCTAACGTCGGCACGCCGGACAGAAACTCCCGCGGGTACTAGATCACCATAAATAACAGATCTTTTGAACAATGCCATGTCTAGCATGAAATGCGTTTCCTGCGGAAAGAGCTTTTTCTCTCCGATGGGATCCAACAAGTGCAATATCTGTCTCAAAAAGGAAGGCGGAGACATGGGCGGCCACGAAGGACACGACTCCTGCGGTTGCGGTCACCACCACTAGTTTTATTTTTAATAAACTCCAATCAGCACACGTTGTGCAAGACCCTGACTTTGATCTTGGTGTTTGTGCGCCTTCGGTATAACGACTTGAACTTGTGGAAATGGACCTGCGTCACACCACATCACTTTGTTTTGTCCTCTACGAGCTTGAACCTTGAGAGCTGCTTGTACAGTATGAATACTACGAACGCAATTATCAGAAAATCGATCACATTTGCGATAAAGTCGCCATACGCAAAAGTCGAGTTTACCACAGTAAATGAAAGCTTTTTGAGGTCACCTACGTCCCGCAGTGCCAGGCCGACGAGCGGATTGATGAGGTCTGTTACAAGAGCAGACACCAGCTTTGACGACGCCGCACCGATTACAAACGCTATGGCAAGGCCGATTACGCCAAAGGTCTGGAGAAATTTTACAAACTCCTGAAGCATCCCTTTCTTTTCGTGCGGCTGCTCTGCCATGACAGAATCGCGGTTTTTTGATATTTGCGTTATTATGGAATAACTAGATAGATCTTTTAGCTAAATTGTATGGATGGAAATCTTCTTGCTGTTTGTAAGAAGACTTGCAGACCTCAAAAACACGGCCTTTGCCGTCTTGCAGCCAGTCTCGCAGGATTCTGCGTGTCTGAGCTCGGATTTTGAACCCTTTGCGGAAATGATTGCGCAAAACAACGGCGCAAGGGCGGCCCGGCCCCCATACGCGGTCTTTCCGTCTACGAACCAGAACATCTGAAGGGCACTGGAGTCCAGAATCTGGGAGCGCAGCTTTTCGCCAAGATCCGTATAGTGCCCGACAAGCAAAAGCCTGCCCCTTGCTAGAAAATTGACAGCCCTGGCAAACTTGATGCAGAGATAGCACTTGTTGTCGTAGATGACAAGCGGAACCATCTTCTGCAGATCCATGGTATCAGTAGGTGCAACCAAGAATAATAATCTGACAGAATCCTTTTTATTGATTTGTAAGGAGCTTCCAATTATGGGCTGTAAGATTTACCAGTTGATTTTGCAGTTTGGTTAGATATGGGCCTCAACTACTATCAAATTAAAAAAAACGTCAGAAAAGCACGAAAGCTTGTAATCCGCGCAACATCGATTGCGGGCTCGGGGCATCCGGGCGGCTCATTTTCCATGGCCGAGATAATGGGATGCATCTTTTTCAAGTATCTGAGGTATGATCCAAAAAACCCGAACTGGGAGGACCGTGACAAGCTCGTCCTATCAAAGGGGCATGCGTCGCCTGGACTGTTTTCGAACATGGCAGTAGCGGGATACTTTGAACCATCACAGCTTGACACCCTAAGACAGCTGGGAAGCAAGCTACAGGGCCATCCTGACCTAAAGTGCCCCGGCGTGGAATTTTGCGGCGGCTCGCTTGGAATAGGCCTGTCATTTTCAATCGGCTCGGCGCTGGCTGCAAGAATCGACGGAAAGCCGACAAGAATTTTTACGGTCCTTGGAGACGGCGAGACAGACGAGGGCCAAGTATGGGAAGCGGCAATGACTGGCGCAAAATACAAAGTCGACAACCTTACGGCGATTCTGGATAGGAACTTTATCCAGCAGGATTCCTACACGGAAAAAGTCATGCCACTTGACGAGGAGCTCACAAGCGACGATCTGTCGGAAATGTGGAAGGACGCAAGCCGCTGGAAGACCGGCGACAAGTGGCGCTCCTTTGGCTGGAACGTAATCGAAATAGACGGCCACAGAATAGAGCAGGTTGACTCTGCGATAAAAAAGGCGATTCAGACAAAAGGCGTCCCCTCCATCATAATTGCGAGAACCATCAAGGGCAAGGGCGTCGAGCACATGGAGGACAACCCCAAATGGCACGGCCAGGCCCCAAAAAAAGAGTTTGTGCCGCTAATAGACATGGAGCTCGACTCGCAGTCCATGATTGCGCCATCCATAATTGCAGGTGACATGACCAATCTTGGGAATGAGGTGAAAAGATGCGTCGCAGGGCGCGCAGACTACATACACCTTGATGTGATGGATGGCGCGTTTGTACCAAACAAGACATTTGATCATGTAAAAATAAAGGAGCTCAGACCACTGACCGTAATACCGTTTGACACACACTTGATGATCAACGAGCCGGTAAAGCATGTCCGGGACTATGTGGAGGCCGGCTCTGACATCGTTACGGTTCATGTCGAGGTGTGTGATGCCGCAAGCTTTGGCGAAATCCGCGACACGCTAAAGGCAGGCCAGGTGGGAGTGGGCCTTGCGATAAACCCAAACACCGAGCTGCCAGAGTGGGCCCTTCAGTTTATTCCAAAACTTGATCAGATAATTGTGATGTCAGTCGTTCCAGGAAAATCGGGCCAAAAATACATTGAAGGAACGCACGAAAAAACACGGCGGCTTGTCAAGACACTAAACCAGCACAACTTTGATGGGTACATAGAGGCCGACGGCGGCGTGACACTTGATAACATAGGGGCGTGCTTTGCAGATGGGGCGCGCGCCTTTGTGGGCGGCTCTGCCATAATAGGACAGGCCGACGTTCGCGGAATAATCCGAGAGTTCAGGGCTAAAATCGCTTATGCTCGGCGTAAAATGCTCATCCAAAAGGCGTACGATCTTGGAGGAAAGGATCTTGTGGCAAAGTGGATAGAGCTGCACGCAGTTGGCGACAAAAAGAACCAACTGAGTCTAATCGCAAAGGAGCTTGGATACACTTGAGTGTGCAGCTGGGCGATATGCGAACTGCATACGGAAAGGCACTTCTCGAGCTGGGTCAAGAAAACCCAAACATTGTTGTTTTGGGCGCAGATACCACAGACTCGCTAAAAACCGCCGACTTTGGAAAAAAATTCCCAAACCGGTTCTTCAATGTGGGAATTGCCGAGGCAAATCTGGTGTCTGTTGCCGCGGGCCTTGCCATCTCAGGCAAGACTGCGTTTGCAAGCACATATGCGATATTTCTTCCGGGGCGCTGTGTGGATCAGATACGGAACGCAATAGCGTACCCGTCGCCAGGAGACAAAAACGGCCTCAACGTAAAACTTGTGGTGTCTCATGGCGGAATATCGGTGGGTGCCGACGGCGGCTCTCACCAACAAATAGAGGACGTTGCGATAATGCGTGCCATTCCGCACATGTCGGTTCTCATTCCGGCAGACTCTGTCGCAGTAACAAAGCTTACCTGGATAATTTCGCAAAAATACGGCCCGTTCTACATGAGAATGGCCAGATCCGCAACGCCAATAGTGCACTCAGAATCGCAAGAGTTTGAGATAGGAAAGGCAATCATGATGCGAGACGGCGCCGACTGCACAATAGCCGCAACCGGAATAACTGTGCAGATGGCACTGGAAGCAGCCGACGCCTTGAAAAGCGAGGGCATCTCTGCCAGAGTGATTGACAGCTTCTGCGTAAAGCCAATCGATGCGCCACTGCTTGAAAAATCCGCAAGGGAGACCGGCTGCATTGTGACATGCGAGGAGCACAACATCATGGGTGGGTTTGGCTCTGCTGTGTCTGAGGTGGTATCCGAATCGTACCCGGTTCCCATCAAGCGCGTGGGCGTCAACGACAGATTCGGCGAGTCTGCGCGTGACAACGAAATTCCACTCTTGTTGGAAAAACATGGCATAACATCAATTAATATAGTAAAAGCGGCTAGGGAAATCATAGGCAAGAAAAGACAATGAAGATCTTTTTAGACACCGCAAACCTCGCATCAATCAAACTATACAACGACATGGGCCTGCTTGACGGCATCACGACAAACCCGTCGCTTTTGGCAAAGGAGGGAGGCGACCCGCAAAAAACAATGGAGGAAATCGTCCGAATAGTAAAGGGCGACGTCTCACTCGAAGTTGTCAGCACAGAATATTCTGGAATGATCCAAGAGGCGCACCGACTCAAAAAATACGGCTCAAATGTCGTAATCAAGGTGCCGATGACTGCCGAGGGCCTAAAGGCCTGCAAGAGCCTGTCCCAGGAGGGAATCTCGGTCAATGTCACTCTGGTGTTTTCGCCAAACCAGGCAGTGCTTGCAGCAAAGGCCGGCGCAAAATATGTCAGCCCGTTCATTGGAAGACTAGACGATATTGGGCAGGACGGGATGGCGCTGATTGCGGAGATAAAGCAGATCTTTTCAAACTATAACTTCAAGACACAGATCCTAGTTGCGTCTGTAAGGCACCCAATTCATGTAGTGGAGGCAGGCAAGATAGGTGCGGACGTAGTGACACTGCCACCAGACGTCCTAGGAAAGATGCTAAAACACCCCCTGACAGACATTGGGCTAAAGAACTTTTTGGCAGACTGGGAGAAGCTAAAGCAGGAAAACCCGAAGGTCCAGATCTGAGAAGATGCCTTCCGGTTCCATAATGGTCAAATTTCGATTTGACGGTGATGCAAAGTCGCAAATCGGCGAATTTACCTACGAGCAATACGAAAACATGAAGGCCCTGCCGGTTGTCGTCGAGTGCAAAATAGTGCTAAACGAGCAGCCGACGCTGACAAAGGCCGACATTGTTCATATCAACAAAAAGATAATCCAGGCCTGCAGAAACGACAAATCGCACACCTCAAAGCTGGCAAAGTGACACATCCGGCTGCGTGTGATCTCAGGCGGCAATTTTTGCAAAAAACCCAATTCTAATCGCTTAAAAAGCTCGCACGTCTTACAAAATCATGGACGAGGAGGACAGAAACTTTCAAATCGAGGAAATGGCCCAATCATTTGTCAAGGACAAAATATCATTAGACGAGCAAGATCCTGCGAAGCTGCAAAAATACATCGACTATGCAAAGACAAAATTCCACATATCAAACGAAGAATCTGTCCAACTGATAAACGAGGCGTTCCTATATCTGAAGCTCAAAAACGCAAATGACTATGATCCATTGCAGGAAGCCGACAAGTTCGGCGCAGGCTTTAGCTGATCACTGATCGTAAATCATTAGGCCTTTTTCCTCAAGCAAAGAGTGCAGGTTGTTTACAGAACGGTACACGTCTGCCTCCTTTTTTGCGCCGGTGCACACTAGCTTTCCAGACGCAAACAAGAGAATCACGGTCTTTGGGTCGAGCATCCTGTGGATTAGTCCCGGGAACTGCTCCGGCTCGTACATGCTTCTTGGAAGGGTCCTTGCTGCGTGTTCTAGGTGGATCTTTCCGCCCAGATTAATTGCGGCAACAATGTTTTGTACTACGATTTCTGCATCGTTTTTTATCTTGATGCCGCCCTTTCGCAGCCTATCCACTACTGTCTGCACTGCCTTTATTGCCATCTCTTCTGATTTTGCGCCGGTGCAGACCATCTTGCCGGTTCTGAAGATGAGGGTGGCAGTGCGTGGAGTCTTTAGTCTAAAGACCAGGCCTGGAAACTGGTCGGGGTGGTATTCGGTGTCTGGGAACTTTTTTGTTACCTCGTTTAGGTCTATTTTCTGGTCTACCGACGCGGAGGCAACTACGTTTTCGACACTTACTATGGGTTTTGTCTGTGGCATTTGTGGTTTTTAAATGACCGCTTTATATATACAAATCAGTGCCGGCTGATCCACTGCGTGCGGTATTCCTCGTCAAAAATGTCGGCCTTGATGTCGTTGTCCCTAAGGGTTGCATCCCTGATGTCCACATCAAAAAAGCCGAGTTTTCCCTTGTGGGGAATTGGGGCCGAAAATTTCTTTGCGTTTTTTAGCAAAAACCCGTACTTGGAGCTGGAAAACTCTGGGCCTGCCAGGTGGTATTTCTGGTCGGCGTGCCAGTCTCTTTGGTTTTTGTAAATTTTGACGTCATAGATTACCGCCTTGCCGACTATTGCGCCGACTGCAAGCGATCCTTCGTTTATTCCGAGTCTTTTGCAATCCTCGCTTCTTATCTTCAGCGGCGAGTGAACCAAAAACTCGCCGCGATACCTGGTATCCCATGAACGCAGCTCTATTGTCTTTTTTCCACTCACTATGAGCTCAGCAAAGGGCTGGGAGACCGAAAGGCACTTGAATGTGGCCATCTACATTCGTATGCTGCATCTGTTTGGGCCCATCTCCAGATCAGGAATCTGCATTGGAGAGACGGGGATGGTTCCCTTGTTTATCTTGATTATCATGGAATAGTTCATCGGGCGCGGCGTCGTAATTGACACTACCTTGGAGACAAACTCTGGCTGGGAAAGGTCGAGCAGCGGAAGGGCCCTTGCCATTTTTACCGTGGTATAGTAGATTCCGTCCTGCGTGGGCTTTACCCCCTCGCCGTGGTGCGTTGGAAATACCTTGGCTTCGTCTGAAAACTTGAGCAGCTTGTTGTGGAGAGTGTCGTAGAGCTTTGCCGCAAATTCCTCTGCTTGGTCGCGCAGGTCGGGCCTCCCGATTCCTTCGACAAATAACGTGTCGCCAGAAAACACAAACCTGTCATCTACTACAAACGACATGCTTCCTGCAGTGTGACCAGGCGTGTGCATCACTCTGAGATTCTTTGAGCCAAACGATATCATGTCGGAATCGCCAACCTTTTCAGATTCGATTTTGTATTCTTCCAGTTTGCTTAGATACAGCTTTGCTCCGGCAAGGCTGGCCAAGTTCCTTGCGGCAGAAACGTGATCTGCGTGCTGGTGTGTGTCGATTACCTTTGTTATTTTGAGGCCTTCTTTTTGCGCAAACTCGATGTATTTCTGTGCGGGATATGTAGGGTCAATCACTACTGCCTCGCCTTCGGAGCCGACAATGTGGGAAAGGCAGCCCTTGCCAATCTTTTCCACCTGTATTATTGTAAGGCCTGCCTCTTTGAGTGTGGTGGCATTTAGCACCTGGTTCCACAACGCCATGCCGCCGACAAGAGACGTTGCCTCGATTCCATTCTGCGCCAGCGCAAACGTTGCGACCATGGAGCGGTTCCCGTGCGAGCAAATTGTGACGACTTTTTTGTCCTTTGGTATCTGAGTGTGTGATCCTGGTCTGAAAAGCTGGGACAGCGGAATGTTGACGGCGCCCGGGATCTTAAACTCTGAGAACTCTTCTGGCTCCCGCACATCGAGCAAAAACACGTCGTCGTTTTGCTTTAGCGAGCTCCATAGGTTGTCGCCATCGATTGTGGTGTCGCGAGTGCTCTTGACTGTCTCATTGCTCCAGGACTTCATTCCGTCCTTGAGGTAATGCGCATCAAATCCGAACCTTGCCATCATCGTGGCGTTTTCCTTTGCGGCGGTGGCATCGTCATCGACCAGGATTATCTTCATCGATGGCGGGAGCTTTGACATGATTACCTGTTTCTGCTGCATGGAGTCGCAGACGGCATTTGCGGCGCCGGAAATGTGGCCTGCCAGGTATCTTTCCTTTGCCCTGATGTCTAAAATTAAAACCTGATCTCTGTTCTGCAGAATCTGGGATAGCTCGTCAGGCGTAATCTCAATTGAGTTCATTACAAAGATCTGGCAAACCTACGCCAAATTTAGAACTTTTGATCATAACTGTATGAAGGCCGAATCAGCAACTTAGCTTAATTATCAGCAAGCTAGCTGAGCAGCTTCTATCAGTGTGTTGTGGTATAATGGAAGCATGAAGCAAACTCACTGGAATTACGAGGTCCGTGCACCGTTCAAAAAAGTCATTGCCTGGGACACACTTTTCTTTGTTCTCGGCATTGGCGTAGGCACGGGAATTGGGGCATTCCTAGCAACACTCTAGGAATCTCTATTTTTTATTCTGACTATTTGTATGTAGGTTTCTGCCCTTTGTGGCAAAGACTGTGCTGATTATTCCTATTACCAACACTGATACAACAACAGCACCAAACTCGGGAATTGCAGTCGTGCCGGAAATTGTTACGATCTATGTATTCATTGGTATTTGCACAAGACCCTCGTTGTTTGGTCGTCATAATTAATTATGTTATTCTAATGTTTAACTTCATTATCAAATAAAAAATCAATCTAAGATCCGTGAAAATAACAAAGAATTGGATAAAGCGTCAATTGGCCATGACAGGATAATAATAACAAAGAATTGCCAGTTGTTGGAAATCGCTCTTAAATTTCTTGATGTGTTTCGGTATTTCTTTTTTTACCTGCCTTTCAAACTTTCGTTTTGGGATGAAGATGGAAAACTCCAAATTAATATCTTTGAAGATGAAACCATTGTCCTCCCAATAACCTTCAGCTGGGCTATCTACACTCAATCCTCCGTACTTATCGATAAAAAAATTCTTTACTTCTACTAGTTTTCTATTTGGAACTTTTCTTCCATCATTGAAAAACCTTGGTAATTTGTAATGTAGTTTAATCTTACTCGTCAGCTGTGACAACATCTAGGATAATTTTTGGTAGGGTATTTTCTTTTTGGTTAGTACTGCACACTGTTTTCTAGATATGTAGTACTCATTTCTAGATACTGCTTTAAACGATTGTCCTGTTTGGAGAAGAGCACCAATCATTCTCGCTTCAACTGTAGGTGATACTCTTACTTTTCTATATGCTGTTTGCAGACTCAATCATTTCACCTAAAGTATCTTTAACCACTTTAGCAGCCTATATTAATATACTAATATACTTTCATCAGTAAGAAGCCTACACTTTTAGACAAGCATTCTGGATAAGCAAACGAAACTTTACATCTTCCCGATCAACTGTGTCTTTGGCAGAATCCATCGGCGGTTCCTTTAAGTAAGTTGCAGGCGTAATTTTATCATGCAAGTCTCTCATGAAATGACAGATTCGACGATAAGTCTATTCAAAGAAAAAAACTTTGCTTTTGTGGCCTCGCTCATGAGTGACGGCTCGCCGCAGATAACTCCAGTGTGGATTGACTACGACGGCCAGTTTCTTCTGATAAACACTGCAGAAGGCCGCACAAAGCAAAAAAACTTTGAAAGGGATCCGAGAATCGCAGTATCTGTAATGGACCATGGCAACCCATACAACGTGGTGACCGTCAGGGGTAGGGTAATGGAACAAACGGGCGCCGGCGCAGACGAGCATATCGACAGGATGGCAAAAAAATATCTCGGAGTTGACAAATACCCGTTCCGCAATCCGGACGAAAAAAGAATCATCCTAAAAATAAAGCCAGAAAAAATCTACCACCTGTCAAGCTAGGCTAGCTTGTCTGCAGTACCGTAAGGACCCGGTTTGGAATGTCCTTTAGCCGAGAGACTGCCAGCGTTTTTTCATATTCCAGATACTTTAGGTTGCTTGCGATTTTTGTTGCGCCAAATGTGTCGTGGCCTACGCCGATTGCGACCATCTTGATCCCAAGGGAACGCAAAGACTTGACCATTGCGCGGACGGCGTCGGGATCCGACGGCTCGCCGTCAGAAAGCGTAAGAAAAATGTCCGGCTTTTTTGATCTCAAGGTAGGATACATTTTCTGGTAGACATCTGCCAGGGGGGTACCGCCGTTTGCGTCTATCTGCGCCAGCCTTTTTGCGCAGGCGTTGTTCCATTTGGTGTCCTCAGGCTTTACGAGCCAGCACACCACCTGTTTTTGCGTGGTGTTAAAGGCATAGACTGAGAACCGTATCTTCAAAAACGACAAGACCTCGCACAGCGCCACCGTGACCTTTTTGTACTGCGTCTGCTGGTCCGTGATGCTAGATGAGTGATCGACTAGTATGACGATCTTTGCCTTGATTGATTTTTTGATATCGGTAAGAAACGGCACATGTCCTTCGATGTACGACTCTGCGTCAAACTCGTCCCCCGTTAGTACATGTTGTTCTTTCCAGCTGGTCTTCCATTCCTTGAACCGCGTCTTGAGATTCGAGATGAGATCCTGGTCATAGATCCTAGTCTCGTCCACGTTTGTAGAGCCTGGTACCTGGATTCCAATGGATTCGCTTCCTAGGCCCTTGTTCTGGTTTTTTCTGTCTTCTTCTTTTACTACCTGGAACTCTGCCGCCACCGCCTCCCCTGCCAAGATGTTTTTTACGTCTATCTTCCCAAAGTCGGCCTCCCGGTTTTTTGCGATTTTTTGCAATGCCTTTAGCAGATCCTCCGGCGTCACCATGAGGCCTGCCCCCTTCCATGGGACGGAAAGCGGAATGGTCACAAGCGCATCGATGTCTAAAATCCGCAATATCTCTGGAACTTTTTTCTCGAGCCATTCGGTGTCGTGATTTTTCTCCAAGGACTCAGCTAGGATCTCCTTTGAGCGCAGGGCGGCCCTCTGTATCTTTTCGTGATGGCTTGGCTGCAGCTCGCCCTTTACGTCGCCAAACAAAAAGTACTGGTAGAACGCCTCTACTATTCGTGTCTTTCCATGCACGTCTCCCAGATGCGGGCGATAAATCCACGAATAGCCGTAATTGAAAATGAGCTCCGTATCCATTCCGCGCCAGACCTTTCTTCCCAAGAGCTCGATCCTTCTTGTCTCCAAAGTGTTGAGAACAAAGCCAAAGGCGTGATCGTTGCTTAGGATCTTTTTGCAGTGCTTGACGCGCATGGCCTCGTACCAGATCGATGTCCTAAACTGCCTGTATTTCTCAAAATCATCACCAAGGTACTTCTCTGGCGCAAGAAGGCTGATTCTGTTTTCCTTCAGCTTGGTCTGTGTTTCCTTTTTGTCGGAGAACTCGACTACGAGTTTTTCCCTTTGGGCCCAGCGCCTTGCCAAAAACGTGGCAATCTCAACCAGTATGTCGTTTCTAAAGTGGAGGGACTGCATCAGCTACCAAACATCGATGTGATTATGTCATTTACCTTTTGGTACTCGACGTTTCCCCACTGCGCATACACGTTTGCAAACACAATGTTTGCGGCCTTTTTTGCGTCGACGCCGGCATCCAAAAGCTTGCCAAATGCAATTGTCTCGCGGAGGCTTGGCGAATAATACAGCTCCTCAACGGCCGCTGCCTCGCGCAGACTGTTTGCAAGCTTTATTCCCTGAAGAAGCTTGTCGTCGTGTGCGCCGGAGACGTGCCGCTTTACTATCTCGAGCTCCGTCTGCTCCGGCGGATAGTCCAGCCGAATCCTGACTGGGAATCTGCTTAGAAGCTGCGGCGGAAGCTCCTTTGTTCCTACATGCGACATTGGGTTTATGGTCGCAATCACAAACCATTTTGGGTCTGCTGTAATCAGCTCACCTGTAGACTCTTTTAGGACTATCTGCCTTCGGTCGTCGAGTGCCTCGTCCAGTCTTAGCAGGACGTCTGCCTCTGCGGCATTTAGCTCGTCCAGATACAGGAAGCTGCCGTCCTTCATTGATTTTATCAAAATGCCCTCGTCGAATCCGACGGTTCCCTCCACCAGGGTCTTTGTGCCGACCAGGTGGCTCTCGCGCGTCCTTAGGCTAAAGTTGATTGACTCCAGGGTTGCGCCCTTTTTTGTAGCAAACTCCCTGACAAGCGAGGTCTTGCCTGTGCCCTTTGGGCCTATAACCAGAACAAAGAGGCCTGACTCGTTTGCCTTGTTTAGTATTTCTAGGGAATTGTTCCAGTCAAGATATGTGGCAGATGCTTTTAGCATAACCCTAAAAGGAGATTTACTTTATTTAAAATCAGTTGTCCCATTTGGCAAGGTGCTCGTAGGACTCGTTCATTGTCTTTAGCAGCTTTTTGCGCCATTCCTCAAAGCCATCCGGGGTCTTTGGATAGTTGGCATAGTGCTCGGTGAGCCACTTGTTCTGCTGGGTGGTGTATCGAAGCCCGTCTGCGAGTTTTTTGTTGAGTGCGCCTCTGATGATCATTCCCATTTTGCCAATCATAGAAAAGTCCGGGTGCTCTCCCTTGCTTATTGCCTCTACGTCCATGTTTCCCAAAAAGTGCTTCATCCCATAATTGATCTGATCGTTTGTGAGCATCTGGAGCAGTCTCCTAAAGACCTCCAGGCCTGCTGTCTTGTAGCCGTACTCTTTTACATAATCTACGTTGTACTGCCAGAGCCCTTTTTCTGTGACATCACCTGATTGTATGGCATCGACTACGTTTTTTCCAATTATTGTTCCGGCAATGAGGGCTGGGCCTATGCCGCCTGCATCAAGGGGCTTTGGCATCCACGCAGAGTCGCCGACTAGCATGAATCCGTTTGCGACCATGCAGTCGTTTTGTCTCCGTACCGATACCTGAAAGTTTCCAGTCGCATTGTTCGAGTCTTCCGGATCGGTTGAGAGTCTTGGGTTCTTGATTGCACGGTTTCTTGCGACGTACTGGTTTATCAGACCTGTGACGTCGTCGTGTTTTCCAAGCCTCTTGTTTCTCTTGTCGAGCATAGTTTTTTCTACGCCTAGGCCGATGTTTACCTTGTTCTTGCCTTTTGGAAAGACCCACCCGTATCCGCCAGGTGCGATGTCCTGGTCGAGGTGGATCAGACAATAATCGGGATCAAACTCTGAGAGATCGTCTTTGCCATGATCAAAATACATGATGTGTCTTCCGGTGGACTCGAGGTCTGTCCTGTCGATCTTTCTTTCCATCTTTGTGGTGTTCTTTATCTGGTTTCTTAGCATCGAGGTGACCCCAGTCGCATCGATTACGACCTTGGCTGTCCTTTTGTAGGGCTGGTTTGACTTTTTGTCCAGTCCTTCGACGCCCACTACCTGGCTTCCCTCATATACTAGGCCTGTAAGGTTTATCTCAAAATCTACATTGATTCCGCGCTTTTTTGCCTCCCTGTACTGGGTCTGCGGCAGCACCTGCCTGTTTAGCAGATACCCGTCACCATCAAACGGGATGGCAGTATCCCTGTCCGGCGAAAGCGCCATGACTCCCTTTACCTTGTGTTCCAGCTCGGGCTTGCCCCATGTGACATTGATCCTTGTACCCATGTAGGAGACGGCCTCACCTGATACTGCGTCGCCGCAAATCCAGCCGTTGATGGACTTGCGCCCAAGGAGAATCGGGGGGTTTCTATCAATTACTAAAATGGAAAGGTTCTGCTTGGAGTAATGCGCAGCAGAATGAGCGGCAA
The DNA here is from genome assembly GCA_049276655.1 of Candidatus Nitrosotenuis sp. GTDB lineage: Archaea > Thermoproteota > Nitrososphaeria > Nitrososphaerales > Nitrosopumilaceae > Nitrosotenuis. The sequence goes on along the minus strand of JBASWV010000006.1, from coordinate 113,593 downwards.
CCATCCCGGCAAGTCCACCACCTGCCACTATCAAATCATAATCTGTCTTCAACTATCAGACAGCTGAAACTAGATTATTTAAAACAATGCAAAATTTTGGGTCAGATCGTCGCGGCGTCTTCACAGCTGCGTTTGCTCAGACTGGAGCGGCTTGTAGCTCTTCATTCCCAACTCTATACCACGCTAAATCGTATTAAATCGTGCCATTGAGTATCTCGGAATATGTCTTGAGCAGATCCTTTTGCGTGTAGATTGGCGTGTATATTTTCAGCTTGATTGGGTCGTTGTCTGCAAGCGACATCTCTCCTTTGACCAGCGACTGTTTTGAAATCCTCAGGTACAGCGCCGAGTTGTCGCATCTGTTTTCCAGGTCTTCCAGAATCAAGGCCAGCTTTTCTTTTGGGATTCCAAGAACCAGGGTCTTGACAAAACTTGATGCTGCCTTTTTTTTCAGCTTGCACAAAACCAAAGAGATCGGGTTCTCGTAGTGGCCCTGCAGGCTCTGCACGGAAAACTCCTCTCTGTCCACTCCAAAGACGTCCTTGAACGCAGAAAAAATCTTGTCTAGGTCTTCGGTTGCATGAATGATAACTTGGATGTCTACCTCAAGCTTTCTTTCCATGAGAGAACTTATGCTTCTAGCAGTGTTACCTGGGCTTCTGCAGTTCTGATGAGCTTTACCTTTTCCAGGCCCACGTGTCTCATCCGGATGACCTTCTTTGCTGCGGCCATGATGTCGGAGTTTATCTTCCCGTAGCAGGTTGCCTGCACGAACTGGTCTATTGTCATCTCCGGGATGGTCTTTGTCATGACGTCCTTTGCTATCAGTCGTAGCGCGTGCTTTCTTGACGTGTTAAGCTTCTTGTGCGTCAGCGCAATTATCTTGAGCCTGAAGAGGTAGTTGTCCTTTGTCTTTACGTCAAGGACGAAGGTGACCTTGCTTGAGCCGCGTCGGATGAGGCTTCGCAAAAACTCTTTTGCGTACTCGTATCCCTTGAAAATGGAATATGCCTTGTCTCCCTCGACTCGGTTTATCTGAAAGTAAATCTTGTACTGGTATTGCGATGGGTCTCCCTTTAGGATGTCAAAAAGTGTTACCTCTACTACTCTGCCGATTGCCTTTTTCTCATCGGTGATTGGCACGTACGCTATCGGCGCGTTGTTAAACGATTCTGGGGCAATTACTGTGACCCATTTTTTCTCACGCCACTTGTCTTTTACTTTTCCACCCTTTCTACGAGCCAATACTGACGAGCCGCTGAATCCAAAATATAAGTTGTATCATACGAACGCGTTATAGCCGTGAAAAACAATGTCACCTCATGAAAGACAGCTATGTGATAGCTGCCGTCGTGGCGGGCTTTGTCGCAATAACCTCGTTTGCAGTCCTGACTTATTTTCAAAATCCACAATATGGCCAAAATATGGCGATGGGCTGTTCCTTTGCAACCGACACTCTTCTAAATTATCTTAGATACCCTCAATGCGCCAAGCCGCTCGGCGTCGGCGTGGTTAAAAACTATCCATGTGCTTTTCAAATTAACAGAGCGGGGTATGTCAAAGTCGAATGCGAGGAGCCGCAAAAGGCTTGGGTGGAAAACGGCTGCTTGCACATAGGAGTGCCTGGAAACGTTACATACGCGGCCTGTCCGTAGCTAAATTACGGCAGAGCCGAGGTATTTCTGCAAAGGCTTTGGAACGCTGATGTGGCCGTCCCTTGTCTGAAAGTTCTCCATTATTCCAACAAGTGTCCTAGTTGTCGCAACCAAGGTGCTGTTTAGCGAATGGACATACTGGGTCTGCTCGTTTGTCTTGTCGCGGAAGCGGATCTTAAGGCGCCTTGTCTGAAAGTCAAGGCAGTTCGAACACGAGACTATCTCGCGGTACGCGTTCTGGCCTGCCATCCACGCCTCAAGGTCGTATGTCTTTGCGGAGATCTTGCCAAGGTCCCCACTTGATAGCAGCATTATTCTGTATGGGATCTCTAGCTTTTGGTAAAACTCTTCTACTACTCCAAGCATCCTTTCGTGTTCTTTCCAGGAATCCTCTGGTCTTGCAAAAACATACTGCTCCACTTTTTCAAACTGGTGCACGCGAAATATTCCCTTCTGGTCGCGGCCGTGTGCACCTGCCTCCTTTCTGAAGCACGGACTCACCCCGGCATATCTGAGGGGCAGCTTGGAGCCTTCCAAAATCTCGTCAGAGTGCATTGCCGCAATTGCGTGCTCTGAGGTTCCAATCAGAAACAGGTCCTCGCCGTCTACCTTGTAGATTACGTCCTCAAAGTCGTTTGCAATTATTGCGCCTTCCATGGAGCCCTTGTTAATCAGGTAGGGGGGCTGCACCAGTGTGTATTTTTTTTCGTCAAGAAAGTCCAGCGCAAAGTGGATGAGGGCCTGGTTTAGCTTTACAAGTGCGTTTTTCAGATAGTAGAATCTGGCGCCTGCTGCCTTTGCTGCGCGCTCCAAATCCACCAGGTCTAGGCCTTGCGAGATGTCGATATGGTCCTTTATCTGAAAATCGAACTTTGGTATCTGGCCCCACTTTCTGACTTCAACGTTTGCAGAGTCGTCCGGACCAATTGGGACGGACTCGTGGACAAGATTCGGAATGGACAGTGCAAGTCTGCCGTACTCGGATTCTACTTTTAGCTGTTCTGATTCTAGTGTGGCAAGCTCTTGTGAGACCTGCTGCATCTGAGATATTGAAGACGCGGCGTCTTGGCCTGCCTTTTTCTTGCTGGCGATCTCTAGCGATACGGTGTTTTTCTTTTTTCGCAGCTCGTCCGTTTTTATTATCATCTCGCGCCTTTTGGAGTCAAGGCGGACAAGTGAGCCCAAGTCGAACTCGACGTTTCTGTCCTTTAGCATCTTTCGAATTAGCTCTGGCTTTTCTTTGAGCAGTTTTGGGTCCAGCATCTATTCTATCACCCTAAGTGCCATCTGCACGTGCGCCAAAACCTCGTCGATTGTTGCAGTAAGTTTTTTCATGTTGCCAGTACTGTGGAAGTTAAAAACAAGTGCGTTATCAAGATTTTCCATCTCAAATGACAGTCCCTCCGGAAAGTCGACGTTGTCCGGCTCCAGCGCATCCCTTATGGCGGCCGCCTTTTTGCGCGAAAGGTTGCTAATTGCTATTCGAACTTTCGATTCCATCTTCTAAAAAGTCAAGAAAGCCGTCAAGCTTATCCTTTGTTATTTTGGCCCCGGCTGCGGCGTCGTGGCCTCCACCAACTCCGTCGAATTTTTCGGCGCCGGACCTCATCAAAACAGAAAGGTTCACTGCAGCCTTGCAGCCCATTGATTTTCGCGACGAAAACTTGATCGTGTTTTCCTCGCCGTTTGTCCTAAGGATTATTATCTTGCCCGCGTTTTTCGGCGAGCCGGCAAGCAGCGACGAAATGGTCCCAGTCATGGTCTCGGGGATCACGCCTTCGCCGTTTACCATCAGGTATTTTGCCGAGTCGCTCATTCGCCAGCGCTCGTTTGCCAAGACGTTCATGTATTCTCGTATCATTTTTCTATATTCAATCAGGATGTTTTCTCCCTCATGGAGCATCTTGTTTCTGTCGCCCATGCAAATCGCAATTCCGACCCCTGCCCTGCCGATTCTTCCGCAGGAGTTTAGCATCGTCGAAAACTCGCGGGCGTCGCGCAAAAAGCTGCGCCTTTCCTCACCTGGAAAAGTGTAGGTGTGCCCGATGAGCTCCTCCATTATCTGGTTGGCGTTTTGCGAGCTGGCAAACTTTGTGATTGCCTCAAGGAGTGAGCGCTTTTCGTCTTCTGTGAGGTCAGTCGGCGTTCGGAACCGGCCGCCCTCTTTGAGGCTTATGCCGGCAGATTTTAAGAGCGAAAAACAGGAATCACGGTTCCACGTGAGTCCTTCGATGAAAGGCTGTGAGGTAAACGCAAGTGCGTCAGAAAGCGGCCTCGTCTCCCGCCCAAACAAAAGCAGGTCCATATCCACTTGGAGCTGGCCGGAGTTTTTTGCCTCCTCTGCAATCTCGGCGTTTTTGCCGACAAAGGATTTTTTCTCTCCCTGGTCCTGCCTGTCGCCGAGAGCCGAGACCACCGCAATCGTCGCAAGGTCCGAGTTTGCCTTGCCAAGCGATTTTGCTGCAAGGTACGCCATTCCGCCTGCGCAGATCTCGACCCCGCCGTCTATTCCAAACTTCCAGGCGTTTATGACGCGTTCGTTGTCGTGCTCTTCCTGTGGTATTTCGTGGTGATCCAGAACAAACCAGTTCTGGCCAAGCGACTCGTCAAGATATCTTGCAAACCCCCCGCCGAGGTCCGTTATAACATGGAAGTCGCGCGAGTCCTTGCCCATGTTTCTGATGGCCTGCTGATTCATCTCGCTTAGCGTCCTGACTGTGACCTTTGCGCCTGCCCTTATCAGGGCCTTTGTGATGATACTGCCCGACGTTATGCCATCGCAGTCGATGTGGGTAATTACGCAAATGTCCCTTGAGGATTTTATGCAGCTAGAAATGGTGTCGGAAAATTTTGATAGACTGTCCTCGAGTTTTCCCATCATTCGAGTTGGGCAACCACTGACTTATATTTCCAGTTTTGAGGAAGTGCGCCGATCTCTTTGTAGTATGTAGAAATTCTGTGGACCTTTGCCTCGACCAGCTCAAGCGATCTGACGTTTCTCTTGTCCGAGTTGTTGGTTCTGAGGTGTCGCTGCAGGTTCAGTGCCTTTTTTACGATGTTGTTTAGGTCCTCTGGGATCTCTTGCTTTATGCCGTTTTCCTCAAGGATCGTCTTTATCGATTTTTTGACGATCGGCTTTACCAGCGGGATTGCATGCTGATCTCGCATCCTGATTCCTATCTGGGCCATCGGGACGCCGTCTTTGCCATACTTTACTACCAGATCCTCTACCTCTTTTGGGCTTGATGAGACCCATGACGGAGTCCTGGTGTTGATTGGCCTAGTCGAGTGCGACTGGCCATGTCTGTGTGTATGTACGCGTCCCATGGAAGGCCTTTTTCTTGGAACGAACATAAACGTTACCCCCAAAAATCTCAAAATTTGATAATTAGAAAAAAGTTAAATAGAAACTCTAGCCCTCCTGAAAACAGGTAAACACTATGAATAAGACACTATTAGGAACAGCACTCGCTGCTGTAGCTGTTTTATCTGTCGGACTGATGACCGAGCAGGCATTTGCCCAGTACTTGGGTAACGTCGATCCGACCGGCAAAACTGGCAAAAACACTCTAGAGGAGACACTAGCGCTCCAGAGAGCTAGAGTAGAATACGCAGCCGAAAACCCGGCATCCGGTTCCGGAACTCCATATCTTGCAGCAGACGGTGTATTAGGCGCCTCTGCAATCGCAGCCGCAATCTTCGGGGGAATCGCAGGAGCGTTCTTCTTGAAGGGAAGAAGCGGAAGATATGCAGCACAAGGAAGAGGATAAAACAACACCTCTTTTTCCTATTTTATTATCCATCCCTAGCGGTTCTTGCGATCATACTCCGTTTTGAGTCTCAGAGAAATGTATATATCGCACGTACGGAGGCTTTATTCTAATGACTCCAATACTCGGTACAGTGTTCAGTATTCTGTCTACAGTATTTGGACAATTGGGACCAAACTACGACCCATTGTTCTACGATGTCATGGTCTACATCTTTGGCACAATGATGTTTACTATCTTCCTTCTAGGAATCATAGCATATTGGCTAAGAGTCCATGGCTGGTCATACAAAGACAACCGTGAAAGATGGGTTGACGAACTAGACAGACACTTTGAGAGAGAAGGTATCGGTTTGATACCAGACAACGGAAAGTACTGGTAAAACCTCTTTTTCATTCTTTTTAATTTTCTTATCATCCGGACTTTGCCGTATTTTTACTGCGGTGGCGCAAAGTCCTGGTCTTTGTATTCATCATATGCCTTTGATACGAACTCGGCGCGGTAGTGGCTTCCCTGGACTAGGGGCGTTCTGATAAAGTCCGCGGACTCTTTTCCGTCGACGAAAATCTTTGATTTGCCCTCCTGCATGTCCCGCAGCGGAAACTCCCAGACCCACAAAAAATGGCCTATCTCAAAGGGGTATTCATCGGTCCACGCGGCATAGATGGTCCCATCCGCAGTCTCTGTGTATAGCGCCCTCTGGCAACCGTTCTTGAATCCGACCTTGGCCGGAATCTCTTGCTTTTGCTTGTCGATGTAGATCTCTAGCGTTGCGGAGACCCGGTAGTTGATGTCCTTGTCGTTTATGCAGACTTTGAGGGGATTGTCCGCACTTAGGAGGGTTTGGACCCCAGAACTTAGGGCTGCGACGCCGATGCCTATCGCTGCCGTGATTATCAGGTATTTGATGGTCTTGCCCCTTTTGCTTGGGTCGCCCATTCCAGGCCAAATCATGGCTCGACTGTGGCGTGATAACATAAAGTCGTTTCTCTAGGGTATGGATAATAAAATGAAAAGAGGGGGTCGTTGGTTTAGATTACTTGCCAGGGGCGAGTTGCAAATGTGATTACATAGCCAACTCCAATGATGATTGATTGGTACATGATGTTTGTGTATGGAATTGGTTTGATTATTGGCTCGCCAGTAACTACTACTGTTTGTCCTGGGCCTAATCCCGGTCCAACTGAAGCAACGTTAAGCTGTGTATGTACGTGGTATACGCCTGGCTCTAATGCCTTTGCCCTGATTTCATAATCAATGGCTGCGTTACCTGGTATTTGAAAGACGTTTCCTGGTGGGGTTCTTGCTAAGATTTCCCATCTGTTACCTGCGTTGGTGGACTCTGAGAATATAGAGTTCCATCCCCTTAGGTCTCTTTCAACAAGACTTACGAACTTGCCAGACATGACTAGTTCCTCACCTGTTTGTAGTGATTGTCTGTTGAAAGTCTCGTCCTCAATTCTTACAAAACGGCTTTGTAGTTGTGCTTGAACACCGTGTGCCTCTGCTACTTGAACCATCTGTGCCAGGTTTGGACCAAATGTTCCTAGTGCCAGAATTACGCCGAGTGCCACTACGAATAGTTTCTTGTCGACCATAGTTATCCCGTTAATTCACAAACTCTACATAGAACGATATATGTTTTACCGTTGCAACTGGTAGGTGATCAGAGAGGTTTCTATGACTGATTTAGGATCTCATTGCTGTACATCAACGTTCGACATTACCCCTGTAGATTTTTTATGTCATGAAATTCCTATGAATTAAAACTATTACGAATAATTCATCTATAAATTCATACAGTTTTTTCAAAAAATTTCAATAAATTTTAGCAAAACCAAACTCATCTTTTATATATGGAATCTCTATAACGAGAGCCATGGCACAGATGCCGGCATTAATCCCAAAAGAAGTTGAGATCCAGAGACTGAAGAAGATCTGGCTCATCGTCATTGCAATGGGATCTACAGCAGCGTCCGTGGAAGTAGACAACTTCGTAGATGGTTCCTTACATCAAACCTCTATCAGAGATTCCGCATTCACTCCAGCACACTGGTGGCTATACAGCCACTTTGTTGCACTACCACTAGGTTGGGGAGCAGTAGCAATCTATGATAGAAGAGTCCCAGTACTCAGAGGCCCAAACAACTCCATGAACACAGGTCTAAAGATGACCATTCTAGGTTACCTGGCAACCATGTTCACAATCGGAGTCAATGAAATGTGGCACTTCTGGTTCGTTGAGGAGATCTTCGCAGTACCAAACCACTGGATGTTCAACATGGGCGTAGTCGTAGCCTTCATGGGCGCTCTTGCATATGTCGTAAGAGTATACGCAAGACTGGTCGAACTGGGTGCAGAAACACCGGGTGAGAACCCATACGTTGCTGAAATGTACAAGATGGCCCTAGAAGGCAAACTGTACAGCAGATCCATCCCATAGGCAAAAAACCTCCTTTTTCCTTTCTTTCTTATTTTAAACTCTGATCGGTAGGCTGGGCCTTTAGAAAGGCTTAAAAGTATTCCATCGGTTTACTAACACAAATGACTCTACCAAAAGGATTTGGCTCAGGTGGCGGAGGCGCGACCAGTGCTGATGTAGAGAAGATGATTGGCAGACGTGTTGAAAACATGACTGGCATCATCACACTAGCATACATCGCAGCATGGTTGGCGACATTTGGTGGTACGGCAGCAGGATACTTCTATTATCCATGGGCTTACCCAACAAATAGCGGTCACTATGCCTTTATCATCCTGACTATAATTGAGGCAATTGGCTATCTCTTTAGCGTAAAAGTATGCGAAGAAGGTACCAAAAAGAAAAGCAACGGTATTCTCGCTGTAACAATAGGGGCAACCGCTGTCGGAACAATATTGATCTCTTTGTTCGTCGGAACATAAGAGAACGTTCCTGTCTTTTTCTTATTTTTATCCAAAACTCCCCCAGCCTTGGCTGATCCCAGTCTTCCGATCTTGCCGATTGTCTAAAATTTTATATACTCACGGTCTCTGTACTGGATTAATGGTCTGGCTTAGACGATGTACTCACTATTTGTTCATAATAGTGGTTGCAGTAAACTCTACCCTGCTTACAATCAATGCAGGAGACTACATCTTCTACACTGACTGGGCCTGGACATCGTTTGTCATATTCTCAATATCACAAACACTGATGTTAGTAGTCGGCGCATGCTACTACCTGACATTTACAGGAGTTCCAGGAACGGCAACGTATTACGCGTTGATAATGACTGTCTATACGTGGGTCGCCAAAGGCGCATGGTTTGCACTCGGATACCCATACGACTTCATTGTGACACCGGTTTGGCTGCCATCAGCAATGCTGTTGGATCTGGCATACTGGGCAACAAAGAGGAACAAGCACTCGCTGATACTATTTGGCGGTGTTATGGTAGGACTGTCATTGCCACTGTTCAACATGGTAAACCTAATCACGGTTGCTGACCCATTAGAGACTGCATTCAAATATCCAAGACCAACTTTGCCCCCATACATGACTCCGATAGAGCCTGCCGTAGGCAAGTTCTATAACAGTCCAGTTGCACTGGGTGCTGGCGCTGGTGCCGTATTATCGGTAACCATGGCTGCACTGGGATGCAAGCTGAACACATGGACGTACAGATGGATGGCAGCTTGGTCCAAGTGGGACTAAAACCCTACATCCCTTTCCTTTCTCTTATTTTGAATACGGCTAGCGGTGGCTTTTGATTAAAAAATATTGCACACGTTGTGATCTTTTGTTGTCTTGGGTTTGGATATGATTTTATGACATCTGGTATTATTGAAGACGCACCAGATCCTATCAGTAGAGCCAAAGCCGTTTGTCAAGTGGGCCGGCGGAAAAAGGCAGCTGATTGATGTCATATCGGAAAATGTCCCGCAGGAATTTGGGTGCTACCTTGAGCCGTTTTTGGGAGGGGGCGCAGTCCTGTTTCACTTGTTGCAGAAAAACCCGCAGATGCGCTGCAGAGTATCTGACCTAAACTCCGACCTGGTGCTGGCATATGTCACCATCAGGGACAGAGTGGAGGAGCTGATACAGTCCCTGCAGAACCACGCAAAGAACTATCACAAAAACCCGGACTCTTACTATTATGATGTGAGGCAAAACGAGCCAAAAAACCAAATTGAAAAAGTCTCGCGACTATTATTCCTCAACAGAACATGCTTTAACGGCCTGTACCGGGTAAACAGCAGGGGCAAGTTCAACGTGCCGCTCGGGAGATACTCCAACCCAAATATCGTAAACGAGGAGAACCTACTTGCGGTAAGCCATGTCCTCCAGTCAAAAAGAATCCAGATCAGCTGCCGCGATTTTGCCGCCGTGCTCCAGGACGCAAAAAAGGGCGACTTTGTTTACTTTGATCCGCCATACCAGCCGGTCAGCAGGACTGCCAACTTTACCAGCTACACCAACAAGGACTTTGGGTACAAGGATTTGAAAAAACTCGTAGCGGTATCAGAGAAGCTTGCGGACAGGGGCTGCAAGGTCTTGCACTCTAACTCCAATACCAAGGAGGTGCAATCGCTTTTCTCAAAGGACTGGGAGATAGTCGAGATCTCTGCTAACCGCGCCATAAACTCTGACTCCACAAAGCGCACCGGCCAGACCGAGCTATTGATAAAAAACTATTGAAATCTTTCTCTTGGTAAATGCAATAGTTTGATTCAAAACACAAGCAAGCTTGACTGAGAAATTCTTAATTAGAATAATATGCCCGTATGTCATATGGCGGGCATGAAAGTAACCCAGAATCCAGAATTAGAAAAAGAGATTCTTAGATTGGAAGGTAAGGACGCAAAAGCTTTTCTGGATTATATGAACAGGGAGAGAACGAAAGAGGAAGAAAACTCATACAAAGAAGCAGACGAGTTTTATAAAAGAAAGTGTAAACTATAGATTTATTGTCAGCAATAGATGATCAAAGTTATATTTTGACGTAATATCAAATATCGCTGAAATATCTCTTGTAGACCCATTTGAAAACGACAAAGCCGATACACTGCATGTGGGAAAATTCTTGAAAAACGACGTGAAAACCTATCTGAAAAATAACCTGACATCTGTTTGGAAAGTTATTTATGACAAAAAGCAGATTATCGCGTTTTTCACAATTTCAATGAACGGCATGGAACAAGCATCATACCTGAGAAAAGCAAGGTTGCAGATATGAGGGGAAGATACCCGGCAATCCTATTGGGCCAGATGTGGGCGCACCCTAATTTTAGAGGTAGGAATGTGATCTATTGGATCTGCCAATATGTGATTGGGTTGGCAAGGATAACGAATCCAAAAATAGCTTTAGTTGTGTGGTATTACAAACTGATGAACCGAAGACGAAAATCTACAAGAAAGCTCATTTCATAAGGTCGATCAAATCCCAAAGTGGCTTAGTCTGGATGTATCGAAGCACCGCTTGATCGTATCGAAATCTGGCCAGAACAACATCTGTCATGTCTTGACAAAACTACAAGATTGTAGAATTTCATAAGGGATCTTACATAAAATGATAAAGCTTCGAACGGGATCCGAACCCGCGACCTTTACCTTACCAAGGTAACGCTCTACCAGGCTGAGCTATCGAAGCACAATTTTTTTCTTGGTTAATCCTAATTATACCTAAGGAAATTTCGCAAAACGCTAAACCGTTAAATCTTTGTCAAAAATTAGCTATGTCGCAGGAGTTGCCGAGCCTGGCCAAAGAAAGCAAGACTTGCTTTTGGATGCGCGGGACTTAAGATCTAATAATGGGTGATCCCGTCTCTTAGGGGTTCGTGGGTTCAAATCCCACCTCCTGCATCCTTTATCTGGGATGCTTGATTCCCCGAGAATTCAAAATTTCGTAAACGTCGGGAAGTGAAAACACAAAGCCAACATGGACGCAGTTCTTCTCCTCGCAAAGCTGGCAGAACAGCTCGCCCTTTTGTATTGCGACCTCGGCAATCCTGTTTTTGATGTTGTCCTTTAGAACGACCCTGTCGTCATCGACTGCCACTTTTTCGATTTTTGGCGCGTATCTTGCAAAGGTCTTGTCCTTTTGCATCATCTGCTCCAGCATGTATGTGACGTATCCAGAAAAGCTGTTTACGCCCTTCATCATCAGTTCGGACTTGTTCTTCTCAAAGACATCGTGGAACTTGTCATAGACCTCTTCTGAGACTGTGATGGATTTGAAGCCGGCTTTTGGCATTTTACTTACCTGTTACCGTACTTTAAGGTACTATACTATTTAACGTTTTTTGTGAACGCGGCCTCAGCTAAAGACAGAATAAATAATTGGCCCCCGTAATAAAAGCAACATTGGTCAGAGGTTACCAGCAAGATCAAGTGCAGCAAAAGCTCATTGAGATCTTGTCTGAATCAAAGATAGGACTCTCCGGAGTAGAGATTGCCGAAAGGCTTGGAATCAACCGCGCAACCATCACAAAGTATCTCAACGTTTTTGCGGCCGAGGGAATAATCCGGCAAAAAAACATCGGAAACGCAAACCTGTGGTTTATCGAGTCCGGGACTGAAACACTCGAGTTTCCCCCGGACTATTTCCGGGTAAAGGAAAAGTTCCTAGAATACATGACTGGCGGCCTGCAGGCCCAGGCGCACCATCTGATAAGGAACTGCCAGCATTCCGGAGCGGACGCAGGAAAGATCATGGTCGAAGTCATGGTTCCTGCTATTGTTACAATAGATGATCTGTACCTCAAGGCAAAGATTGGCAAGTCCGAGGCAAAGCTATACTCCAGTATAGTGTCAAGCTCGATTCAAATCCTGAGCCTTGCGCACAACGAATTTGATCCCAAAAAAAATGTCACAGTTATCGCAGCCGACCCGCAAAGCGTGTTGTACTCGCAGGCGGCCGCCTGCTTTCTTGGTTCCAGGAAATGGCAAGTCTGGAGCCTTGGCGACATGTCAGATGCCATTGATGTGATGTATGATCTGGACCTGCAAAAATTCCTGACCCGGGTCTGGCGGCAAAAACAGGGAATAATGGCAGTTACGGTGTTTTGCGCGACCGACGAGGGGGCCAAGTTTTTCTCAGAGTCGATAGGCTCTGTCAGGCCCAAATTCGGCAAGAACCTGCACCTTGCCATCCACACCAGGGCAAAAAACATCAAGGCAGAATTTGTGAGCGAAAACTTTGAGGCGGTGCTGCAGTGGGTCGAATCCATTTCCGGCAGTGTCTAAAAATAATGGGCCGAGAGAGATTCGAACTCTCGACCTTTCGATGTCTGAAAGGTTGTTTTATCAGTCGAACGCTCCAGCCAAGCTGAGCTACCGGCCCTCAAAAAAATTCCATTAGAACTGTCTTTTAAGTGTGTGGTCAGCTCTTCCACTTTATGGAACAACCAATGGAAGGATCAAAGTCTTTTGGTATGGACTGGCCGGAAAGCAATTTTTCAATATTTGAAATCATTGTCTTTTCTGTGGCCCTGTCTTCCGGCTTCATCGCATTGTCGATTCTGCCGTGGAACACCAGCCTTCTTTCCTTATCAAAGAGAAACGGGTCCGGGGTGCAGACTGCGCCGTATTTTTTTGCCGCCTGCTGGGTCTCGTCGACCAGATAAAAGAAGCTAATCACCCTTTCTCTGGCAAACTTTTTCATGTTATCGAAAGAGTCGTCAGGATACGCCACAGAGTCGTTGCTGTTTATTCCAACTACAGCTACTTTGCCCTTGAACCTGTTTTGGATCTCGTTTATGGCGTCGACCTTTGCCTTGACATACGGGCAGTGGTTGCACATAAAGATGACAAGTACTGCGTCGTAACCAGAAAAACTCGAAAGCGAGTATCTCTTGTCGTCAACACCAATCAGCTCAAAGTCTGGGGCCTTGTCTCCCTTTTTGAGCTGGACTTGGGACTCCATTACGACCATGTTTTGCGCTCGAGTTTTTGCAAATAAAAATTCTTGCCTCTTTTGAGGACAACAATTAAAATCCACGCGGCGGAGCCCCTCTCTGAGGGCTGATAGTTCAGTGGTAGAATGCCCGCCTTGCACGCGGGAGGTCAGGGGTTCAAATCCCCTTCAGTCCACCTACATCGATCTTTTCGCTTTCGAAGAAAAATGGATGGATTTAAATATGATATTTTTAGAGTACAGGTACAATGGCAGCAGCATCATATGCAGCAGAAGCGATTGGTGTATGGATACCGCTTATTGTCGGTTTGGCACCAGGTCTAGTTTACTGGTTTGTTATCACCGGCATGAGAAAAAGAAGATAACCAATTTCATTTCTTCTCTTTTATTCTTCATTATTTAGTGAAACCTTCTAGTCTACCTTGTTTAGATTATGAAATTTCTTATGTGATTAACCCTCTAGTGTAACTAGAAGTAAATGCAAAGACTGCTTGCCGCATTGCTGGTACTATTGTTATTGCCACTTGGGCCTGTTTTTGCCCAGCTTACCGAGACGCCGTCGACGCTCGGCGTCAAACTCACGTCGACTTCGCCGTTTAGCTACAAAGACGAGGAAGGATACACCGTGGTAATTGGCGAAGTGGAAAACACAAAGACCTTTCCAGTCAAGAACGTAAAGATCTGGGTCGGGTTTTACAGCGGCAAGGCATCAGGTCCTGGAGGCGAATCACCGCTAGAGACCGTGACCGGAGCCACGCTGCTTGACGTGGTGCAGCCAAAGTCAAAGTCGCCATTTATCATAAGGTCAGAGTCGCCCGACCCCGAGATATCCGAGGTGACAATTAACGTACTTGGGTTCAACTCGGCGTCTGCAAAGCAGCAGTACCTTGAGGTAACGCCCCAGACGCTTTTGATTGGCGACACCGTGGTGCTTCCTGCAACCATTACAAATGGCGGCCTTACTGCCAGCACTGGTACCAGGGTCCACCTGATTGCGTTTGACGCGTTCAGCCCTCCGAGAATAGTCGGCATCCAGACAATGGATATGGGCGACATTGCGTCAAAGGCAAGTGTCGACATCGAGCTTGATGGAAAAATCGACTATCGGGCGTCGTCGTTTAAGGTGGTAGCCGAATCTAAAGAATACCAATCCAAAATTACAGATGTTAAGAATGTCTCACTTGACGCCATAACCAGACTCATATCGATAAACAACGTGGAGGTAATAGACAGCATAGGGGAGAGGGTCTCGCAGGTCCGGACAGGGGAGACTGTCACCATATCAAGTGATCTTACAATCCAGTATTCCGTCCTGACAAAACAGCAGCAGCCATACGTCTACTATGCGCAGGTAAAGGAGTTTGGCGAAAAGGCCCCAGTCGAGTTCATCGGAGTATACGAAGGGGCGTTTGACTCTGCGGAGCCACAGACTGCGTCTGTGGAGTGGACGCCGGAGCACGAGGGCGGATTTTTCATCGAGACATATGTGTGGGACCCTGACGCAGTTCCGCTTGCCGCTCCAAGCAAAACGGTATCAATCGTTTTGGTCACGCCATAATTTTATTCCAAGGGCACCCAAGTAGAACCATGGCGCAATTTCGCACAGTAGCAACGGGCGGGACATTTGACATCATACACAATGGTCATGTGGCGCTGCTGGAGCGGGCGTTTTCCATATCTGACAGTGTCATAATCGGCCTTACTGGTGATGAACTTGCGAAAAAAAAGGGAAAAAAGATCCAAAATGACTACTCCAAAAGATTTTCCGCGCTGGAGAATCTGATAAAGTCAAGGTTCCCTGGAAAGTCATACCAAATCAGTTTGCTTGATGATGACTTTGGGCCTGCGGTACTACAGGGAGACGTGCAGGCACTTGTGGTAAGCGACGAGACCGCATACCAGGGAGAAATACTAAACAAGCAAAGAAAGGAGCGGGGCCTTGCGCCGGTGCAAATAGTGACGGTCCCAATGATCCTGGCAAAGGACGGAAGGAGAATCTCCAGCACCAGAATCCGAAACTCTGAGATAGATCCGCAGGGCAATTTGCTTCAAAATTGACAAACTGTATAGTCTTGTTTGATTTATCGAAATAAAACAAAAAAACTCGAGCAGCTCCTGGCTTGGGCATAATCAACAGCATGATGAAAAAGTTTGTCAGAAACGTCACGGGGCTCCAGGAAGGACTGCATCCCGAGAACCTTGTATTCTGGTACTCTGTGATAATAAAAGAGGCAAGGGAGATGGCGCCGCCGTGGCTTGCTGACAAAATAAACGCAAAGCAGGATCCAATCCTTCCAATGAAGTTCAACCTTGACCTCTCGAAAAGGGCAGTCAGGTATTTCATGATTGCAGTGGACAACAACCTGGACAAAATGCCAAGCTCGACTAGGCTGTACTTTCTCAAGGTTCAAGAGGCCCTGTCCAGCGAAATGGACAAGTCGCTAGTCTAGTTCTTTACTATCTCGACTGTCTCACCTGTCGATTTGGCATCGACTATCTGGCTGGTATTGTCAAGGACGGACTGGATAAAATCCGCAAACCTCTCGACTTCGGCATTGTCACGAAACACTATCGAGTGCGCCGACTTGTCCTTTAGGGAGATGACCAGTTCGTTGTCGTAAATGTTCAAAATCGACGAGATGAAAGTCTCGTTTCCGTCCTTTATGAAAATCAGGCTGGCAAGCTTTACTGCTTCGTGCTTGTCGATGCACGCCACTTGGATCTTCATTTGTCCTTCAGGAGGAACTTGTCTATCTCGGATTTTGCCTTTTCTCGCCTTTGCTGGTGCGACTTCAAAAACTCTGTTACCTTGTCAATCAGTATTGCCTTGAGCTCGCCCGTGAGCAGCTTGCCGGACTTGTAGTCATCGTGGATTGATTTTAGCTTCTTGTCGTCGGGCTCAAAAAATATCCGCAGGTACTGGTACGACACATCAATATCGGGGTTGCCTCCCTTTTTTCGGTGCTCTTCTATGGTGGCCTGTCCGCCGGAAAACGCGTATTTGTTTATCTTCTTTTTTACCATCTCTGGCGAGTCAGTGGTGTAGATGGTGCCGCCTTCTTCGGATGCGGACATTTTTCCTCCCGGGCCTGAAAGCGAGGGTATCATGATGTTGTGGATTAGCGCAGGCTTTGGCCTTCCAATCCTTGGGGCGACATCTCGCGTTATTCTAAAGTGCGGGTCCTGGTCCACACCAAGCGGAATCAGGACGGGCCTGTCCTCGATAAAGCACGGCGCGGACTGGAGCGACGTATAGAAGATCATTCCGACGTTTGTCTCGCCGGTAAACCCAAAGACTGCTTTTGTGTTTGAGAAGTTGATCTTTTTTGCCACCTGGGCCGCAAGCGGGTAAAGAGTCTTAATGTTTTTTGTGTCTATGATTATCTTTGTCTTGTCGGGCTTGAAGCCTAGCGCGATAAAGTCAAGGGCGTTTTCGTACGCGTATTTTCCTGTCTCCTCGAGTGTGAGGTCCTGCTTTGCGTAGAACTTTTCGTCATCTGTCAGCTGGAAATACATGTTGGTGTCGAACTTTTCCTGCAGCCATTTTGCAAAGACCCAGGGCACTAGGTGTCCTATGTGGGTGTGCCCGGAAGGGCCGCGGCCCGTGTACAAAAAGAACTTGTTTCCCTTCTCATAATCGTCCAAAACTCTTCCAAGCTCCCGGTGCGAGAAAAAAACTCCCCTTCTGAGCATAAAGTGAGCTTCGCCTGTGACCTTTTCGATTCGTTTTAGGAGGGACGGCGTTATCTTTTCGGTCCCAAATTGTTTTATGAGCTTGTCATAATCGATCTCGCCTTCGACGTGCCACGGAGTGACAATGAAATCGTCAGGAGACATCTCAAAGTTGAGTCAAGTCAAGGTTTAAAAAGTCTTTTTGGATCGTTTTTGTGTTTGTCCCAAGTTCTCCACCCAATTGAAAAAACAATAATCAAACTTCTCAAGACAACTCCGAACCTCACCGAAGAACAAATCGCCGAAAAGACAAACCTCTCAATTGATCAGACAAGAAGGGGCATAGAGTGGCTCAGGCTAAAGGGCCTGGCAACGGTGCTGGAATCCGAAAAATCCTTTGTGAAGCTCGGCTCCAACGGAATAAAGGCAAAGCAGGAGGGGCTGCCGGAAAGAAAGCTTGTAGGGCTAGTTGCGCAAAATCCGATGGCGTTTTCCGAGCTGCAAAAAAAGCTCGGCCCCGAGATTAACGTCGCAATAGCAAACGCAAAGAAAAACGACTGGATAGAAATCAAAAAAGGAGAGGGCGGAAGTGTCGTATCGCTAAAGCAAAACCCTGCGCCGACGCGCGAGGAAAAAATGATCTCATATATCGCAGAAAATACGGTGGCAGTTGACCAGATAAAGGACTCTGCGACACTCGAGTCCATAAAGAAGAGGCCTGACTTTGTGGTAATGGAGACTACCAAGTCTAGGACCATATCGCTTTCGGAGCAGGCAAAGACAATCGACACCGAAAAGGAAGAGACCGGCGCAATAGATGTGGAAGCCGACGTGCCGCGGGTATACGCGGCAAGGACGCACCCCCTCAAGGACACCATCGACGAGATACGCGAAGTCTTTGTCAGCCTCGGGTTTAGCGAGATTGCGGGAAGCTTTGCGCAGCCGAGCTTTTGGAACTTTGACGCGTTATTCACACCACAGGACCATACCGCAAGGGAAATGCAGGACACCTTTTACATCAAGGGCAAGGGCGCGGAAAAATTTGCAAGCGCCGCGCAGATAAAAAGAGTGTCAGAGTCTCACAAAAAGGGATGGAAATACGACTGGAACATCGATGCGGCAAAAAAGATGGTCCTGCGAACTCACACCACATGTGTCACGATAAAATACCTGGCGGAAAACAAACCCGACGAGGCAAGGGTATTCTCACTTGGCAGGGTGTTTCGAAACGAAAAGGTCAGCTACAAACATTTGGTAGAGTTTAACCAGGTGGAGGGAATCGTGGTAGGAAAGAACGTCTCACTGCGGGACCTGATGGGAATACAGACCGAATTTTACAAAAAGATGGGCCTCTACAAGATAAAGTTCTGGCCGACGTTTTTCCCATATACGGAGCCGTCGCTGCAGACGATGGTATACAACGAAAGACTCGGAAAATGGGTCGAGCTCTTTGGGATGGGAATTTTCAGGCCAGAGGTGACAAAGCCATTTGGGATAACAAAGCCGGTTCTTGCATGGGGCGGCGGAATCGAGAGAATCGCGATGCTAAAGTACGGAATCGACGATGTCCGGGAATTTTACAACAACAACCTTAGCTGGTTGAGGACCGCATCGAAATGCCAGTAGTGACGCTATACCTAAAAAGACTGGAAAAACTCGTCGGCTCCAAGACTGGCAAATCAAAAATTTTAGAGTCGCTGCCGTTTTTGGGCCTCGACATCGAAGAGGAAACAAAGGATTTCATCAGAGTCGAGTACAGCCCGAACAGGCCGGACTATGCTACCGATGTAGGAATAGCTGCTGGCCTGCAGGGGCTGCTTGGGATAAAAAAGGGCGCAGAAAAACTGGTGATAAAAAAATCCGACAAGACGGCCCTGATAAGGACAGAACCTTCGACAAAAAAGGCTCGGCCATACATTTGTGGAATAATTGCAAAAAACGGCAGGCTAGATGACGAGTCCATAAAGCAGCTCATTGCGCTGCAAGAGGACCTGCACTTTGGCGTAGGGAGGAGGCGCAAAAAGGCCTCAGTCGGGCTCCACGACCTTGACAAGATATCGCTTCCATTATTGTACACCACCACATCCAAAGAGCACAGGTTCGTCCCCCTTACCATGGCAGAGAAGATGAGCGTATCTGAGATCCTTGCAAAAATGGACGTAGGGCGCGACTATGGCCACCTGGTACAAGGCAGCCAGGCGCCAATCATTTTTGACGCAATGAAAAACACCATATCCCTTCCGCCGATAATCAACTCTGCCCTTACCACGGTATCGACAAAGACCAAAAACCTCCTCGTCGAGGTGACGGGAACCGACAAAAACGCCACGGAGGACACGCTGGCAGTCGTGGCAACTACGCTTCACGGACTCGGATTTTCTCTATATGATATCAAGACAGACGCAAGGGGCTCGTCGCAGATATTCAAGCCAAGGAAAATGGCCCTTGATCCTGATTTTGTAAACAGGATGCTTGGCCTCAAGCTGAGTCCTGCCGCAATATGCAACTACCTCAAAAAATGCAGACTAGACGCATCTGTGCGGGGAAAGAAAATCGCCTGCAGCGTTCCGCGGTTCCGCTTTGACGTCTTTGGCCCAATGGATCTAGTAGAGGAGGTAGCACTCGGGTACGGAATACAAAACCTCACAGTATCGCTTCCGCCGTCGACATCGGTTGGGCAAAAAAACCAGACGACAAAAAAGCTTGATCAGCTAAGCCAGATAATGGTTGGCCTCGGCTTCACAGAGGCGCTCAACTCCAGTCTCACAAGCAAACACGTCCTTTATGACGCAACAAAAAGAGACTCTTCTGGCATGATCGAAGTCCTGGAATCAAAAAGCCAGGAATACACCATACTGCGCGACTCGATGCTGCCAGGAATGCTTGAGAACCTCTCAAGAAACATACACGAGTCATACCCGCAAAGACTCTTTGAGACCGGGACGGTTTTTTCAACGGACACTCCGATAAAAGAGTCGGTAGGCCTTGCATGCCTCAGCGCACACAAAGATTCCAGCTTTACGGAAATAAAGGCAGTACTGCAGTCGCTGCTAAAGACAGACTCTAGCATAGAGTGCGTCACCAGGGCGTCGTCGAATCCAATCTTTGCGCAGGGAAAAACCGCAGACGTTTTGGTTGGCGGAAAAAAGGTTGGCGTAATCGGCGAGATAGACCCGCAGGTAATTGAGAATTTCAAAATCCGCGTGCCGGTTTCCGGATTTGAGCTGGTGCTGTCTGATTTTATTTTGAAGGGCTAGGCTCGACCACACCAGCACAGGCGTGACACTGACAATTCATCAGTAACAAAGCTGCGCAAGTCCTTAAAAGAAAATCAGCGGATCTGGCCCAATGACAAAAACCGACACAAAAAATATTGGGGCACTGGCGCTGCTACTTGTAATAGCGTTTGCGCCAGCCTCGATTGTGTTTGCACAAACTACCTCTGCTGATACCACAACCGACACCACAACCGATACGACCGACGATACCAGAAAAGACAAGGTAAAGGAAAAAAGGGAAAACATCTCTGACAAAATACGAGACCACGTCAAAAAACGAGTCGTAAGGGACGGAGTAAGACCTAGCAGCGTTGACAGGGCAGCCGATCTCACATTCACCGGCCAGACCGATGGATGGACGATACTTGGAGGCACTGCATTCAAATCCTCAATCGCACTATCTGGTGAGGCAAACCACATAGGTGGTGGAAACTGGAAGATCAAGTCCGTTGGCGACATTGTAGTGGCCGACAGAACAGCAAAGCTAGACCTGACCGGAAATACAAGGGGAGACAAAATCACTCTTCACGGAACAGGCACACTGAACAGCGGCGAGGCAATCCGGCTCTCACTAAAGGGCCACTTTGCACCGACAAACGACCCCAATGTCTTTGCCATCGCATTTACAAATGCCGGCATTCACTATGTTGACACGGGAGTTCGAGTCCCGCTGATGCAAGTGGGAACAGTAACGGTAACTCAAATAGTCCCAGAACCGGTTCCTGCACCAACAACTGCTCAGTAGAGCAGCCATTTTTTATTTTCAAAAAATTCCGAACCGATTAATATCTCGTTTAACACACTAATCATTGCCCTAACAATGCATACAGACGGACTGGAATGACTATGATGCTAAACCATGATTTCCGGGTCCACCCAGGTATGCGACATGGGGCTACCCCGGCTACAGAGCATATTTGAGGATTAGGCTAAAACCTTTGATAATATGTGAGTCAGTGCCGGGGTACATCATTCCAAAAAAGCAAATATTGGCTCTGCAAAATCACATGACATGGCCTACTGGCTTTGCAAGCAGGAACCAAGCACGTACAATCTTGATCTTTTGGAAAAGGAAAAAAAGACGACCTGGGACGGTGTGCACAACAACCTGGCTCTGAAACACATGCGGCAGATGAAAAAGGGTGACTGTGCGTTTTTCTACCACAGCGGGGACCAAAAACAGATAGCCGGAATAATGGAGATTGTGTCTGATGCGTACCCAAACCCAAAGGAAAAGGACCCGAGGTTCGTAGTGGTTGATGTCAAGTTCAAAAAGCGACTGGCAAGGCCTGTCACACTGGACGAGATCAAAACCAGCAAGGCATTTCGGGACTGGGAGCTCCTTAGGATCTCAAGACTGTCCGTAATGCCCGCATCCCCTCAAATCTGGAACGAAATCATCAAGATTTCCCAAAAATAGAATTCAGCAATAGCTTTATTGATATAACCCGAGGTGTATACGTTAGCATGGCGACAGCTTACGTTTTAATAAACTGTGAACTCGGATCGGAAGAATCCATCATAAAGCAACTAAAGTCGCTAGATGGAGTAAAGGAGGTTCACGGCACATTCGGAGCATATGACATCTTGGCCAAAATAGAATCTCCTACGGTTGAGGCATTACGTGAAACCATAACCTGGAAGATTCGCAAGATCGAAAAAATAAGATCTACACTGACCCTGATGGGCATTGAGGGTCAATCTTAACTACTCTCTTTTTCTTGTATGCTTCTGCACTTTATATTTCTGATACCGAAAGACGACCTCGGCAGGCGCTCATGGGAGTTTGAGTATGTCAAGGAGATGGCGCAGTTTTACAAGACCTGGATAAAAAAGACCTTCTCTCAAGAAGTCGAGGTACAATGCGACGAGATGGTTACGCAAAAGCCGACAGTGCTGCAGAGGCCCGACACGGCGGCGCTGATTTCGGATCATCGGAGCCGCGGCGAAGACACGTTCCATTTCTATCTGTGCTACTTTAGGCCACTGTGGACAGACTGCACGTGCGAAGGATACTATGCCGAAAACTTTGGCATGTCTCTGTGGCAAAAGCCAAAAGAGCAAAACGACATTTTGTTTTTGGCGCAAAAAAACTGCGCGGTAGTATCGCATGAGCTTGCGCACGAGTTTCTTAGGCAGAAAAAAGTAAAAAAACAGGCCGAGCTTGTGCACGACGTTTGGTCAAAGCACATCTTTGATGAACATCCGTTTGAACAATACGGAAAAAACTTTGAGAAAACGACAACGGAGCCCTACTTTATGACAATTGATGCGTCTGGCTTCAGGTAATATCATAATCACCAGCCCTTTTAATTTCCGCAAATCCAAATCACTCCATGTTGAGCTGCAAGGGGGTCTGCAAGACAAGGTACAAAAAATTCCTTGGCGATTCCGCACTAAAATACAACGGCCAGAAAAGGTGCGGCGCCTGCGACATCTACCTAAAATGCGATAATATCAAGTGCCCCTGCTGCGGCTCGATCCTGCATGTGAGGCCCAGGCACTCGAGGGCAAAGACAAAATACTATGAAAGCCAGGGAACGCAGTGGATTTAGCTGCACTTGGTCACAGAATAAATTCTGTTTTCAAAATTGGCAGTCTTGATCTCTAGTCGGTTTTCTGCGTCTGCCCTGCGCAGCTTGCTAAGCTTCTCCAGTTCAACCAGGGACTCGCCTTTGAACCCGACGGACGTTCCAAAGATTGCGTCGGTCAGCATCGTTCCGTGGTCTCCCTTTTTGACGTCATCGATAATGCTGTAAAACTTGATTGCCTCTCTTTTTTGGACCGGCGTGCCAGTGGATTTGTTAAAGGCGACTGCGATGTACATGCCGTTGTTTTTTACGGCTACTGGGACCTTGTGGTTTTTTCCAGATGCACCGGGGATTGACTCGTTAATCAGAATGTCGCACTTGTGGTACATGCTTGCTACATATGCATAAAATCTATAGTCGGCAAACTTGCCTGCCTCATCGCTTTCGCAGTCGATGAAAATTCGGTGCAGCATCGTAAGTGCGGTGTCGTTCATGCTTTGGAGCCTGTCGTCGAGTCGGCCCCTTTCCAAAAGATTAGAGTTGCATTCTTTTGATATCTTTTTTAAAATAAAATCAGGAAGGTTGTAGTTTTTTAGTGCGGCAATGTACGCGCCTGCTTGCGACATGCCAAAGGTTGGAAATCCCTTATTGACCATGCAGAAACACCCCTGTGAGAACATGATGAACCATAACTCGTACCCTATCCCATAAAAGCTGTTTTTGGCTTATAACTGTTCTCAAAAGATAGAAAAAACACAAACGCAAAACAAATTTTCAGATTGGGTAAAAAACGGTTTATAACTAAATGACGACGCATGATCATCTGGATGGTGGAAATAGAAACAACTCCGAAGATGGTGCTTGGCGTTTATCAAAAGATGGCAGACAACATTTCCAAATTTAGAAATGTCGTCAAAAGGCCGCTCACGCTTTCCGAAAAAATTCTAATCGGCCACCTTGCCGAAATGGACGAAAAGGAACCAGAGCGCGGAAAGTCCTACGTGTTTTTGAAGCCCGACCGGGTCGCGCTCCAGGATGTGACAGGACAAACAGTAATGCTAGAGTTTATGCAGGCCGGCCTAAAGAGAGTGAGCCTTCCGACTACGATTCACTGCGATCATCTTATCCAGGCAAAAGTCGGAGCAAAAGAGGACACCAAGCTTGCAATGTATGAAAATAACGAGGTCTATGCTTTCTTAGAGTCTGCCGGAAGAAAATACGGCGCAGGCTTTTGGAAGCCGGGCGCAGGAATAATCCACCAGGTGGTTCTTGAGAACTATGCGTTTCCTGGCGGCCTCATGATAGGTACCGACTCGCACACCCCAAACGCCGGAGGCCTGGGAATGGTTGCAGTTGGCGTTGGCGGGATGGACGCGGCAGAGGTCATGGCTGGCCTGCCATGGGAGCTCCTATACCCGAAGAGGATCGGGGTCTACCTAAAGGGCACACTAGGCGGGTGGACCGCTCCAAAGGACATCATACTGTATGTGGCAGGGCAGCTCACAGTATCCGGCGGAACAAACGCCATAATAGAGTACTTTGGGCCCGGCGCCGAGACGATTAGCTGCACCGGAAAGGCCACCATCACAAACATGGGCGCAGAGATCGGCGCCACATGCTCTATCTTTCCATATGACGAAAAAATGGAGACGTACATGCGCGCCACCGGCCGTTCTGAGCTTGCCGACCTTGCAAACAAGCACAAGGATCTTCTCACCGAGGATCCCGAAGTGGAGGAAAACCCGTCCAAATACTTTGATAGAATAATCGAAATCGACCTCTCAAAACTGGAGCCATATGTGGTAGGCCCGCACACCCCGGACCTAGCAAGGCCGATATCAAAACTTGCAGAGGATACCAAGAAAAACAACTACATCGATAACATTTCTGTAGCACTCATTGGAAGCTGCACAAATTCCTCATATGAGGACATGTCACGGGCCGCAAGCGTGGCAAGACAGGCAAAGCAAAAGGGGGTAAAGGCAAAAATTCCACTGCTTGTGACGCCGGGCTCTGAGCAGATTAGGGCCACAATAGAAAGGGACGGGCAGATGCAGTCGCTCCAGGAAATCGGCGCAACCGTACTTGCAAACGCATGCGGGCCGTGTATCGGCCAGTGGAGCAGGCCTGAGCTGAAAAAAGACGAGCCGAACACCATAGTTACGTCGTTTAACCGGAACTTTCCTGGCAGAAACGACGGAAAAAGAAACACAATGAATTTCATCGGAAGCCCTGAGCTTGTCATTGCAATGTCGATAGGGGGACGACTCTCGTTTAACCCGCTTACTGACGAGCTGACAGCGCAGGACGGAACAAAGTTCAAGCTGGCCCCGCCGGAGGTCGCACCGGAGGTTCCAAAATCCGGCTTTGAGTCAGGCCATGACGTCTATGTTCCGCCTGAGGAAAATCCCGACTCGGTAGAAGTAATGATTGACAAAAACAGCACTCGGCTGCAAAAGCTGGAGCCGTTCCCAAAATGGGACGGAAAAGACTATACCGATTTGCCGATAATGGTAAAGGCAAAAGGCACATGCACTACTGACCACATCTCTCCTGCGGGTGCGTGGCTTTTGTACAGGGGACACCTCGACAGGCTGAGCGACAACCTGCTCCTTGGCGCAGTAAACGCCTTTAGCGGCGAGGTGGGAAAAGGAAAGAACATCCTAAATGACACCATGGAGCCGTTTCCAAAGATTGCGCGCCAGTACAAGGAAAAGGGAATGAGATGGGTAATAATCGGTGATGCCAACTATGGCGAGGGAAGCAGCCGGGAGCACGCAGCACTCACACCAAGGTTCCTTGGGTGCGCAGCGGTAATAGCAAAATCGTTTGCTCGAATACACGAGACCAACCTAAAAAAACAGGGAATACTTGCGCTGACTTTTTCAAATCCGTCAGACTATGACAAGATACGGGAAACGGACAGGCTAAGCCTAGTAGAGCTGGACAGGCTGGAGCAGGGAAGGCCAGTCAAGTGCGTGATATCTCACAATGATGGTTCCAAAGAGGAGATCCTCTTGGCGCACTCTTACAATAAATCCCAGATAGAATGGTTCAGGCAGGGCTCCGCTCTGAACGTTTTGCGTGAAAAAAACAAATAACGTGGGGCCGACCGGAGTTGAACCGGCGATCTACAGGTCACTGCAGCTCCAAACTCACATCATCTTGTGAAATCAGTTTGGGTTTTTTACTTCTGGAGCCTCTAGCGATGACTTGACATCATAGTCGCCCTACCAGGCTAGGCTACGACCCCACAAGTAGAGAAAATTAGGAACTGTGATTTATTCTCTCTGATGGGGTGGCAAAAAACTAGCTTTATTATGAAATTACAAAAACCAGTAAGGCATGGCAAAACCGCTCTTACTCATTGCAGCATCCATTCCGGTGATACTTGCTGTCATGATTGCCATACCGATGATAACAAACCCGCAGATCCCCTTTTCTGCCACAAACGCCGACGACCGGATATCAGTCGAGTTCACAAAGCACCGCCTGCTAAAGTCGTCGCTTGGCCTGACGGAAAGGCTGGTTCCGCAAAAGTCCGAGATCCTGACAATATCAAATGAGGGAAACGCCAGATATTTGGTGACGGAGGGCGGCGTGCCGCAGCCTGAAAAAACCGCAACCCTTGACAGGGACCAAGTCAAAAAACTAATCGCGCTAGTCAAGGAGACCGGGTTTATGAAAATCCCGCTCCAGTCCATTGCACCGGACGATGATATCCTGGAATATGACAGGTTTTCGCTCAAGGTGACACTGAACGGCGAGACAAAACAGATCCAGTGGCCTGAACAAAAAGCCACATCCGAATTCATCCCGCCAATCATAACTATGGTGGGATCCGAGCTTCAAAACATAGCAAAAAAGCTAAACCAGTAGATTTTTGCACACAAAAAATCAGTGATATTAATAAATATGCAATTCAGTCTAGATTCTCCATGATACCGCTCTCAGGAGATTTGCCTGGCGCAAAAGGAAAAATCAGCGAAAAGGTCGGCTCTTTTACCATATCCAGGGGGACATCCACACTAAAGCGCGGATTTGCACACATGCTAAAAAACGGAGTGGTAATGGATGTCACTACTGTGGAGCAGGCGCAGATAGCTGAGGAGGCCGGCGCAGTGTCCGTGATGGTCTTGGACAAGCTGCCATCAGATGTTCGAAAGGCAGGCGGCGTCGCAAGGACGGCAAGCATTAGGGTTATCGAAGAGATAATGGATGCAGTTACCATACCAGTAATGGCAAAGTGCAGGATAGGCCACGTCTACGAGGCGCGGATCCTGGAGGAGACAAACGTCGACATGATAGACGAATCCGAGGTCCTGACACCTGCCGATGAAACCCACCATATCTGGAAGTGGGACTTTACCACACCATTTGTGAATGGGGCTCGTTCTCTGGCAGAGGCGCTAAGAAGAATAGAGGAAGGCGCTGCCATGATTCGAACAAAGGGCGAGCCGGGCACCGGAAACGTGGCAGAGGCGGTAACGCACATCAAAAAGGTAAACGACGAGCTTCGTGTAATAAAATCGATTTATGAATCCGGGGACCATCAGGATCTGGTCAGGATGGCCCGCGAGTTTAGAGTATCTTATGATTTGGTGGAGCAGACTGCCAAAATAGGCAGGATGCCTGTAGTGAACTTTGCCGCAGGCGGGATTGCCACACCTGCCGATGCCGCGTATCTGATGTCGCTTGGGTGCGATGGGATATTTGTCGGCTCTGGGATATTCAAGGCAGAGGATGCAAAGGAAAGGGCGCGCGCTGTTGTTCTAGCTACGACATTCTGGGAGGACGCAGACAAGGTAAAGGAAGCCCAGAGAATGATTGACGAGCGTCAGTCCATGCTGGGCCTTGATGTAAAGAATCTGGAGCTAAAAATGCAAGAGCGTGGGAGCACGGCATGAGCGTAAACATTGGAGTTTTGGGGATGCAGGGGGACGTTGCTGAGAACATTTCTGCCACCAAGGTGGCCCTTGCAAAGGTAGGCCTCCGGGGAAGCGTAAAGCAGGTAAAGACGCCCGACCAGATATCCGCACTTGATGCGCTGATAATTCCAGGCGGTGAGAGCACCATGATAGGCCAGATGTCGCTTGTAAACGGCGCAATAAAGACAATCAAGGAAAAGATTACCCAGGGGATGCCGGTCTTTGGGATTTGCGCAGGACTGATCTTGCTGTCAAGGACGGCAAAGGATAGAATAGTTGGAAAGATGGACCAGCCGCTCTTGGATCTGCTGGATGTGCGGGTTGAGAGAAACTCGTTTGGACGCCAGAGGGACTCGTTTGAGGCGGAGATTTCTGCGCAGCCCATAGGGATCGCAAAGTCACATGGCGTGTTTATCCGCGCGCCGTCAATTGAGGGCCTGGGAAAAGGAGTAGATGTGGTCTCAAAGTTTAATGAAAAAATAGTCGCAGTAAAGCAGGGGAATATCTTGGCTACATCATTTCATCCGGAGCTGACAAGCGATGTTTCATGGCACCAGTACTTTGTTTCTATGATAAAGCAAAAAAAGTAGATGATACAGCTTTTTTTAAAGAAGTACGAGTCTTATTGGATTCGACATGGGATTTCTAGTCAATGCAAACGCAGATTGGGTCTAGTGAGATTTCCGAGGACAGGGGTAGCAGGTCTAATTTTCATACATGACAGAAGGCATTGACGGGCTTACAATACGCCTACAAACCCTATTTTTTTAAATCGAATGATCTCAACCAATTTTTCTGTAATTCAGATAATTGGAGAATGTCGTTTGTCTGACATGGATAAATCTCAGCCTCTATCCACAGCTCTTCTATTACGCTCGTTGCAACACCTAATTTGATTCCTCGGCCTTGTAGTGTTTCATGCAATTTTTTGGCATCAAATAAAAACACATGCTCTATTGTCCAAGGTCTTGTAGTTCCGCGGGATGAAGATGGCTTCGTCTTTGGACCTGCTAATACAAGATAATAATCTGGTGGAAATTTAGGTTGTAAATCAAGAAAACCTTCCCATTTTGGATAAAATTTGACATTTACAGTTTTGCCATTCAAGATTCCATCCAAGAACACCCCATCGTGTCCTTTTTGCGTGGCGGATCGATTTTGAGATATGTTGAAAATTTTGGATGCGATAAACTCTCCAACATGCCCCTTTTCCGCAGGATAACCAATTATCGCCGAAATTTGGTTATCTAACTCATTTCTTTCTTTGATTAGTCTTGACAGATTTTCTAAAGAATCCATTTCTAAATTTCGTTTTGTTTTTTAGGTTGTTTGCCGTTCATTTCCCTCAACTCGTTCAATATGTCAAGAAGTAAACGCCTGATGTCTGCCAGATAACCGATTTCGTCTCCCATTGATAATTTGACTCACTACCTGAATCTAAAACATTGCGTCTGAATGGTGTCTAAATTCAATTTTCTCCTGTGCTTCGGCTCGAAGACGCGGTACTTGTCTCTGTATCTTACCGCTACGGGTTTCAGGCAGTAGACGGTTTCCCTGATTTCGTTTCCAGCCTCAATCAGTTGCAAGATTTCCATTTGCTTCTCGTTTATCTTCCGGGACAGATACGATGCGAAAGGTTCTGGTAGGACAACCTTGGGAAACTCCCCCGCGGTTCTTACAAGACCTTTCTCCCTCAGGCTCTCCACGGGCACATACACCCTCCCGCTTGGGGCTGAACTCTTCTTCGACAAGTCCCAGACCTTCGACCTCTTGGTCAGGAGCAGGGTGAAGTATGCCTTCGACTCGTATTCCGCGAGACAGCACTTTTTCAGCAGTCCCAGAATCTTCTCGGATTTTCCGTTCAGCGCATACATCTCATTCACCTCCGAAATTTTCGGGGAGGGGCTACAAGCCCCCCTCCTTCGACTTGAACTTCCAGAGCGAGACGCGGTATTTCCCCTTCTCAGTCTGGACAACGCCCTGTAGGACGGGAGCGTTCTCCTTCTCTACGCCCCTCCACAGAGCCACCTTGCCGACAGTCTTCCTCTCGCGGTAGTCCTTTGCGTCGGTCAGCAAAAGACCGTTGAACTCTGGCTTCTTTCCATTCGCCATGAGCAAACACCTCCAAGGGTTACCCAAGGTTCGGCGAGCCCATCTCCTTTCTGCGACACCAAGGAGCGGAGGTCAGGCGGGAGCGCTGACCAGAAAAGAGAATGAGGCGAAGCCAGCGGCGAAGAAAAATAGAACTAATCTCCACCAACTCGTATGGCAGAGCCGTGTGGACTTTTGGAAATTGCATTCCATTGCGAAATGACAAACAACGCTACAATGATGCTAGAGATAACAGTTGGCGCAATAGCGGCGACAATTCTATCTGTTTTCTTCTATAGGAGGCAGGAAACTCAACGAAAGAAGATCGATGAAATAATTACTAATCAAGAGAGCTTGAGGAAGAAGAGAATCGAGCACATTGTGGCAGACTTGTCGGTTTATCTTCACTCTGCACGTGAGTACATCAATGATGCCAGAAAAGCAAGAAATTCAAAAACGCTTACTGAGCAGCAAAAGCACGAATTGGTGAATAAAACGATCTTTGCTAAAATTGATTTGGAAAACGCATCAAGAACAATAAGAAACTCTGATGATATTCTTGAACCCGAGTTGTTGACACGTATCAGAAACGTGATACGTGCAGGCATGTGTTATTCCGAGATGGGTTTTTTTCCCGATACAGATGAAGAAGATACCACATATGATTTCGATGCCAACTGGTCGAATGATGTGTGGAACATCATAGAAAGTCTGGGAAAAATTCTGTGATATCTGAATACCAGATTTCTCTCTAAACCAGAAGATTACTCGCAGTTTGAAAGCAAAAACGAAGAAAACTTAGAAGTTCCAGAAAGGAGAATGAGCGAAGGCGAGGCGGAAAATTCTCTATTTTGATTTAGATTCTTGCCATACTTTGTTGAAGAAATCAAGAACTTTTCCAACAATATTCTGATCAGAAGTTACGATTCCCAAATTCAATTGTCACTTGTTAGCTTTTTTGATCCACAGGTGATCCGATCTCTGTCAATTTCTACAACACCACATCATAGAAGTTATTGCAACAGATTAAAACTAAGAATCAATTAAGGAGATAATTAATGGTTACATTTTGGCCTTTGTTTGGAGGATGTAATACTGACTTTAAAGTGAGGGCTTCGTAATGATCATTTATTTTATCGAGAACGAATACGAATGTGAGACCTGGAAATCCAATCAAATATTTTGAGGTTTGATCTCGTAATGGAAATAAAATGCCCTCGTTTAGTTTTGTATTCAATAACTCTAGTATCTTTGCAATATTCAAATTCGTTTTTAACAATCGTTCATCAATTCTTTCAATGGCATGATTTTTCAAGTAAACTGTGATTTTCATTGAGTTACAAGAAACACATCAATTTAGATATAGTTTCCTTCATATCACTATCTATGATTATCTCTACAATTCATTTTTTTCTTCTGACTTTCTTGCCGTCAGGTTTGATTTCAAAATATTTTATCCTCTCTCCACAGAATGGGCAGAAGTCAATCGCTGTTTGTGTTTGTCCTTCGTATGTTATTTCGTCAACTATTGTGAATTTACCTTTCTCATAACTCCAAGAAGGAAATTTTTTCGAAAATTCTCCAAATCCTTCACAACACGGTATCGTGCTCTTACTAATCACACAATCTGCATAGGTACCAGATTCCGAGCTAGGGTCTTGCCTTGTTGATTTAGTATATTCTACGTCCATTTACAAAACCTTGTCAATTAGAAAGAACCATGTTTGAGCTGCCTTCGGTTATTATCTTACTCGTATTATCGGAGTTTTCAACTACGTTGAAGGCATAAGGAAGAAGGTCTTTGATGTCTTCCACATGAGTTATCAAGATTATCTGCCTGAACTGGGAGGAAAGGTCGTTCAAGGCCTTCAGAATATTGTTTTTTCTCCTTTCGTCCTGGCTTCCAAATATTTCATCTAACACGATGAAATTGAGTCCAGCCGCGCCAGTTCTTTCCTCTATGACTTGAGAGATGGCGATCCTTAGACAAAGGCTTGCAAGATCCTCCTCACCGCCAGAGAAGCGACCAAGTGGGAAATATTTCCCGTTTTCCTCTATCAATACATCATAGTTTTCGTTCAGAGTCATGTTGGGGTACCTCCCATTCGTTATTTTTCTGAAAATGTCCGATGATTTTACTGATAATGTTGGTATGATCTGGGATATCAGTCCAGTTCTAAAGTCTCCAAAGATTCCATCAAGAACCTTCAGAACCTCGATCTTCTTCTCTTCATTCTCAATTTTTCTACGCTTTTTTCTTTCATCTCTGATTTGTTTATCGGTATTGCGAATTTCGCTTACAGTTGCATCAAATCCATTTCTTGCTTCGATAAGTTCTTTCTCTTTTTTATGAAACAAGGTATCTACCTTTTCATAGGTCATTTTTGCATCTTCATACTCGTCTTCATCAAACTGTAAAGCGGAAATCAATTTAGAAGTTTTTTCAATTTTCCTGGTTATGCCTTGAAGAGTTTTGGAAATATTTTTGATTGATTTTTCTGTTTCTGGAATTCTGGATGCATCTTTTTCGAATTCAATTTTCTTTTTCTCTAGCTCCAGCAGACCTTTAAGGGATTCTTTGAGTTGATTGTGTAGAGTCTCATCATATCGAATTTTGCCCAAACTTGTTATTTGTCGTCTGATATTGTTTTTTAGCATGGCTTGTTCTCCTATTTGTTTTTGAACAGATTGCCTATTTTCTTCGTCCTTGATCCGTTCTTTAATCATTTTTGATAAAGATTTTTCTTCTCTTTTGGCAGCTTCCAACAACTCGTCTTTTTCGTCATGCTCTCCTGAGAATTTCTTGATTTCAGTGTTTTGAGAGTCAATTTTAGTCTCAATTTCATCTATCTCTTCTTGGAAATGTTGTATGATCTCTGGATAGTCTTTTCCTATTATCTTGTGGCATCGAGGACATCTGCTTTTTGGGCCAAGTTTTTTAATTTCATTAAATTCATCTACCAACTCCTTCTTTTGTTTTTTATATTCTTTGACTCGTTCAGTTCTACCTTCAATTTTATTAGTTAATTTTTGTATGATTTTTTGATATTCTTTGATGTTCTTTGCCACTTCTCTAATTTTTGAATTAACATTTTTAGAATCCTTTAGTTTGGCCTCTAGACTGATTTTTTCATTCTTCAATTCATTAATTTTATTGTTAATTACATCAATTTGGTTTTCGAACTCAATTTTCTTGACATATTTCTCGCGAACTTCATCAAGTTTTTCTTTTTTATTTTGAATCGATTTCAATGGTTTAAGGCTTGGCAAGATTTTAGACAACTCTGCTTTACTGCTTGTAAGTTTTTTAAGGTCATCTTTTTCTTCCGTTAAGTTTTGTTCATTTGAAGTCCTTTCAGTTTGTTGAACTTTGAGTTTTGTATTTAGTGACTGAAACAGTTTATACTTCTTTTCCAACACATCCCTTCTTTTTTTAGCGGTTGATCTTGATATCTTGGATTCTGTTACTGATTTTTGTACTTCTTTTACGACGTTGAATTTTCTTGTTTTTTCATTCTTCAGCTCTTCGAGCTTGGCATTAAGCTGGTCGATGTCCTGAAAGGTATTCCTAACACTATCAATTCGTATTTCGCTCTCCTTCTTGTCTTTTCTAAGATTTTTGATGGCGATGTCTATCCTATCAATTTGAAGGAGTCGTAGAATTCTTTTCTTCCTCGTAGCAGGGGTGAGATCGGATAATGCGTCAAGTTCCTTCTGTTTAGTAAACACAGATGTGAAGAATGAGTTGTAATCCATTCCAAGCTTCTTGGTAAGATGATCCGTGACCGAGTTTATCCCAACGATCTCTGGTTGGTTGTCACCGTTGACATAAAGAGCAGCGTAGGGTGTTTGTCTTTTACCTCTCAACTCTCTCACAACGTGATAGACGTCAGAGCCTAATGCGAACTCGAGTTCTACGAGACAATCTGAATCCGGATTAGCCTCCTCCCTTTTAATGAGCTCCTTGCCTGTCCTAGCACCTTTTACTCCGTAAATAGCCCATGCTATAGCCTCAATTATGGTGGATTTTCCAGCCCCGTTGTTGCCGACAATGCCAAAAAGACCATCTGGGAACTCGATGTAAGCGTCGTTGTACCTCCTATAGTTTTTCAGTTTGAGCGTCTGGATTATCATTCCTCTTCCTCTATTTCCTGCATTGCTGCCTGTAGATAGCCGACGCCGATTTTTTCTAGCTTCTTTTGTTGCGATTTGTTTGTCACATTATTTTTGACAAAGGCAGAAAATTCATCTGCGATGGAGCTCATATGCGATGTCTCCATTACTCCAGAAACAGATTTCTTCACGAATTGCTTTTCACAATACAAAGCACCAGCCGTTAGCTCTTCAATTTTCCTAAAGTCCAACGATGCGTGGATATGAAATGGAATATCTTGGAAAACAAGTCTCATAATTTTACCGGAAATGTTTGACGGGATTGAACCCTCAACTACCTTCATAATTTCCGAAACATCCAGATTAGAACAATCTACGGGTCTGATGTTTAACATTTCCCTTGCGTTAGTGTGTTCATGTTTTACATTCATGTTTTCCAGATCGGCAACAATGAAGCCCTTTTTGTCACCAGCTTCACTGAAACTGAACCGCTCAGGAGAACCGGAATAATACGCATTGTCTGCAACTTTTGTGAATCTGTGTATGTGGCCCAAGGCGATGTAATCAAAATCCTTGGACAAAATTGAGGGTGGTATTGAAAGTTCCTTGTATTCAGTACCGGCGAAAGCAGTGATGCCGATTACAGCTGCATGTGTAACAAGGATGTTGTATCTGAATTTCTTGTCTGCCTTGAGTTTACCAAAGTTTTGTTTGAACATCTCCTCATCGTATGCATGAGGAATGGCATGGATCATAGCATCACCAAATTCCAATGTTTTGTACTCGCCTTCAAAGATTGGGTAAATGTGTTCAAAATACTCAAACAGATGAAAAATCGATCCAGTTGCTTTTTGCCTTGGAGTCGAATGATTACCTGCTATAATGACTGTCGGTATCTTGGCTGCTGACAGGCGAGCAATTTGCCTGAAGGCCTCCCGAATCGCGCGGTTTGACGGCCTGACACTATCAAAGAGGTCTCCTGAGTGAATTACGAGATCTGGTTTGTTTTCTAATATGTAATCGATGATTTGGCTGAATGCTGAGTAAACATCGAACTCTCTCTGGTTAAGGCCAGTTTGAGGATCTGTTTTGTTGTAAGCTGAATATCCTAAGTGGGTGTCAGAGAGGTGTATTAACCTCATACAAGTAAATTGGTTATTTCACTTAAATCAGTAATGATTATTCAATTTGTGTCAACTGAATTTTAGGCATCCGAAATCCATTTAGGATAATCCTTGTCAACGAATCCATCTTTTGCTGTCCAAATTGTTCTATGATCCTCACGGAATTCCTTTATTCGTTTTTCTGCCTGTTCGATAATAAGGGCAGCAGCGCGTCTTGTAGTTTTTCTAGGCAATAGCAACTTACCTTTCTCGTCAAAATCCACGTAGATTCCTAGATTCTTCAGAATGGGAAGAATTTTGTAAATTTTGTCTTCGAGGAGAAGCTCCGTTAAATGCAGGTTTCCTTCTTCATAATATTTCTGGAGCTTTTGTTGATATCCCACTATGGATTGCACTGGATTTTCTTTTGTGAATAATCCCTTTCTTTGCAACCCGGTCATGAATTTGTCCCATGATGCTATTTTGATTTTTTCTTTATGTGATGTGATTTGTTTTCGAAATATTTTGTGAATATTTTTTGTGTCCATATCCAACGGAAATAGAAACGCTTTTCCGCATTCTTCTATTGATAAGGCAGCTAACGACGATGCAGGACCGTAGAATTTGGCTTTAAACAGTATTCTTGATGCATCTAGAAGATACTCTGCGTTTTCCAGACATGCTGCCATAAGACGATTCATGTTCTTATTTAACATTGAAATCCTTTATTTGCTTAATCTATTGTTTAAAATTCGTCTCTAAACAACATACTGTCCTTTATGCAGCTTGGCAAGTTCTTCTGGCCTCAATGCAAAAATGTTTGCACCCTTACGGATGTAATAGTTACCATCCTTGGTGTATTGATAAATGGTCTTCCTGTCCCATGGAGGAACCACTACCAGTAAAACACTGCTTCCCATGACATTTCTTTCTACCACTTGTATGTTTGGCTGTGGGGAAAGTGTGTTTCTAACAGAATTTTGCACACTTTGATCCAAATCGTGCCGTCTTATGTCACTTCCAATAACGGTACCAGAATCATCAATTCCATAAAATACCACTCCGCCATTTTTTGTATGTAGAAATCCAGCTATTTCTCTAGTAATTTTATCAGCCGCTACTCCTGGCGCCTTAAACTCATACAGTTGGTCCTCGTGATTTTTGCAAATTTCCAGAATCTCGTTTTCAGACGGGATGTGGGTTATTGAGTGATTTTTAATTGAAACCGTTTTAGAGGTTTTTTCTTTCACTAAACTAGTTGTATCAGCAACCGGCTCAAAGTAGGATGATGGGACATGTTTTATCAATGGCACCTTCTCGTACACTGTCGCACCATCTTTTTTGAGTATCTTATCGCCGTCGATTTTCTTCTCTCTTACGAGTTCCAAATCCCTAAGTTTCTCAATGTCTTGTATTACAGATGATAGCGATCTATTGGTATTAGTAGCAATTTCCTTTGTTGATTTCTTTCCATTTATGAAATTGAAAACTTCCATTCTTTTGGGAGCAGTGGACATAATGAAACGCCCTCTGCTTATGAGCTCTTGTAAATCTGCCATCTAACCCACCTAAAATCTATGTTCGTGGATTTTCTTTCCATCCCTTTCCACTGTTTTTATCAAACCCTTTTGCTTCAGATTGCTAACTACGGCTCTAGCATATTTGGCATCCTTCTGTAGTTGGCTCGCTATCTCCTCATTTGTGACACCCACTTCGCACATCTTGTAAACTGTTTCCTCTACAGAACCGCTTTTTAGCAGCTTTTTCTTTGCTTCGTCAATCTTGTCTTGATTTGTCAATAACAGCATTGCTCTAATATCATCCAAAATATCGCGAAGTTGTGATATGTTTTCGTCAGGCATTCTTCTCTACCTCAGAGTTCGTGTTTTGCTGGTCTTGGGACAGTTCCTTAGTTGATTCGGTCTTCTTTTTTCTTAGTTTTGTTTGAGTTACATACACTTGATTTTCTGTTTTATCTAATAGTGCTGCAATGTCGGACGCTTTGAGTCCTGCCTTCGTGAGAATATCAATTTGTTCGTTTACCGGCTTGTCTTTGATTATGTTGAAGGCTAAAAGTCTCGATATTATATCAAGTTTCTTCGAGATATCACCAGATTCTTTCTCAGACATTTGATATCGCCTCCTGTTGTGTAGGGCTTGGTTCTTGTGAACTAGATACGGGTTGTGTCTCTTTTTCAGACGTTTTCTGGTTTTTCTGTTTATCGACATCGGGAATCTTTATTCCAAAATCTTCCAAATCGAAATTCTTTACGTAACGGTTTTTCCCGTGAACTGGTATTTTCTTCATTAACCCGAGTCTAAACCAAGAAGTTTGATAAGAGCTAATTGCAAATAGGCTCACTCCAGAGAGAGTTTCGATTTCCCGCGTAGAATGACTTTCAGTGCTGTGATGATATACTAGAATCTTTTCAGGTTTGTCTAGCGTGCTTTCTAGTAGATTCTTCACTTTTTCAGTGCCGGATATTTTGAGCCACGTAGCAACTTCCTCTAAGGTATTCTGATTTCGATTCAATACTTCTATCACATCGGATAGGGTGGGTTCAGTTTTTCCCTGTTTAGACATCGTTTACCACCGTTTCCGAGTTTGGGTCTTCTTCTGCAACTCCTGGAACCCTGATGCCAAAATCTTTGAGTTCAAATGACTTGCTAAATCTGCTTCCTCCACCCTGAGTTGGAATTTGCTCTCCAAGTCCAGCAAGGTAACATTCTTTCCAAAGGTTTTGCACTTTGGCTTTACCTAGTTTTGTTATCTTTTCTATATCACGGGCTGTTTTTTTACCATCACTCAGATGATAAGCCAATCTTTTATCATCACTATCTAAAATTGCCGTAAGTGTTTCTCTAACCTGCTTCATTCCAGTAAATTTAATCCATTTCAAAATGTCTCTCAGAAGCTTAGTTTGTTCCATATCCTCACTCATTGTTCCTCATCCCCCGCATTCTCTGATTGCTGGTTTTGGGTTTCTGATCTGGGCAACGACTTTAATTGAGGAATTTCGATTCCAAAGTCCTCAAGTGAAAACACTCTCTCAAAGCGACCCTTGTGTTTCTGCGATGGGACAACCAGTCCTTCGATGTTCCACTTTTTCCAGTAGTTTCGGACCGTGAAGTCGCTCACTCCTGAAAGTGTAGCCACCTCCTTTGATCCCCTACCGTCGCTGCACTGGTAAACCAGTTTGTCAGCGTCTTTGGGAAGCAAATCCGGTAGAACCTTTTTTGCTAACTGTGCCCCTTCAAATCTCTGCCACTTCACCGACTCCTCCAAGAGTTCTACGATTCTTTTGGTATCGCTCATATCACTCAACTGGACTACCCCCTGTCTCAATCTCTTGGGTTGGCACCTGTTCCTCTGATTTTTTGTAAGGTTTCCATTCCACAGGTATCTCGTCGAAACTGTCCGTCCTTTTTGGATACCCTCTCCTTGGTATAATTATCAGCCCCTTTTTCTCGGAGTCCTGGACGAAGTATTGTACTGCTCTAAGTGTAACTCCTATCTTCTTAGCAATCTCCTCGCTGCTAAGAGTGCCGTCGCATAAGCGCCACATTTCTTGGCGGGCCGGTGTGTTAGCAATTCTTTCAAGGTCTTGCCTATACGAATCCCGTGCCAGTCTTGCAATATCCATTCTCATCCTACGAATATCCTCACCCATTGTCTTCAGTAATTCTGCTAAGTCTTGTTCAGACATACTAGATGTTATGAACTACTCACTTATAAAGATTTTTCGTATTTCATATCTGGTTATTTTTTAGACTTAACCATGCAATTTTAGTCGTGTAGGACGTATTCTGGAAGGGAAAGGAAGTTTCAGGACAGGCGCAGGAGCTGAAAGGGACACAATTTCTCCTGCTACTATCATCTCATCTTTTGTATTAGATCGCATGTGGTATTGTACCGAACCATACGGTATAAAGTATGAGGATCATAGTTATTCACTCTTTGCTGGGATCAGTCGATCCTCGACTAACAAAAAAGTTCCCAGGAACAAAAATGCGATCTAGGGATCAGAAACTCAGTAAAACGTTCTTTCCACAACAATCACTATCCCTTACCCATTTACCTATTACTTGATTTTTCTTTTTCTAAAACTGAGTCATAGATACATTTACAGAACCTCTCAAAGTGATCCTTGTCCTTGAACATCCTATCGTATTCCGCGATCAGATCCATGATGTTGTACCTTTTCCAGCTCTCGTATTTTGCAGCCTCAAGCGACTTTCTGAGATTCTCGTCAGACATCAAATCTGCTTCTGACATCAATCGAAGGCCTTTTTTGATGAAGCCTGGAACGTATCCAAATGCATCGATCTCATACAGCATTATCTCTCCGAACTTGGAGTATGGGTCATATCCTCTAGCCTCCCCGATTACCTTTCCGTCATCATCCACAAGGTAACCGTCATACAGATTGTCATCTGAGATTCCTGTCCCTCCTGTACTGTTGCATTTTTTTCTGGGCCTCCTCAAACGAGCAGGGCTGCCAGCTATGGCATTTTGTGACCTTGTTCTCAATCAGCTCGTCCAGGCTGATGTAGCCCCATTCCACAAACGTGTCGTCATTCAGGTTGGCATACCCATAGGCTAGATTCTCCTTGGTGTCCAGTTCCACTATCAGCCAGTAGAACCCAATCTGCGAGATCTCCCACTTTTGATAGATTATCTTCTTCTCAGCCGGGATGTCTTCTGTTTCGTACAGCTTCGGTATTTCATCTCTCACTTACTTGCCTCCATATCAGATATGCTCCAATTCGTTTCCAACCCGCATCTTTTCCAAGAGGGCAGGCAAATTTTGCACTGGCAAAAAGCAAATGTTCTGATCCTCCGTTTGCCTCGAAAGACTCTCAAGCAGCTTCTTTTGATCAGAGCACACAAACACTTTCTTGAATTGTTGCAAATTCCTCCTGATGTTCCCGTGGATGTCGGACTTCCCGAGCTCGACTTCAATTGCGACGGACAGTTCCGGTATCACGATATCTGCTCCTTCTTTGTTCTTTCTTGCGGCAAATCCTTTTGCCCTGAGACTTTCCGCTAGCCAGTTCACGTAAAACTCGTGGTTGAATATGATGTTGAGGTGTCTGAAGTGAATAATATCAAAATTAAGAAGATTGTTCAAGACTATTTTAAACAATATTTGTGACTGTGGCGCAGAATCAGCATCTAATCCTATCAGACTCTTAACCTTTTTGGTCTAGCCTTAGACTTCGTGACGGTGTCAATATTTTATCTAGTTGCTTAGCTTGGATGCGTAGTTTTGGTTCAATTCCTTCTCTGATCAAATGTTCAAGATAATTTACGCATAAAATATCCAAATCAATCTCATTATAGTTGACTCCCCATGGACTCAAACTTACTGCAACTTGTGCATCTGAACCAAATCCCTCTCAAACTGCTTAAGCGATTCCGGAATCTCAATCGAAATGGAATCCTTTAGCGACAGCCCCTTTGCCTTTTTCTCATTCCAAACTTTAGAGTTAAAGTCCATTACCTCTTTTGTGATGTCTGATATGTCCTCAAGGTTCTCCGGTTCTGGGCTGCTTTGCGTGTGTATTGTCTCCTTGGAGTACAGCGTCTGCCACATGTAATCTGTGATAAACGGTGTAATGGGCGCAAGTAATAACAGAATGGTAGATAACACCTTGTGCAGGGTATAGATTGCGGAATTTTTCTCATCTTCCGTAAACCCCTCGCCATACGCACGGGCCTTTACCATCTCGATATAGTGTGCAGCAAAGACATTCCAGGTAAACTCGCGCACGGCAACAGCAGGTACAAAAAAGTTGTATTCCAGATATCCTTTTTTGCATTCTTTTACTAATTTGTCCAGCTCAGACAAAATCCACCTATCAGTAGCAGTTAGACTTGCCTTTTCCACGACAGGATAACTCGAGATAAATCTTGACACATTCCAAAGCTTGGAAAGAAATTTCTTGGTGGCCTCGATTTTCTGCTCAGAGCACCTAAAGTCGTATCCGTGATTTATCTCACTTGCACTCCAGAACCGAAAAGTATCTGCGCCAAAGCTCTGAATGACAGGAAGGGGATCCACCACGTTTCCCTTGCTCTTGCTCATCTTCATTCCCTTTTCGTCAAGGCCGTACCCCATTATCCAGGCCTCAGACCATGGGGCCTTGCCGGTCAGCTGCTCGCATCTCAAAATGGTATAGTATAGCCAAGTACGGACGATGTCCTTTGCCTGCGGACGTATGGTGCCAGGGTATGTCTTTTTGAAAAACTCGTCATCTTTTCCATACCTAGAGACAAACAATGGCGAGACGCTAGAGTCCATCCAGGTATCAAATGTCCTGTCCTCACCTACAAACTCTTTTGAGCCACATTTTACGCATTTATCAAACGGGGCAGAATCCTTCCAGGGCCTGTAGTATTTGCCGGGCTCCGGCACGTGCGGCTCTGAGCACTCCTTGCAGTACCATATTGGGATCTCTGTCCCATAGAATCTCCTGCGCGATATCGGCCAATCAATACTGATGGAATCAAGCCAGTTCATCAGTATCTGCTTGTGCATTTCCGGATAGAACGTCATCTTTTTTCCAATTTCTCGTATCTTTTCCACGGAATCTAGCTGTTTTATGTAATATTCCTCCATGGGTATTATCTCAATTGGTATCTTGCTGCGCTCAGAGACGGGCGTGCGGTGCGTTATCTCTTCTATTTTTTCGACCAGACCGGCATTTTGCAGGTTCTCGATAATCTGGGCGCGCGCCTGCTTTACCTTCAGGCCGGTATATTTTCCGGCAGCCTCCGTCATGGTACCATTCATGCCGATTGCGACTATTTCTTCCAGCTTTAG
Organism: Candidatus Nitrosotenuis sp.; assembly: GCA_049276655.1. Classification (GTDB taxonomy): domain Archaea; phylum Thermoproteota; class Nitrososphaeria; order Nitrososphaerales; family Nitrosopumilaceae; genus Nitrosotenuis. The sequence goes on along the minus strand of JBASWV010000006.1, from coordinate 71,748 downwards.
CTCGCGAAACAGCGCAACGTCGTTCTGGTCGCCATAGCTACAAACCATGACTGCGCCGGACCCAAACTTCATCTGGGCAGAATGGTGCGCACGTATGGTGACCTCCCTGTCCACCACCGGAACGACTATCTTTTTTCCGACAAGCTCTTTGTACCTGGAATCCTCAGGATTCACTATTACCGTCTGGCATGCGCACAAAAGCTCCGGCCGAGTGCTGGCTATGATTACTATTCTATCAGAATCTCTAATCTTGAATTTCATGTATACCAGCTTTGTCGGAATGTCCTGGTATGTTATTTCTGCGTCCGCAATTGTTGTACCAGATACCCAGTCGTAGTTGTTAGGCCTGTTGGCCTTGTATATGGTGCCTTTTTTCCACAACTCTATGAATGTGGCCTGCGTCAGGATTCTATACTCTTCCGAGTCCGTCCTGTAATAATGGGCAAAATCGGCAGACAGCCCCAACGACTTCATTATCTGTAGCATCTCCGCTTCCAGGTCATCCAGCGAGCCGCGGCACAGCTCCAGGAACTTGGCCCTGTCCGTTTCCCGCATACGGATGTTCTGTGTTTTTTCGGTGTACAGCTCTACTGGAAGGCCGTTCCTGTCTATCCCTATTGGAAAGTAGACGTTGTGGCCTGACATCCGAGCAGTGCGCGCAATCATGTCTATCTGGGAGTAATGAGCGGCCGCCCCAATATGCCAGGGCCTGCCAGATGGGTACGGCGGAGGCGTGTCTATTACAAAATTCCTTGACTCCGGCACAAAATCATACAGGTGCAAGTCCTGCCACTGCTTTAAAATCCGGCTTTCAAGCTCAGGATTCCACGCAGTCTCTTTTATCTTTGGTTCCATGTCTAGGACTTTGATATCTTTGAGAGCAGGTGCGCGCCCTTGTTGTAGCCTTCGTAGATGTATACCCCGACTGCCTCGATGTTCTTTGGAAGCTTGGCAGCCAGGTTCTTTATTATCTCGGTGGACAGGTTCTCGACTGTGGCCTCGCCTTCCAGAAGATATGTCGTGTCCTTTGGGACCTGCATGTCAAATGTGCCGCGCGGGCCGTCAAAGGTTATCCTATAGTGGGACTGGTCCTCGCTTTTTAGGTATTTTTTGTTGATGAAAAACTTGTGATCCAATATCGATATCACGTCCTTGATTATCTTTTTTGCCTCGCTAAAATCGATAAGCAGGTTGTTTTTCATGTCGCCGACTAGCTCCACCAAAACGTTTGAGGTGTGGCCGTGCAGAATGGAGCATTTTTCCACAAGCGGCAGAATATGCGCATAGTCAAAGGCAAACGAGGGGTCCTCCATGAATATGGAGCCGCTCTGCGCGTCCTTGGTGTCATAGTATACTATTTCATCAAGCTCCTTTATCTTTGCAGCAAACTTGGGCCTGCCTATTGCCATTATCTTGATGTCTTGGCCGAACTTTTTTACCATCTTGTAGTTTTCAATATCGGAATCAGAGTCAATTACCTCGATGAGCTTGCCGTCTTCGGTCTTGAAATCGATAACGACGGATCTTCCGTCAGGCAAGGTAACGGAATGCCTGTACTGGTAGTCTATTCCCAAAAACGACAGCATCTGGGATACAGACAGCTCCGTTCTTGAATTTAGGAGCGTTCCCTTTTTGTCGATGTATCTAAAATCCGAATCCACAATTACTGGTTCTGGTTCCATTTGCAAAAATTGCTCTCTATTCTGTATATAAATTGAAATACTGCTGATTTGGGATTTCTTACTTTAGCGACTCGAATGTCTTTGCCAGGGCAATGTCGTTTGTGGTTATGCCTCCGGCGTCGTGCGTCATGAGGTCCACTTGCAGCTTGTTGTATACGTTGAACCATTCTGGGTGGTGGTCCATCTTTTCTGCGTATAGCGCTGCTTTTGTCATAAAGCCAAATGCATGTGTAAAGTCCTTGAAAACGTACTCTTTGTGGAGTTTCCCGTTCTGCAGGCTCCAGCCGGGGAGATTTTTGAGCTCCTGCTGGATTTGCTCGTCTGTCAGTCTTTCAGGCCGCACAAATAGAGAGGGCCGCGCTCGCATTAATAATTTTGCAGTCAAAATCCTGCACGTAATTTTATCATCGCAACTTCTTTGTATGGGCTGCAAAGCAACAAAGCAAATGTCGCTTGACGAGCTGCTGGGCAAGATAATCTCTGCAATATCGCAGACAGTGCCTGAAAAGAAGATAGGTGTGGCGTTCTCCGGCGGTGTGGATAGCGCCACGATTGCAAAAATCTGCAGCGACATGAATTATTATGTGACTCTGCTGACAATAGGGTTTGCCGGCTCGCACGACATTGCATTTTCAAAACAGGTAAACGACTTTCTCAAACTGCCGCACAAAATCTCGGAGATCGATCCAAACGAGTTTGATGGGATAGCCGCAAAGATACGCTCCACGATAAAGACTGACAATCTGTCTTGGAACGAGAACTGTATTGCGTTTTATCATGTGGCAAAGCTGGCAAAAAGGTTCGGATTTTCAGTCGTGGTAACTGCAAACGGAATCGACGAGCTGTTCTGCGGGTATAACGCGTATCGCGACGCGATAAAGGAAGGCAAAAAAAAGGTAATGGATCTCATGGAGTCCAAGCTGGAAAACGAGATGTCCATGATGAAGGCAGTAAACCTTGTCTGCTCCGAGTTTGGAGTAAGGATAGTCCAGCCACTGCTGTCTGACGATTTCATAGAGTACGCAAAATCCGTGCCGATTTCCGATAAAATCACCGACGAAAACGATCTCCTCAGAAAGTACATCATACGAAAGCTGGCGCTCAAAATCGGCGTTCCAGAACTGTCGGCAAACGCAAGAAAAAAGGCGCTCCAGTACGGCTCGCTAATCCACAAAGCACTGATGAATCAAAAACACTAAATTTTACATCCAATGAAGCACATCGTATAACAAATTTGCCAAAAATCATAAAAATTTTCAATTCAAATTGGGGAATACAAAAAATACAAAAACAATTGTAATTATTTCGTCTTTACTTCTACAGGTGTTAAGTAATGTACGACATGTTACATTTGGACAGATGATAGTACAGCAACAACCACATGTCGACCACCCATGCCGAATTTGTAAGGGGTGTCTAGTACCTGTGTTGCTAATTACGCATGATTTCTTAATACTTGTGTAACTAAAGTCTCGTCAGACAAGACTATGGTTACAAAAGATATATTTTAATACTTATGTAACTAAAGTCTCGTCAGACAAGACTATGGTTACAAAAGAATTAAAGCTATTGGGACCAAGAGAACTGAAACTATTATTCACACTAGAGAAAGAAGGTAAAGTTGTATTCAAAACAGATGATGCTCGTAGAATTTTGAAAACTACCGAAGCATCGATAAAGAACGTTCTATATCGACTCAGACAAAAAGAGAGGTTAGAAGAGATAGAACGTGGAAAATACCTCCTGGTACCTGCAAAGGCCGGCTATCGCGGAAAGTGGGCAGAAATGCCATTTATCATAGCGTCGGAAATCGTGGATCCGTACTACATAGGATTCTGGTCCGCATTGAACTACTGGGATATGACAGAGCAGGTTCCAAGTGTGATCTTTGTGGTTACAACAAAGAGAAAGAGAGATCTAGAGTATGGACCGCTTAAATTCAAATTCATCACATTTTCAAAAAAGAGATTTTTCGGGATGGTCGAAGAAGAGATCGGCGGGGACAAATTCAAAATCTCTTCTAGGGAAAAGACAATCGCGGACTGTCTAATCTATCCAAAGTACTGCGGCGGCATCGACGAGGTGGTAAAAGGAATCTGGGAGTCACAGGACGAAATTGACTTTAAAAAGATTATTTCTTATTCAAAAAAGATGGGAAATGAGTCGATCAAAAGGAGACTGTTGTACATACTTGATATCCTGAACTTGAAGAAAAAGATTGACAAAGAAACGTTGAACGAATCTCCAAAGGGATTCATGTGGTTAGAACCACACGGCCAAAAGAAAGTCCTGGAATATTCAAAGGAATACGGCTTGATCATAAACAGAACCAAGAGGGATTTGCTGGGCTGGAGGGGCCACTAGATGCTGGGCAAAGACGACATCATGAGGATGGCCGGGCAGAAAAGGCTCAATCCGTCGGCCATAAGCAAGGATTATGCGCTAGGGTGGCTGTTATTTGGCATCTCGAAAAGCTCAATTGGGAACAACCTCGTTTTTAAAGGAGGAACAGCCCTCTCCAAGGTGTATTTTCCTGAAGGATGGAGGCTCTCTGAGGACCTTGATTTCACCCTAATTGGCGACATTGACCCAAAAACTCTGGAAAAAGCACTCAAAGAGGAGGTTCCAAAATTAGTCAAGGATGCAACCGGCATGGATGTCGTACTGAAGGACAGGCCACACAGTAACGTCGGATACCTTACAAGCAGATTCCAATACGATGGCCCGCTGGGCAAGGACACCATAAAGATAGAGATAACGAGCGAAGAGGTAACAGGAGAACCCCATACAGAAAAGATGCCAAAAATGCTCGACTATCCGGCCTTTGATGTGAGGGTGTATTCACTAGATGAGATACTGGCCGAAAAAATGCGTGCCATCATTCAGCGCGCCAAGATCCGGGATTATTATGATGTCTGGAAACTGCTAAAGACACAAAGATTTGACAGAGAGAAGGTAAGGGCGCTATTCCTAGAAAAATGCAAGAGCAAAGGTGTAGCCTTCAGAGGTGTCGATCAATTCTTTCCGGACGGCATAGCAAAAACACTGGAACCTTACCTGGAGACCGGGCTCGCAAGGCTCAGCAGCGAGAAAATACCTCCACTTGATGACATGATGATTGAACTTAAGAAATTGCTAGAAAAGTTTCTAAAATGAGTAAACAGAGTTCTGCCTACACAAACCGCTTGCAGACCCGATTTACATTGGCGCTTACGTTCTGAATTATCACAGACGATGCCCCTAGGTGGCTTGACGGCGAAAATATCTTGTCGATTTCGCTTTCTGACATCTTTGAGGAGATAAATTCGTCACCTTTTACCGCCTCGTCATAGTCGATTCCCTTGTCGTGGGCCTCAAATGCGACTCTCTGCACTGCGCGGTACGCCTCAAATCTCGGGACTCCCTTTTTTATCATCGCCTCCAGCACAAATTCTGCAAATATCTGGCCCCGCGTCAGGTGGATGTTTTTTTCTATCTTTTCGGTGTTTACCTTTAGCTTTTCGATTATCTTTAGCATCGTTTCCAACATCTCATCAAGCAGAATGGAGCACATTGGTATGGTGAACCTTTCGTTTGCAGAGTTGGACAGGTCGCGCTCGTGCCACAACGGGATGTTCTCAAATGACGTGTTGAGCTGGCTGCGCAGTAGCTTTGAGAGGGACGAAATGCGCTCACTTTTTATCGGGTTTCTCTTTACAGGAACGGCGCTGCTTCCCATCTGGCCTTCCTTAAAGTGCTCGGCCACTTCGCCAATCTCGGTCCTCTGCAGATTCCTGATCTCGATTGCTATTTTTTCAAGCGTGCTTCCAATCAATGCAAGCTGGAAAATGTATTCAGCGTATCTTTCCCTGGGTATTACCTGCGTGGTGACCTCGGCAGAAAACAGCCCGAGTCTTTTTGCCACTCTTTTTTGAACCTCGACTGCCTTTGCGCCCATGAGCGAGCCGGTGCCGACCACTCCGAGCGTCTTGCAAATCAAAACGCGCTTTTTTAGCTGCTCTATTCTTTCCACATGCATCGACATTTCCGCTGCCCAGTTTGCAAATTTTAGGCCAAACGAAATGATGCTTGCGTGCTGACCGTGCGTGCGCCCGACGGCAGGTGTGTCCTTGTACTGGACTGCCCTTTTTGCCAAAAGAATGGCAAGCCTTGCCACCTTTGGCTCTATTATGGAGAGGGCGTCTTTGATCTGAAGTGAGTTACTGGTGTCCACCAAGTCGTTGCTTGTGAGGCCAAAGTGAATCCAGGGCCGGGCACTTGGCGCGCACCTCTCACTTAGCGCCTCGACTAGCGCCGCAGTGTCGTGGTCGCTTTTTGCCTCCAGCTGCTTTATTCTCTTTGCAGTTATCTTGCCGGATTTTGATACTGCAAAAATGTTCCTAGCAGCAGGTGTTGGGATGATGCCTATCTCTCCCTGTGACAGTGCAGCCGTGCCCTCTATCTGCAATTGGTAGTCTATCTTTTTTTGATCATGGAAAATTGCAAGCATTTCTTGGGTGCCATATCGGCCGCCGTCTATTGGGAGGATTGCCACGAAATTTCTAAAATCACTACAAAAATAAATCTACTTATACGAATAACCAAAAAGAGACCTTGATGTCGTCAGTAACTCCAAAAAAAATTGGAGACATGAAATACCAAATCGAGGCTGATCCCAGCAAGGGCATGAAGGTCCCAGTCACCATTTATGCCGACGAGGCCCTGCTCTCAAAAATGATGACAGACAGGACCATACTCCAGGCAATCAATGTATCCACACTTCCCGGAATTTTGGGCCACGCAGTTGTGCTGCCAGACGGCCACGAAGGATACGGCTTTCCAGTCGGAGGTGTAGCAGCAATGGACGCAGAAGAGGGCATGATAAGCCCTGGGGGAGTCGGCTACGACATCAACTGCCTGCATCCATCCACCAGAGTCTACCGGGAGGAAGGGACCTGGAAGAGAATAGATGATATAGGAAACGGCGACGTCACGCTGTCGTTTGATACAAAAAGCAAATCGACCATAAGGACCACACCCGTTCTAGCACTCAAGAAAAAAAACAACGGCGCCATACTCAAAATAACCACCAAGTTTGGAAGAGAACTGCTGGTCACCAAAGACCATCCGCTGCTTACCGACAAAGGAATGGTGGACGCTGGAGTGGTGTCGGTTGGCGCCAAGTTGGTCTCTCACGGATTTGAGGGGCTGCAGTATTCTGAGCCAGACGAGCGTCTCATTTACGGTTTGGCAGATATCGAAAAAGCAATGGCTACACTAGGAATAGGCAAAAAAGGAAACGCAAGGTCGCAGGTTCTGAAATACCTCAGCAAATTTGGCCTGGCAGAGCTCAAAACAACAAGTGGCAAGCTCCCAAAGATACTCAAGATTATAGGAATAATACTGAGCGATGGGACCATACCCAAGGAAAACAAATACGTCTCAATTTACGGAAAGAAAGATGATCTAAAATCAATAAAGGCCGACCTTGGCGAGCTTGGAATACCTTCCATCATAGTCTCCAGAAAAAGGAACCACACTATCAACACGCATTATGGCAAGACCAGTCTTCAAACAAAAGAACACTCGCTAAAGATCTCTTCCAAAGGGTTTAGAGTAATTCTACATGTGATGGGCGTGCCCTCTGGGAACAGGTCCTCACAAAGATACCGGATACCTGCATGGATAAAATCACTAGAGCCATGGCAAAAGCGGCTTTTCATTGCGGCGTATCTTGGTGGCGAGCTCACAAAACCGATTTCTAGTAATGGCTACAACTTTGCCATGCCTGCTCTCAGCGTAAGCAAAATGGAAACTCTGGTAGATAACGCATTTGAGCTAGTCGGCGACATAAGGGAAATCCTCGGCTCTCTTGGCATAGAAACCTCAGAGCCCGCACTGGCGGACGGCTACACATACGTAGAAAAAAACGGCACAACAAAGGCAGTGCGTCTTGGGATACAATCCAACGCAGAAAACATGCTGCGATTCCTAAGTGCAGTGGGATATGTGTACAACAAGGAAAAGGAAACACTTGCAAGCATCGCCTCGCTGTACCTGCAGTTTACCGGCGTGGTAAAAAGCCAAAGGGAAAACGCAAGAAACATGGCGCAAGAAATGTACCCAAACGGGGCAAGCTCCGGGCAGATCTTGGCCACGCTGGGCGGCGATTACTGTGCTCCAAGCTTTATAGAGCACTCGATATGGTCTGAGAGAAAATCGCCAAGGGTCTGGGATGTGATGCGCTTTGAGGAGTTCATGCAGGAAACCTCGATAGGAAACGGATACGGATGGGACCAGATCGCAAAAATAGAAACGATCCCCTATGATGGCTACGTATATGATCTCACCATAAACGACCGCAACCACAACTTTATCGCAAACGGCATCGTCGTCTCAAACTGCGGCGTGAGGCTGCTCAGGATGAATCTCACCGAAAAAGAGGTTAGGCCAAAGCTAAAGGAACTTGTTACCGATCTTTTCAATTCCATTCCGTCGGGGGTCGGCTCCCACGGCGCTGTGAAGCTAAACTACTCCGAGCTTGACGAGGTCCTGGTAAGAGGTGTGAACTGGGCAATCGAGCACGGATACGGCACAAAGGACGACGCCGACGTCTGCGAAGAAAACGGCCAGATAAAAAACGCAGACCCGAACAAGGTCTCAAACACCGCAAGAAAGAGGGGCGCGCCGCAGCTAGGAAGCCTCGGTTCGGGCAACCACTTTCTCGAGGTGCAAAAAGTGGAAAAAGTCTACGACGAAGAGGCGGCAAAGAGAATGGGGATAAAGGAAGGCAACGTAACCGTCCTTATCCACTGCGGCTCTAGGGGATTTGGACACCAGATATGCAGCGACTACCTCCGGGTATCGGAGCAGGCGCTAAAAAAATACAACATCTCACTTCCCGACAGGGAGCTTGCGTGCGTCCCAAACACATCCGAAGAGGGCGAATCCTACCGAAAGGCAATGTTTGCGGCGCTAAACTTTGCGTGGAGCAACAGGCAGATGATAACCCACTGGACTCGAAAGTCATTTGAGCGGGTATTCAAAAACTCGGAATCTGACCTTGAGATGAAGCTGGTCTACGACGTGGCGCACAACATAGCAAAGGTAGAAAGGCACAAAATCGACGGAAAGGAAAGACCCGTGGTGGTCCACAGAAAGGGCGCAACTCGGGCGTTTCCTGCAAACCGCGACGAAATCCCGCAAAAATACCGCGACCTTGGGCAGCCCGTACTGATTCCGGGCTCGATGGGAACCGGGAGCTGGATACTTTTGGGCAAGCCAAACTCGATGAGCCTAAGCTTCGGCTCGACTGCGCACGGCGCAGGAAGGATGATGTCGCGTTCCAGGGCAAGGCGGGAATACACAGAGGAGCAGGTCAAAAAATCACTAAGTGATAAAGGAATTTTCATAAAATCATTGACAAGGGATGGCGTGGTCGAAGAGACACCGGAGGCCTACAAGGACGTGGACGCAGTGGTAAATGTATCGCATGAGCTTGGCATAGCTACAAAGGTAGCAAGGCTTGCCCCGATCGGCGTGGTAAAAGGATGAGCGAAGACAGAGAGCTGGAAGATCTAAAGGCAAGGCGCCTAGCGGAGATGAAAAAAAACATCTCGTACCAGGCGCAAAAGGACCAAAAGCAGCCAGAATCAAAGCCGATATCATACCGGGAGATCGTGGTATCAAGACTTGGATACCGGGGCATGGAGGTTCTCCAAAACGCAGAGCGCCAGTTCCCAAACGAGACAAAAATCGTAATTGAAAAACTAGGACAGCTAATCCATTCCGGAGAGATAAACGAGGAGCTGGACGGCGGAAAGCTCCTGGCGCTTTTCAGATCAGTTGGAATCAACGTAAGGATGGCAACAAAGATAAGCATAGAGCAGGACGGAAAGTTCGTATCACTTTCCGATAAGCTAAGCAGCGCATCTGATGAAAATGAAAGTCTTTGATGTAAGCTCGACTGATTATCTTGAGGACAAGCGCCTCATCAACAACGCGTTATCTGATATGGCGGCCCAGTGCGGAATGCAAAACGACTTTGAGTTTAGCAACCCCACATCGAAATTCGGCTGGACGTTCTTTAAGCTCTTGGTAAAGCCAAATCTCCAGATGGAAATCGAGGCCAGATTCGCAGACATGATAAAAAGATCAAAGGGCAGCAAGCACGAAGAAAAATTCGTCAACTTTATGTCGGATTATTTCCACTCAAAGGGCTGCAAAGTCAAAATCAAAATGGTCGATGTCTAGACTCTTCGTCCTCTTTTTCCGCCCTTCTTTCTGGTGGTGTCGTGAGGGATTGGCGTGACGTCGTCGATTCGCCCTATCCTAAAGCCGCCCCTTGCAAGCGCCCTAATTGCCGCCTGCGCTCCAGGTCCTGGGACCCGCGAGCCTACTCCGCCTACGGCTCGAACCCTGATGTGAAATGCAGTAAATCCTTTTGCCTTTGCTGCCTCTACTACTGCGTTTGACGACTTCATTGCGGCAAACGGCGAGGACTCGTATCTGTCAGCGGTGACGTGGACTCCACCTGAGCTTATTGCGACGGTTTCTGCACCTGTGAGATCGGTCATGTGGACTATGGTATTGTTGTAGCTGCTGTATATGTGAGCAATACCCCACTTTTCGACTTGGTCTACTGACATTGGTTACCCAAAGTTCGGGGGGCTTAAAATATATTTCATGTCCTTTTGACGCCTGAACTCAGAACTTGTGCGACCATCCGCGGTCCGCTATCTCGGCCTTTTGCAAAACAACACCACTTCCTTTTTTGACGCGCCCAATCTCGATTAGGCGTATCCCTTGCTGTCTGGCAATTTTTTCTATCTTGCCAAAATTACGGGGCGGAACGGTGCCGACCAGCTCGTATTCCTCGCCGCCGTTGAAAATAAGATCCAAAAAGTCAAGACGGTTCTTTCTGGCAAACTCCTCCAGGCCATCTGCGCCCGGCGCAAGTGTGAGTGCAAATTTCTTTTTGCTCTGCCTTGCCATTTCCACAAGACACGTGGATAGGCCGTCGCTAGAGTCCATTGCAGCCGTTAGCAAGCCTGACGCACTGATGCCAAACCCAAGCCTTGGTGTCGGATAAAATACGGATCTCTCTGCCAGTTTCCGGAATTTTTGCGGGGCTTTTTTGCAGTTGAGGAGGATCTCAAGGCCTGCAGAGCTGAGGCCGAAGGGGCCTGTCACAAATATGACATCGCCTACACCGGCGCTGCCTCTGTGCGTGATTTTTCCCGCCATGCCTACAAGCGTAACTGAAATCACCATCTCCTTTGCCCTGTTTGTGTCGCCTCCAAGTATGCTAAAGCCAAACTCTTTTGCGGCAGCCCTGAATCCGCGTGCGAGCTGCGCCACCTTTTGGCCGGTAAAATCTTTCGGCAATGATACCGATATTATACAATACAGAGGCCGCACACCCTTTGCGGCAAAATCGCTGACGCTTGCGACGACGCTTTTTCTTGCAACGTCTGCAAGCTTCATCTTTGGCGGAACGTCTGTGCTCGCAACCAAAGTGTCTGTCTTTATCACGCCGAAATTTTTTCCGATCCTAAACGTCTCGACATCCTCTGAGACAAACTTTTTGTTTCCAAAGATTTGCTGAAAAATTTCTATTACCTGTCTTTCATCCAATCTTGCCATAGACTTCCTTTACTAGACTAGTGATTTTTTTCTGTACTGATTTTGCCTTTGCCAGGTCGTCTGACTCTACCGATATCCTGATGATGTCCTCGGTGTTTGACTTTCTTACCAGCGCCCACGTGTCGCTATCGATTACCACCTTTATGCCGTCGATTGCGATTATTTTTCCAAGTGCGCCGAGCTTTTTCTCCAGTCCCATGAGTACTCTGTCATGAAGCCTCGACTCTATGGAAACCTTGGTGCGTAGCTGGTGATACCTTGACACAAACTCGATTATCTCGTCGATTTTTTCATCATCCATTGCGGCCACTAAACCAGCAGTAAGGATCCCGTCGCGGCACATGTTGAACTCTGGAAGGATAAATCCACCGCTGCTTCCCTCGCCGCCGGCCTGGCATTTTTTCTTTAGCATCATATCAATGACATTTGCCTCGCCGACCTTTGCGCGGAGTACAGTGCCGCCGTGGCTTGTGATGTATTTTTCAACCGATATGCTGGTGTCTATGCTAAGGCAGAATCTCTTGTATCCAAGCTCAAGTGCCTTTGATACCCCGAGTGCAAGAGTTGCGTCCGGCGACTGTTTTTTTCCGTCCTTTACAACCACTAGCCTGTCGCCGTCCAGGTCAAAGGCAAAGCCAATGTCCGCTTTTTTGCTCAGCGATACTAGCTTGGTAAGCCTGTCAGCCGTGGGGTCCGGGCCCCTGCCAGAAGAGAGGTTTATCGTCTGGACGCGGCAGCCAATCTTTTCCAATAACTGCGGCGCAACCTCTGCTGCGGCGCCTGCGCCCACATCTAATACTATTTTGGGCCTTGCCCTGGCCTTTCCGATTATCTTTGCTGCCTGTCTGATATAGTCAGATGATATCTTTTTCTCAGTGCCAACACTTGTCCGCGTTTGCGGCTTTTCTCTGAGGATGTCTTTGAACTCTTTTTCGTTTGGGCCCCTGCCGTCAATTATGAACTTGAGGCCGTTCCACTGGATCGGGTTGTGAGAAGACGTGATTATGAGGCCCGCGCCGTACCTGCGCGCTTCCCTGAATACCACGGGCGTCGGCACCATTCCCAAATTGTACACATCGATTCCGCGCGCCATGAGGGCTGCGATGGCAGCCTCCCGCACCACATCACTTGATGGCCGCGTGTCGTTTCCGACTGCGCACTTTTTTGATTTTATGAGGGGCGCAAAATTCGAGCAAAACCTCAAGACGTCAGCCAAGGTAAGGTCACTGCCAAAAATCCCCCTGATACCGGAAATGGATTTTTTCAATGGTACAAAAACCTGAAGGCTTTTTATAAACTCTGATAACAATGCCATCCATGCCTCGATAGCTCAGCCCGGCAGAGCGATTGTTTCGTAAACAATAGGTCGTGGGTCCAAATCCCATTCGAGGCTTTGTATTATATCAAAAATAGAATCTATTCGTCTAGGGTTTCGATGTCGACTTGAAGTTCTTGAGCAAGCCCTTCCCACCACTTGCTTACTTGTTCAGTCATTCTCCCCGAAGGTATCATAAAATGCTCCTTTATAGATCTGTCGGTCGAAATCTCCTCAATCCGATCCGCAGATCAGCCCGACTTTTTTCTGAGCTTTCTGTTGTAGATTATTATTGCAAGCGCACCCCCGGCGCTAGCCCAAAATATCGGCCACCTCAGCGGGCTGTTGGCAAGCCCAATCCAAGATATTATTGTCCCTGCCACCAGCGCAAACCCGATCAGCTCAAGGATCTTGCTCATGCAGGCTCACAAATTCGAAAAGATATATTGTTTGTTTGTAGGGTATCATGCGTGGACAAGTACCTCATGATTATTCTGATACTGCTTGTTATGGGGATGATCTTTGCCGTCGCAAAAGACTTCCAAAACCCCGACCTGGTCTTGTTTTATGCGCAGCTGGCAGGAGCTCTAATCATAATTGCATACTCGACTGTAAAAGACAGACAAAAGCGCAAAAAGCCAAAAAAGTAACTATAGGTCTAGACCGAACGAGCCTGCAAGGTCGTGGAATCTTTTGTACGATTCAAGGTACTGCTTGCCTTTTGGAGTAATGACGTACGTGTTTTTTCCGTCAAACTCTATCTTGTTTATCAGCTCCGCGCCGGTCAGGTTCTCTATGAACTTGGCTAGTCTGGAGTGTGAAAGGTTTGCCCTTGTGAGCAGCGTAGTTACCTTGATTCCTTCCTGGCCACACTGTTCCGTAGCTGTTAGCAGATCCGCTACTATTTGCATGCTGGTTCTGTATGTGGCCATTCCTAATCGTGCTTCCTACTATGATATAAGGTATTAACCTTTCTCATGATCGTTTAATAATCAAACACGCAGACGGTACTAAGTGTCAAGCGTATCTGTGCAGTGGTATGACGACTTTCTTGGCGTGGCCTATAGGTATTTTGATCTAAGGATGAACGTAATGCCGCTGTTTCCGGCCAAAAAGCAGGCAACCGACTTTTGGAACGAGACCGTACATTGGTGGGGCGACCACGACATCAAGCTACGATTCGTCGAGACCGACGACCAGTACTGGTTCATTTTGGCATCGGAATCAAGGAGGCCAGGACAGAACAGATCTATTTTCAAGCTCCTCCCCAAGTCGGAAAACTACCTGCGGTTCAAGAAGGGCCACCAGGGCGAGGCCTATCTTCGGTTTGCAGTGTACTCTCAAAAAACCGAAAAAGAAGTCAAAAACAACGCAGTCTGTAACTGCGGACACGAAAAGGCAGACCACGCCGGCCCCTGCGAAATGGAGGGCTGCAACTGCCAAAAATTTGAGACCTTTGTCCTCAGCATGCTCAAAAAGAAAAAAACCATCACCAATATCAAGTTCCTTGAGGAAAAAGACGTCAAAAACGACGCCGTGTCATGGAACTGTCTCTATGCAAACAAGTACAAAAACTCGTAGCGTTACTTGTCTAAATTGACTCTGACATGATCGCCGGGATAGTGCTCGAAGATTTTCTTGGAATAACACGTGCCGCACAAAAACCCGGAGATCCCCCAGTCTCTCATCGGGACATACTTTTGAACTATTTTTGCGCTGCACAGCGCGCATTTGATCTCGTCTTTCAAGCATCTACCGGTTTTTGACTTCTATATAAAAATCATGATCATTTTTTGTCGCGGGAAAAAATTTGTTAAATAATAGTGTGTGCGAGAAAAATTGCGATAGATTGTCTGGCCATGTAAACCTCCTGCAATTTTTACAGGGCTCGACAACTATCGCACTTTGCAAAAAACTATAGCAGGCTGTTTACCAGTTTTTTGATGCTCTCTATTTCCTCTTCTTCCTGTCGGATCTTTTTGTCAATTACGCGGAGCATCGTCTCGTTCCAAACGTGGTGCGAAAAGAAGTTGTGCTTTGTGTTTGCAATTTCCATTTCGTCCTCCACTACGGTGTCTTCGAGGAATCTTGTCACCGTTCCATCGGTAAGCCTCAGAATCCTCTCGTTGAGCTTGTAGCTTTTGAAAATCGGCTCGAGCTTTACAATGTCTTCCTTAAAGTCGCCCTTGGTGCCAAGGATGTTTCTGTGAACTATTCTAAAGTATGCGCCCACAAAAAACAAAGTGGCGTATCTTTTTGTCTTGTGGCCCCCGCGCTTTCCATAGCCGAGGGACTTTTTGGCGTACTCCTTTACAAGGTACGGGTACAATAACAGCCTGTAGTCGTCCTTTAGGTTTTCGTTAAAGACCTCGTCGTACTTGCTTCCCCGCGGCAGAAACTGCGCAGGCGAGCTGTACGACTCTGTGGGCCTCTGCTCGATGCCGGCAACGAGGGCCTGTATTGCGTCCTTTGCTACTATTACCTTTTTGTGGTTGTCGGGCAGGTACCGGTTGTATATTGCGTCCCCTTTGAACTCTGTCTGCTGCGACTTGGACTTGCTGTCAAAGGAGCCGGCCTGGATCTCGTAGAAATATCCATAGTTTTCCAGCTGCGATTTTATGGACTTGTGAAAGTCCATCAGCGACACCAGGTCCTTTCCGCGCACAGAGTTTTGCGAGTTCCTGTACTTTGTTATGTTGTTCTGATCCTGCTCGTCGTCTGCCTTGATTATTGTTACTGTGATGCTGCCGTCCAGGTTGTTTGTCCTTTTTGCGTGATCCAAAATGGAGTTTGATGTCTGGGCCCCGTTGACTATCTGCGGCGCGTGCAGGACCAGGTCGGTGCCCTCCACCTCAAAGTCGCTAACCACTATTGTGATTCCGTTGTTGTAATAAAAGAACTTGTCAGGCGAGCTCTGCAGAGTTTCGCGGATCCCCTTGTTTACGTTTGTCTTAAATTGCATCCACTGCCTGATGTTTGACTCAAACACATAATCCCGGTTTTTTGTCACAAACTCGGTCAGCTCCCTGAGCCTCAGTATGCCCAATACCGTGTTCTTGTAGCGGATCATCTCTTCCAGCTTTATCTTGGATTTTTTGCCGGCAGCCGGCTTTTTTATCCGATCCCAGAGGCTCTGCACTATTTTGTTAATGTCCATTATCTCCACGGTTTCATCCGAATAGCTTACCGGCTGGTCCGTGACGTAGCAGCACTCGACTTTGAGATTCTTTTCCTGGATCTTTGTGACAAGATTTGCAAGCTCCGGCCTCATCTTCGTGACGTCCTTGCTCAAGAGGCGCCGTACGTCTTCCTTGAACTTGGCAATTGCCTCCTCAGAGTGCGCGGTGCCGTACTTTGACTGGAATAATCGTATCTTGTTGTCCGAAAAATCAACCGGCAGGTACGCGTCTATGCCGAGATCGTTTGCGCCGTCGATTATTGCGTCAGAGGCGTCGTCCTCGGTTGCCTCAAAAACCCGGGTCAGCACCCAGTGCAAAAAGTTGTGGCCCTTTTCGACGTCGCTTTTAGAGTCCTCGGCGTACTCTAGGATGCTGTCTTTGATGTTTTGGGAAAACCCCTCAAGCGGCTGCTCTGCTTTTTTCTGAACCAGAAGCGAGTGGGAGCCAGGAATGTACTCTAGCAGCCCATTGTTCTTTTCCGCCACGACATGTCTTGTGTGAGGGGTATTTAGAAAAGGTGGTTATTATGTAATAACCTAGGCCGCCTCAAAAATAAATTGCCATGCATGTGCAGGATCATGTGCAAAAAAAGATCCTAGCCGCACCCATAGCAGCAGTGGTATCGATCGTACTGGCGGCGATATTTCTGGGCATGGAAACAAAAGAAGTCGCAAAAGAGCCCGAAGTCATTCCCAACCTGGTATCAATTACAGTGTCTTCGTCGAGGCCTGGCTGCGAGGAGTCAAACACCTGCTATTTCCCTTATGAGATTGTGATATACCAAGGAGAGTCTGTTACGTGGAAAAACGACGACTCGGCGTTTCACACCGTAACTAGCGGCTATTATGACGAACCTGATGGAATGTTCGATAGCGGGCAGCTGGATGCCGCAGAAACCTTTTCGCGCAAGTTCGAAGAGGGCGGGTTTTACGATTATTACTGCAGGCTGCACCCCTGGATGAAAGGTACGGTGGTGGTGAAATTTACATGAAGGTGAGGAAGGGATTCGAACCCTTATAGATTCGCTCTGCAGGCGAACGCATAGCCGCTCTGCCACCTCACCAGCAAAAAAACTCGCCCCGACAAGGATTAAACTCTTATGATTTGATGTAGGTCTTTGCCGCCAGCTTGACATCTTCGCCGCGAATTGTTTTTCTTCCGGCATGGTTTGACATGTCGACAGCGCTTTTTGCAATTGTAATGGCAATCTCTTCTAAAACCCGCCGCAGCTCATCTGCAGACTCGTCGCTTACGCGATCGGCGCCTGCCTTTTTTAGGATCCTATACATCGCTGAAAGCCCAAGTTCCGATGACTTCATCAAAGTCAATCTAATAATCTGCCGATAAAGGATTGTGAGTGAAAAAATTCCACATAGTTATACACATATGCAACCTTAAAAACAGCCGCAGAAATCAAAAAACCATGCTCTTTGACGTCCACATCCATCTGTCTGATCCAGAATACCAAAACGACATCGACTCTATACTATACTCCATGAAAAAACTTGGGATAATGGCCTGCGCAGTTTCCATGGACAATGCATCGTCCAACCGTACCCTGGAGATATCAAAGAAAAGCAGTCTTGTCCTGCCATTTGTAGGGATTCATCCGGAAAAGGCGCAAGACGACCTGGATTCCATGGTATCTCTGATACGAAAAAACGCAAGTACCATCTCCGGTATTGGTGAGATAGGCCTTGACAAAACCTACACATCAAGCGAGCAGGAATTTCAAAGACAAAAACAGGTCTTTACAAAACTGCTAGAGGAGGCAGAAAAAATGAAAAAGCCGGTGTCGGTCCACTCGCGGAAAACACTCGATGAAATATTTGAGATAATTCCGTCGTACAGAATATCTGGCTTTTTGCTGCACTGGTTTGATGGAAGCAAAAAACAGCTCAGAAAGGCAATGGACCTTGGGTGCTATGCATCATATGGTCCGGCATCTGTGTATTCTGAGGACAAGCAAACACTGGCCTCAAACACAGACCGGGACAAGATACTAGTAGAGACTGACGGCCCAGTCAAGTTTTCGCACTGTTTTGGCATGAAGCCGGCACAGGTCAGCTTCATCCCAAGCGTCGTCTTTTGCATATCAAAAACACTTGGGCAGTCGTATGACGAGTGCGCCTCGATGCTAGAGTCAAACTCGAAAACCTTTCTGGGAATGGTATAAAATACCCCTGAAGAAACTCTCCATAGTGAATAGAATAACAAACCTCGCAGCGCAGGTTCTTAACAAACACAAAGAAAAATTTGGCACGGATTTTGCACAAAACAAAAAACTTTTGGGTCAGCTGGCAATAATCCGCTCAAAGGCGCTAAAAAACGAGATGGCAGGTTACATTACAAAGCTTATCAAACGTGAAAATGCCTCAAAGGCGCTAAAAGAAGAACGACTCGCAAAGGAACAAGCCGGAGTCGAAGAAGAGCAAACCGAAGTAGAAGTCGAGGCCCAGGAAGAAGAGACGGAAGAAGAATCGATGCCACAAGAAATAGTACTGGAAAACGCAAGCGAAGAACCCTAGATCATATCGTCACACTTTTCGCAAATTGATTACAATCAAGCTTTTGGGCGGTGCAAAAAAGTCGTTTGGCACAGACCTTATCTCGGCCGAGCTTGATGGCAAAAACATCAAAACACTTCTTGAGCACCTCATATCAATAAAGCCAAAAGACACCATGGATCTTGACACGAAAAATATTCTTGTCGCAGTAAACGGAGTGGATTCGTCGGCGCTGCAAGGACACGACACGATACTCCGGCCGGGAGATATAGTAAGCATCATCCCAATAATCCACGGCGGCTCTAGAATGCAGCTCAAAATCGGCAGCCACAACGTGGAACTCTTTAACATGTCGCACCAAAAAGGCCACAACTATGATCTCTTGGATTCGATTCGAAAGAAATTCCCAGACCTTGTAATGGAGGGGATATCTTCTAGGTGCATCCTTGGCGTGACGCACGCAAAAAAGATAATCGGCCTCTCACTGTATGCGCAAAAACACGGCCTACTCCTCTCAAAAAAACTCCACACCGAAATTTTGCTGAGGTTTGCATCAACGACACAGATCTCGGCCGCAATCAAAAAGGTAGGAATTGACACTGACAAGGACTTTACGATAATTGCGATAGGAAAAAAATCATCGCAGGACAAGCTATGGAAGCATCTGGCGCCATACCTGTCGGATCCACACTATGCAAAAAACGCAAAACACCTACGGCAGCTCTTCAAAATTTCAAAGAGCCACATGGGTGCGGCCTCCTCGGAGACACCACTTGAGGATCTGCTTGTGGAAAAAGCTGCGGTGCTAGTCCGCTGAGTGGCGTTTTGTTTTTTGCACACTAAGAATATCGTTACCTCTCAAAACAGACACGCCGGTGGCTGCTCCAAGCACTTCGACTAGAATAACCCAGTCGTGCTCTTTTAGCGAAACCTTGTTTTTGACATTGTCTGCTATCTGGCTTATTATCTCAGAAGAGGAAATCTCCGAGTTTCTTTTCTCAATTGTAATTCTGTAGGTCTCGTCTGGGCCCATCTTTTGCGTCTGGCCCAGTGCTGCACTTGCAATGGATTTTGCGTCGGTTGCGACGGTGGCAAACACCGGAATCACCCTGAGTGTGTACCTGATTGACCACGGCTCGTCTTCCAGCTTGTCGCGAATTTTTTTTATGACATCCAGCGGACTGATGACAGTATCGACAGTCAGAATCCCGGAATACTCTGTTATTGTTATGTGGGGATCGGGGTCACCCAGGCCCTGCAGTATGGATTTTAGCTCGTTTTTTGTTTCTTCCTCAAAATGTCTTGCGCAGGTAACCAAAAGGTCCAATGGGCCAGCTTCCCATGATGTGTATTATATTGTTTGAATCCTCAAAAATAAATAAACAAACCACACTCAGTTTTGCGATGAGTGTGGAGCCGGACCTGGAAAACGACTTTGAGGACGATTTTGACGACTTTGAGGACGATGAAATCGAGGACGACGACTTTTAGATGGTCAGGCCGAAACTGTCGGCGAATCTGTTGAACGTGCTATAAGCCTGCAAAAAGTCCCTGCCGACGCTGCTTATCTTGTATCTGAAGGTGCCGTTGGAGTTTGACTGCTCTAGCAGCCCCTGCGCTACAAGCGTTCCCAGGATTTTTGAGATGCGGCTGTGCGAAATGTTTGCCTTTCGTATCAGGTACGTTATGCTGGCGCCCTGCTCGTCTGGCAGGTCATCTCGCGTGGTGATCAGAATGTCACCAATTATCTTCATGTGGGTCCTGTAAACTGTGCTCATGTCGCTTTCGGCAAATTCGTATTAGCGCAGTTCTTCAATATATTAAAGGGCTAAAATTATTTGACAAAATAATATCATTGAACTAGATTTAGCCGTGAAACCCTACATGTTCTCGTCGAATTTCATTTTGGTCAGCGGGACCTTGGTAACTGGAATGAACAGAAGGATTAGGCCTGTTATCTTTGTAGAAATAGATATGACCCCAAGAACCGACTGCGGAAAGACAAAGTAGTACCACCCAAGAAACTCGCCAAACGCAAGCGCGCCAAGGCCTGCTGCCACAAAAATGACTGTCCGCCTACGGCTCTCAAAATACGACAGGATGGTCTCGATTGCGCCGTACGCAAGCAAGATAAACGAAATCGACCGTATGATGTTTTCAATTGAGATAAACGAAATCAAAAACAGCGGAACTCCTCCGACTGATCTGAGATAACTGGATTTTGGGAAAAACGACTTTATTGTGTGTGAAAAGGCGATGAAAAAATACCCGACGGTCTGTGTCGCAATGCCGACTGTCTGCACCCACTGCTCTGCCCGCCCGGTCTTGTAGACAAAAATGTCAGCTGCCTGCCCGAGCCACATTATTATGAATCCGGTGCCGATTGCAAAAAACGCAAGCGTGAGTCGAAATAGGGTGGGGCTGCCTGTATTGCGAAAGCCGATGTAGGAAATGATGCCAATTACCATTCCGACTGCAAAGCCGACAAAATTCAAAATGCTTTCAAGAAAAAACTCGGCCATTAGTTACCTATGATTGCAATCAATTTTAAATCTAGTCCCATTCATCAAGCGTGCCGGCACTCTGCCCGGCAGTCTCTTTGGTGTAGTCGCCCAAGATATCAGAGTATGTGACGTCGTTGTGTGCCACATATTTTACGTACTCGCCGTACGACATCTCTAGATCACAGCTTTTGCATTTTACCAGAGAAAAGTCCGCCTTCAGCTCGGCCAAGCCCTTGCACTTGGGGCACCTGATCTTCACGCAAATACTGGGCGTTCTGCTTTATTATTTCATTGCCAAAAAAAGAATAAATTGACACCATGCTGCCAGAAAACCAATGGCTCGCGTCTGCACAAAATGCAAGTCCGAAATACCCGACTCGGAGCAGCTGGACGCAGTGGGGGGAACGTACCCGTGCTGCAACAAGTGCTGGGAGGAGTGGAAGACCTACAGAATAATGGTAATGAACGAGCTCCGGCTGGACATGTCGCTTGCAGACCACAGGAAACTCCTCAAAAAGAACGAAAAGATCTTCGTAGGGGTGCTGTCGCCTCAGGGAGACGTAATCGACTTTAGCAACGAGGACAACCGCAAGCCAGACAAGCCATCTGCCTAGAGCCCAAGTTGGGTCTTGGCGTCCTTGGGTATAATCAGGAAAAGCTGCCTTTTCTGCTCGCCTGTGAGCCCAGATACTATCTGCCGTACCGCGGCCGCAATCGTGTCTTTTTTGGGCTGCTCAAGCGATGCAAAGATCCCAAGTATTCCGTCCAGGTTGAAAAGAACTAGCCTCTGCGGGTTTTTGAGTATCTCGGAAATGTACGTCGAAAACATCAACGATCTTTTTTCCTCCGGAATGGACGCAACTATCTCAAGCCAGGTTTCAAAAAGCTTTGAAAAAGTCGGATACGGAATCGTCGGGCCTGCCTCCAGCGCATTATTGATCACCTCGAGGCGATCCGGCCCAGATAGGGTAAAGAACTCGTCCATGCGTTTTTTCAAAATCGGCCTCCTCAAAAAGTCCGGAAGGCTTGCCAAGCTCGCAATTATGTTTCCAGCATAGTTCGGCTCTGACATGCATTCTGTCATGTGGTGGGCATTAAAAATTTGATCGAATGCAATAACTTGACTTAAATTAAAGTCAAAAACCTCAGCTAATGATGCCTTCGACCATTGTAGTTGGTGGGTTTTTTGGAGACGAGGGAAAAGGCAAGATAATTTCATATCTTGCGCAAAAAGACGACCCGAAAATTGTGGTAAGGGGTGGCGCAGGCCCAAATGCCGGACACACAATTGAGGACGGCGACAAAAAATACAAAGTCAGAATGTTGCCAAGCGGATTTCTGAACAAAAAGGCAAAGCTCATGATAGGGCCAGGGGTGGTCATCAACCCGGATGTATTGCACAAAGAAATCCAAGAGTTTGGAGCAGCAAAAAGATCATTTGTGGATCACAACTGCGGAATAATTGAAAAATCCCACATCGACATAGATTCCGCCGGCAGGCTGAAAGAAAAAATCGGAAGCACCGGCTCTGGAACGGGGCCGGCAAACGCAGACCGAGCAATGCGCACACTAAAGCTGGCAAAGGACATCGACTCGCTCAAGCCATACCTTACCGACGTGGCGGCAGAGGTAAACGCCGCAGTGGACAAAGACGAGGGCGTCCTAGTGGAGGGAACCCAGGGGACGTTTCTTTCGCTTTGGCACGGCACATACCCATATGTGACATCAAAGGACGTTACCGCGTCTGGGATATGCGCAGACATTGGGCTTGGGCCAAAGAAGGTAGACGACGTAATGGTGGTATTCAAGTCGTATGTAACGCGCGTGGGAACGGGCGCGATGAAAGGCGAGCTGCCAGCAGAGGAGGCGGCTGCGCGTGGCTGGTCCGAGGTGGGAACAGTCACAGGCAGGCAGAGGCGCGCAGGGGAGTTTGACTTTGAGCTGGCAAAGCGAGCCGTCATGCTCAACAGCGCGACTCAGATCGGGCTCACCAAACTCGACATTTTGTTCAAAGAGTGCGCGCACAAAAATTCCTTTGAGCAGCTGAGCGACGCGGCACAATCATTCATAACAAAAATCGAAGACGCGATGGACGTGCCTGTGACTCTGATCGGAACGGGTCCGGGTGTAAACGACATCATCGATCTGCGGTAGATGTTTGAAATTTTTTTGCTAAGCTTTAATTTGATCCGATTGCTTTACTGTGTTCGTGGACAAGCAAAAGTCGCCAAAATACGTTGAACTGGCCTCACAATTAGAATTCTCGCGCTTGGTCTGCGCACTCGAGCGTGCGCCGCGCGTATCATTCCATCACGAGCACAACGGCAAGAAAATACTTGCCATCCAGATGGACCTGCTCAAGGAGCGACCAATCATCTACTACGTGCCAATAGAGCAAAAGGGGCACTACCTTTCGTATGGCTTCAAAAACGGCAAGGAGGAGGCTACCGTCGTAGACGCCATATCTGAGCCTACGAAACTTTATTCGCCGATAGTAAAGATAAAGGAGCTTCCGCCGTCGCTTAGGCAAAACCAAGACGATCTCATGGAAAAATACGAACTGTTAGAACTGGAAGACCTTGCCAGCCTCGCAAAGCTCAGCTACGGCTACGACGAGGCGCCGTTTCCACTCTTTGCCTTCAAGCACAAAGAAAAGTGGCTTTTGGGTGTCTTTATGAACTTCAACGAGGAGGGGCCGTCGTATTTCTGCCACGTAGCTCTGGACTCGGAGCCAAAGCAGCCGTTCCTCAAGTCGTCGATGCACAACGCCAACGCGCCCGTCTTTACCGACAACCTAAACGAGCACGGATACACATACATCAAGATAATAAAGCTAAACGAGACACACCCACTAATCGGTTATGAGTAGCTTCAGGGAAAGAATCAAGACCCTCTCAAAAGAAAAAAGCCCTTTAATTCTTGCAAACGACTACGAGGACACAAAAAACCTCGAATCAAAAACCCTGGCAAACATCAAAACTCTGCACCCCTATCTCTGCGCAATAAAGTTCAACTTTCACCTGCTGCTGCCGCTTGGGCAAAAACAGATCTCAAAAATAAACAAAATAGCTCACGACTCCGGCCTGCAGGCAATAGCTGACGTCAAGCTAAACGACATTGGCAACACGAACCTTGTTACCGCAAAAACCCTTTGGGGCATGGGATTTGACGCAATAATCGCAAATCCGATAATGGGCCCCCAAAGCCTCGAGAACCTTACCACTCTTGCGCACAAGAACAAAAAAGGAATAATATCACTCTGCCACATGAGCGCCCCTGAGGCACGTGTCCCATACGAGCTCAAAGTTGGAGCAAAGACCGCGCTCTACCAGCTATTCTTGCAGTGGGCCTCAAAAACCAACGTCGACGGAATCATAGTAGGAGCGACATTTCCAAAAATCATCCAGTACTGCAGAAAACAAAGCAAGCTAAACATCTACTCCCCTGGGATCGGAACGCAGGGAGGGGACATCGCAGACACGATCAAGTCCGGCTCGAACTATCTCATAGTGGGAAGGACCATACTAAACTCCAAAAACCCAAGGCAGGTTGCCCGTTCGATGTCAGAGCTAGCCAAAGACTAGGGCCTTTGATTTTTTCAAAAGGTCCTTCGCGTTTTGGTATGTGGTCTTTTCAAACGCCTCGTCAAACCCAAGCCAGACAAAATCCAGGTGCTCGTCAGAAAGTTTGATGTCCATAGTAGATGTTTTTGCCAGAAAAAATATCACCTGTTTTTTTACTGCCCTGCCGTCATACTGGTAGGTGTACTGGATTTTTTCCTCAAAGCCGTCAACAAACTGGATGTCAGTTATGCCGGTTTCCTCCCGCGCCTCGCGCACCGCTGCCTCTCTTGGCTGCTCGTTTTTTTCTATCCTCCCTTTGATAAAGTCCCAGTGTCCTGACGGGTAGTGCAAGAGCAGAAACTGCGTAGAGCCGCTCTTTTGGCAGTACAGAACTATTCCCGCGGACCTTTCGTCGAACTCTGGCACTATCTGCCGTTCCTCCGGGTCCTTTTCTGGTATGTCCTAATAGCCCTCAAAAGATCAATCTTCCTAAATTCGGGCCAAAATATATCCATAAAGACCAGTTCACTGTAGGCTCCCTGCCAGAGCAAAAACCCGCTCATCCGCTGCTCGCCTGAAGTCCTTAGTATGAGATCCGGCGCCTGCTGGGGCAGGTGCGCCGTGTACAGGTTTGCCTCTATGACGTCTTTGTTTATGTCGTCTATGCTAATGCTACCGTCCTTGATTCTTGCCGAGATTTTTTTTACTGCGTCGACCAGCTCGTTTTGCCCACCGTATGCAATTGCGATGTTCAGATAGTGCCGGTCGTAGCCCTTTGTGGCGTCATCGAGTCTCCTTAGCACATCGATTATGGACTCTGGCAGAAGCTCAAGTCTCCCCATCGCCTTTACGCGCATCTTGTTTTTGTGGATCCTGGGATCGTTGTAGAGCTTTTCGAGCCGTTGGTGTATCAACTCAAACAAATACTTTAGCTCCTCGTCGTTGCGCTCCAGGTTCTCAGTGGACAGCACATACAGTGTGATTATCTTGATGTCGAGCTCCTCGCACCAATCCAGCAAGTTCTCGACGGTGTCGGCCCCCCTGAAGTGGCCCTGATGTCTTGACTCTAGTGCCCGCTTTGCCCATCTCCTGTTTCCGTCCAAGATGACTGCAAGGTGGTTTGGGAGGCTCTGCTTTCTGATCTCTTTTTCCAGTCTCTGGGCGTACAGCTTGTAAAATCCTGAGAGGTAAAGTGTTGTCTTTTTTATTCCGATAATACCTCTCCTCCCTTCTTCTTCCTATATTTGCGGAATAAGAAGGTGGCAGATATCAGTGTTATCACAAGGCCTGCAAGAAACGGAGGAATCAGAGTAAACGAGCTCTCGTCAAGGATAAGCAGATTGGTGAACTGGTATACTGTAGGATACAGCGCAATGAGTACAATCATTCTCAAAATGTCCGTTATCTGCCGGAGGCTTCCCTTTAGCCAGTTGCTGAGCAGGATCCCGCCGAAAATCGAGCCCATCCCGATCCACAAAAACGGCAAAGCCCCTGCAAAGAACTGCCCTAGCGTGACCCTGTCGGCAAATATGTTTGGAACACCCGAGCCGAATATCTGCGGGTCAAGTATGTTTGTGTGAATCGCGGAAAATCCGGAAAGAATCGACGCAAGGCCTATTAGTATTCCGGCAACCATCGTAAACATTCTGATGAGGCCTGCAGGTGTTGGCTTTGCCCATGTGGACCAAGCCCTGTCGACATCAAATGCCCTGATCAAAAACGCACCACCCAAAATACTTACCAGCACAGCAAAAATCTCCTGCGTATATCCGGATATCGTCCCGATTCCGCCGATGAGGAGCAGGATTCCGGGGACCCCTAGGAAAAACTTGGAGTATTTAGAGTCGTACGCAATCATCTTGAGATATTTTCCAAACACGGCATACGAGTACTCTACACTCCTGCTGACTTTCATCACCACCCGCTGCACCGAGACTATTGGCACGACGTTTTGTATGATTGGAATGACGCTTTCGTCGTCCTCGCCGTCCGACACTATGACTGCGCCGTTTGCAGAAAATTCGGAAAGGACAGACTTTACCTCACGTATTATTTTTTCGTCGGCCTGAACGCCCCTGTCGCCTACACCTGCAACCACTACAACTTCTGCCTGGTATCCCTTGCGGGCCAGGTCCTCATACGTTTTTACTGCAAAAAAGATCGAGTTTGCGTCTGCGTCCTCGGGATCCTCCAATGCGAGCTTTTGCGCGGCCTCGATGCACGCGTTTCTTCCGATAACCGGAGTCGCCACACCTGCCTTTTCGCCCACGTCATTGTCCCTGTCTACGCATATTACCAACAGTCTGCTCGTTATCGGCGTTTCGAGATCCTTTACTAGATTATCCTTGAGAGACAACGCTGTTCTATCTAGCTAAATTCCCTATTAATGATTTCCAACGTTTGAAAATA
Organism: Candidatus Nitrosotenuis sp.; assembly: GCA_049276655.1. Taxonomy (GTDB): domain Archaea; phylum Thermoproteota; class Nitrososphaeria; order Nitrososphaerales; family Nitrosopumilaceae; genus Nitrosotenuis. The sequence continues at coordinate 44,965 of JBASWV010000006.1, read as the reverse complement.
TTACAAATAGGAATGCAGGCGTGATTATGACGGCCTTGCGGCATCGGAGCCCCTGAGGAACTTCTCTGCGTCTTTTAGGAACTCGTCAAGCTTTGACTTTTCCTGGCTAATGTCAGCCTGGGCGTCGGACTTGAGCTTTTCCGCAGTAACTATGGTCTCGCGCAGGTACGAATTGTAGCTTCGCAGCGCATCTGCAAACTCCGAATAGCTCTCCTCCCACTCTGGGGTGACATCGCTTTCTATGGTATCTATGATAAACGAGTTTATCTGCGATGATGAGGCCTTTGCCCTGTCGATGTATTCGTCTGGCGTTATCTGGCCTGACAGCATTTTTTGGAATTCTTCTGATGCCGTATCTGAAACAGTTTTTTGCTGTTCTTTCAACACATCGAGCTGCTCTTTTGCGTCAGGGCCGATAATTTTTGTCTGGGTGTCTTGCGGGATGACCCAGACTGCAAAACTTGCTGCAGTTATGGCGGCAAGTATTATCCCGGTTATGATGAGGCCTTTTTGCGGTTGCAAGCTGGTGTTTTTTGAAAACTGTCGCATATAACGGTAATTGAAATTCTTAAGATTTCTAGTTGTTTTCTGATAAAATTTTCTATTTTGTGATCATAACGAGTTTAATTGATAAAAAATACAATTTATTATAAAATAAATCGATTTTTGTGCGAGTTTTACATCATAAATTGAGAGTCATCCATCGTATAGTTAAATAATTTTCACATCCGCTTGCTAAATATACGCAACTCGTAGACCTCAACATATGGCGCAAGCTTACTGTGTAAAATGCAGAGCGAAAAGGGAGATTAAAGATCCAAAAGTAACAAAGCTAAAGAATGGACGCCCTGCCGTAAAGGGCACTTGTCCAAAGTGTGGAACAAACGTTTTCCGAATCGGCAGTCCGTAGAGACGCTGACCACTCTTTCTTTTTGACTTAAGCTCATATAGGTAGAGAAAACTATTAGCAATGTTGACAAAAGCAGACTATGAGAAGCTTCTAAAGCGCATCCAGGACAAGATCTCTGAAAAAAAATCTGACGGCGGCGAGAGGTTCGAGCTTCCAGTGCCAGATGTGATGTGGGAAGGGCAGCGCACAATTTTGAGAAACTTTACCGACTTTGCAAAGAGAATGCGACGAGACCCAGAAAAGCTTCTCCAGTACCTATCAAAGGAATTTGCAACTCCTGCAGAACGCAGCGGCGAAAAGGCAATCTTTGTCGGACGAAGAGAGCCGCACGACTTTGTCAGCCTGTTACAAATTTACGTAAAAGACTATCTCGAATGTCCGACATGCAAGAGCCCAGACACAAAAATAGAGCGACAAAACAGGATCTCGTTTCTTGTCTGCGAAGCATGCGGAGCAAAATCGTCACTCAAAGGTAAATACGCGTAATGCGATTTTTTGTCAGAACATCTAACTATCAAAACAGCAGAATGTTAAACATCTGCGACGAGGAGCTGCTCGGCAGGGTTCTCAAAAATGGCAAACTACAAATCAACATAAGCAAAACATACTACGGGGAGCGGCTCGTGGACGCAGACGAAGCTGAAAAGCTGATGAGAAACAGCTCGATCATAAACATGGTGGGGACGCAAACAATCGAGATGTCAATCAATCTCCAGATAGGCATCAGACAGGGAGTCAAAATGATTGACGGCGTTCCTTTTCTGATTGTTTTCAAAATGTAACACCACAATTATATACAAAAATTCTCCAAGCACAACATTGGGAAAGCGAAAAGTACTAAACGAAAGTGAGCTAAAAGACATCCAGCTGCCGCAGCAGGGCGAGATGCTGGGACGCGTCATCAAACTCTTGGGAAGCGACCAGGTGCTAGTCAAGTGCACCGACGGCAAGACGCGACGCGGCAGAATCCGAGGAAAGCTCAAGCGAAGAATCTGGATTCGCGACAACGATGTGGTTACCATCGCGCCGTGGGACTTTAAGCAGGACGACAGGGGCGACATCATATGGCGATTCACACTGGCACAGGTCGACTGGCTTAAAAACAACGACCATCTTCCAAAAGACTTCTAATGCGCAACGATTACCTACAATTATGTCATATGATGAGGATCTTGAGAGTTTTGAAAACAACGACGTCCTAGACCAGAAATTCGACAAAATCTTCTCAAAGCAAAAAAGAAAGTCGCTCCAGGACGGCTTCAAAAAATTCAAGACAGTAAACCAGGTCCTCGACAAATCCACGGTGTTTACGCTGTATGATCTTATCAACGACAAAGTAATCGCATATGTGAACGGAATCGTCCGAGCAGGAAAAGAGTCGGTCGTGTTCTGGGCAGTGGACGGGCAGGGAAAGGACGTCGCGCTAAAGGTCTACCTGGTGTCGACTTCGAGTTTCAAAAAGCGCGCCCCCTATATCACAGGGGATCCGAGATTCTCGCGCATAAGAAAGGGAACAAGGAACCTAGTCTACCTGTGGGCAAAAAAAGAATACCGGAATCTGCAGCAGTGCGTAAGAAAGAACCTCCCGGTTGTCAGGCCCATCGGCGTATCAAAAAACGTCCTTGCGATGGAGTTTATAGGAAAGGACGGAATCCCGGCGCCGACCCTGCATGAAACAGAAGTAGACGAAAACGACTACCGCCAGCTAATAGAGTTAACCAAAAGGCTCTACAAGGAAGCTAGGTTGGTGCACGGCGATCTCTCTGAATACAACGTCTTCAAAACCGAAAACGGCCTTGTTTTGTTTGATTTCGGATCTGCAGTCGATACAATGCACCCAAATGCTCAAAACTTTCTTGAAAGAGACATTAAAAATGTGTCATACTTCTTTGCAAAAAGAGGACTAACAGTGGAAAACCCATCTGACGTACTCGCAAAAATAGTATCATGAGCTTTGAAAAAATAATAAGAATACCAGTGGACCGAGTAGGTGCCCTCATAGGCAGAGGCGGCAAGATCAAATCGCAAATTGAAAAAAATTGTTCCGTACGACTGAATATTGACAGCGAGTCCGGAGAAATAGAAATCCAAAGTGCCGGATCTGTTGATCAGATCCAGCCGTTCAAGGCAGTCGAAATTGTAACTGCGATAGGCCGCGGTTTTTCGCCACAGGTGGCAATGACTCTACTAAAAGAAGAAAACTCGTTGCATGTAATAGATCTTAGAGATTTTGCCGGCAAGTCCCCGCAACAAATTGAAAGGATAAAAGGAAGAATAATTGGAGAGGGAGGTAGGGCGAGAACTAACATGGAAAATCTTACCGGCACCAGTATCTGCGTTTATGGCAAAACCGTCTCGATAATCGGCGAGCCGCACCGGATCAAAATGGCAATATCTGCAATCAGCTCGATTTCTTCTGGCAGTAAGCACGGTGCAGTCTATGGAAGATTGGAGGCAAGCAAACGAAAAGAAAAGCTAGCCAAATTACAACTATGGGAAACCGACGATGTCACTTAAGGAAACCTTTAGCCAAATATCGCCAAGCGAGTTCTTTTACCGGAACCGTGACCTCGCAGGCTTTAGCAACCCCACGCGCTCGCTATACACGGCAGTAAGGGAGTTTGTGGAAAACGCACTGGACGCATGCGACCAGCGAGGAATACTACCTGATGTCCACCTGATAATAAAGCCAGTCGACGCAGAAAAGCCCGACCCAAAACCATACGTCCTCACGGTAAAGGACAACGGCCCCGGCATGGAGTCAAAGCAGATCCCGATGGCGTTTGGAACCGTCCTGTATGGCTCCAAGTTCGGCTTAAAGCAGGCACGTGGAATGTTCGGCCTTGGCGCAACGATGGCAATTCTTTACGGCCAAATCACAACAAACAAGCCAGTAGTTGTGTCAAGCTCAGTCGATGCAAAAACAAGTCACGAATACGAGATGATGCTCGACATTCAAAAAAACAAGCCGGTGATACGAAAACACTCCACAAAAGAGATAAACAAAAAAGGACTCTCAGTCAGCATAACCTTGGAGGGGGACTACTCCAAGGCCGGCGCCAAAATCCGGGACTATGTGTACCAGACCTCTCTAATCACGCCGTACGCGACAATAACGTTTGACGATCCAAAGGGAGAGAGATTCCACTACAAAAGAATCGTCGGTATCATGCCGCCGGCGCCAACCATAATCAGGCCGCACCCCCACGGAGTCGACGTCGAGACATTACGCAGAATGATTGTTGATACACACTATCAGATTCCGTCAATTGACAACACCATGATAGAAAAGGTCCGCAAAGAGCTCGGCCTGGCAAAAAAGAATCTGAACTTTGAGGGAATAATGGCAAAGGCCGAAAAAAAATGGGCCTCGCTCTCAAGGCCTGTGCGAGTAATAGTGGCACTGATGTCATTTCTAAAGATGGACTTTGACAAGGTCATGAAAATAAGAATCGACGACGTCGACCTCTTACACAAACATCTCACATACTGGGACTATGGCGAATCAAAATCTGTAACTATCGACATGCCAAAGTCAAGCTCTTACTACAAGCAACTTGCAAACACGGTATCTGGCGAGACCCTGGCGACATTTCTGACCAAAAGATTCCAGCGCATAGGGCAGGCAACTGCAATAAAATTTGCCGAGTTTGCAAACCTAAGGGCAGAAAAGCGAATAGGCTCGTTTTCCAACGAGGAGCTTGTCCAGCTTAGCGACTCGCTTCAAAAATACGAGGACTTTTTATCGCCAGACCCAAGCTGCCTTGCGCCCCTTGGCGAAGAACCACTCCGAAAGGGAATAGCGCAGTTCTTCAAGCCCGACTTTTATGAGGTGGTGCAGCGCAGCGCCTCGGCGTATTCCGGCTTTCCATTTGTAGTAGAAATGGGAATCGCATACGGCGGGCAGATCCCGCCAGGAAAAATAACAGTATACCGATTTGCAAACAGAATCCCGCTTCTCTATGACGAGGGAAGCGACGTCGTGCTACAGGTGGTAAACGAAACCGACTGGGCGCGATACAAGATAAAAAACGACTCGCCGCTTGTGATCGTAAGCCACATCTGCTCCACTAGGATCCCCTACAAGACGGTGGGAAAAGAAAACGTCGCCGACAGGCCGGAAATAGAAAAAGAGCTGAGGCTTGCACTGCAGTTTCTGTCAAGAAAACTCTCCGCGTACATGTCAAAGAGGGGCCTTGCCGAAATAGAAAAGAAGAGAAGCAACCTATACCAGAAATACCTACCAAAAATCGCGCAGTTTGCAACAGAGCTGGCAGGTAAAACTAAAGAACCCGACTACAAGAAACTAATCAAGGATTTGAGCACAAATGTCGAAACCCAAGAGTAAGGCAGAAAAGGTCGCGTCAGCAAAACGCGACTCGTTGTTGGATTTGCTAAAAACAGAAGGAGCCAAGATCTACAACGACCTGGACAGGGGCCAGTTCCCGCAGTTTTACGTGCCAAGCAGGTCTGTCAATAATATCGTGTATGACAAAAAGCTCCGCCAATACATACTTGGCAAGGCCGCAGGCCTTAGAAGCTCGCGCAACATGGCGCAGCTCCGCTCGTTTACGCAGCTGATATGGCTTGCATTTTTTGCAAACAGACTGGTGCACGAAAAAAAGTCCTCGACCCTCAGAGACATCTATTATTCGTCCCAGGCCTTTGAAATCGACTTTGAGGACCAGCCCGAATCCGACAACATAATCGTCGACCTAGAAGCGGTGCTTGCAAGGCCGCGCGAGGACTTTCACATATTCCCAGAGGAGCGAAGCAGCGTCTTTGGGGACCTAACAATAGAGTACACCGTTCCTGGCTATGAGGGAAGGAGGACAAACCTCTCAGATCACCCAGACGGATACCTGATAGGTCCCAGCCTCAGCAGCGCCGAGCTGGTCGATACCAGCGCAGAGCTCGTCATTGCAATCGAAAAAGGAGGACTCTTTACCAGATTCGTCGAGGAAAAAGTCGACAAAAAATTCAAGGCAATAATCATAGACACGGCAGGACAGGCGCCCCGCTCTACTCGATACCTGCTAAAACGACTGCACGAGCAGATGAAGCTCCCAGTGGTCATACTTACAGACGGCGATGTCTACGGCGAGCACATTGCGATGGTAATAAAATCCGGCTCTGCAAACGCAGCTCACCTAAGGGAGCTGACAGTCTCCGACGCAAAATGGTTGGGTGTGTGGGCATCAGACATTGACAAGTACAAGCTGCCGACCATACCTATGACGGAATCAGACGTCAAAAGAATTTATGATCTGCAAAAAGACCCAAGATACCAAGAAGGCATCTGGAAAAAAGAGCTCGAGATATTTCTAAAGATAAAGCGCAAGGCAGAGCTCGAGGCGTTCTCAAAGTACGGCCTCACAAACATCACCGACAAGTACCTGCCAGAAAAGCTAGAGCTCGCTAAGAGTCTGTAGGTTTTCTGATTCGTAAGGTAAGGACGCCGTTTCTGTACTTAAAGTCGGCAATCTGCATTCCGGCAGAGCCATCTATTGGCACTTCCTTTGAAAAATTGCTAGAGCCGCGAATATACAGGACGCCCTCGATGAGCCTAACCATTATCTTGTCGTCAGGCCCGGGTACCTCGGCTACAAAAATAATCTCGTCATTTCCCTTGATTAGGTCGTAAACCCAGTTCTTGCTCTCGGACTCCCGTGCGCTGTACTTTGGCTTTTCCGTCTTTGTCATTCTTTTTAGCACAAAGCCCCAATAAATCATGGTCATAGCGGCGATGCCAACCAAAATAAAGCTGACAAAGCCCTGCCCGTAGCGCATCGACATGATGTATACTATGCCCAAAAACAGGATAATCATGATTGGCACTATGAAATTAATCGACTGCTCATTGGAGTATGATTTCTTGTAGCTGGCCACTTCTTAACTGACTTGAGCTCTGCTAAATATAAAGCATCTACGGCCTTGTCAATTTTTATTTAGGCGCAAAAAACCGCAACACATGGACAAGAACAAGACGGCCCCAGGTCCGACCAAGAACATATTTCTAAAAGGCTCGATAATTGGTACAATAATCACCTTTCCGTCGCTTGCCGCCTTTTTCCTGAGCTGGTATGTCCTTGGCGACAAGATACTGGCGCTAGTTGTGGGCGCGTTGGTGCACTTTGTCGGAATGGGCTTTTCTATCAAGCTCTCAAAGAAGCTTTTCAAAATAAAGCAGCAGTGACTCAAATTTAATTATGAAGGCGGCTCATAGCCTGTATGTCCCTGGAAAAGATAGAGCGAGACCTGGTTGACCACATCCGGCTCAGCCCGATCGAGGCAAAGGTGTTCTTGCTCGTGACGACAAAAGGCAAGATGGACGCAAAACAGATCGCCTCTGACCTCGGCATAAGCTACGACGAATCAATAGGTGTAGCAAAAAATCTCATCGAGCGAGGAGGCTTCATAGATCTTTCCGAGACTGTCTTTGAGGCCATGCACCCCAGATTCACGGCAGTGAACATGTATCGAAAGATGTGCCTGAAGGAAAACATACCGTTCAAAAAAAATCTGGCAGTCGACAACATCGGCGTCGCCTTGGAGGGCCATTACGAGCGTGCAAGGACTAAATAGTCCCTTTTTGCGCCAAAATCCGATGGTAGACACGGAAACCTGCAAGCACCAAATAACGTACCTTGGGGTGACCAACGTCAACGTTAACGAAAAGACCATCGGCTCAGTCGACGTGTGGCGATGCGCAATATGCAAGAAAAGGTTCTGCGAGGAAAAGCAGCTTGGAATCGAGTCGATTGTGGACTATGTCGGAATGCCGAAGATAGAGCCGGACGAAAAATGGGCAGTTCTGGTAAGAAAACTCTTCAAGGGCAAGGATCGCTGGAAGCTTGTAAAGCTAAAGCAAAACGGCACGCTAAAAGTCGAGAATCCCGACGACAAGATAATCGAGATCCCAGTCAAGGGCTACGCCATAGACGACCCAAACCACGCAAGCTTTCTAATTGACGACAACATAAACAAGGCAGTAGAAATCTAGGTGTTCTGGATGCAAGTAGACGTACACGTAAACGATGTAAAGGGGAACCAGATGGCAGCAAAGATAACAGGGACCTTTGCCGTTGATGGCAACACATTCAAGTTTTCCGCAATCGCGTTTGGGCGAATAGGCGGGCACAACATCGGTGCAAAAATCTCAAAGACCACCGAAAAAGAGCTGAAAAAACTGGGATATGATGTGGATGCCGTAATCGATGCCTTGCAAAAAAACCTAGTAGAGGGAAACATCACGCTGCCAGAAGGGCTCAAAAAGGAATCCTTTGCAGACGGCTAGAACTCTGCTTCTTCTAGCGCCTTTGCGCAATGACAGCTTCTGGTGTGGGGGATCTGGCCCGTGACCGATGTGAGTATCTTTTTTGTGTTCTGAACGTTTTTTGACAGCGTCTCTAGGACCTCCTTTGCGGTGACCGGTTTTTCGGCCCACACATCATAGTCCGTGACAGTGGAAATGGACGCATAGCATATCTGGGCCTCACGCGCAAGCTGGCACTCTGGCACAAGAGTCATGCCGATTATGTCGGCGCCAGTCGTTCTGAAAAACCTGGACTCGGCCTTTGTTGAGAACCTTGGGCCCTCGATGCAGACGTATGTCTTGTCTGTGTGCACCGGGATGTTTTGTGTTTTTGCGGCGCCAAGAATCGAAGACTGGAGCTCCGGACAGAAGGGATCCGCAACCGAGATGTGGATTACCCTGCCGTCGTCTGAAAACGTCCCCTTTCTGGATTTGGTAAAATCGATAAACTGCGACGGCAAGACAAAGTCGCCAGGCGCAAGCTCTTCTTTTAGGCTGCCGACGGCAGATGGGGCTATTATCCTCGTAATGCCGAGCTGCTTGAAAGCCCAAATGTTTGCCCTGTAGTTTATGAGGTGCGGAGGTATGTTGTGCTTTTTTCCGTGCCGCGGCATGAACGCTATTCTTTTTTCGTTGAAAACCCCGACCGTTATTGTGTCTGAGGGCTTGCCATACGGCGTATCTACGGTTACCTCTTTTGCCTCTTTTAACAGGCCGGAATCATAGATTCCCGTGCCGCCGAAAATGCCAATTTCTGCCTGTTCCACTAGTATTTCACCAGGGATTCGCATCGATATTTTTCTATCTTTTTTATGCCGTTCAGTTCGGTCAGCTCAACAATAAATGCAAATCCTGCGACGCGCCCGCCCAGTCGCTCAACCAGCTCTGCAGCAGCCTTGGCAGTGCCGCCGGTGGCCAAAAGATCGTCACAAATCACCACCCGCTGGTCTTTGTTGATTGCGTTTTTTTGGATCTCCATTGTGGCCTTGCCATATTCTATGGAGTATGATCTTCTGATGGTGGCACCTGGCAGCTTTCCCTGCTTTCGTATCATGATCATTCCCTTGTTGTAACGCAAGCTCAGCGCACAAGCGAGTGGAAATCCGCGCGATTCGATTCCCGCAAACACATCTATGTCATTTGCGTGGAATCTTTTTGCAAACTCATCTATCATGTGTGATAGGGCAGCGGGATTTTTTAAAATGGGACTGATGTCGCGAAAAAGAATTCCTTTTTTTGGAAAGTCCTCGTACTCCGCAATGATGTTTTGGAGATTCACACCGTTTAGGTTTTAGGACAGTAATAAAAAGGGTTCTCAATAATTTGATTTTACTGTACCGAAAACGAGATCTCCGCCATCTTGGAGCCGAGTGTGACTTTGATCTTGTAGGTGCCCGGCTCCAGCCCTAGTGGGACGGCCCAAATTGTCTGGAAGGTTCCTGCGTCAGTTGAACTCAGGATGAGCTCTTGTATCTCTGTGTTTGCCGGGTCGAGTATTTTGATGATTGTAGTCTGGCTTCTTCCGCCGCCGGTCCCGGAAATTGTCATTATTTCGCCGCCATTATACGCCGTGGTCTTGTCGGTTTTGATGGCAAAGCTATCCTCCACCGTGCCTGAGATCGTTATTTTTGTCTCGGCATAGTTTGCACCGCTGCTTGCCTTGATAGTCCAGGTTCCCTGTTTTGCGTTGCTTGGAATCCTAAACGTCCCCTCAAAGAAGGTGCCTGACTTGTCCGTAAAGAGATCCTTGTCCCTGAATATGTTGCCGTCTGGGTCTATCATGGCAAGGTTAAGAAGCGTGTTTGGACTGGTGGAGCCTAAGACAACTATGCTCTCTCCTGACTGGTATGTCTGCTTTGTTGCCTGCACCTTTATCTCTCCGGAGCCAAACTGCAAACCGACCGTAAAGACTGCGTCTATCTCATATTTCTGATACTGCAGCACCACAGAGTAAACCCCGGTTTTGTAATCTGTTAAAGTTATTTCGTATTCCTTTCTGCCGTCTGGGCCAAGCGTGACAGTTTCTTTCAGCTTTTCCTTGTCTGACGGATCGATTACGGACAGCGCCAGGTTTGCGTTTGCAGGGCCTTGCAGTGTGAGTTTTGCTTTTTCCAAAGTAGAATAGTTGAGCTTGTCGAACTTTGCTACGATTTGCTCGCTTGGCGACTCGCCAAGGCCGACGCGTAGAATCGCCGTCTCGTCGCCCTGTGTGAACAATATCGTGTAGGTTCCCTTGATGGCGGTGGCCTCGGTCTGATATTCAAAAGTGATCGCCCCCGACTCGCCAAGATTCATTACATCAAAAAATACCTCCTTGCCGATTGGGTCGTTGATTATTATTTCGAGCGGCTGGTTCGCGACGCCGGTTCCGTTAAAGAACATTTTTTCACCCGGATTGTATTTTATCATAGATGACTTGACCTGAATGGTCTTTGATATGGAGATGCTTAGCGTTTTTTCTATCGAGTCTATGCCATCGCTAAATGTCACTTTTCTTGTGCCTATTGCTGCACTTGGGGGTATGGTGGTTTCATGCGACCAATTGCCTTGGCTGTCAACGGTTGCTACTTCCTCGTAGATCTTGTTTCCAGAACTGTCTTGCGCAGTTATTGTTACTGCAGTACCTGGCTTTCCCGTGCCGCTTGCACTTGCAACCTGCCCCGGCTCTACTATCTCGACCATTTGGTCCACCGTCAGGCGCTTTGCTTTGGTACTGACTATCTGGGTCTCTTTATACTCTATTCTGATGCTGACTGTCTTTTTGTTGCCACTGTCGTCAACTAGTGAAAACTCGACTCGGTCTGCTTCTTTGTTGACTGGAATCTTGGCTCTTCCAATTAGGCGCCCTGATCCGTCTGTCAGAAAGTCTTCCAGCTTTTCACCGTCGATTAAAAAGTCAAGACTGGTATTTGGCGGAAATCCTTCGCCTACTATTCTAACACTGTCTCCATTTTTTGGCTTGTCTGGAATTATTCTAAAAACCGCGCTCTCAAAACTGGCCGCGGGTTTTTTATCAGTTGGTGGGGGTGGTGGAGAATCGTCCCGTACTGGCGGCACTTGGCCGGCCACTACTTTCCCAATTGTCATCTCGTTTCCGTTGGAGTCGAGGCTTTTCCAATTTACTCCGGGATTTTCAATCTCTGTCTTTATTCCAAACTTTACCGACTCGCCCTGGGTCAGAGGATCCTCGGTTGTAAAGACCAACACCCCCTGTGGCGTCTTGACCCCCGTCCAGCCTTTTTCGGTCTTGAACGACTTGAAGCTGCCTGCGTCAGCGCCTAGCCATATTCTTACGGTCTTTACCTCGGTGCTGTCGTTGTTGGTGAACTCGATGAGGGTGGTCTTTTCAAAATTCGTGGACTTGGCAGTGGTCTCTGCAAAAACCGGGGCGTTTACAAAAGCAAATATCGAAAAAACAACTAGGCCAAAAACTACTAACTTTGAATATTTCACAATCATTCTACCTGATTTGATCAACGTTATTTATTTTCCCTTTTTGAGGGTTAAGAATTATTCATAAGTAAAATACTTTAATGACTATCTGGGCTTGCTCCGCTGGTACTTGCTCAAACCGACATGCGCAGTCAGATTTTGTTGCTGTCTTATCCTCTCCGCAAGCAGCCTAAAGAAGCCCCTGAACTGGTCCTTGGTTTTGTCTGAGAGAAAGTCCGCCTCCTTTAGGGCGATTTTCTCGCACACATACCTTGCAATCTCCTCGACATCAAAGTTGTTCCAGCCGTCGTCTCTGTGCTCGTGCCAAATGTTGCGCAGGTTCTCGACTATTCCCCTCTTGTTCTTTGCCAGCACCTCTTCTTTTGCGAGGTTTCTGAAACCCTCTTTTCTCAGCTTTATCTCATAGGTCTGGTTTACCGCATGCAAATAATCCTCGACAAGCATGAGATCCTCGATGGACTCGATTGACTTGCCTCCCTGCTCTAGGTAGATTATCTGCATGTCGTTAAACTCGTTTGCCTTTAGCTGCTCTGCTATCCTTTTTGATTCCAAGGTGTTGTCAAGTATGACAAAGACGTTGTGTCCGTGGTTTCTGTAAAATATTGCAAGTGGCAGCACAGAGTTTTTGTTGTATGCAGCAACTACGTTTAGCGGGTTCATCGAAATGTTCGGATCCTCTAGGAACTTGTCAAACGCATTGAGGTACATCGCGTCGGACATTGCCTCTACAATTATGACCGGCCTTGAGTTGGTGCCAATCTCCCTATCCACTATGGACTCTACCAGTCCGCGCGAAAGGCCGTACAAAATTGGAATGAGTGTCGCGTCGTCTGCGTTCCAATAGTCATAGTAGATTCTGCTTAGGTGCCTTCTCTTGTCAAGCTCCACTACTAGGAGATTTCCGGGGGTATAGTCAAATATCATAAACGGAGAATGCGTTGCATACAGAACTTGGTTTGAGCCTGCCAGGTTTCTGAGAAGGTCAGATATTCCCATCTGCTGTGCCGGGTGCAGGTTTCTTGCCGGCTCGTCCAAGAGCAGTATTGCCTCCTTCAGCTCTGCTCTTTGCGTTTCTGCCGCAAAGTTCACAATGAACGAAAACGTCCACTTGAATCCCTCGGCTCTTCTGCTGAGCAGACCGGTGTTTGTAACGGTCCCGTCCTTATGCACATCAGATATGACTACGCTCATTATGTTGCCAGGGTTGTAACGCAAATCGACATGAATCGGGTCGCCCTTCCATGCCGGATTCAGCCTATCTGTGAGCCTTCTGCTTGCGGTGTTTAGGAGCTTGATGAGCTTTGGCGGGCTGTTTTTGTATTCCTCGAGTTTTTCGGTGTCAAGCTCTGCCAAGTAAAATAGGTTTCTTACTGTTTCTGCCCTGTCGAATTCCTCGGCATAGTCGATGCCCTCAGGCCTTTTTATCTCCTTTATGTATTCGTCCAAGTTTATGTTTCCGTAGATCTTTTTGTAATCTGAAAAATACACAAAGCGCGGATGGAGGTGTTCTAAGATAAAGTTCTCCAGCGCCATTTTTTCCGAAGTTCCGACTAGGAGCTCGTCGTATGTCTTTTCCTTGCCGGCGTAGAACCTTGCCCACTCTGCCAAGATTTGTGGCTCGTCTGCAGCAAGCAACTGGAGATTGTTGTTAAATTCAGTCATCTCCCTGACAAAGGTCTCCTTGTCTGCCGGAGGCGGGCCCTCAAAGAACTTGGTATCGAACTGAATCCTAATGTGATTTGGGATGGTGGAAATAAAGTCGAGGACTTTCTCAGTATAGTTCTCCCATGAGTTTAGTGCCTTGTTTTTTTCGTCGCTTAGCTTTATGTCGCCAAAGTCGTACTGGACTCCGGGCGTCTTGTTTGTCCTGAAAATCTTCAGAGATGTAATCTCGGGAAGGTGCAAAAATCTGTCTTTTATTATCTTGGTTTCTGCGGGGCTCAGCTGGAAATGTCCCTCGACTAGGGTCATCTCGGACTTGAGATCCTCTGTCATTTCGTCGCACAGGTCCAGCTCGGAAAGCTTTTCCTCTTTGTTTAGCAGCGTAAGCGCCTGCAAGATGGTCGTCTTGCCGCTCTCATTTCTTCCAACAAACGCGGCCAGGTCACCGACTTTGATCTCACCGGAGTCATGTATGCACCTGTATGCTCTGACTCGGAATTTTCGTAAACGCATCTAGCGCCTATTTGGATGGCAACGATTTAACTTATTCGACATAATTTTACGCTCGGATTTTGAGAATAGTTATAAACGTACACGACGCCAAAAAATTCGTTGGCAACTGGTAAGGTGATATCGGTGTTCGTCATTCCGATTGCATTCTCTTTCATATATGGAGGTGTGGTGCTTGCACTATCGCTGCAAAACCCAGACCGCGGCTTTGATGTCACAGTAGGCCCAGACACATCTGGTTCCATACAAATCACAGATCTTCAGACACGGTACTCGACATCTGATCAGATAAGTGCCCGCGTTTCGGTGGGTGACCCAGAGTTTGACTGCGGCGACCTATACATGACGATTTATGATGTTTCCACGGGCCAAAGAAAGGCAGTAAAGCAGGGGGCGTTCTTTGATCAGTGTTACGGCTCTTCTGGGGTGCTGCCTGCGCCGGACAGTTTCTCAGAAAGAATAGACGTGCCAGGAAAGTATCTGCTTGAGGCGCAACTCTTTGATAAAAACGGAGACAAGTTCCTTACCACGAGCCAACAGTTCAGCGTTCAATAGCTTGCAAGATACACTCAAGATGCAAAGCAGATAATCTTTAATCAACCTACAAAGATTTGGCAGAGCCTATATATTGAAACCAGAACGAGTAACAAATACCCGGTGATAATATGGCGCGACTAAAGGCTGCTGAAACAAAAGATCCAAAAAAAGACAAGAAAAAAGAAGACAAAAAGGCAGCAAAGGAAGAAAAAAAACCAAAAGAAGTCAAAAAAGCAAAAGACAAAGCAAAAGACAAAGCAAAAGACAAAGCAAAAGACAAGAAAAAAGAAGACAAAAAGGCAGCAAAGGAAGAAAAAAAGAAAAAGAAAGAGGAGATCTCAGAAAAAACACTAGAGGAAGAACTCGAAGAGCAGCTCACTGACGAGGAAATCGAAAACTTTCAGATAGAAAAAGTCGACATGGAAAAACTCACAAACCGCGTCTGCCTCTATCTGGCAAATTTTGAGGACGGCATGGTGCAAAGCGAGCTCTGGAAAAAATTCAAACTTACAAGCAGGGATGGCTCAAGACTCGCGCTAAAGCTCGAACGAATGGGCATAATCACTCGCGAAAAAATCCTTGAAAATAAAAGATGGACGTATGTTCTAAAAATAAAAAAGACCCCGGTCAGCACCGAGTCAATCGAGAACGCCCCGTGCCTTGTATGTCCAGTTGAACAAAAGTGCAGCCTGGACGGCGAGGTAAGTCCGAGAACCTGTCAGTGGATTGAGGACTGGTCTATAGCAGAGCTGTCAAAACCAAAGAAAAAGAATGAACAATGAAGCTAGTTGATGCAAAACGTGATCACTATAGAAAGCTCGCAAAAGAGCAAGGATATCGAAGCAGAGCAATCTACAAACTGCTTGAGCTAAACAACTCCTATCGAATAATCGGGCCTGGATTTTTAGTAGTGGATCTTGGATGTGCGCCTGGCGGTTGGATGCAGGCTGCGGTCAAACTTGCGGGAAACAAGGGCAAGGTAGTGGGCGTCGATACCTCATACATGGACGAAATCTCTGGTGCGCACTTTATCAAGGGAAGCGTAGAAGACTTGGCAGTAGCCGATGAGATCCTGGACTATCTTGGCACCAAGGCAAACGCGGTCATCTGCGATATCTCGCCGCAAATCACAGGCCACTGGTCCATGGACCACGCAAAACAAATCTCGCTGAACTATTCGTGCTCAAAGATAATGGACAAGGTCTTGGCACCAAAAGGAAACGCCGTGTTTAAGGTATTTGACGGCGAATACTCCATGGAGTTTCGAGACTATCTGCAAAAAAAGTTTGTAAAGGTACATCTGCGAAAACCAAACGCATCACGAAAACCAAGCAGCGAGCTGTATTTTGTCTGCCTTGGATACAGGCCCTAGTGGGCAAGAATTTCTTTTATCTTATCTATTGTGCAATTTGTCCTAAAGCCTGTGGGGTTAAATGAGGTGGGGCTTGCCGAAAACCCGTTTTGTTGCAGACGCAAAATTGTCTCCTGTAGTGGAAGCGGCGATGTCCTTAGGGCCTCGGCAATCTCGTCAAGTGTGTAGTAGCACGCCTGCATCTGGGATTCCAAGACACATTTTTGCAACGATTTTTCACATTTTTTGTCGACTGGATAGTCTGGAACCTCCTCCAGCATAGATTCTACAAACTCTTTTTCAAACAAAGCGCCAGTCCACAGGGGGCCTGCCAGCTCCAAATCTGCGCCGCATAAGCTGCATCTCTTCTCCGAGTCGAGTGTTACGGATCTGTTGCCGCAGCTCCTGCAGTGTACGACAAAGCCAATAAGGTTCCGCGTGTCCGGCTTGTTGAGGATTCTCAGGTACACTCTGTAGTAGTGCTGGTTTGTCTCCGAAAAAATCGGTGTTGCCTCCACGTCGAGTCTTGCCGCAACCGTGATTATCATGCCGAGGACGAGCCTTGTCGCAATTTCGTTGCTGTATGTCGTCTTGATTGGAGTTCCATGATACTTTTTTCTGCACGCGTCATTGAAAAGGCCGTGCAGGACCTGCAAGTCGGTTGCGCTGACCGACATCAACCCCTTGTGAGAGGTTGCACGTATGCCGCACTCGATGAACCTTGCCGGCGAGCCAAACGGATCTATGTCTACTATAGTGCCGCGGTTTCCCTCAGTGGAAAACGTGCTTAGGAACCCGCAGACCTCGTTTTCAGAGACGGAATAGTTCTTCAAGCCGTTAAGCTCGGCAGATTCCCTTGAGAGCTCAAGTGCCTTTGGGTTTGCGTCATTTGCAAAAACTTGGATGTCCCTTATCTCGTTTGCAACGCGCAGACCGCGAGCCCCAAGTCCGGACATACCGTCAAGGAATGTTTTCGGCCTCTCAACATCCCTCAAAAACGCCGAATATGCTATGATGGATAGATCCCTGCTCAGCCTTGCCCTTGGGTTGAAAAAGGCGACATCCCTTGGAGGCACCTTGTCCTCTATTGCCCCTCTTGGGACTAGGATCGTGGTTCTTCCTTCGGTTATTGTGATGATATCGCTTTGGTTTGTCTGCAACTGGTATGAAAAAATAATTCTGTGCTATGTCTTAAACGTATTTTCTAGATACCTGACAATGCGCCTGCCAAGAATACCGTCTGGATCCAGATCTGGATTGTAAATTGTTAGATCGCACCCTATGACATTGCCCGAAGAAAGAGCCATCTTTGTCATTTCCTCTAACTGTCCCCACTTTAGACCTCCTGGCTGTTGATAGTCGACCGCATGCATTGACTGGGTAGATAACACATCAAAATCAACATGAAGCCATAATCCATTGACCTTTGCAGTTAATCTTTGAATAACATCATTCATCAAATCACCAATTCTACTGTTTTGAATATAGACATCGTCATAGAATTCAACTTTATCCCGTAGGGATTTCACACCAAATTTCTTTAGTGTCGTTTTATCGCGAGGCCCCAACATGCAAGCATCTGAAGCCTTGATCAACGGTGAAAAACCAACCATATCCTGAATCAATTCTGGGACATCTAGTCCTAATGCAAACCCAAGTTCCATATCTGCGGCTTCGCCTGTTGGAGACTGATGTGCAGGATATGCATCTTCATGCCCATCAATAAACAACAGACCAATGCGTCCACGTATTTCATTAGCTGCCATCAAACAACCAAGAAGAACCGGGCAATCGCCTCCTACCACTAATGGGAATCTCCCGTCCTCAAGCGCATCACTCACCTTAGTTCTTACACCACTAATCATTGATGCAAGAGATTCGTATGCAATGATCCCAGTGTATTCATCGCGTTTTTTTATTGGTCTCAAAATAGGGACAGAGCCATCGTCACGTACTTCGCATAAACGACTAAGTGCTTTTACTAATCCTACATCGTAAAGCGCCGCAGGCGCGTTAGCCACTCCATTACTCATGCCTGCCGAATTTGTAGGTACGCTAATCACACTTAATTTCAATCTGTGTTTATCGTATGTCGATCGAACAAAAATCACCTACATTGCAGCGAAAAAACTCTCTTAATGTTTTCAAATTCCTCTAGCAATGACTGGTGTTGCGCCAAAAACTGTTCATCACTCATTCCAGGTGTCTGAAACATTGTAAACAAAACCACACAGGCACCGTTTGGTAAATCAATGACCCTTACTGGGAATATGCCCATTTGTCTTTCATTGGAGCCCGCATACATATCGATCACACCAGTATTTTCATCCGCATGGATCTCAAAAAATAACTCCCCACTAGCAGGTGTGACGACTTTGTATTTGCCATTTGTCTTCTTTAGTTCTTTGCAAAATATTGTTGCCCACTCTGGCAGGTTTTCGATGTTTGACAGATATGAGAAAACCGCGCTTTTGGGCGCATGCAGAATCAAGGTGGCGGTTTTTGAATTCATAATCGCTAACCAGCACAGCAACTAATTTTAAAAGATTTTTCCAAGTTACGAAAACGTAAGTAAATTTACTTTTGGTAATCTGGAACAATGCTTAAAAAAAATTGAATGTGAGTGTTTTTGATATGCACCTTAGCAACCCAACTCTTCCCCCAAAGCATACTGAAACGCAATACCTGAGTCTGTGTTGCACAATACGCTGTTTTCCTGGTCTGGGTGCATATCATTTTTGTTTACAAAGTGATTCTTTTCTGGGTAATGAAAAGTCAAAACCACCAATGTCCTACATGTGCTTGGGATCAACGTCCTTACCATATTCACCAATTTTTAATAACGACTTGTAGAGCGATGACATCTAGCAATTTGTGTAAAATTTCTGCCACAAAAATGGTTTAATACGCAAGGTTCTCAGCTGAGTCGTGCTTGTTTGCGGTGTAGATGAGGCGGGAAGGGGCTCGATGTTAGGCCCACTCGTAGTGGCAGGTGTCTCAATAAAACAATCCAAGCTGAAATTATTGTCGCATCTTGGAGTTCGTGATTCAAAAAAACTGACTCCGTTAGCAAGAGCAAGACTCTACAAAAAAATAACCGCTCTAGTTGATGATTACGCGGTATCAAAGGTGGCCCCAAAGCAGGTAGACGAGTATGTCGCAAAACACCAGCTGAACCATCTTGAGGCATCACACATGTCGAAAATAATCAAAAAACTCCAGCCGTCGATTTCGTATGTGGATGCATGCGATGTAAATGCAAAAAGGTTCGGAAACGAGCTTGCACTGCTTGCAAAAACCGGTAAAATCAGGTCATACCATCACGCCGACTCTAGATTCGTAGTTGTCTCTGCCGCCTCGATAATTGCAAAGGTGACTCGCGACAGAGCGATTGCCAAGCTAAACCGTGATTATGAGGTGGGCAGCGGCTATCCCTCTGATGAAAAAACAGTCGAGTTTGTCAGGGAGTGGGTCTCAAAAAACGGCCGAGTTCCGGAATTTGTGCGTAAAAGCTGGGCGCCGGTAAAGCTCCTGATGAGTCAGCCGCTGCTATGATACTTTGCTACGATCATGGCGTGGTCTTTGTCGTATGGTTCTAGGTCGATGTTTTGTATTACCGAAAAATTCGAGCTCAGTTTTTTTACCTCGTTTTCAATGACTGCTCTTGGCGACTGTGTGACGTCAATGCTTCGTGTCTTGATGACCAAAAACAGGTAGCCACCATCCTTTAGAAATCTACGGCAGTTCGATATTGCGATTTCTGTCTGGTCTGGTTGTGCTATATCGGAGTACACAACATCGACTTTTCCGTACACTGAAAAGTACTGCTCTGGGTGCCTTGCGTCGTGCAGCACTGGAATGATGTTTTTTCTCAAACTGGCGACACGATCCAAAAAGTCCCGCGCGACTCGGCTCGTGTGCTCTACTGCAAAAACAATCCCGCTATGGTCTACAATGTCGGAAATGTGCGAGACAGTCGTGCCGGTGGACGCACCAAGGTACAACACCTTTGTTCCCCGTTTTATCGGAAATACATCAAGGCCTATTGTCAGTGCCGCCGCTAGCTTGCTTCGAAATGGATCCCAGATGCGATACTCCACGCCCGCCTTTTTGTATAGTTTTTCGCCGTAGACCTGGTTTCCCTCTATGTAGTTTATTGTGGCGAGTCTTTTTTGGCCGTCTAACTTTAACCAAAAAATCTCAGAATCTTCTTTTTCCAAACTTTTTTCGCTTTTTCATGTCGCCCCTAAACTCTCTTCGGGGGCCTCTTGATCTAAACTCTCCTTTTGATCTATAGTCGTCACGTGATCTAAACTCGTCCCTTGGCCGACGGTCATCTCTCCACCTTTCATCCCTTTGCGGCTGCGCAGGCCTCTGGGGGGCCTCTTTGTATTTTTCACTAACCTCGCGAACCCTGACGTTTAGCTTCTCAAGCAGTGTGGTGTTCAGTCCGCCTCCATACACATCGACCCGTGCCGCAATCGCAGCCTTTGAGGCAATGGCCCTTGCCATCTTGCCGCGCTGCCACTTTGGTGCCGCATGAACTAGGGGGTGCTGGAACAAAATCCCATGCTTTGGTGGCTGGGTTCCGGTTTTTAGAGACCTAAAGAGCGCTTTTTCCGCGCCAAGTACCTGGATAGTGCTTGCCGGGAGGCTTGCCATCTTTTTGAGGCTTCCGGCCTTTGCTAAAATTCTGGCTCCCACCGCAGTTCCCAAAATCGCCGCGACATTTGGCGCAAGTGTTCTCATCTGGGTTTCAATATGATCCTCGATCTTCTTTCTTATCTTGATCATCTCAAGAATCTGGTTTGCAATTGACTGGACTATTGCAAGATTTTCATTTGAGATATCGCCACCCCTGCTTTTCTCTTGGATGACGGAAAGCATCTGCACCTTTGACTCTGGAAACCCGGCATCCTCGTATACTTTGTTTGAGAGATCGGCCCTCTTTCCGGCCATGACTATCTGAGCATATCCGTTTATGCTGTCGATGACGTTGTCAAGCTCCGGAAAGTGCAGGCCATACCACTCGCGAAGGCGAGATGATAAACCGTTTATCATAACGTCGATTTCGTCTAGTGCCTTTATTGACTGGCTTATGTGCAGGTCGGGGCTCTGCGAGACCTCGGTAACCCTTGCCGATGAGAGCTGGAGTGCAAAGTCGCGGAGTTTTGCCATTGCATCGGATTCGTTTTTTGCAAATCCTGCGTCAATTAGGAGCTGCGGCTTGGTCGCCTGGATCTCCTCCATTTGTTTTTCGTTCATGTGGCGAACATCAAGCGATTCTTTTTTGAGAGATTTCAGAATGGCGTCATCATTTAGCAAAAACCCGGAATTCATGCCTCTTAGAAACGAAACCAGCGCAGAGTGGTTGTACTGGCCGCTCTTTGACTTGACAAAGTCCTCTGCCGGATGCTCAAACGCAAACGACTTGACTACTTTGCCGTCCTCCAAAACAACGGTGCCAAGTTCGGTAAGCACAACAAAATACATAGTGCATTGTCTTATCCTCTCATTAAAAAAGCTAACAATCTTTTGAAGCCAATCAACTATTATAAGACTACAAGATTTACTCAAGCAAGTGAAGCCTGACCTTTCCGTCTCAATTGGAACGATTTCGCTTGAGAGGCCAGCAATGCTTGCCTCGGGAATCTTGGGGATCTCGCTTGAAGTTTTTGGCAGGATATATCGGGCCGGGGCAGGCGCCGTAGTCTCAAAATCGCTAAGCAAGGAGCCTTGGGACGGCTATCCAAACCCGACCATAGTGGAAATCAAGGGCGGGTACCTCAACGCCGTCGGCCTCTCAAATCCAGGCGCTCCGTATTTTGCAAAAATGATCTCACAGAACAAAGAGATTCCTATCATTGTGAGTCTAGTGGGATCGGTGGAGGACGACTTTGAATTCATGGTAAAGCAGTTTGAAAACGTCAAGGTCACAGCATACGAGCTGAACCTTTCCTGCCCACACGTCGAAAAAGTCGGATTAGAAGTTGGCGACGATCCGGGGCTTGTCACAAAAATCGTCTCCAAAGTAAAATCAACTACCAAGTCCCCAGTAATCGCAAAGGTAGGCCTTGGCGCTACCGACTACCTGGACACTGTCGAAGCGGCAATAGGTGGCGGCGCAGACGCTATCACCGCAATAAACACAATCCGCGCAATGGGAATAGACATAGAAACACAAAGGCCACTGCTTAGCCACAAAATAGGCGGGCTGTCCGGCGCAGCAATAAAGCCAGTTGCAGTAAGGTGCGTTTACGAAATATCGTCAAAGTACGACATTCCGGTAATCGGATGCGGCGGCGTGTCCAGCTGGGAGGACGCAGTCGAGTTTATTCTGGCAGGGGCGTCCGCAATACAGGTGGGCAGCGCCATAGGTGACAAATGGCTAGACATATTTTCTGAAATAAATGACGGAATTGCAAGCTATATGAAAAAGAAGGGATTCTCAAAAATCGGGGAGATGGTGGGACTTGCAAGACGTTTCTAAGATCCCCGCGATTCGTACAATTGAAAAAATAATAGACGAAACGCCTACAGTGCGCACCATTATTATTTCCGACGAAAAACTCTCCGAGGTATTGCCGGGGCAGTTCGCAATGGTCTGGATTCCTGGGATAAACGAGCTACCAATGAGCGTGATGATATCTGAGCAAAAAGGCAAGGCTGCATTTACTGTGAGAAAACGGGGCGAATCCTCGACTGCTTTCTATAATCTTGGGGTGGGCGACCAAATCGGCGTCAGGGGCCCGTATGGCAACGCATTTGACATCAAGTCAGGCAGAATCCTACTTGTTGGCGGGGGCACGGGGCTCGTGCCGCTTATGCGACTTGCAAAGTTTGCCAGGCCTGAAAATGACGTAACGATTCTAATGGGCTCCAAGTCAAAAGACGAGGTCTTCTTTGAGGAGTTGGCAAACAGGGTGCTGGCAAAAAACAAGCACAAAATAGTTGTCACCACTGAAGACGGCTCTTACGGCCAGAAAGGGTTTGTCACAGATGTGATGGAAAAATTACTGCAAAGCGAAAAGTTCGACGCCATCTATACCTGCGGCCCAGAAATAATGATGCACAAGGTGGTACATCTTGCAAACTCGAAGGGGATCTTTGTGCAGGCAAGCCTTGAAAGGATGATGAAGTGCGGAATAGGAATCTGCGGAAGCTGCTGCATGGACGACGTGCTTGTGTGCCACGACGGAACAGTCTTTGACGGCAAGTTTCTTGGCGGCTCAAAAGAGTTTGGGCATACCCACCGAAGCAAGGCCGGCATGCTCGAAAATTACTAAGATGTCGACTATGTCCTGCAACTGGGCGTGCCGTCACCTAAAGGTTTAAAATAAATAAAAAAATACACGCGTAAGAGACTATGGCCCACCCAAAGATAGTACTTACCGCCGATCGTACTTTAATGTCAAATTACCGCGGAATATCGCTTGCTACGTTCTTTGGCTGCGCGCCCGCTCTTGACCCAAACAGAGACCACAACAGCTTCTGGTACAAGATTCTAAAAAACCAAGTAACGCCCAAGGTTCTCTTTGATTTTATCTGCAACCCGATTCCGCACAACAACGGAGTTGCAAGTTATGCCCCATACGGACTACGAAAGGTGGAGGCAGGACTCTTACGGGACGGCTTCAAACGCGAGGATGTAGTTGTCGCGCACCCAGATCATGTGGATAAGTTCATCGGCCCAGAAACCCAGGTGGTCGGAACATACGAAATGGATCCGCTCGGCATGGGGCCGGTAACTATGACCTTTACCTACGGACGAAAACAGATCTCATACGACGAATACTATAACGCAGATCTGCACAAAAAAATCATCGAGGCAAAAAAGAAAAACGGCAGCAACGCCAAGGTGATTTCAGGCGCATCGGGCACATGGCAGTACAACTATGACCCAGAAAAAATAGAAGAGTTTGGAATTTACGCAGTTCTGGAAGGCGAGCTCGGCGGAATTGCTCCGGAAATCGACGGACACGCTGGAAGATTTTTCAACTATCTGATAAACGGCGAGTTTGACAACATGAATCCGTTTAGGAAACGAAGCGACTTTAAGGTGGACATAAAAGAATTCCACCGCAACGGAAAAACACTGCACGGAAGATTTGTAAACTTTTGGGATAGGCCGGAAGTTGACGAGATCCCAGACATTGTAGAGCCGTCGATGCACGGAATGATCGAGGTAATGCGCGGATGCGGCCGCGGCTGCAAGTTCTGCGACGTCACACTTCGCGCACTAAGGTACTATCCACCAGAAAAAGTGAAAAAAGAAATCGAGATCAACATCAAAAAGGGCGGCCTCCGAAACGCGTGGATTCACAGCGATGACATTTTCGTTTATGGAATGGATCCGCGAACAAGCAAACAGATGGAACCAAACCGCGAGGCACTAGAGGAGCTCTTCACCGCAGTGATGGATGCGGGTGTCACGCACACAAACCCGACGCACGGCACACTCGCAGGTGCAATAGCGGACGAAAAAGTGATTCCAAACATTTCAAGAATAATCAAGTCCGGGCCTAGCAACCTGATTGGAATCCAGTGCGGCTTTGAGACAGGAAGCCTCAGACTGATTGGCAAATATGCTGACAGAAAGCTTGCACCGTTCATGCCTGAGGAATGGCACTGGGTGGTAAAAGAAAGCGTAAAAACACTAAACGAAAACTATTGGATTCCGGCATTTACGCTTATCATGGGCCTTGACAACGACGAGACACCGGAGGACTCGTGGGAGACAATCCAGCTCATCAACGAGCTAGAGCGAGAACAGCCAGACTCGATGTTCACAACGACTCCGCTTACCTTTGTGCCGATAGGGCTCTTGGAAAAATCCGAGTTCTTTAACATCGGAAACGAGATGAGCGCACCGCAGCTTGGCGTAATGTACAAGACATGGCAGCACAATTTCAAGTACGGAATCCAAAAATTCATGACAAAGACGGGAACCAGCCAGACCTCGGTCCAAAGACAGTTCTTTAACATGCTTGCAAGATCCCTCGGTGGCGTACCGCTTGGCGCAATGGAGAGATTTGCGAGAAGAAAGGGACCAGAACATGAAAAGGTAATCGAGACTATCAAGGCAAAGTACTGGTAACGTACATAAATACAACATTCTAGGTATTATCCATGGCAACTCACGGATCTATTACAAAGGCCGGAAAAGTAAAGGGCCAGACGCCAAAAGTAGAAGGGCGAAAAAGGGTTGGCACAATATCGATTCTAAGAAACAAGAGCAATTTCAAGAAAAGATTTGTGCTTCACAGGACTCCTGGCCAAAACAAACCTGGCGCCAAGAAAAGAAGACGTTAGGCAGCCCCTTTTTATTCCCAAGGGATCTGTGGATCATCGAATTCCTAAGCAAAGCTAATCTACTATGAATTCACACCAATAATGGCACGGAATTGGCAGCCGTCTACGACGGCAAAAGGGTGATCAAAAAGCTTGGGACGTGCGAATCCCCGAGCTTGATCATTTTATTCTAAGAGTTGAAAGTTTAATAAAAATGGACTTTGGGTGGTTATTGTGCTCTTTGGAGTCTTTGCCACACATAACCCAGAGTCGTGCCCGCTAAACAACAAGGAAAGCAAAAAAATGTTTACGGCCATGCAGGGAAAGCTAAAGCCCAACCTAAAGAAATTCAACATCACAAGGCTGGTCGGATTCTACATGTCGGTGCTTGAGCACCAATGGATAGTCGTACTGGACGCAAAAAGCGCGCACGACATAGAGCAGTTCTGTATTGCCGTCGGGATCTCGTCTATCAGTGTGGTAAAAATAGTGCCGATGAACGATTTTTCAGAAGTTCTAAAAAAACTGAAATAAACCAGGGCACAAATCTGTCTTTTAAGGTTAGATTCTTTTAATCGGTTGTGAGAAAAGACAGAAACCTCAACATTCCGCCTTTTGTGGTGGTATGCCATGCCGCTGATCTTGAACAGTGCGAAGTAATTGACTCGTACAGCGTTGGCAGCGCAGATGTCTTTATCACAAAAGACGGCAGGTACATGGTATCGGAGCCAAAGCTATCCGTGGAGGCCCACACTGTATATGACCAAATGATGCAGCAATTGTTTTTGTCTTTGGAGCCGCTCAAATCGGGAGACCCCGTAAGCTACATCGAGACCCACATCTGGGATGAGGCAAAACTCCTTGCAATCACAGACAAGGTGGGTGCTGCCTTTTCCCAGCTCAAGTACTATCTGGTAAGAGATGTCGTCGGCTATGGGATACTTGATGTGTTGATGAGGGACGAAAACATCGAGGAAATAACGTGCGAGAGATTCGATAGAGTCGTAGGCGTTATCCACAGAAAGTACACGGAATTTAACATTCTTGACACCAACATAAAGTTCGGCAGCGCCGAGTCGATGAACTCGTACATTCAAAAAATAATCCAAAGAACCGGCGGCAGTGTCACCGCGGCATTTCCGATTGTAAACGCCATGACTGCAGAGGGGGACAGGATAACTGCGACGTATGAAAGCGAGGTGTCGTTTCCGGGGCCCACCATCAGCATACGGAGGTTTGCGCGCAAACCATTCACGATCGTAAATCTACTGGAGTTTGGCACCCTGGACTTGGTTCTCGCTGCGTACCTATGGCTGCTTCTTGACGCAAAGGCGTTTGGGCTGATTGTGGGGGAAACGGGATCTGGCAAAACCACCATAGCCAACGCGCTTATGGTCCTGACAAACCCGCGATGGAAGATTCTGACAATAGAAGAAACGCCGGAGCTAAAGATTCCGCACTATAGGTGGGAGAGGCTGTTTACCCGCACCAGCCCGATGATCACCCAGAGCGAGAACTATGACATCACAATGATGGATCTGATAAAGGCGTCCCTTAGGATGAGGCCTGACTTTGAGATCGTGGGCGAAGTGAGGGGTCAGGAGGCCCAGTTCCTCTTCCAAAGCGCCGCCACCGGCCACGGGGGCCTCACAACGTTTCATGCGTCAAACGCAGAGTCTGCACTAAAAAGACTGTCATCGGAGCCAATCAACATAAAACCAGGCCAGCAAATGCTCCTCTGGTTTATTGCACACGTCACTCGACTAAGGACGCCAGACAAAAAAATGAAAAGAAAAATCGTCAGCATTGAGGAGGTGCTGCCCGGCGCAGAAGCCGTAGGACTGCTCAGGGTTTTTGAATATGACAAAAAAACCGATAGTTTTGGGATCGCAGACATCGACGAGCTGGCCGCCAGGAGCGTAAAGGTCCACCTTGCCGCAAATGTCCTTGGCGTGAATCTGGGGGAGGATCTGCAAAAACGGATCACGTTGCTGCATGAATGCCGGCAAAGAGGACTCAAAGACCTCCCGGAAATAGTGGGCGTCCTCTCAAAATACTACACATAATCACTTGGAATCAAAACTTTGGAAAGAACGGAACCAAATACACAGACAAAATTGCAACTGCCGAAGTTACCGCAATTGTAAGTGTGTGCTTTGCGGTAAAGTGCGTTATTTTTGCCATGATCATTCCCATGCACAACGACGAAACTATCATCAAAAGGTTCACCATTTGGAGAAACTCGGCCGACGGAACGAGGCCTAACTCGGCGCCATTTACCAAGCGCGCGTATTCCGGAGTTATCCTGCCAAGTAGGTCATTCATTCCCTGGCCTGACCAGACCATCAATAAGGGGCTTGTATATGCCAAAAAGACAAAGATCCTGACCCTGCCAAACATCTCGTTTTTCGCTTGGGTTATTTTCGTGTAAAAATCGGTCATCTGCTCAAGAATCTGGGGTGTTCCGCCGCCGCTTTCTGTAATCTTTGCCAAGATAAAAAACGAGACCCTTGCGTGCCACGAGCGAATCCTAAGAGAGTCTATGATCGTCGCAAGATTCATGCCGTATGAGATCTTCGATGAGATCTCTTGCAAAACATTGTCGAAGAACTTGTTGTATGTTCTTTCCCTTGAGATGCGCATTATCGCAATCGGTATTGCGATCCCTATCTTTCGGTATTCGGTGACGTCTCTGAAAAAGTCCGTCAGTGCACCCTGTGCCATGGATATCTCGGCAAACTGCCTGGAGAGAAAAAAGAAATTTGCAATTGCCGCACAAAAAGATGCCACGGCCAAGGCAAGCCACGTCTCGCGCACAATGAAAAACCCCACGGTGCCAGAAATGGCGCCGACTATTGGCGAAAACCAGCCAAAGCCGATACTGTCGTGCGTCTTTGGCTGAATGCTGTTGATTATTGTGATCAGTGCTGCCGTGAGTGTAGGAATGACAACAAATGACAGACTAGTCACCACCCCCAGCGAGTCCGGTCCGAGCAAAAAAGAGGACATGACCAAAAGGAGCGGTAAAATACTCAGCAAAACAAGCGTGGCCTCGCCAATTGTTTCTGCGGAAGACGCGTATTTGAAAAATCTGAACTTCCGATCATTGAGGAACTCCTCGCTTTTTCTCTCCATGTATAGTCCAAGGTCTCCCCCGCTTTTCTGTATCGAAACATATCCCAAAAGCAAGTTTCTGAGCTGCGTGTTTGGATGAGATATGGCAAGTGAGTTTAGCGCAGAGCTCTGATCCATGCCAAACAATGCCACATTGCGCCTCAGCATCCTTGCATCGTTTTCGATGACAGCAAAGACCCCTGTTCCAATTACCTGCAGCATTGATGTGTAGAGGGTTTTTCCAACCGTCTGCATTATGCTTGCGTACACTGAAAAAAACGCGATCTCGTCTTCTACTGCGGACTTGCGCTCAGACCCACTCAACCTCAGTCTTATTGAGGGCAAAAAAATGATGATAACTGGCATGGGCGCCAAAACAAAAAACAACCTGTCAAAGACAATCCCCAGCGCAATCGACAAAGGAACGGTCACAAAAAGCAAAAAAACAGCATATGAGACACTTTGAAGCGCGAGTGTTTTTGGGCTGGCAGTCTTTCCAGAAGCTCCCACCAAAAACGCGAGGTTTTTGCTAATGGCTCTTTGGATCATAGCCAGCATCCTGTGATTTGTTGCCGGCCTTGCCAGGCTGACTATGACGTCATTTGTCATTTTTGTAATTCTCAGCCTTGACGAGTACGATCGTGTGTATCTCATGTTTTTTATCAGGATGCGCCAACGACAGTATTTCTCGGAGAGGCCTTTGGCGTCAAAGCCAAGTGCGATAAAAATAACAGCAAACACAAACGCCGCAAAAAAGCCGACAACGTTTTGCAAAAGAAGAAAAACCCACATCGAAAAGCACGACGCTGCAATTGCTAGCACTCTCATCACTGGATAAAAAAAAGGCGCAAAAAAGCCACTTTTCCTTAAAAACAACTCTGGATTATTCCATGATGAATAAAGAGTACAAAATGCGACGGGGCATCGCACCTGCCATCACTACCCTGATACTAGTCGGCGTCGCAGTCGCAGCAGGCCTTGGGGCGTACGCAGCGTACAACTCGGCATCAAGCGTAGCAATGCTCAAGGGAGTGATCTCTGTCGAAAACGCACAACTGATCAAAAGCACAAACGGCGAAGAATACATCTCGGTGACGCTAAAGAACTCTGGAAACAAGCACATCGCCACAACCACCGTCAACCTTCAGACAGACACAAACACAAATCTGGTCGGAGTGCAGCCATTTACTGCCATGCCGGTGCCCTCTTCGATGAGCCCTGGACAAACCTCGAGTGTCTATTCCCGGATAAGCTATCCAAACGGCACTGCCATAACTACACACAACATAGGGGATCACATACCGATGGAAATCATTGCAACAACATCTGACGGCTCTACGGTCAGAAGCGCCTCATCGGTAATAGTCAGCCTGTCCTAGGGACTGGCAAAAACGCCTTTTATTTTTTGCAGCGCTTTTGATCTGTTGAGATCTATCGAACTGCTCTGGTTTGACGATGTCAGCCCATTCAACGAATCTGTCTTTGAGTTTCCAGTTGTTGGAAGGCTCAGCATGAGGCAAATGCTGGTTCTTGGCTTGGGTGTTGTGCTGTCCTGGGGAATATACCAGTCGACTGCCAGCTATGCGGCACTAATTCCGGCACTTGTCGCCGCATATGTTTCGCTCAAAAAACACAAGGTAAGGACAATCGAGTCGCAACTTTTTGCAATTTTATTATTCTATGCGAGGCTGAAAACTAGCGGTGCAAAAAAATCACCACCGAGTGTCACCATCACTAAAATCAAGGCCGCAGGCAAGCTCCGGCTTGCAGAGCCGTTCCGGCCCAAGCTAGAGGCGAGCAAAAAAATAATTCCAGTCAGGGAAATCTATGCGGATCCGCTGAGGCCGATCAGGCTAAAGATACATCTTCAAAAAATGGACGGCCAAGCCATCGCAAGCACAGAAACAAAAATAGTCTTTGACGGCAAAGTGGTTTCCACCCTGTCCACAGACAACAACGGCGAAGTCGAGCTAGTCGTGATTCCGCAAACCACCGGCGAGAAGAAACTTGTGATCTACGCCAAGGGAGTTGAATTGCCGGTGTATCAAGAGACCATGTCTATAAAATATGGATAAAATCCCAAAAATTTACCCAAAGATTCATAAATTCAACTTGGGGAGTTTCGCACGTACTTGTTTTCTATATCGTCTCTAGAGGATGTTGTGAGAATTCCGCCCAGTATGTTCGGGGCCTCGCTGAAAAAAGCAGCCATTGCAATTCTCAAGGAAAAATACGAAAGCATGATCAACGCGGAGCTAGGCTACATCATCATGATTCTGGAGGCAAAGGTCGACGAAATGGGAAAGATGATTGCCGGAGACGGCGGAACCTATCACAGGGTCGAATTTGAGGCGCTGACCTTTACACCAAAGCTGCAGGAGATTGCGCTTGGAGAAATTGTCGATATTACGGACTTTGGGGCATTTGTAAGAATAGGACCAACAGATGCGTTATTGCACCTCTCGCAGGTCATGGATGATTATCTGCAGTCAGACGTAAAATCCGGAATGATCATTGCAAAACAAAGCAACAGGACACTTAAGGTCGGCTCGACGCTGCGCGCAAGAATTACGGCAGTCTCCCTTGGCAAGGCTGCCACAATGGGCAAAATAGGTATCACCTGCAGACAGCCGTTTCTGGGCGCAGAGGACTGGATTGCCGAAGAGATAAAGAAATCCGGAAAGGACGACTCTGGCGACAAGGCTGAAAAAGCAGATTCAAAAAAAAAGCTAGTTGAGGCGAAAAAGTAGATGGTAAAAGAAATGGCGTGCAGAAAATGCAAGTATGTTTTTGTCGGAAAGGTCTGCCCGCTCTGCAAGTCATCCGATCTGACCCCTGACTGGACAGGAGTCGTTCTGGTCGCAGATCCACAAAACTCGCACATCGCAAAAACCCTTGGAATCACTGAAAAGGGCAAATATGCGCTAAAAGTCGCATAATTCTCACGAACTTTCTTTTAAATAATTTGTTGATCAAACACACACACAAGTTCTTACTAGCATTTACGAGGATACAAAATTGTGTCAGACACGCAGTACTTTTTCATGAAAGAGTTCTCCAACGAAGAGTTGATCCGCCTACTTGTCCAGAAAATAAAGGAACTGCGGTGGGCAAAGGAAGAGACAGACGAGCTGAACACAAGACTCAAAGAAAACATGGCAAAACTTGAGGAAACACAGCGCGCACTGTCGCAACAACGAGACCAGCTGCGAGAGGAAGTAAAACAAAAGACCAACAGGCTGCTCAAAGTCGAGCGCTTTTCCACGATAGGGCAGCTTTCCGCTAGGATAGCACATGATTTGAGAAACCCGCTAAACGTCATCCAAAACTCGTCGGAGATACTCAAAGTCGGGCTGGATGGCAAACTCGATGAAAAGTCGCAGGACCAATGGGCGAGGCTAGACAGGGCAGTCTACAGGATGTCGCACCAGCTTGAGGACGTCATGGATTATGTCAGAATGCCGCAGATCAAAAAGAAAAACTACCCACTCTCGATGGTCCTGCACTATGCCCTGGAGAGAATCTCGGTTCCGCAAAAAATAACAATCCAGCCACCAATGCAAGACCACATGGTCTTTTGCGACCCAGAAAAGCTCGAAATAGTGTTCGTAAATCTGCTTGTAAACGCCATCGAGGCGATCGAAGAAAACGAAGGAAAGATAACAATAGAGGCATCCGATGATGTAGATGGCAAGTTTTCAACCATAGCAATAACTGACACAGGCATTGGCATACCTGGGGAATTCCTAGGCAAGATCTTTGAGCCGTTATTCACGACAAAGCGGGTGGGCACGGGCTTGGGCCTCTCAAGCTGCAAAAGCATTGTGGAGCAACACGGCGGAACCATCAGCGCATCGAGTGTTCTTGGGGGCGGCTCGAGGTTCACAATACGGATCCCAGTCCAGTCTGTTGTAGATGATGCAGCAGACGATGCAGCCGACCAAATGCGACCAACCCCTGCGCAATAACCGTCCGCACCAGATAGAAAAGGTTCTATTTAGGCACAAAAACCAATTCTGTAAATGGATGTAAAAAAAGAGCTTGCCAGATTTCTTGCAGAGGACATGGGCAGTGGGGATGTCAGCGCAGCAATTGTCACAAACAAAAGAGTTGTTGCAAAAATAATATCGCGACAGGCGGCAGTCGTGGCAGGTGCAGAATTTGCAAAGGAGATGTTTTCTATGAGAAACTGTCGTGTCAAGATTCTAAAAAAAGATGGCTCCAGAGCAAGGCCGAATCAGACCATACTGCAGGTGTGGGGACACGCAAGATCAATTCTTAGCTGCGAGCGCACGGCGCTGAACCTCCTCTCAAGGATGAGCGGAATTGCCACTCTTACAGCCGAACTTGTCAGCAAGGCAAAAAGCGCCAACAAAAAGGTGGATGTGTACTCTACGCGGAAAACAGCTCCAGGCCTGCGCTTTTTTGACAAGGAGGCAGTAAGGATTGGGGGCGGAAAAAAGCACCGAGTTACGCTTGCAGACATGATAATGATAAAGGACAACCACATCGCGTCCGAAGGATCGCTTGTAAAACTCATCCAAAAGGCAAAGAAAAGCTCAAAAATATTCGAAGTCGAAGTGGAAAATCAGGAAGACGCTGTGCTTGCGGCAATGCTCGGCTCGCCAATAATGATGCTGGACAACTTTACACCAAGCCAAATAAGGAAAACCATCGCCATCCTCAAAAAATTTGGGCTGCGCAACCAGGTACGACTTGAAGCGTCTGGCGGAATTGATTCAAAAAACATCAAAGAGTTTGCAAGATCTGGCGTAGACATGATTTCTATTGGAAAAATCACAAACTCTGCAAGCGCAATAGACTTTAGTCTTGAGATACAGGGCTAGATTCTATCGATTGCGCTGTGTCTTGAATTTGGTTACGTTATTGCAGCTCAGTTTATTGCGAGCATTCGCTCGATTGCAAGTCTTGCCTTGTCTGCGGTGTGTTTTGGAACCCTGACTTCGTACTTGTCCTCAAGCAAGGAGGCATAGACCTTGTCCAGCGTTATCATCTTCATGTACTGGCACACTGCGCCGCGCGAGGCCGGGATGAACGTCTTGTCTGGGTTTTGCTGCTGCATCCTGTAAAGGATTCCAGTCTCTGTTGCCACGACAAAGTTCTTTCCGGCGGACTGTTTTGCATAGTTCATCATTCCCTCGGTTGATAGGATCTGCACCTGTCTGTTCTTGTAGTCGCCCACTGCAACATCGTACATTATTTGTGATGTGCAGCTGCATTCGGGATGCACCAAAAGCTCTGAGCTTGCATACGAATCTAGCAACTTGTGAATGTCGTCCGATCTTATTCCGGCGTGGACGTGGCATTCTCCCGCCCACACGTGCATGTTCTTTCTTCCAGTCATTCTGGCCACATAAGAGCCCAGAAACATGTCTGGCAAAAACAAAACCTCCCTGTCTTGTGGAATGGCCTTGACTACGTTTACTGCGTTTGATGACGTACAACAATAATCAAGCTCTGCCTTTATCTCCGCTGTCGTGTTGACATATCCTACGGCTATTGCATCTGGGTGCTCCCGTTTCCACATTCTCAACTGGTCGACAGTAATGGAATCAGAAAGCGAGCAGCCTGCGGCCAAATCCGGGATCAAGACCTTTTTCTGGGGGCAGACAATTGCTGCGGTTTCTGCCATAAAGTGGACACCGCAAAACAAAATCGTCTTGTGCTGTGTCTTTGCCGCCTGCCTTGATAGGCCAAGGGAGTCTCCTACAAAGTCGGCCACGTCCTGGACCTCGGGGAGCTGGTAGTTGTGAGCTAATATGACTACGTCCTTTTTCTTTTTTAGCTCCATGATTTTGTCCGCTAGCATACGATCATACACTAGTCTTGAATAATCATTTAAAGACTGGCTTCGGTGTGGTAATTTTCATAAAGCTTCCAGATTACGGCAATTTTTGCCATTATGTTCCTATTCGCATCTCCTCAGAACATATCTGCCTGAGGCACTCTATTGCGGAAAGGATGGCAAGCCTGCTGGTTTTTGGATTGCCCTGGTCGGGCACGTTTTCTACCAGTATCGAGATCTTGCCGAACTTGCCCCGCGCCTCGATCTGGTGAGTGTTTTTGTCAGTATCTGGATCCGCTACTATTCTCACCGTCGTCCTTTGGCTGCCGAGGCCTGCCAAGCTCAAAAGTGCCGCCACGTTGATGTTTGCGGGAAATAGCCTTACTGCCTCTTTTGCGGCTCCCTCAAAGAGCACCTGCGGTTTTTTGATGCTTGCAATATCTATTTTGTTTGATTCAAAAAACTTGGCACCTACGAGCGCTTTTGGGTTTTTTGTAGTAGTAAGTGTCAGAGATTCCAGCTCGCCCTTTACCGACCTGATTGCGTCAAGGCCCGCGATTGCGCCAGTGGGAAGGTAGATCTTTTTTTTGAACTCCTTGCATGCATCATAAAGTACCTCAAAGATGGACTCGTCGAGCAGCGCGCCAACGCTCATTATCATCAGGTCCTTGCGGTTCTGGATTATGCTCAGCGCATGGTTTTTCACGGCGTCCTGCGAGGCTGCCTCTACTACCAGATCCACGTTGTTTGATGACAGAAGGTGGGGGTTGTCAACCACTACCGGCTTTTTACCGAGTCTTGCCACAAGTGACTCTGACTTTGTCTTGTCAAAATCGTAGACATGGGCCAGCTCGGCCGGAATCTTGCCAGAATCTATTGCGAGCGCAATCTGCGTTCCTATGGCGCCGCACCCAAGGAGCCCAATTTTTTTCATCACACATTGGATCAAAGAACCACTAAATGAATTATTGGCACTGCATCCGAAGGATACTGACTGATGATTTAAAACCGTCAGTCACTATCTGCATGTCTAAAAGTCGATCTCGTTTCTGCCGTCGTCGCCTTGCTCTGAGTTTTGCGTCCCGGTCGGTTTTTTCCTCAATGTCGGAACTGAAAAAATTTTTGGAATGTGCACCTTGCCAAAAAGCCTGCGTATGTACCAGTCTGGATGGAGCCCCTTTTTCCAGACGAACCTAAAGTAGACAATGGCAGTAAGGCCGGTGCCACTGGTGAGCATTAAAAACGAATAATCCTCACGCAGCACGGCCCTTGCGTCAATGTTTTCTGTGGCAACAAATGTCACAGTTTCCGAATCATACGGGATGCCTTCCCAGTGATCAAATACGTCCCTTACAAAAAACGACGCCTTGTCTTTTGGCGGCACGCTCAGTGTGACCGTGGAGCCGTATGGGTAATGGCCAGAGCCGACTGCGTTTTCTGCCTGAACCCTTACCATTTTCTGGTATTGCGCAGCTATTACGGTGTCAGAATCCACGTAGACTCTATCAATAATTCCGCCGGCTAGCCTGTTTTTTCCAAACTCGACACGTTCTAGGCGGTATCCGCTCTGACCTGCCTCAAAAATCTCCGGGAACTCTACATCCAAAAACTGGGGCCTGATCTCGTATTGGTACGGTGTGACAAGGCTCTTTGCGACGCCATCCGTTTTTACCAAAGTGCTTACATGCAGTTCGTTTTTGGCCGAGTCCACCGCATTGAAAAAGACGGTAAAAACTTTTTCGGTATAGACTGCAAACGAACTCCTTGCCGGGGCATATCCGTCCTTTAGTCCTGTAAACGTGATGTTAAAGTGGCCTTCCATGTTCGGAGTTACGACAAATGTCCGGTCGTTGATCTTTTTGTAGGGAAAGGGAGAGTCGACAATTATCTGTATGTCTTGCACATCGGCGTTTACTGTCAGCTCAAAGTCCTTGTTGACGCGGTTTGTTGTGCCGTTTGATGTTATCTGGAGCGACATCTGGTTTGCAAAGGCCTCTATCCTTTTGCTATCTGCGCCAAGCCTTGAAAGAACAGCCAAATCCTCCACGCCTGCACCACTTATGGCGATGCGGCCGCCAGATGCGGCAAGTCCGGGCGTGGCCGAAA
This sequence comes from Candidatus Nitrosotenuis sp., assembly GCA_049276655.1. Taxonomy (GTDB): domain Archaea; phylum Thermoproteota; class Nitrososphaeria; order Nitrososphaerales; family Nitrosopumilaceae; genus Nitrosotenuis. The sequence continues at coordinate 8,910 of JBASWV010000006.1, read as the reverse complement.
CGTCGGCAAGCTCGATTCTTTTTAGCGGGGCGCCGTAAGAGTCCACCTCATGCACCACATAGGGGGCTTGTTCCAGGACATGAATCCGTTGCGGCACGTCAAGCGAAATGGAATCTGCAATGCCTGAGGGGGACAACATGTACTGGTGCGGCATGACGCCGTCGGCTGAGACAGTGATGCGCGTGGCCCCACTCAGACTTCCTGCAAGTATTACAGAGTTTCCGCCGGCGCCTGTTTTCTTTTTGCCATCCAGCGTGGCCGAAACGTGCATTTCTGGAATGCTAGAAAACGCTTTTTGCATATCGATCAAGGCGCTGCGTGCATCAAAAACGGATATCATCGCCAGATCCTGCTCCAAATTTGGCAGCGATGGAATCGGAACAATCCTGATTTGGTACGATTCGGTGTAGGGGGGCCCTACCTGGAGAGTTGCCTGAAATCGCTCCAGTCCTGGGCCTGCAACTGAAATGGTATAATTGCCTTGGGCAGAGCCGGAAATCGGGAACTCTACTGCGTGGTTGAATCCAGAGCCGCGACTCGATAAAATCTCGTTACTTTCTGAAAGCGAAATAACACTTGGGTGAACAAGGCCTGACGAGGTAACAGTAAGTGTCCTCCCATCAAGTGGCACCGGCTCGACGCGATTTATCGAGCTTGTAATGACAACAGACGTTCCGTTGGAATCGACGTAGGTGCTTGTGTTTTTTGTCACATTCATGTTGTATAGCCCGACTATGCCAAATGCCTTGGAATCGGTCACGGAAGGATATGCCCACACAAAGGCAACATTTGGCTTCCGCCTCGATATCTCTTTTACCTTGTCCTTACTCTCTTCTTCTACGAACTCAAAATTCTCATCTATCAGGACAGGCCCGACAACCACGCCTGTCTGAGCAGAGCCAAATCCCTCCACATTCGCTGTTATGATTGCAGAGCCGCGGCCTGCTGAAACCAGAGTGCCCGAACCCACGCCGTCTACCAGCGGTATTCTCAACACCGAATCGGAGTATTGCTTGATGTACGCATTTTCATTGAATCTGACAGAGTCTAGGTTGTTTGATGACAAAAAAGCGTGTACTACATGCGGCGGCTTGAACGGCCTGCCGTCCTTTTCTAGCCAGACATAAAAGTAAGCCCTTGAGTCTTCCAGTATTATGTCTGGCGCAACCTTGATTCGTACTGTGATGTCGTCCTGAAGTTTTGTTATTTGCGCCTCTCCCAGTCCTAGGCCAGGGGCGCTGGCAAAAATCTTGCCCGAACCAATTATCTTGGCAAAAAACCTAGAATAGTGGGAGCCTTGCTTGATCTGAACCTTGTCGTCTATTCTGATCATCGGAGTCGAGCTCAAAGTGATGTCTGTGTCCTCCAAGACTGGTGCAGGTGTTCCCCTGGCATCCACTGATAAAACATATCCCATCATACTGTCTGCCTTTGTGACATTTGCCGGGAGCAGGACCGAGAGCGCTGTCGGGACTATGCTTGAGGAATAAACAGTCGTCTGCAAGCTAACCATTTTGCCTTCGGCTAGTGCAAAAACTTGGGCAGTGCCCTCTCTTAGTGGCTGCACCTTGAAAATGCCGTGGTTCTGGTACGGCAAAACCAAGGCCGATTCCGAAACAGAAAGAACTGACGGGTCACTTGACGAAAGAACAACTGTCTGGCCAGACGATGACGCGTTGTCCAAAATCACCACACCTTCGTATGTTTCGCCTGTGATCATCTTTTGTGGCACCCATAAGGCAGCATCTCCGGTCTGTCCACTGGCAGGTATGAAAAACAACGCAAAAAATGTTGATATGAGAAATCTTTTTCTCACGGAACAAAAAACTCTGCAAAATATAAGCCGAAGCTATCTGCGCTCAGAGATCTATTGACTCGTTGATGGCCGCAGTAGTGACGCTGCTGTGCCATTTTTTAAAGTAATCCTCATGAACGGTATGTATTGGAATAAGGTTTTTTGCATGGGTTTGTTGGACGACGTGCTTTATCTGGTCTTTGGAGCCGTGCCCGGAGACGTGCGTGACGTTCCAGTCTCCTTCCTTGTTTAAGAGGCCAAAGTGAACCAGCCACCGCTTGATTCGTTCGTGGTCCAGCCGCATCTCCACATCAAACGGCTCTGTGGATGAGCGAATATAGCTGGAATCCTCCTTTGGCCTTACATCGATTAACTCCTGGAGCCTAAAATCGCTGCAATAAAACATAAAATCCGACTGTTTTGATGAGACGTCCCTATAATCAATAGAGTTCGGCCTGTCGATAAATTCGCGCTCCCAGGTATCATAGTCTCCCAGAACCTGCTTGTCGGTCCAATAGCTCCGGTCCTTGTCTATTAGCCCCCAGGACTTTCTTGGGGCAAAAACCTTGATTGACTCGTCACTAAGCTTTGGATACACCCCCTGATAGTTCTGAGAGCCCTCAAACAACTTCAAAAGATACGCCTGCTTGAGATCCACCACCAGGTACCGCCCAGTTTGTTTTGCGGCGTTATAAAATGACAAAAGTCTGTCTAGGTCTCGTGTAGGGTACGAAACAACAACGAGGCTCTTTGTCGAATCCACTATGTCTTTGATGTCTTTTTCCACCTCAAACTCTGTAGTGGATGTTGGCTCGTCCACCCTTGTTCCCTCGCACAAGATGTGATCAAGATCTGAAGTGGCGCACCTGTCGACAAATCTCTCAGTCTCCTGCCTTCTTCGTCCATGAAACCGCAGATCTGCAGTGTATCCGACCGAGCCCTTGGAGGTGTGTATAATAAACCCGCATACGCCGGGTAGGGAGTGGTCCACCGGCACTGGCTCTACCTCGATTGAGTCGATATTGAATTTTTTGTAGGGCTGGATTATTCTTATGTCGCGCTCAAGTACCTGGCGGTTTGCGTCCTTGTTTGCCCTGCTCATCTCGCCCCTGCTGTTTTCATAAATCCTAAAGTTCTCCTTGTAGGTGATATATTCGTCGCCGCTACCTGTCTCCTGGAGTCCCTGTAGAATTAGCTTTGTTGCCTCGGTGCAGTAGATTGGTATCTCAGGTCTCAGATAATGAATGTAAGCTCCGTGGTCGATGTGGGCATGAGTCAAAAGAACGCCGTGAATCTGGGTGTCTTCTTTGTGGTCATCATCCAAACTCATGTGTCTTGAATAATCTTTTCTGTAAACCCCACGCAGCCTTGGCAAAAGCCCAAACTCAAAGAGGTCGCCCATCCCGTTGAGGTCCCTTGGCTGCAAAAACTCGGAAAAAAAGCTGTTTGCCTTTCCCATCTGCATTCCAAAGTCCAAGAAGACCCGACTCCCCCGATCCTCAACTAGAAACTTGTTTCCGCCAATTTCGTTAATGCCGCCGTAAAATGTAATCTTTGAGCTCAATGACTCTGTAGGTGCACCCCAGTAGAAATAAACTGTAGTAAAAAACAGCTCAAGCTCGCCGGTTTTTATCCTTAAAGCGGATTTTTCCTTACCTGGTGATGGCCAGCCCATACCTTGTTGTCGCAGTAGGAATGTTGACACTTGTGGCACTTGCGGCAATATCTGTGACCTCCTCCAATCAGATGAATTGGTCTCTTATTGCGCAACAAGCTATGAAGATCCAGGCCGACAAGGCAGGCGAGGATCTATCAATGGAAATCAAAAACAACACGCTGACCGTACAAAACAATGTGATGGGCCCAGTGATCCTAAAGGAGATCCGGCTGGTGGACGGCGAGGGAAACAAAATAGCGGCAGTTGACTATTCGAGTTTTTCTGAAGGGGGATACCGACTCGGAGCTTTTGACAGGGTGAGTCTTCATCCTGCAAACTTTTCCCAGGAAGATTTTTCCAACAAAAAAATAATCGCAATTTCCGATCTTGGTAATGTTTTTTCAGCATCCAATCTTGACGATTTTTCCGACTCGGAAGCAGGCGGAAAAGCAATGATAAACGGCATGGGCATCAACTCTAGGATAATCCAGGCAGAAAAGACAGGCGTGATAATCTACGGGCAGGGGGTGGTGGGCAGGCAAGAATCGCTAGAGCCGTACACCGCAGTTCCACCTACGACGAACTTTGCGGCAGAAATACTCGACGGGGCCGATGTCGTCTCGGCAGTGATCCCAAAATTCAACACCAAATATCGATACGAGCCATCAGGCAGCACACTGAGAAACGCTGGGCAGGCCTTTCCCAACATCTTGGGGTTTTCAGAGGCCAGAACCGTGGGAGGGGTCGCGACCGCAACCCAGGGCTCGGATGGAATAACCGTTTCCGGAACGGGCACTGTGATTCTGAAACTAAACGACTATGGCCAAGACCTGATACTGGAAGGCAGAGTCCCTGAGGACTCAAGCCTTTTTCTTGGGACTGACATGCAGTATGACTACATGTCAATTCCGTACTCGGACTCGTATGGCTTTAAAATTTATTCTGGCGCGCTGCCGGCATATTCTTACTCGCAAAATGGTTGCATCTTTGCAAGCCGACTTGGGTACAACTGCAACGCCTCTTTTACATATGTACAGCAGTTCCTGCCCCCACTGTTGGCCTCATCTGCCGGCAATTTCGTTTCAATCTACTCGGATCTATACCGATTCTCAATAACGACCGGGACGCAAAACCCGGTCACCTATTCTGCGAGTTCTGTTGCGTATGTGGCAGGAGCATCTAGCGGCTGGCATGCGTTTTGCTGCCAGTATCCTACGACATCCCCAATTCCGGCCGGAGGACAGCTTGCGGCGTACGACAAAGAAATCATAATGAACAACAAAATGGAGCTTGGGGGCAGCTTCCAAATCACATACACGTTTACCAATGCGCAACACTACCTGGTCATAAAACCAAACGGCGCCACGGTGGAAATTCGTGGAACTGTTTTTGAACCCAATGTCACACCGGTGCTGGAAATTGAAAACCTTCCGCCGAACACACCATTCCAAATAGAAAAGAACGGCAAAACCGGCGCTTCTGGGATGACAAGCCACGACGGCTCCATCACGGTGACTGCATCACAGTTCCAGCTAAGAGATACGTCTGTGGGCGGCGTTTTGCGCCTTTATCCAGACTCTCCTTCATATCTCGGGCCGTTCAGCACAGTTGTCTTTGATAACGTTAATGGGCAAACACTGCACATCGATAGCCAAGACGACAAGATCTACGTGGCGCATGCATATGTGAACATTCCCGTTGTTGGCGATGTGGAAATAACCGACGTTTATCTGGACAGCCTGCTTGCACTCCCATACCTGCAGGGTAACTACACCACTGGCGATAGCGTCAAGGTTCCGATAATTCCGGGATACCATGACATCAACATGAAAATCAACGGCGTGCCGACAACTACGGTGATTGCAAATGTGCTGGGCGGGGTAGGCCTTAAGGTGATAGAATCCAACACATCCACAATCACTAGTTATGCGGAAAATAATGCAATTCCGTCGATTGGGGCCACTGCAGGCGCCACATCATATGTGGTTGCCACGTCTGAGGGAGCCATGACCACATCGCTGACTGCTACTATATCTGGCGACTCGGAAATTGAAAACCGCGCTTACTTTGGCTCGCCTCCACCGCCACCCCCACCCCCGCCTCCGCGAGATCCCCTAGAGGCATATGTGGAGGTATACAAAAACGGCGCCCTGGTAAAGCAGCAGCAGATCTACCTTAACGCAAACCCAACAGTTCTAAACACAGGACAAACCGCCGACTCGTCCTCAAGCGTTACTACCAAGTACACATATCCGCAAACCGTGGTAAACGGGGTCGTCACGACTAGCGTTCTGCCTGGTGATTTTGTCGAGTTCTATCTATATGCTAGTATAGAGGCCGAAGGGGCGTTGCCGCCGGTTCCGCCTGGCCACGTCCTTTACCATTATTCCGGAGAAGGGCACGCCACTACCACAATCCATTCCGGAAGCATATTGACTTCTTAGCTCTGCGTCTCTAGCGTGTACCTTCGGTGCTTGTATATTGCATATATGATGACCCAGTACGCAAAAAGCCAGGAAATGTTTACCGGGTTATTCAGGTCGTACTGGCCTAGCGTCTCTAGGTGGTAATACCAGACATCACCTATTGCATTTGCGAGATTCCCAAACAAAAGTATGAGCCATGCCTTTCCTATAACGCCGCCCCTGAAGAGCAGAACACCGTAGACCGTTATCGGGATGCTAATCGAAGGCGGGACGATAAACACAAGACCGTAATAAAACTCAAAATTCAGATCCGAGGCCTGGGAAAACGACAGCAAAAAATATGAAGAAAATATCGCAACACCCAAGCCCGTCATCCACAGGATGGATCTTTTTTTGATTCTCGGCTTGAAGAACCTTATGTTGATTGTCATGTGGGCAATGATGAACGGATATGCGGCCAAAAAGAAAGGATCCGCCACCGAGGGATACGGGTCTTCAAAAATCACAAAATCCTGGAGCGTGTAGATAGTCTCTCCGACAAATATGAAAAAATATCCGATTCCCAAAATTACAAAGGACCTGCCAAAAATCTTGCTCTGTGAATATGTGCTGCCGACAAAAATAGCTGCAAGTGCAGTGGCAAATGCCGATGTCTCTGTGAACTGCTGGACCACAAAATCCGTCACGGAATTTCGCTCGGCGGTTATCCCAAAATGAAACGCCGTGACAATCCCAAGCAGTGTTACAATGAACCAGAAATTGATGTTTCCTTCCAGCTTGTTTGGTATAGCCCTAGGGCTTTCCATTATAGGGTGTGGATATTCTTGGAATTAAGACTTGGGGTCTGCAAATAAAAGTATGCTAACCCTTCATCCCAAAACCGACAAGCACAGAATAGCAGCCCAATCCGCACTCTTCGCAAATCGGCTTCATAGAGTCGTTTTCTGCGCTCCCTATGCAGCAGGGCCTTTTTTCGCGGCCCAGATGGTCGACTGAAAGAATCGCCCATGTAGGACAGTCCACCGGAGTGGTGCCCATGCCTCCCCAGTTCTTCTTCATTAGCTCAAGCTGGCTTGGGGGGTTTATGATATAGTCACCAATCTCTTTTCTCAGGGAAATTATCTCGTCGATTACCCGTGTTCGCTCTGGCCCAAACGGCATCCACAGGGGGTCTCCCTTTGCAAAGGGGGTGTGGAACTGGAACCCGATCTTGTTGGAGTAATCGCGCCACTCCTTTATGACGTCTTTGACTGTCATGTAGTTTTGCGAGTTTATCGTCATGGTTATCCAAATGTCCTTGTAGGCCACCTTGCCGTTTTTTTGGATATAGTCGACGACGTTTTTTCTTGTTGCGGCATACGCGCCTTGGCCCCGTATCCTGTCGTGGACCTGCTCGGTTCCGTCAATTGAGATCCAGTAAAAGTAAATGTCCTTGTACTTTTTTAGCGCCTTTGTCCCGTTTGTCACAAGGCATACCCTCTTTGGGAATTCTTTTATGAAAAGCTCTACTACGTCAGGCCTTAGCGTCGGCTCGCCGCCAACAAGGGTGATTATGAAGACGTGCTGTTTTCTGAATTTTCTATCAATGATCTCTTTCCACTGCTCGACTGTTAGCTCCTCGTTTTCCTTTCTGTTTAGCCACCAGTAGCAATGGGTGCAGTGCAAATTGCAGACGTTTATGATGTCAGCCGATCCGTAAAGCGGGCTTTTTTTGTTGAAAATCTTGTATGATGCGTACTTGCAAAATATGTGAAAGTAGCATGGCGACTCCCTGATTATCTGCCTAAAGCCCCTGCCCATTATCTCCATACGTCACACCTACAGGGAAAGCCACTAGGCCCAATATTATTTGGGTGGTTTTTGTGTACTTAAACTTGCGTGGGAAAATACGATTGATTCTTATTTGGTTTGCCAATGCCCAAGTTTAATGTCAGATTTCAGGAAAACATACCCATGCACTTGCTCCGACTGCGGCAAGCAAGCAGAGGTACCATTCCAACCAAAAGAAGGCAGACCAGTTTACTGTCGTGAATGCCTGCCAAAACACCGAACACAAAGAAGATTTTAGGATTAAAACGCTTAAAGTAGTTCTTGTGCCTTATCTCTCTTTTTTATTAATTTCTGGAAAATGGACTAGAATCTTTGCTTCGTTATTTCCAGTTTGCCCTTCATCCATGGGTGCGGCTCGCAGTGGTAGTCTATCGCGTTTGGCTCTGTAAAGAGAAACTCGTATGTTTCGCCAGGCTTTACCACACCGGGTGATCCAAAGTCGCCGCTGTACGAGTCCGCTATCCTGTGGTCTGGCGTGACTGTGTGTGCAGTATCGTCCATATTCGTCCAAATGACTTTGTTGTCTATTCCAAGCTGGATGCTTACTAGCTTTGGAACGAAATTGTCTTTTTGGTCAGGCAGGCTGGATCCCTTGATTATGTCGATTTTTGTAATTCCCAAGGGCTCTAGTATCTCGCGTGAGACCTTTGGCTTTGCGGTTGACTCTGGCAGGTAATACATCTGATAGTAGCTGATGCCTATTGCGACTCCGACAATCATGGCTATGATTCCTATTCCATATGCATGTGATGATGTCGGCCTGACGCTCAACAATTTGACGAACTCAATTTGTCTATAAAAAGGTATTACAAAACGGTTCTGCTAACTTATCGAAACCCGTCAAACAGGATCGAATTCTGCTAACTTGCTTCCATCCACTCTGAGGATTAGCGGTTCTTGGTATCTGCCAGGAATCACGTTCCCCCTCATCGCTTCATCTGAAAGCCCTCTAGGATGGGTAAACCTAGCCCACCCCTTGTGGGCAACATTCATGGATGCGACGACGTCGCGATCCATTGTTTTGCCACAATTAATGCACAACAGCTTGCGACGGTTCTGACTGTCCTCTTGGGGCGTCCCTCCGCATATTGGACAGAGCGTGCTTGTGCGCCTTGGATTTACGAAATATACTGGAATGTTTCCATTAATTGTAGCTGTTCAGAATTTGCTGTGTGGTTTTGCCTTACGGATTTGAGAGGCAA
>JBASWV010000005.1:0-168287 GCA_049276655.1 Candidatus Nitrosotenuis sp. | reverse complement strand
TATTTAAAAAATGAAAAAAGTTGAAGATCTAGTACTTTGGCAGTACGAGTCTGCTCTTAGCAGATACCGCAATTATTGATACAATTGCTACTGCTAGGATTATTGCTGCCATTGCGCCAAATTCTGGGATCACGAAGGTTCCGATGATTTCTATCTCGGTTGCCCCGTCCTCGAACGGTATGGTCAGGGTGCGATCATCTGACGTGGTTTCTTCGTCAAAGTCCACCTCTGCTCCGTCCACTAGGACAAAGAAGCTGTCGTCTTCGCCGGATTGTCCGTCTGGACCAATTCGTGCGTCGATCAGCCCTCTTGGCAGCGTCACGGTCAGTTCACCGTCGCCTGTGGTCTCTATCTCTATGATTAGGGACTTGTCAGGAATGCTTGGGGTGATGCTGATTACCTTGCCTCCTCTTATGGAATATTCCACCAAGAAGTCAGTGCCGCTTACTGCGATGGATTTGCCAGCGCCTGCCGGTCCGCCTTCGGAACCTGCAAACTCAAAGGTCGCCTCTGCAGTCCTTGATTCGGTTCCATACAATACCTTGACTGTGTATGTACCGGCAGATCTCCACAATGCTCCGCCAGCAGTAATGTCGACTCCGTAGGTGTTCTCCTCAGAGACGTCTAGCTGCTGAACGGTGACCAAGTTCCCATTTGCAGAGATGACCTGCAACGTCACGGGATAGCCAGAAAGTCTCTCTCTGACCGTGCCCGTCACGGTAATGGTCTCTCCGTCCTCGTAAGCATCTTTGTCTGTAGATACGGTTATGGCATCTACAAACTCTTGAGCAGAAACTGGTACAATTGTGCCAGTGGCCAGAATTGTAAACAATGCTATTGCTGTGTATAGAGTACGCATCTTGCTTTATTCGTGATATCAAATACTATTTAAGGTTAAGAAAAAAATCATTGACTAAAAACAAAAAATATTGACTTCATTTGGGATCTTGATTAAATATATATAAACCAGTTCTGGAGATTTTTCAGTTTGTTTGGCAATTTTGCATATTTAGCTTGTGCTATCGAAGGTGGCGGAACTGGCAACTAAGAAGACCCACGTCCTGGTACCGGATCACATCTACGTGCCAAAGCACGAAATAATGACAAAAAAAGAGGCAGAAGAGATACTCGAAAAATTCAACTGCAAGCCGACCGAAATGCCGCTGATATTTTCAAACGATCCTGCAATTATTGGACTTGGTGTAAAGCCAGGTGATATGATAAAAATAACAAGAAAGAGCCAGACTGCTGGTGAGAGCATCTATTACAGATATGTGGTGGAAGTCTAATGCCAGATTCTTCTAACAAGCGCTGGCCAATAATCCAGGATCTGCTAAAAAGAGAAGGGATAGCAAGGCAGCACCTAAACTCTTTTGATGAATTTCTAGAGCGCGGCTTACAATCAATAATAGATGAGGTTGGTCACATCGAAATAGAAAATGCAGAATACCCATACAAGATCCAGCTAGGAAAAGTAAAACTCCAACAGCCGAGGATGATGGAACTGGATGGCTCTATTACTCACATCACACCTGCCGAGGCAAGACTCCGAAACGTTTCATACTCTGCACCAATAATGATGGAGGCAAGCGTAGTCGAAGACGGAAAAATCCTCGAGTCTAGATTCGTACACATCGGCGACATACCGGTCATGGTGAGATCAAATGCGTGCATTCTGCACAACTTTTCTACACAAAAGCTGGTCGAGCACGGCGAAGACCCAAACGACCCAGGCGGGTATTTCATAATTAACGGATCTGAGAGGGTCATAGTGGGACTAGAGGATCTCTCATACAACAAGATCATAGTGGACAAAGAAAAGGTCGGCGGAAACGACGTCTACAAGGCCAAAGTCTATTCTTCAATTGTCGGTTATCGTGCAAAGCTCGAACTGGTGATGAAAAACGACGGCCTGATAGTCGCAAGGATTCCTGGATCTCCTGTTGACATTCCGGTGGTGACTCTGATGCGCGCACTCGGACTTGAGGCCGACAGGGAAATAGCTGCAGCAGTCTCACTAGTCGATGCAATCCAAAACGAGCTTGAAGCCTCCTTTGAAAAGGCGGGCGAGGTCCAGACTACAAAGGACGCAATTGTGTATATCAGCAAGAGAATCGCACCTGGAATGCTTGAGGAATTCCAGATAAAAAGAGCGGAGACACTCTTGGACTGGGGTCTTTTGCCACACCTGGGCAAGCACCAGGAAAACAGAAGGGAAAAGTCGCAGTTCCTAGGCGAGGCAGCATGCAAGCTAATCGAGCTGAAGCTGGGTTGGATATCTCCCGACGACAAGGACCACTATGGAAACAAGGTAATCAAGTTCGCAGGCCAAATGCTTGCGGATCTGTTCAGAACTGCCTTTAGGAATCTGGTCCGCGACATGAAATACCAGCTGGAAAGATCCGGCCAAAAACGCGGCATCAACGCGGTGGCAGCAGCAATACGACCCGGCATAGTTTCAGACAAGCTAAACAACGCAATCGCAACAGGAAACTGGGGACGCGGCAGAGTCGGAGTAACACAACTGCTCGACAGGACAAACTACCTGTCCACCATTAGCCATCTCAGAAGAATCCAGTCGCCTCTTTCCAGAACACAGCCGAACTTCGAGGCAAGGGATCTGCACCCGACGCACTTTGGAAGAATCTGCCCATCAGAGACGCCGGAAGGCTCCAACTGCGGGCTCGTAAAAAATCTAGCACTGTCTGCAATCATCTCAGTTAACGTATCGCCTGAAGAAATAGTCGAAAAACTCTACGACCTTGGAACCGTCCACTTTACCGACGCAAAAGAGGATCTAAAACGGGACGGAACCCGAGTCTTTGTGGACGGCAGACTGGTCGGTTATTTCAAGGACGGCGACAAGCTGGTCGAATCACTGCGAGAGCTGAGACGAAGCTCCAAGATTCACCCACATGTCGGCATTTCGTTTTTCAAGCCGAGCACCGAGGGCGCAACAAAGAGGCTGTACGTAAACTGTAACGCAGGCCGCGTCCTTAGGCCGCTGGTCATAATTAAGGACGGCAAGCCGCTTCTCACACAAGAACTGATAGAAAAGGTCTCAAAGAAACTCTTGTCCTGGAACGATCTTCTCAGAATGGGAATAATCGAGTTAAACGACGCAAACGAGGAGGAAAACTGCTACATCACAATAGATGACAAGGACACAAAAAAATACACCCACCTCGAGATATTTCCGTCTGCAATCCTTGGCGCGGGTGCATCAATCATTCCATATCCGGAGCACAACCAATCCCCAAGAAACACATATGAGTCAGCAATGGCAAAGCAGAGCCTCGGATTTTCCACACCGATGATGAACACCAGCACATATGTCCGACAGCACTTTATGTGGTACCCGCAGACTCCAATAGTTACTACCAAGGCCCTAAACCTGCTAGGACTGGAGGACAGACCTGCAGGGCAAAACTGCGTCGTAGCAGTACTGCCCTTTGACGGATACAACATCGAAGACGCAATTGTAATCAGCAAGGCGGCAGTTGACAGAGGCCTGGGCAGGACATTTTTCTTTAGGATTTACGAGGCTGAAGCAAAGCAGTACCCCGGCGGGATGCGCGACAATTTCGAGATTCCAAACGCCGAGGACAATATCCGCGGATACAAGGGAGAAAAGGCATACCGACTGCTCGAAGAAGACGGGGTAATCGCAACCGAGTCCAACGCAACCGGCGGCGACATCTTGATCGGCAAGACAAGCCCGCCAAGATTCATGGAAGAATACCGCGAGTTCGAGTCCAAGGGCCCATACAGACGAGACACCTCCATAGGTGTAAGGCCATCGGAGACCGGCGTAGTAGATACGGTAGTGATGACGCAGTCAAACGAGGGCGGAAAAATGTACAAGATACGAGTAAGAGACATGAGAATTCCGGAGATAGGCGACAAGTTCGCGTCAAGACACGGACAAAAAGGCGTCGTCGGAATCCTGGCAAAATTCGAGGATCTGCCATATACTGCAGAGGGTGTCATCCCAGATGTTTTGATCAACCCGCATGCATTTCCATCACGTATGACTGTAGGAATGTTCATGGAATCGATCTCCGGCAAGGCAGCGGCAGTCCGTGGTAGCAGGTTCGACGGCTCGGCGTTTGTGGGAGAAAAGACAGAGGAGATAAAGGCCGCACTGGAGAAAAGCGGCCTCAAGTATTCCGGAAAAGAAGTAATGTATGACGGAAGGACAGGCAAGCCTTTCCCAGTAGAGGTATTCATAGGAGTTGTATACTATCAAAAACTGCACCACATGGTGGCGGACAAGATCCATGCAAGGGCAAGGGGACAAGTCCAGATGCTCACAAAACAGCCAACAGAAGGAAGGGCGAGGGGCGGAGGACTGAGATTCGGTGAAATGGAACGAGACTGCCTCATAGCATACGGCGCATCGATGATCCTAAAAGACAGGCTGCTTGACGAATCTGATAAATCTGAAATCTTTGTGTGCGAGCGATGCGGCCTTGTGGCATACCATGACGTTAAACAAAGAAAATATGTCTGCCGCGTCTGCGGAGACAAGGCAAAGGTCTCCTCGGTTTCAGTAGCATACGCGTTTAAGCTATTGCTGCAGGAAATGCAGAGCCTCAACGTGGCCCCAAGACTAATGATAAAGGAGAAGGTGTAATGTCCGTACAAACAGTAAAGGCAATCGACGGAATAAAATTCTCGGTCTGGTCGCCAACTGAGATAAGAAAATACTCCGTCGCAGAGATCACCGCACCGGAGACATACGACGAGGACGGCATGGCAGTGCAGGGAGGCCTCATGGACGGACGACTCGGAACACTCGAGCCGGGACAAAAATGCCTGACCTGTGGAAACACTGCCGCAAGATGCCCAGGCCACTTTGGACACATCGAGCTGGCAGAGCCGGTTCTACACATTGCGTTTATCGACAACATACACAAGCTACTGATTGCAACCTGCAGGTCCTGCTCTAGGCTAAAACTACCGCAGGAGGATCTTGACTCTTACGCCCAGATTGTCAAAAAAGAGGCGGCCTATACCATAATCTCGCAAAAAAGAATCCCTGAGGAAATACTGGACAAGGCAAAAAAGGCAAAAGAGTGTCCACACTGCGGCAAGCCCCAATACGACATGATATTTACAAAGCCCACAATATTTATCGAAAAAACGGAGATAGGCGAACACAGGCTACTCCCAATCACAATACGGGAAAGATTCACACAGATTCGGGACGAGGATCTCAAGCTTCTTGGGTATGACTCAAACACTGCAAGACCGGAATGGTTCATACTGCAGGTACTGCCGGTTCCGCCGGTAACAGTTCGGCCCTCCATAATCTTGGAGACCGGAATAAGATCCGAAGACGACCTTACCCACAAGATGGTCGACATTATTCGTGTAAACCAGAGACTAAAGGAAAGCAAGGACGCAGGAACACCACCACTCATTGTCCAGGATCTGGTTGACCTTTTGCAGTACCACACCACCACATATTTTGATAACGAAGTTTCAGGAATCCCGCAGGCCCACCACCGATCAGGCAGGCCCCTCAAGACCCTCACACAAAGACTCAAGGGAAAGGAGGGAAGGTTCAGGGGATCGCTTTCCGGAAAACGAGTCGACTTTTCAAGCAGGACGGTAATCTCACCAGACCCAAACCTTGACCTATCCGAAGTCGGCGTGCCGGAAACAGTTGCAAAGAAGCTGACCATTCCGGAGATAATCACGGACTGGAACATCGAGAGAATGCGAGAGCTTGTCATAAACGGACCAGACAAATTTCCAGGTGTAAATTATATTGTAAGGCCTGACGGCGTCAAGATAAGACTGGACTTTGTAGAAGACCGTTCCACAATCGCACAGAACTTGGAGGTGGGCTACCTAGTCGAAAGGCATCTATCGGACGGCGACATTGTCATGTTCAACAGACAGCCGTCGCTGCACCAAATGTCGATTATGGCCCACTATGTCAGGGTTCTGCCGGGAAAGACCTTTAGACTCCATCCGTCGGTCTGCCCGCCATACAACGCCGACTTTGATGGGGATGAGATGAATCTCCACGTTCCACAAAGCGAAGAAGCCCGAGCGGAAGCAATTTTACTTATGCGGGTCCAAGACCAGCTAATCTCACCAAGGTACGGAGGGCCGATAATCGGAGGACTGAGGGACTTTATCACGGGTTCTTATCTCTTGACAAGGGACGAGACGGTGCTGCCGCCACAGGAATTCGCAAACTATGCGATGCTTGGCGGATATGACGGCGCATTCCCAGAGCCGGCAGTAAAGGGAAAAGAACCGATGTATTCTGGAAAGCAGCTCTTCTCGCTGTTTTTACCAAAGGACTTTAACTTTGTCATAACATCAAAATGGTCCAAGGGAACAAAGGGCCAGCAAAAAGACGTCGTGATCAAAAACGGCCAGCTCATCAGCGGCGTAATAGACAAGGCCTCAATAGGTGCAGAGGAGCCGGAGAGCGTCCTGCACAGAATAGCAAAGGACTATGGAAACGAGACCGCAAAGACATTCCTCAACTCTGTTCTCATTGTGGCAAAACAGTTCATCACGCATTATGGCTTTAGCTACGGTTATGCGGACCTTGAGCTGCCAGAAAAGGTAAAGACCGACATTGCTACAGGAATCGAGGAATCGTACAATACCGTTTATGATCTAATATCTCAGGCAAAGAAGGGCACACTGAAACTCACAAGGGGTCTTTCCTCAGAAGAGGCACTTGAGGCCTATATCGTAAATGAATTATCCAAGGCAAGAGACAAGGCAGGCAACACCGCAGACCAACAGCTGGAGAAAAACAACGCCGCAAGAATCATGGCAACAACCGGTGCAAGGGGCTCGTCACTAAACATCGGCCAGATGGCAGGCGCACTTGGACAGCAGTCAATACGGGGCAACAGGCTAAACAAGGGATACAACAACAGGGCGCTGCCGCACTTTAAGGAAAATGACGACAACCCGGACGCCCACGGATTTGTAAAGTCAAACTATAGGGACGGACTTTCCACAATCGAGTTCTTCTTCCACGCAATGGGCGGACGCGAAGGGCTAGTCGACACGGCAGTTCGAACCCAGCAAAGCGGATACATGCAGCGAAGGCTGGTAAACGCGCTGGAGCACATCAAACTAGAATATGACAACACGGTCCGAGACCCGCACGGCCACATAATCCAGTTCCTGTACGGCGAGGACGGAATCGATGTGGCAAAGTCCGACCACGGCGAGGCCTTTAACATCAACAGACTGGTAGAATCGGAAACAATAGTGGACACCGGCAAAAAGGCGACAAAAGAAGAAGCGGAGGAGCTGCTCAAAAAATACACAAAGACATTCAACCCAAGACTCACAAGACTCGTAGAAGAGGGAATCACCCACTCCAAACTTAGCAGGGAGGGGGCAGAAAAAGTCCTCAAAAAAGCGCTGGATCTTTACAACAAGGCAAAGTCAGAGCCAGGGCAGGCAGTGGGCATAGTGACGGCGCAATCGATCGGCGAGCCGGGCACTCAGATGACACTTAGGACATTCCACTTTGCGGGAATCAGAGAAAGAAACGTAACGCTAGGCCTGCCAAGACTCATCGAGCTAGTGGATGCAAGAAAAAAGCCGGTCACCCCAACCATGGACATCTACTTGGAGGAAAAATACAAAAAGTCAAGAGAAAAGGCAATCGAGGTCGCAAGAAACACGTTGCAGACCAAAGTCAGCGCACTTGTTGCAAATGTAGAGACTGATTATTCCACGCAGATAACGCTTGAGCTGAGCCCTGCCGCACTTTCACAGAGGGGATGCACCGCAGAAGAAGTCGAAGCGGCACTTGCGTCAAACAAGAAATTCAAAATAGAGTCAAACGGAAACACCATCACACTAAACCTGGCAGAGCAGTCTGACGCCCCGACAGTAATTGCAATTCGAAACAAGGTACTCAACTCTATCGTAAAGGGAGTTCCTGACATCACACGAGTCACAGTCGCACAAAAAGACGACGAATGGGTAATCCAGACAACTGGCTCTAACCTGGCAAAGGTCTTGGAAATCGACGGAATCGACAAGCGAAACGTCCGAACCAATAATGTCTTTGAGATAGCCGCAACGCTTGGAATCGAGGCAGCAAGAAACGCGCTCATAAACGAGCTTTCCACCACACTGGAAGACCAGGGATTGGAGGTGGACTCGAGATACATCATGCTTGTAGCAGACATGATGTGCTCAAGGGGATATCTGCAGCAAATAGGGCGTCATGGAATAGCCGGAACCAAGGACAGTGTCCTTGCAAGGGCTGCATTTGAAATCACCGTACCAACAATAGCACAAGCTGCACTGACAGGCGAAGTCGAGAACCTCAAGGGCGTAACAGAAAACGTAATTGTCGGCTCTAACATCCCAGTCGGCTCTGGTACAGTAGACCTGTACATGCGAGTCTCCAAAAATTAGAGACTTACCCTTAAATTCCGTACACGTGTATACTATCTTGTGATACCAAACACTGCACTTGCAAAAAAGGTAGAAGAACTACTCCAAGACGAAGACACAAGGCAATGGATAGCAACTCTAGGTTCTGAAAGTTCCAAAATCAATTACAAAAAACATCTAGCAGAATATCTCCTAACTCGTAATATTACAATCTCACAATTAATTGAGAATTTTCGACAAAATGAAGCACAAGAGGCAAAAAACCTACAAGCATTTGTAAATAATATGCTTGAAAAACTTGCTCCTAGCAGTGTGGCAAATTATGCATCGGCAGTAAAAAGCAGATTGCAATACAATAGCATAAAACTAGTCCGAAATATCAAAATTCCAAACAGACACAAACACCATACAGTTGAATCACAAACTGTTCCAACAAAAGACCAAATCATCTCATTTTTACGAACCGCAAAACCGAGCACTTAAGTAATTATTGTATTGGGTGCATTTTTAGGCGTTAGATTCAAGGTAATGTCAGATCTTAGAATATCTGATTTTCCAGAAATGCGAATAACTGAAGACAATAAAGTAATTTTTGAAAAAACCCGCTTCTTTTGTTGACTTGGAAAAATTGGCAATCATCTTATCTCTGCCGCTCTGTGTGGTTAGATCTACTGTTGATGTGGCTAAGGCAAGCATCGATTTTGTGCCTAATTTTCTATATATTTTTCTGCGATCTATAATCCTATTGCGCGGGTATATATTGAGTGCAAATATCTATATAGATATGGAAAATAAAGAAACAGAAAAACAAACAGTAGCTCCAACCGACGAAACAAAGAAAGAACAAGTAAAGACAGAAGAACCAGCTAAAACAGAAAAATAAACTAACACTTTTTTCTTTTTAGATTATTTTCGCGATTTGATTCCAACATCATTTCCTGAATTTAACACTAAAGAAATCAAAGATGATATTTTTAGTAATTCCAAATACGCTTCATTAATTATAAAATTTTGTGAGTTTACATTCCATGATGTTATCATATGATATTTATTTTTACATTTTACAAGACAATTTGCAATAAATTGAAGAAGGAAATCTCGGTTCACAAATAAATGCATGGGTTAATTAGGCAGAAGCACCACTACAAGGTGGATATGATTTTTTGACCTCTTCCAAATTAAGAGCCTGCTGGCTTGAATCTATTTTAGGATTCAAGTCGTGCCAACTATAATTGAAAGAAAACTACATCTAACAAAAGAAAAAACACCTAGTATTAACTATGGGCATTTTCCAAAAATAGCTGAAGATCTTAAAACGGAGATTATGAAAAAGAGCACATCTCAAAACGTTTTGGCAAAGCAGATTAGTGAAAAATTCCCTCAATTGAATAGTTTTGATGGTAAATCAGTTCAGGTGAGGCAGTAATGTTGCTGACATCGCAACAATATGTTGTTTTGGGCAAGTTATGTGAATCAATTTTAAACGTTAGTGAGAAAATTTGTTTTGCAGCTGTTATCAATGAGATGGGAAGGACGTTGCAAAGTAAGGATCGTATGGGAATCATAGGCTGCATGACAAGCCCAAAACAAGACATGTTTTTCATGGAATATTCTTTAAGACAAAATATGAGAAAGGAATTTGATGACGATTTTGGTTCTGTAAGGTATACGTATGCGGAAAGAGAAAAGGAAGTGCTGTTTACCTTTCCATTAGATGACCATCTAGTCATAGTTGCATGTCGTAGTGGCGTCAATCCAGTATCTTTTTCAAGAAAAATTATTTCAATAATAGACGAATGCAAAGTCCAACTAGCTCTGAAAACAAAAATTGACGAGACAGCTAAAAAAATAATTAGGGTGGTGAACGCATAAATGAACGATTATACCTGTACTTGCTCGTGCGGCTGTGATAAACCCTCAGATGAATATGTTTGTCATAATTGTAAAATCGGCATGTGTATAGTAGGAATGCAAGATAAAATCAGTGTTAGCATTAGTCAATGAATTGCTCAAATCAATAAATTTTGAATACGTCCTAACAAGGTAGGACGTAAGTGGTCGTTGAGGCTCCGGTTTGGACTCCCCAGTCCACGTTACTTTGAATCAGAATTTTATCATATTAAAGGCGCACGTAGAAATTATCAGTGCAGTCAAATGATCACATATTTGGAATGAATAGGATGGTTTATCAAAGAAAACGACAATTCATTTCAAGTGTGATCGATTGGCTTCGTACGACTATTCCTCATACATGATCGCATTTTTCATAATCATATCAATCATGGCACCAATAATCATACTGATGAAAGAAATAAGGTGGGAGAAAAAACAATGACGCCAAAAATCCTCATTGCGGCAATTCCAATTCTTGTCGTGACTGGATTTGCAGGCGCAGAGCAGATCCCAGACTATTACAAGCCGTACGCGCCAATCTATCTGGATAAGGACACATACACCTGGACTGACAAAATCAGAATAACCATAGTCGCTCCAAGCTGGGATGAAAACGAGTATGGAATTGATTCTATTGGCGAAGACCCAGACTATGCAGTAAAAATATCCACATCGTCGCACAGCCTAAAGCCGTACGAGCTCAGAGAGACTGCGCCAAGCAGCGGCACTTTCACAGGCGAGGTGACACTTACCGGATTCTCACACGATGTAGACGGCGACGGAGACCCTGACACAGTCCCCCGAACCACTGGCGGAGGGCCGACAAACGGATTCTTAGAAGCTGACAGAAACGACGGCATCACAATATCATTCGAGTTTGCAGACGGCGTGGTGCTGACAAAATCTGCCGCAATAAGCTGGAACATAGGACGGATAGCGTTTTCATCACCGAGCTATCTTGCAGAGGATCAAGTCCTAGTGATGGTGAATGACCCTGACATGAATCTAAACCCCGAGGCGCTAGATGACGTAGAAATCGACGTCTACTCGGCCTCTGACACCGCTGGGATATCCGTCATAGCTACGGAAACAGATGACGAGTCAGGCACATTTGAGGCCCAAATCACACTGACGCAAAGTAGCGAGTCCAGCGGAAATCGCCTCCGAGCGGTACCCGGCGATACGATCGTGGCACGATACAACGACAGGACACTTCCGGAACCACACAGCACATCGGACGATTTGGAAGTCACCGCATCGGCCATAATTGGTTCTAACATTCCAAGCACGCAGAGGATCTCAATCGACGAGATCTATTTTGCAGACGGAACGGGAAAGCGACTTGGCTCCATCAGGACAGGCCAGCAGGTGCAGATAGCCACACACATACAAAACAACCAGCAATACCCACAAGACTTTACAAGCATAATACAAATCATGGACAAAAAAGGAGCCGTTACATCACTGTCGTGGATCTCTGGGAGACTCGCGGAGGAGCAGATCTTTGAGCTGTCCCAATCCTGGACACCAAAGCAAAGCGGCCAATACACCATAGAGTCGTTTGTGTGGAAGTCACTTGACGATACCACGCCACTTTCGGAAAACAAGAGGCAGACAATATCAATAGAATGACGGCAAGATAATATATCTAAATAATAATCTTATATCATGACAAAAACAATGTCCGTTTTGTTTGTGGTCACTGTTTTGTTGTCAGCAGCTTTTGTAACTTCGTTTGGCATGCAGCAGGCCGATGCCCTAAAGGCAAAGGGAACAGGCCTTACCAAAAACACCAAGGGATACGGTCTTAGCACCGCATCAAAGGTTTGCGGAGACAAGCTCTGCTCGGAAGGACAAAAACGAACACTTCCAAAGACAGAGCCAAGAACCGGAAAAATTTCCGGGGGACAAGAACAACCAGCAATGGAAAAACCAATGATGGAAAAACCAATGATGGAAAAACCAATCCACAAATCGACAATCTCCTCAAAGACGATTACATCCATGCAGGATCCAGGCCTTGGACACGAATCACACCAATTGGCAATAATTCTGCCACCATCTGATGTGATCTACAAGGGATCGCTCACATACTCTACATCCGAGCCGGTTCAACTTGTGTCCCTTACAGGGCCGCTAGCAAAAGGCGAAGACAACGGCCAGCCAATCTGGACTCCCGACGGAGAGACCAAGTTCGCGCTGACAATAGTAGACCCGCAAGCGTCATCAGGAACATGGAACTTTGCAGGCAACGCACTTGCAGTTCACACAAAGAACCCAGAACAATTCACTGCCAGCTATACGGTAAGCTATGCAGAAAAAGAAACGTCCGGTACAGTTATGACGGGAACTGCTATTTCGGTGCAGGACCCAGGCCTTGGACACGAATCACACCAATTGGCAGTAATTCTGCCACCAAATGAAATGCCATACGGCGGCATGCTAACATATTCTGCATCCGAACCAATCCAGCTCGTGGCACTACACGGCCCACTAGCAAAAGGCGAAGACAACGGCCAGCCAATCTGGACTCCAGACGGAGAGACCAAGTTCGCGCTGACAATAGTAGACCCGCAAGCGTCATCAGGAACATGGAACTTTGCAGGCAACGCACTTGCAGTTCACACAAAGAACCCAGAGCCGTTCACTGTAACGTACACGGTAGTTGCAAGCCAGTAACTTCACACCACCCTCTTTTCTATTTTTACGCAAATCTGCAAAATCGAGTTTTGATAAATCAATTTGGTGCCACCAATCATCCCATTTGAAAAAATCATGCCATAATTTTATAAAGGAGCTGCCTTGGAACGTCATTACACAGTGATACAATGGGAAAATTACTTGAAAAAGCACTAAAGGACGCACTACGGGAGAGCAAGTGTGTATTGGGCGTAAAGCAGGTGCTTCAGTCAATCAAGAACGCAAAACTAATCATAATTTCAAAATCTGTTTCGGCAGAATCACTGGAAAAAATCCAAGACTCAACAAAAGGCCAAAAGGTAACGACGATGCAATTTAACGGCTCGTCCGTCGCACTTGGCAGGGTGTGCGGGCTGCAATTCAGAGTGGCTGCAGCGTCGCTGACATCGATTCCGGAATCAAACATCAAGGCAATACTAAAAGAATTAGAGACACAATGACAACACAACTAAGTTTAAATGAAACCCAAAAGGCTTGGAGATAATCAGCAAAAATGCCACAAACAATCAAACTGACAACTGACCAAATGCGTTTAATCTCGCTTTTTCAAAACGTTACAGGCGCGTCGGCGCGTGATTGTGTGGAAGACGAAAAACAAAACAGAGTTATCTTTGTGGTAAACGAAGGCAAGATGGGCCTTGCAATAGGCAAGGGCGGCTCGCACATCAAAAACCTGCAGAACATTGTAAAGAAAAACGTCGAACTGGTCGAATATTCTGACGATCCAATCAACTTTCTAAAAAACATGCTAAACCCAAAACTCGTATCAGATGTCAAGCTTAACAAAAGGCTAGACGGTACCACACAGGCAATAGTCATAGTCGACCCAAAAAAGAAAGGCATCGTAGTCGGCCGTGAAGGTAGAAACGCCGAAAAGGCGCGACTCCTGGCAAAAAGATATTTTGAA
Organism: Candidatus Nitrosotenuis sp.; assembly: GCA_049276655.1. Lineage (GTDB taxonomy): Archaea > Thermoproteota > Nitrososphaeria > Nitrososphaerales > Nitrosopumilaceae > Nitrosotenuis. The sequence goes on along the minus strand of JBASWV010000005.1, from coordinate 154,387 downwards.
ATTACAAGCGTTTTAATTAACAGTCCCGAAAAATTACTAGAGTGATAATATGGCAAAGTCTCCACTTGGTCTGTTTGCTGGTCGCGTACTAAAGACAAAGCGAAAGCGACAGCGATGGCAAATCGGTAGATACAAACGAAGAATGCTCGGCCTTGACAGAAAAGCAAACCCACTAGGAGGGGCTCCTCAAGCAAGGGGAATAGTCTTGGAAAAAGTTGGGGTCGAAGCAAAACAGCCAAACTCTGCAGTCAGAAAATGTGTCCGCGTGCAGCTGATCAAAAACGGAAAGACAGTTACTGCGTTTTTGCCGCGAGACGGCGCAATGAACTTTATTGATGAACACGATGAGGTCCACGTAGAGGGAATGGGAGCGTCCATGGGCGGAGCAATGGGAGACATTCCCGGTGTTAGATTCAAGGTTTTCAAAGTAAATGGCACCTCGCTTCGCGAGCTGGTGCGGGGAAGAAAAGAAAAGCCAAGGCGATAAGACATGGCAGAAACTCAGAACTTGTTGTTGTTTAGAAAATGGGATCTTTCTGGAATCGAGATAAAGGATCCTGGCCTCAAAACGGTAATCTCACTTAACAAGACAATAATGCCGCTGACATTCGGCCGCTCCTCGCTTAAAAGATTCAACAAGGCCGAGGTAAACATCGTTGAGAGACTAGCAAATAAGCTGATGCACTTTGGCAAAAAATACGCAAAGAACACCGGAAGGATGGGCGGAAAAAAGGCCCGCACACTCAACACCGTAAAGGCCACCCTGGAGCTAATCCACCTAAAGACAGGCAAGAACCCAGTGGAGGTCTTGGTTCGCGCAATCGAAAACTCAGCTCCAAACGAGGACACCACCAGAATTGTGTACGGAGGAACTGCTTATCACGTATCAGTAGACGTATCGCCGCTCCGAAGAGTCGATCTTGCCCTGAGGTTCATCTCCGACGGCGTAAAAGAGTCGTCATTTTCAAACCCAAAATCTATGGAAGAATATCTGGCAGAGCACCTCATTGCGGCTGCATCAAACGACGCAGCGGCACCCTCTGTCAAGAAAAAGAACGAGCTAGAAAGAGTAGCCCAAGCATCCAGATAAAAAGTAGCCCGAGGCAGGCTCTACAGTTTTAGTTGGTAGCCCTGTGTTTTCATGTTCTGAAATTTTCTCTATATTGAATGATTTTGTGTAATTCTTGGAATTGCTAGTCATTGTTTTGCTAAGTTTTATCGACTCGTTCTCCTCTCCTAGATTTGCTGTTGTGTTTGCGTTATTTTTCTGCATAAGTGCTTAATGGTGTAATTTGCTTATATTGTTTTATTAATTTGAGATTTAACTTTTGATCAAATATTTGCAACTTATTTCATTGGCTTTTTTGTTTCGAGATATGTGCGGGGGTGGGCTGACATTGTTTACATTCGCTGCCCTCAGTTTCATGATTTTGAAACCAGGCATTCTAATTCTTAATACACTTACCCGGCGCATTTGGTTTTTTCTTTAATCTAGATCATTCCTCGCATAATGTTGCCATAGTACTTAAGTAAAAGTGAGAATATCTCATACCTACTTGTCTGAATCAAAACGTTGTTTTGTCATTTCACCAATAGGGCCTGACAGATCAGACACAAGGGACAGGTCAGATCAAATTTTTGATTATGTAATCAAACCCGCAGTTGAAAAGTATGGGTATAGGGCAATTCGTGCAGACCGTGAGCCAAAACCAGGAATGATAACCGCACAGATCATTCAGCACATCATTGAAGATGAATTAGTCATTGCTGATTTAACTGGACATAATCCAAATGTATTTTATGAACTTGCACTGAGACACGCGTTTGGTAAACCCTGTATTCAAATTAAGGAAGAGAAAGATGTATTGCCCTTTGATATTGCTGGAATGCGAACCATAGATGTTGACTTTCGTTTTGTTAAGCGTATGGATATCTGCAAAGAAGCAATAATACGTCAGATTCAAGAAATCGAAAATAATCCAAATGGTATTCAAACGCCATTAGATATTATTGCCAGCATAAAGTCTATCGAAAAAGATGATGCTCAAGCAAAGATTACCACACACATTTTGGCAAAGTTGCAAGAACTAAACACAAACGTTCAGCAGATTAAATCTGTCGCATCAACAAATCTGAATCGTAATATCTTAGATGTTGATGAAGAGGATCGATTCTTAAGATGTAGTCATTGTAAATATGAATACTTACAGCTCGGAAAGCCCCTCATTCATTTTGTGGGTGACGAATATGACCAATCCAATCCGCAAAGGACGCGTGGAAATTGGATTGAAATTCCCTGTCAATGTGAATCCTGCAATAATATAACTACCATTAATGTATCATTTCATAAGGGATTTATTTTTCCAGAGGTTTACCCAGAAACAACAATTTCAAACTTTGAAAATATAAGCCGGACATTAGAAAAAGGTACCTAGGTACCAGTTCATCATACCAAAACATGCTAAATCTTCAGGTTTGGTGACGTAGAAGAAGTGAAACTACAAGGTGCTAGCAAGTCTTGGGTAAGTATTGAAATACAAAATTTAAAACAAAAACGGTATTTAGCTGTAGAAAATATAATCTTTTAATGAATGGAATTTTCGAGATTTCCAATTATGAGGACATTGCTAATCTTTGGAAGAATAACCAGAGTGAAACTCTTAATTTGGAATACAAAAAAGAAATTTCATCAGATCCAAAAGAGGTTGCAAAGGATATCTCTTCATTTGCCAATGCTGAAGGAGGCATTATCATCTACGGTGTAGAAGAAGAAAATGGTAGGGCTAAATCAAGTATTGGTATTGAAATTGGTCAAAATTCAGAACGCATCCAACAGATAATTTCATCGAGTACTGCGCCAATGGTGCCTATTGAGTTAGTGAATATCTCCATCGCTAATAAAAAGAAACAAAAACCTACGCATGAATTTATTATTGTAAAAATTCCAAAAAGTCCTTTTATGATTCATCAGGTTACGACCACATCAAAATATTATATCAGAAATAACACCATCACAACAGCTCATATCTATCAGCCATTCGAAATGAAAGAAAATGAAATTGCCTTGCGCTATGAGAATAGATATAAATCTAGACAGGAACTACAAAATTTTTTCGAAGAAAAAGAAAAGAAAATCGCAAAAACATTGGGTTGGAATTCTTATTTACTGATTTCCGTTGTTCCTCATATACGAATTCCAGAATCATTAAGAATTACTAAAGAATATTTTAGATCTCTCTTTCAAAGAGACTCACTCATTATCTACAATGAATTTCCGGTAGAAGCCTCATCGACATACAGCATTCCAAATTTTGATGGAAGATCGTCAGATCCGCATAGGATTAAACGTGATTATGTGGAAGTTGATAACGATCGGTCGATTCATTTCTGTATGCGGCTTGATTCAGAATTCAGAATTAACATGTATAGGCCAATGTTTTCATCTTGTCCTTTCTTACACACAGCAAACAGAATCCTAGCTGATAGTGGATATTATGGTGGTGCTACATTCAGATTAAAAGTCAATGGCAGCATCACCACAGAGAGGAGCACGGGGAATTACGAACTGGAGACTGGCGGTAGGACGGTATCTGATTTTGAAATTCAGCATGAAATTCCATATACTCCGATTAAAGTCAAAGATGAGTTTTTGAAGATATATCAAAAATACTTTGAATCATTGCATATAGACAACGCTTTGCAAATTTACAAAGATACTAACATAAAGACAATTTTTGATGAATTGGACGCAAGTGAATCAAGATTAAATAATCTAACAAACTAATTCGCATATTTCGCCGGATTAATTTCTAATCATATGATGTAGAAGAATTACAATTAATATCAGAATCTAGCTTATTTATCACCCATTTCTGTAAATATGATAATCTTAAAGGAGAATAGGACCATGGATATTCTGGATAAATACCCAAAATTGAAGGAAATTTTGGATAACTGGAGGCATCTAAGAGAACCCGATTTTATAACATCTGAGAATAGAGAGTACATTCTTGGGATTCTAGATGGTATTGCATTAAGAAAAAATGGAAAAGCTTCAGATGATTTGGTAAGTAACGAACTCACTATGTTATTAGAAGCCTTAAAACAAAAAGCAAATCAGAATTCAATCAATGAAGTGATTAAGCAGGGTAAGATTCTGTTTGATGCCAGACTTTTGAAACCCTCGGCTTATTTTGACCTCCCCTTTGATGAAAAAGAGAACCTTTTTCTTGAAAAAGGGAATCTTAATGACAAAGAATTAGACTATTTGGAAAATCTAAAAGAATATCAAAAATCAACAGAGCAAAAACAGATAGAAAAGAAGAAAGCTGAGGAAGAAAAACGAAAAGAGGTAGAGCAAATTGTTTCGGAATTAGATGATGACATCGCACTTATTTTACGAAATTTTGTGATAAAATATGGCCCAACACCAGTAGGAACGGAGTACATTAAACTAGTAAAAATTCTGAAATTGAAAAAGCTAGACGTGGAATCACTGCCTATATGGCATGTTCTTAATTATCTCAAGCAAGAAACGGATTTTGAAAAATTTGTTAAAAAGATGAATTCGGATAAACAACAAAAAATTGATGAGATGATCATGAGTTTTCTTGAAATCTATGGAGAGGAATATCGTAGTTACCTACATCAATTGGAAAGGCTTGTTAGGGAAAAGGGGTTTGCAACCTCAAATCTAGATCAACAGATATTTGAAGTTAAAGAACATCTAGAATTAGAACGATTTCAGAATGGCCTTATTGTTGGAGAAAATACATTCACTGTAGAGGACTGTGATCACATGTCTGGCCTTCAATTTGAGAAGTTATTGGCTCTTCTTTTTAAAAAAATGGGCTACACAGTTCAACTAACAAAAGGATCGGGGGATCAAGGAGCTGATCTAATTATAGAAAAATGGGGAGAACGACAGGTAGTTCAGTGTAAAAACTCTCATGGTAAAATTTCAAACAAAGCGGTGCAAGAGATTGGTACAGCCATAAAGCATTATGGTGCAGATGGCGGAATGGTCATAACTAACAATTTATTTCAAGAATCGGCAAAAGATTTGGCAAAATCTAATGGGATAAAGCTTATCGATAGAACAAAATTAACGGAATTGCTCAAAAAACACCAAGTCGAGAAAAATAGAACCGATAATGATCTTCAGAATAGTGTTGATGAAGTTGATGAAACCGGACTCCCACTATTAGCTGATGAGCTTTTCTTGAAAATTTTCCAAGAACTGGAAGGTTCAGCAAGAAAACCCGTCGAGCGTAGATTGTTAATAAAACATTTGATTAAAACCAAGAAATTCACAGAAAACTCAGCAAGTTCAATGATATGGGATATGGTTAGCACAAAAAAAATCTATGAATCAGACTCCGATCATTATAATACTACGACTGAGGAGATAAGAAAAAAAATTCTGGATGAAGAAAAGCGAAGGTTCATGATTCCATATTTATTTACTAACACATTGAAAGGACTTGAGGGTCAACAAAAAACACCAGTTGAGGAGAAATTATTCATAAAGGAACTTGTAAAAACAGGTAATTTCACAGAAGATGAAGCGAGAAATCAGATTCGAAAGAAGCTAAGAGAGGCTTCAATTTATGAATCTAAACCAGGATATTACAACACTGTTTAGCACTCCTATAATCAGGTGAAGTAACAGATTTTTTCCAAATCCTCTAAACCAAGCCTACGTTTTTCTGTAATATCCATAACATCTAAAATAGCTTGGTATTCCTCATCTGTAACTTCCTGAGCCCACAGAATCTTTCTTATAGAATCTTTAGCTTTCCTTTGCTGTTCTGTGTTTTCTGGAAAGTTCGAGAAAAAATCCTCATTGACAATTGATTTGAGTTTGGCTTCAAGACCGCAAACCTCGGCCGCAGTTCGTTGGATTGTATCACGGTTTTCTAGGTACACATTAACGAAAGCAAGAATCACCACTATGAGGACAAAGCCTATTATCAAAGCGGCTAACGTTTTACCTGCAGCATTAAACACGTTATTTATTGCGTCCCCTATTTCTCCCATAATGAATTATAATGATTCATCCTTATTAGGTCCCCTTTCAAATCCAAAATCCTATTTTGTTACATGACCTTTCAAACGATCAACAATTCTTTTAACTTCCTTATCTGAAAATTCTTCTTTTCTATTTTCAATAAAATAATTAATTTTATCTAAATTAGATACAGAAACGAACTTGTATCTAGGATCATATTTCATATTATCCTGAATTGATAGCAATACGCTGGTCACACGTGGGCTTTTAGGACTGCGCCAAGATTTCAAAGAAAGCCACAATACTCTACCTGCCCTATCTACCTGTTCGTGCGGGCTTAGATCACTATGTTGATTATAGTATTGAGTACTCCAGTTTTTGACTTCAATTAGAATGACGCCTTTACGAGACACTACAACAAAATCCATTTGGGCTGATCTGAGATTTTTTTGGCCGTTGTATGTAACATAGTAAGGAAGTCCGATGTTTAGACCACACAAAACATGATAGTCGTCACTTAGCTCTGATAATTTGTCAATAACACTAAGTTCTCCTTTTGCGCCAGCATGAAAGGGGTTGTTTTTATTTTTTTCAAATTTGTTAACCTGTCTTTGTTTGTTCCAGTGTTTAATGTGTCCAAAAAATCCATTTTCTTTTACCATTAGTTCTTCTTTCATTTCTTGATGAACTCTCTCAATATCTTCGATTTTCTGGACTCGTTTGGGATATTTTTTTAGGAGTTCTTTTTCGCTTTCAGCACGGCCGTAAATTATAGCCATGAAAAATAGATCAAAACCTAAATGAAATAGTTTTATCACAAAGATTTGCATTTTGGATAATTAAACTTCAAGTTCTGACTAATAGCAATATTTTTCGTTAATAGTTGCGCTTTATCTTTATGGAAGATCTTTCAGATTTATCCGAAGAGATCAAGAAAATCAAAGAACAATTAAGCAAAATTCATTATTCTGATAACAAATTAGAAGGCGAATCAATTATCAGGCAACTAAAATCAAATACCGAAAATATCCGTGCTCTAGTTACAGAACTAAACATTAGGGATTATGTTTTTGACCAATGTATTCACTACTTGAAAAACTTGGAAGAGGAGATTATTAAATACAAATCTGATAAATACTTCGGAAAAATCCGATGTAATGCATTTGATCAAAACGGAGACCAGTGTAAAAATATTGCAAGGCAAATGGTGGAATACTTTGGAGATCCTTCTCAAATGAAACTAAAAAACGCACCCAAATCTACATTTCCTGCCTTTTGCAACAAGCACACGAAAATGATACAAAACTCTGGCATAAAATATAGAAAATTAAGATAAAATGACCGAAATTAACAGCAAAAATTTAGAAAAATTAATTGAGCAGTACGTAAAACCAAAACAATTATCATTTGAAAATTTACAAAAAATAAGTGAATTGGTAGAAATGTGTGAACAATATATTCAGCAATTAGAAAAGAAAGTTCAACATTATCGAAGTCAAAAGCGTGCAGGTCATCCTGTTTGTCTTGCAGTAAATGACAATGGCGAAAAATGTGATGAATGGGCAAAGTTCAAAGCCAGATACCATGGTGATCCTAAACATTATTCAAAAAAGATACTATTGCCATCTGTAACAGCTAATCTTTGTAAAAATCATATTGGATCACTTAAAGGAGAATTACTAGAAAACAGAGCAAAGGAAGCCGATTGATTTTATTGATGTTCTTGTAATGGTACGTTTTGATACAAGCTATTCATTTACTTCTTAATTCTACTAATTCTGGAAGTGCCAGTGCAAAGTGCACATGAACACAGCACTCTTTTTCGTCAACATCGCACCAGAACTTGTTGTTACGATAAATAATCTCTACGAGTCTTTGTAGCTTTTCATCTCTCAAAATGACACTGTTCTCATTGACTGCAATCTTGCTAAGAAATGGCGCATAGCTTTTCAAAAATTCGTCCTTTTCTAGAACCATTAATAATTTGTCGCTAATCCACTGCGTCAGGCTTTTGTCGGTTTTTTCTTTCTTGTAGATCTTGGCAATACGGTCATAGACCTCAGATGTTACTGTTAGATTATGTCTTCCTGGTTTAGCCAATATGTAGTAAAGTGTAGTGCATGATTATAAGTTTTAGGATTTATGAAGGAATTTGTAGCTTTTACAAATATCCTTATAAGGAAATGGGCTTATTATGTAGGTATTGACTACATTATTTAGTAAAAATACGTCAATCGTAGGGTTTCTATCAAAAACCCCTGATATTTTTGGAGTAGAGTGTACCCTAGTGCATTCACCATATACATCACACATCAAAAGAGGGGAGACCAATTCATGAAAATTTCAAGCAACAGGAATTCTACATGCAGGGAGTGCAAAAAAGATTGGAAAGTCGGAGACCAAATTCATTATGATCCAGACACTAGATCTACGTGTGTTGATGAAAAATGCTTTGAGACTCAAGTAAAAAAAAGAATTAAGGAAAGAAATGAACACAATTCACAGGCTGCAAACAATGAAAACAAGTCTAGTCCACCAAACGAATTCAAGCTTGAAAACGAAGATGATTTTCGAAACAAAATACGTGAGAGGCTAGCTAAATACAAAATCGTACTAGAAGAATCAGAAAAATTTCTAAATAATCACTATAAAGACAGCGACAACAAATTAAATGTAAAAACATCGGTTGAGCAGATTTTGAGGGATTTACTATGATGATGAGTGGGGAATTATCGATAAAACAAAACAGGTTCAATGGTATGTCTGTTCCCTCAATTGCATGCCTTCACAGTAAAGACAATCACATTGTAACAGAAAACCATGAAATTGTCTGCAAAAGGTGTGGTGTTGTACTTGGAACAGACAACTCACAAGAAATTTCCACTGAAAGCACACTCAATCTTTTCCACGAAATTGAACCAGGGACAAAACCAGTCAAGATTGATTGCACAAAGAGAACGCATGAGCATAGGTCAGACATTTCACTTTTTTCAAATGCCTGCGACAAGCTTGATCTCCCACGATACTGCTATCTAGAAGCCTGGAATACATACACAAAGCTGCGAAACAACACGACATACTCTAAAGCAGATATTGCAAGCTTTGCATTATTTACTGCCTCTAGGAGGTATTCTATTCCAAAAAGCGAAAAAGAGATTCAAGATGCCATAAGGATGGCCTTTAGAGTCAAGCGGGTACCAACAATGCTTAAGGTCTTCTCTAGGATAAAGCTGACCGCAGAAAATCTAGGCATAAACTACAAAGATGAAAAAAAGTCCGAGTCCTACTATCTTAACCTGTATTTGACAAAAGAGCAACAAAAACTAGGCTCAATGATAGACTTTGACCTGGTTCGAAAAAGGGCAAGGGTACTGTTTGAGGCTATGAGCGGGACTAACGAGGCCAAGGCTCGCAAGGCAGTTCAAATTGCCATGGGAAGATGCGGAGGCGGTTTTCTTTGAGTGAGATGGGCTTGCAAAAAGACGACCTAATCCCACTTGCAGGATTAAAGGCGTGCCCAGTCAGAATAACTCTACATACTGACCTGCAAATTGAGATGATAAAAAAGACTGCAAGAGCAGACCCTGACAGCATCCCACCAATAGATGTTGCAGAGCTGGCCGATGAAAAAACTCTGATCATAGTTGATGGCCACGAAAGGATCGAAGCAATCAAGTCCTTTGGAATTGACAAGATACGGGCAAAACTCCACAATGTGCAAAACATGACGGAGGCAGTAATTTTGCATGTAAGATTGAATCTGAGAAACCAGATAAATCCTCTAAAATTTTACGATGCTTACGAGTTTTTAAAAAATTCTGGCTATGATCCAAAAGATATTCCAAAGAAGCTTTGGCTCAATGAATCGTATTCAAGGTTATTTAGAATTAATCTAACAGAAAAGGGTCGGGAATTACTTGAAAGATATCTTGATGAGCTTGCATCAAAGTATTCGATAGTACACCTGCCAGTTTATGTAATTGAAGCAATTGGAAAGATCAAAGATGAACAGGATCAGGTAGAGGCTGTAAAGATGATGATTCAAATGATCCCCTCAAACACTCCTGAATTCAAGCAAAGCTTTCCATCTTTTGATCAGCTAGAGATTGCATTCTCATCATTTAGAAAGGGAGGAAAGGAAAGAGATCCTGTCATTTTTTCATTAAAGGATGATAAGCCGTCTGCAAACGAATCCTCCGTCTCAAAAAAGGACCAAGACGAAGAGGTTATGATGGTTCATTCCAAAGAAGAGATTGATGAGGCAAAGGAGATAATAAGTAACGTTCCACACCGTGCACTGCTCAAGTGTCCTCACGGAACAAAATTTCTTGTAGACATGAAGGACCACACCATATCGGAAGTAAAAGAAGATGATAGGGTAATTTCAATTGGTGGTGATTCCTCAGAACCACTCTTTATGATACCTCCAGAACATGCAAGATTCCTGCAGCTGAATTTTGGCGACCCAGTCTACTTTAAATCATTTAGTACCAACAAACAGCTCCAAAAGTTTGTCGATTCTCTTGAAGGTCAAAATCAAAGAATTGTAGTGATTTCATCCCAAAAGATTTGACCCTAGCTAATGACAGATTAACAAAAGAAACCGTGCAGAGGCTGCAAGAAATGGTGTTTCACAATGAGCACATCAAAAAATCCTCACTTGCAACAAAAATTCTTGTTTTACTATATCCTAACAAGACACGCAACATCCAAGAAATTGAAGATGATCTTAGACTAAAGGGAATCTGCCAGAAAGGGACTATGTCCAATCTATTGGAAAGGAAACTAATATCCTCTAAAGGAAGTGGCGGTGCCAGACTCTATTTTTTGACTCAGAAAGGCAGATGGTTTGCAGTTTGCCATGAGCTGAACCTTAGCTTTCTTGGCCTGTGTGCCCTTGCTGATGCCTACGGCATGCAGGGCAGGCTGGAAGAAGGCAGCTTGGTAGGATTTTACGTGTATCCAAGATTTGCTGAGATTTTTGAGGGAATCTATTCGCAGGAGAATCTGAGGTTTGCCTTTGGGCAGCTAAAGGCAAAAAAACTGGCAACAAGATACTCCAAAAAGTCACTAAGGATAATACCGCGTGTCTTTTCAGATCTAAAACGCCATTACCATCAAGACCTTGAAGAGCTTCAAAAATGGATTGCACAAATCCCGGCCAGAAAGGAAGAAATCTTGGGGCAAGACCAAAAATTCATTCAAGATATCAGCAAATCCAAGAGAATTCTCTCTAGGTTTTCTTAAAAGTCCGGCATTCTCATAATCTTCAACAAAATTTTGATGAAGATTCTGAGTAAATTCCTTGGTTTTATTGTGATGACTTTTTAGTCATGTGATAGAAGAGATTCGAGTTGTTATTGCCATCAGTATGTTTGCAATAGCTGCATTCTTTGACGTCAGGGAAAGGAGAATTCATGATGTTATTTGGCTTGCATTTGGGGGGACAGGGGCAGTTCTTTATGCATTTGAATTTCCTGACATCATAGATATTGTTAGTGTGGTTGTTGGTATCAGTCTGGCATCAACATTTTGGTTTTTTAGACTGTATGCTGGCGCCGATGCCTTAGCACTAATTTCATTGTCTGTTATACTGCCAACATACAATGGGTTTATCATTCCACTAAGTACGGTTGTAATTGCGACAGCAATTTCAATAATTTACGGAGTTGTCTACAATATGGCTGTCAACTCTAAAATGCTTCTTTTTAATAATAAAAAAATCTTTGACGAGTTTGATGAACCCATATGCAGAAAGCTTGCCGCATTCTTTTTAATTCATAAAAAATCAAAAAATGAAAAGTTTGTTTTTCCTGCAGAAACAACCGTATCGAAAAGAAAAAAGTTCAGATTCCGTTATGATCCTGATGATGAGTTTTCCAAAGATGAAGTCTACGTTTCACTCGCAATGCCTCTGACCCTTTTCTTTTTAATTGGATTAGTAGGTTTGGTTTTGTCGATGGTCTCTCTGGGTCTTTCTTTTGGTATTGATACGTACTCAAAATAATCCAGCTTAAATCATTCTGAGATTTCTTTTGTGTGGTTTCAATAGGGCTTGATGTTGGAACAGGCTTTGTAAAATGCGTCTCAGACTATGGTCATGTAATCTTTCCATCTCTTTTTGCCTATCGTGACCTGGGAAAATGGGAGGAATCACAGGGCAGAATCGAGGCAGTAGGTAAAAAGGCAAAGGAGTTTGCCAAGTATCCAGATGCCGTAATAATCAGACCTGTCTCTGAAGGAAGGCCCATCGATGAGCGGGGTTTTGAGGCTCTGGTATCTGAGGCAGTCAGCCGAGTCTGTAGCATCAGGCCACACCACACCGTGGATAGCGAATACAATTCAGAAATTGCAATCGTTGTAGGCCTCCCATACGATGCCCGCAAAGACAAGACGCGATTGAGAAAAATAATAGAAAAAAGGATCCATCCAACAAAGTGCGGGATAGTTCCACAGGTTGTAGGAACCTTGATTGATATGAACAAAAAGGACGCAATCATTATGTCAATTGGTCAGGGGACCACCGAGATTGTTGCATTTGATGACAGAAAACTAGTCTTTGGTACAAGTGTGCTGCAGGCAACTGACTTTATCACACTTGGTCTTGGCGAATTCTCATACTTGCAGGCAAGCACATTTGCTAAACACAACTCAGAGATTAGAAAAAATGTTGCCAAGCTAACCGACATACTATCAAACAAATTGATAGGATTCATGTCTCAGCTCGATAACAAGAATCATTACGACCTTGTTGTATCGGGCGGTGGTATCATGATCCCTGGAATGAAGGAATCATTAGAAAAGAAGCTTGGAAGAAAGGTAGAGGTTCCAAAGATTCCAATCATGAGCAACGCAGTTGGTCTTTACAGGCTTGCTAGAAACGAGTGAATCATTTGCTTAGTAAAACTGAGAGGGATTTCGTCAAAGATCCACACCAGTTTCCAAAAAAGAAAGCAAAGAAATTCAGATACAAAATCAAAAAGAAACTCAAAATAGCAAAACAAGACTTGGAGCTTTTGATGAGAAACTGTGATGATGCTGGAATCAATAAACAACAGATACTGGATGTAATTGGTTTGTCAGGTCATGTCGTTGATCAAAAAGAAATTTCACGGTCCCCAAAAAAAAGCACCAAAAAATACGAGTCATTATCTAGCTATGAAAACTGGTAAAAATCAACCCTAGCTCACATCTCCTTAAGCCAAAATCGTTTTTCCCGCATCTCCTTAAGCCTAACTCAAATCGTCCCGTTTCTCCTTAAGCCAAACCGTTTTCTTTGTATGTGACGCTTCTTCGGAACGCCAAAAACACACAAAAAATCACCTATTTGCATAGGAAAAACAGTATCTCCACCAGAGTACTTGCTAAAGTCCTAAGAAGCAGAAATTTACACATTTGGTTACCAAATTTGGGCACCATACAAGAAGCGTCAAATTTTCTGAAAAGACCAAACCCTCTTTTCACATCGACAAGCTCACAAAGCTTTGCAAAAATTCCATCAACAAACAATGGAATTATTTGAGAATTTCTCACATCTAGAATTTTTAGTTTTCAGTTTTGCACATTCTGCAGGACTGGACTAGGTGACAACTTTGAAAACATTTGAGCAATTCTGAGACTGCATTTCCGATGTCTTTTCAGAGACGGAGGTTGAATCAAACATGACACAAACAAACCAAATACAAAACAAAGAAACAAACAGAATTGTTTCTGACCAACAAATCTGCCAAACAAAGAGAAGCAAGCTGTCCCTGAAGACCAAGGAGAGCTTTAGAAAGTACGGAATCAAGACATACAACATAGAAGCAAACGGCAAAGCATGGAACAAGTACCAGTTCATTGAGAGAAAAGGAGCACCAATTGCAATCCTCTCAAGCAAGTACCAGGTACTTCCAAACGAGCTGGTAATAGAAAAGGCAGACCAGATTGCGCAAAAGCTTGACGCAAAGCCGTTTACCTTTGATGACCGCCAATGGTTCTCAAAGTACGAAGTCCACGAGCATGTTCTGGCAAGCAAGAACCTTGCAAGCATGTCTGCGCTGTATGTCTTCAAAGAAGATGTAGACATAACAGGTGAGGGCGACTATGTTCACCTTGGCTACAGCGTCGGAAACGCAATCGATGGGTCAAGGGCCTTTAGCGTGGCCATCTTCACCTTTCGAAAGGTCTGCAGCAACTTTATGTTGCATCTTCACTCCGAGAAGATGCTCAAAGTTGTAAATGGCGAGCAGATCACAGCCAACCTGGGACTGAACCAAACGCAGACCCTTGCGTCGGTTTCAAGAAAGCACACCAAATCCTTGAGCACAAAGATGGTCCTGCCTACGATCAAGGCCGTGATAAAATCAGCCGACTGCGTGGTCCAAAGATACCGTGCAATGAAAAAGGCAGAACTCTTAGAAAAGCAGGCAGCACAGGTAGTAAACTATCTGCCAAAGCGAGTCTACGGGGTTTTGCCCTACATAGACGTCAATTCCGACAACAACAAGGTGACCATAACGCAAAAGGTCTCGCAGTGGCAGGCATTTAATGACCTGACGCAGGCCCTAAGTCACGGAAAAGGCAGCTTTGGCACCACTCTGGACCAGATGAGGCGCATTGATGCCATCTTTGCGGCCCCAAGAACATGAGGTGATACCATGATCAGAGAAGCAATAGAAGAAAACAAACACCAAAAGTCCTGCAAGAGGTGCCTCAAGGTTGCAGTGTGCCAAGCATATGCGCTTGCTTGCGCAACAAACGACCAGTTTGGTTCCATTCAGTTCCTTGAGCTGAAAAAACCAATCATTGAGAGGCCTGACTCTCTTGCGGAATGCTGCAAAGAGTATTGTCCACCAGACTCAAAGTTGTTCCAGCCAGTAACCTTGGCTGACAACTCTGAGCTCACATAGGAGGCATGAAGACCATGATGCAAAAAGAATACCCAGAGGAGCTGACATTTGATGAGTTTGACTCTATCAAATGGGATTCTGCAAAGCAATTTGGTTACGATGACGACAGACCAATAGGCCAGATTGCAAAGGAGGTCAAAGAATACGCAGAAAAGACAGGAGGCCAGATCTACTCCCAGGTAGATGCAGACTCGGAAGTAGTCTATTCAAGAGGCCTCAGGTTCGTAAACAGAACAGGGCGGTACGAGGTAGTCAAGCTGGAGGGATATACAGTTGATAACAGCTAACCGTTATCACTCCTTCAGAAACTTGCAGACAGAATCTAACGCACTGCGGAGAGTGCGACACCAAAAATGAGCCTCTCTGTTAGGACGCTGGTGCAAGTAATCAACATCCTTGCAATGCATCGCTACCCAAAGGTGGTAAGGCGGCTCCTCAAAGAAGAGGCAGACAAATGCTCTACGGCATATGGCCACCTAAGTCCTGACGCAAAAAGGGCTGTTGACGAATTAGGTCAGCAGAAAAACGAAAAAGGATCCTAAAGAGATCCAGCCACAGAAATGTGAAATTCCAGGGAAAATCCCCCTGATGATCCAATCAAGCAAAACTCCTATTGTCAATTCTCCATTCGTGGAAAGAAGGAGAGACTGCATGATTGGTGCTTGTGTGATGGAATAATCACGCAGGTTGATTGTATCCTCCCATAAATCATGGGATACGATCGAAACTGCCTATTTCTGGCAGTCGGGGAAAACTCATTTTCTGTTTGGATGCAGCAAAGTGGTTTTTTCGTCCTTAAGTCAAAGCACAATTATTGTTATCAGAGATTTGATTCAATCACTCGATCCGGAATTGAACAGTCTCAGGTCAGACCCTTTTGTCTCCCCTCCAAAACAGGTCCAACCTCCAAATGGTTAGGTGGCAGCCTTGTGTTGCCCCTACCACAAAAATTTTCAATTATATTTTGATTCGAATTTTTCAATCCCCATATTATTTCAAGGTTCATTATTTTTTTTTGCAAAACTTTTTGCCGGATTATTTCATTCTATGATGTTTGCACATCATGCTTTCTATGATTCTATAAAAATTTTCGATGATTATTTTTTAAAAATTTATAATTTTAATTTTCATCTCATCAAATTATTAATCATGATTTATTTTTCATCCTGCGATATGATTTCACAATATTTTATCATGTTTATCTGTTTGAGATTGTTATACTGAAATATAGTCATCCATTCTTGCTGTTCATTTTTTTCTCCTTTTAATTTAAAACGTACCAAAACTTTTTTGTTGTTATATCTCTTCTCGTCTTGATCATCAGAATTCATCTAATTCGTAGTTTCTTACTCTCATATGTAGATAAAAGTTATTTACGGAATAATGAAATTCGATGTAATTGATATTACAATCAGACCAGCAAATATCCCTAAAAATATCAACGGTACTACTCTTTCAACATCTGTAAGAGGTTTGTACAGCGATTTGTTTTTCCCTTCTCCAAGAATCTTCCATTCTGTTCCATGCAGTAACAGCGGAAGCCTTTTTTCTATTTCTGTGATGATTTTCCATTTCCCGCTGCTGAGCTGCCTGTAGGATTTCACTGTCCTCAGCCACGTATAGCTAAAAAGAATCCCGCTGATTGACCCTACAATAACCCATCCGCTGTTAGTCGCGAGAGTTGTTCCCAGATTAAACAGAACGCCCAGCGCCGTAAGCAGTCCTGTGCTTATGCTCAGGAAAAAGCTGTTGGCTGTGGCACGGCGTTCGTTCAAGCTGTCTATCATCTCCAAATACACCTTGTACTGTTCAAACAACCGTTCTTCTCCCTTCTCTCCGAGCTCCCTTGTCGAATTGAAAAGTTTGCTTAACTCCTCTTGTTCATCCATGTCCTATCTATTGCAATTCATCGCCGAGTTGATCCGCTTTCCAGTCAATGATTTTATCACCATGTTCAGTTAGTGCACGTGGGATTCTATGATCTGCGCCTTTGTGTATCCTCATGCCTACCACTTTCTTGCCCTGCCTGTGGGCTTCTCTGATTTCCCAGTCCACTGCTTCACTATCTGCCGTAGTCTCACCTATTGCTACAATCACTACGGAAGTTAATGCTATGATCTCTTTGCATTGTGTCTTCCATGCCTCATCGAAAGGTTCTTTGATTGAATAGTCTCTGAATTGAAAATCAAATCTGTCATCTTTTGCCTGAGAACGTAGTAGATTTACTTGCGCCTCATCTTCCACTGCGAAGCTGATGAAAACATTCCTCTGAACCCGTGATTGTGTGGCTCTTTCAGCTTCATCAGTAGCTGATTTGAAAATCTTTTCTCCTGCATCAGAGCCACGTGAAGAAAAGTCAATGCTGCCGCCGGATCCGCCCATATCGTATCAGTTTAGGGGAGCTGGCTTATCGTATTAAGGGTTATTGGAGAGGTAATCAGGTTTGTATTTTTTCCACTGCTTCCCTTTCTTTGCAGCTCATGCATTTTCCACAAGGATTTGGCGAACCTATGTAGCAAGAGTATGTTATCTCCAACGGGAAATTATATTTCCTTGCCATTTCAACAACTTCACGCTTATTCAAGTCTATCAGCGGTGTGAGGATTTTGATTTGTTCTTGGATTGCAATGTTAAGAGTCGCCTCTGCACTTTTCATAAACTCTTTAGTTTGATCTGGAAAAACAGAATTTGATAGAGCGCCTATTGAAATCACTTTGATTGATTTGGCATTTGCATAAATGGTAGCAATAGTCAACAGCAGGAAGTTTCTTGCAGGAAAAAACGGACTGTCATTGTAGGATAAATCTGATTTTGTCAATCCAATGGATAGTTTTCCTATATTTGATATGTCTATGATCTCCGGTTTGATTTGCAGAAATTCACAGGTTTTGTGGAAGGATTTCTGTTCCATCATTGCGGCCTTTTGGCCGTAGTTGATGTGTAACGGGAAAACTTCATGCCCCATCCGCTTTAGCATGAGCATAAGCACGCTGGAATCGATGCCGCCTGATGCTAAGCATACAACTTTCATAATTCTCTATTTCGCATGTAATGCCAAACTGCTAAATCAAACAATGCCAAGTCAAACCCATGATACTCTGCAAAATTTCTGAGAGTTTTTTCCAATCTAAGATATCTCTGCAAGGTCAATGAAGAGTTTGTATCGAAATCAACAAGCGAAAATTCTTTTAAAAATGTCAAGACATGCACATCAATAATTGCCAATGAATTGGTGAATCCTATGTTTCGGAGAAAGTGCGACGCCTCCTTTATCCCCAGACCCGATATTTGATTTACAAAGAAATTTCTCGTCTCTAAATCAGAAGTTGTATTGGAAAGCACGTTCTTTATGGAATTATTATCATTGTACAGCGCTTTTGCTGCTTTTACAATTTCAGCAGAACGCTTCTTTGGGTAACGATATTTTCTCAATTCGCCATCCTTTTTTCTAGGATGAAAGTTCGGCTTATCCAATTCATGGAATAATGAAATTGTAGATTTGTTGTCCTCTTTCATCCATTTGTAATCTAGGTAGCCTCTTTCCGTCAATACATCTACAACAGACTTTGCAAGCTCGAATGCGACATTGCCCGACAGTATGCAAAAGCACAGTTCCCTCCAGAGCTGTTCTTCTGAGGCGATATTCCAATCCAGATGATTTTCATGGTTTTTTTCTAATTGATAGTAGATATCTAAAATCGGACTAGGAACAAAAGTATCGCTAATCTGACTTGTGGTCAAGACTTGCAAGTTGTTCAAGACATCCTTTCCGTTGCTACTATTCTAAACCATTAAAAAAAGTTGACGATCTTGGAAACTGTCTTCTGATCCACATACCTTCTCAAGAAATTCAGCTCATCTTTGAGGATTATCGATTGCTGCAACTCCAAGACAAAATCTTGGTAGAATAGCAGATTATGCAGTATGGCACGCAGTATCGGATCCATGTTCTTCATTCTACAAACCTTGCACATGCAGTCAGTGAGGGAGAGGTTGGCAAAATCAGTAAAGCCAAGTGACCTCAAATCCACAACCCATCTAGACCAATCAATGCTATCGAAGATATCAGCTCCTGCCATAGCAAACAGCGCCATAGACAATGGATTCCCACAACCAAGGATGTGTAAGACGTTCTCGGTCTTGTCGTTATCAAGGATATTTCGGATTTTTTGCACTGTCTTAATTTTATCATGTAATGTCTTGCCGCAGCTTCGCTCTGGGATTGCAATTATCCGGCATAATTCAGAGTTATTCGTTGATAGTTTTTTGACCAGTTTCTGAAGCTGTTCTGGAGATTGTCCGTGGCAGATCGTTATGCAATGATTGTCTTTCATCAATTTGCTAGAGTTCTTTGCATTTTGATGCGTAAGCCTCAGTATGTCCGAGTAATCTGCATGTGAATCGGGGATGTTGTCAAAACTTGTAAAGAAATCGGATTTTATTTTATTCACTATGGTTTTGTATTTTTTAAAATTCCATCTTTTGTCACGAAACCAATAACTTTCAAAGCTTCCACTGTCTGTCAGCAAAAAGTTATTTTCTTTTGAGAACCTGTCTAGCATTCTAGAAATGCGGTTGTAGTTCTCTCTCGAAAGACCAGCTAAATCGTAAGCCGAAACCAGCAATCGTGGATAACCGCTTCTAACGATAGATTGCACCAATGGTTCAAGAGGTAATCTGGTAGCCACACTAGAAATGGATGGGAAGTATGTCGGAGTAACTAACTGCTTTTTATCGATTCCAATCTTAAGAACCCTTGATTTGTAGGATCCTTTATGGAGAATTTTTGTGTCTAGCATTTCAATATCTATCTTACCAGAGCTATAGAAACTTGTTTAATGTGTGTCAGCATACTCCTTTACCTTTCTAGCAAAATCCCTGAGATCCATGAAGACATACCCAACACCAAGTATCTCGCATTGTTTTTTGAGGTTGTCGTCATTAGTCACCACAACAAGACCGTGTTTGTGGGAGAACTTGGCCACTGTTGGGTCGTCAGAACCCTTTGCAGGGCAATCAGGATCACCAACTTTTCTGAATCTAATATCTAAGGATGATAGGTATCTGTCAAGACCCAAAACATTTTCATCTATTAGAAATTCGATGTCTGACATCTGCTTTGTATTTTGAGAGTTCTGAATTAAGGTTATCCTAGGAATTTACCGCAGATTTTTATTATTTGACTTTAGAAGAAGATTATAGTAAATTACAAAATTGGCTATAGAGGGTAACAAAGTACGAAATCTGACAAAATCCACCTTCTATGATGCAGAGTGGTTTGGAAAAGAATTAAAGCTTAGAGTGAAAACAAGGTTTGAAGTTGTCTAAACCATCTCACCAGAAACTAACGGCCCAAGACCTTGAAAAAAAACTGCATGCGGCAGCGGACATTCTGAGGAAATACCTTAATGCAGCTGAAAACTACAAACTCGTTCTTCCATTACTGTTTGTAAAGCGCTTAAACGACAACTTCATTGAAAAGGCTGAAAAATTAAAAAAAGAAGGAATCAGCGAAAAGGAAGCTTATGAAAATAGAAGGAGACATACATTCTTTGTCCCGAAAGAAGCAAGGTTTTCAAAATTACAGGAAGCAGAATCTGATGTAGGGAACAAAATCAATGAGGTTTTTAGAGAAATAGAACGAGCAAATCCAAAGCTAGAAGGCATACTTGTCAACGCAGAGTTTGCTAACACTGACAAATATACTGACGATGCCCTGAGGGAAATAATCAAAATCTTTGCAAGTTTGAATCTTGCAGATTCTAATCTTGATAACGAGGATGTCTTTGGAGATGCATACGAGTATCTTCTAGAAGAGTTTGCTGGAGAGACCAAGAAGAAGGGAGGTCAATTCTATACGCCACGACAGGTAGTAAGACTGATGGCAAATCTTGTTGCACCAGAACCGGGAATGAGAATTTGTGATCCTACATGTGGTTCGGGTGGTATGCTGATTCAATCACGAAAATATATTGAAAAACACTTTCCAAGTGAGGATCCTACAAATCTAACCCTTGAAGGACAGGAAAGTAATCCAGACACATTGGGTATCTGTAAAATGAATCTCGTAGTTCATGGAATCACTGATTTCAACATAGAATTAGGTGATGTTTTAGGAACACCAAAACTGCTTGATGGTGGAAAGCTAAGAACATATCATAGGGTATTAGCAAATTTCCCATTCAGCGAGGATTGGAACAATACAAATGCGGCAAAGGATCCTTATGACAGATTCAGATATGGTATTCCGCCCTCAAAAGACAAAGCGGATTTTGCTTTCATTCAACACATGTTTTCTTGCCTGAATGAAAAAGGCCGAGCCGCAATAGTTGCGTCACAAGGTGTTTTGTTTAGAGGTAAGGAAGAGAAGAAAATCCGTGCAAAAATGATTCTCGGAGATGAAAAGGAAGGCATACAAGGTGACATTATAGAGGCTATTGTTGCTTTACCTCCTGCAATATTTTACGGAACTCAAATTCCCGGCTGTGTTCTTATTCTGAATAAAAACAAACCTCCTGAAAGAAAAAACAAAATTCTGTTTTATTACGCCGCACACAAAGACGACTATCTGGAACAGCCAAATAGAAATATTCTCAGAGAGGAAGATATTGACAAAATAACATCTGCGATTAGAAATTTCAAAGATATTGACAGACGATGTCATATAGCAGATTTAGAGGAAATAAAAGAAAATGGATTCAATCTAAACGTTCCACGGTATGTGGATATTTCAGAACCTGAAGAAGAAGTTGACATTCAAAATGAGATTGACGAACTGAAAAAACTAGAAACTGAAAGAGAAGAACATGCAGTTAAAGTAAGTTCTAATCTGAAAGAATTGGGCTTTAAGGTTTAGAAAATGCAAATTCAAAGCTCGAAACAAGGGTACCAACATGTAAAATCTCTTTTTGGAAAATATGAAGAGATTCCAGAAGATTGGGAATTGAAGAATATGGGAAGTTTTCTTAAAATCACTATGGGACAATCACCACCATCTGAAAGTTATAATGAAGAGAAAATAGGTTTGCCATTTTATCAAGGAGTAACAGACTTTGGAAACATTCATCCAAAACCAACTATTTGGTGTTCCAATCCTAAAAAAATAGGAAAACCTAATCAGATTTTATTTTCTGTAAGAGCACCAGTAGGAGAAACTAACATTACAGAATCTGAATGTTGTCTGGGTAGAGGCATTGCTGCAATTGATCCACAAGAAAATAATTTGTTGTATAGTTATTTTCTAATCACTTATAATAAAAGACGTTTTTCTGTATACTCACAAGGGACAACATATGATGCAATTAACAAAGATGATATTGCAAAAACCAAATTACCGTTCACTAAAAATAAGATAGAACAGCAAAAAATTGCTTCCACTCTCTCAAATGTTGATTTACTAATCCAACAAACTCAAAAAATCATTGAACAAACTCAAAGACTCAAAAAAAGTTTGATGCAGAATTTACTTACAAGGGGAATAGATCATGCCAAATTCGATGCTGTCTTGCTGGGGCCGACTTTTCCTAAAATAATTATTCCGCATGAATGGAAAGTAGAAAAGTTATCTCGTATTGCTAAAGTCATAGATTCAAGACACTATACGCCAGAATATACACGAGAAGGCATTCCACTTATTTTACCAAATAATGTCAAAATAGAAGGATTAGATCTAACGGATACCAAATTTACAAGCAAAGAAGATTATCTAAAACTGATTGATGGTAACAGAAATCCTGAAGTTAATGATATTGTCTATAGTCGAAATGCTACTTTTGGAATTGCGTGTAGAGTAGAAAAAGAACAAAAATTCAGTCTTGGTCAAGATCTAGTTTTAATTAAACCTGAAAAAATTAATCCATATCTACTATTTCTAATCTTAAACTCGAACATAGTTATCTCACAACTTTCTAGACTAATTACAGGAACTACGTTTAAGAGAATCAACTTAGATCTGATTCGACAATTCCTAATTCCTTACTCGGTTGATCCAAATGAGCAATCGAAAATCGCGGAATTGATTAGGAAAATAAATGTCAAAATAGATATTCATAGAACTAACAAATCCAAGCTTGAAACTCTCAAAAAAGGACTAATGCAAAAACTTCTCACTGGACAAATCAGGGTGAAAGTATGAATTTCAAAGTAGATGAAGGAGAAGAAGGCCAGAAGTCAGAACTTCCAGCCTTGAAATTGATTCATTCCTTAGGATATCAATACAAGACAAATTTTGAGATAAATAAAGAACGAACAGACCACAGGCAATCCCTCCTTTACGGGAGGCTAAAAGAGGCGTTAAAGCGGCTAAACCGCCTTGATGACGACGGAATTGAAGATGCGATACGTCAAATCCATGAGGATGCGTTTCCTGCAAATTTGGACATTGTTGAGGCAAATGAACGGGTAAGAATAAAGCTAGTTGGGTTATCGAGAGAAAGTGGTTTAGATCAACCTGTTAGTGTAAAGCAATACGGGAAAAACGGGCTAGAATATGTCCGTGTCAAATTTTTTGATTTTGATAGCCCGGCAAATAACGACTTTCTTGTAACAAATCAATTCGAGCTTCAGGGATACAAAACAAAAATCGAAGCCGATATTGTCGTATTTGTAAATGGAATACCGCTTATTGAAATAGAATGTAAAAAACCGTCGTCACGGGACTATCTCAAAGAAGCATGGGATGACAATTTAGAAAAATATCAAAGGATGGGGCTTGGATTTAGAAAACTATTCTACTATAATCATGTGATTGTTGCCGCATCTGATGTGGCTGCAAAGTACGGAACAATTGGAGCACCACCAAATGCATATGCAAAATGGACTAGCCTTTACAACATGAAATCAGAAGAGCTTGAAAATCTGGTAGGAAGAATACCTACACCGCAAGATGTTCTTCTTGCAGGCTTGTTGCAAAAAAACTCCCTTCTAGACATGTTGAAGAATTTCGTAATCTATGAAGCAGAAAACAACAGACGAATAAAGAAGGTTGCAAAACATCAGCAATATCGTGTTGTATCAGAATGCATCTCAAGAACACAAGTAGGAAAAACAATACGAGACAAAGGAGGAGTTGTTTGGCATACTCAAGGATCTGGAAAATCACTCTCGATGGTTTGGTTTGCAACACAGCTTCTTTTCAAAATGAAAAATCCACCAATCCTAATTGTTACTGACAGGAGACAACTGGATAAGCAAATTCATTCCACTTTCCAAGCATGTGGCTTCCCATTTCCAATCAAAGCAAAGAGTAAGGAGCATCTTGCCGAAGAACTCAAAAACCCACAGGGAAAAACCATAATGACCACAATCCAAAAATTTGGAACCCCGGAATCAGCAATTCTTTCAGATAAACGCATTTTTGTGCTAGTAGATGAAGCGCATCGTAGCCAGTTTGGATGGACTGCCACGCATATGAGAGATGCCCTTCCAAACGCCGTTTTCTTTGCCTTTTCTGGAACCCCTATAGACAAGAGAAACAGGAGCACTTTCAAAGAATTCGGCCCATTAATTGACAAATATTCATTTGAGGAATCGAAAGCCGATGGTGCCACGCTTCCCGTTAAACATGAAGGACGGTTATCTAACCTGTTTGTAGAAGATGGTGAGAGCATTGATATCATTTTTGAACGAGTTTTCAAAGATTTGCCCGCTGAAAAAAGAGCGGAGCTGAAAAAGAAATACGTAAACAAAGAGGATATTGCCGAAGCTCCTCACAGGATCAAAAAAATAGTCGAAGATCTGATAGTTCATTTCAATACGACGATTGGAATCAATGGATACAAGGGAATGGTAGTATGTACCTCAAGGGATGCGGCAGTAATCTACAAAAAAGAGTTGGACAAACAAGGTGGGCCTCCTTCCAAAATAATCATGACGTCGGAACCAGACGAGGTTGGAAAAGACGGCGCAAGTTGGAGAGAATATTACTTATCAAAAGAAGAAAGGGAAATACAGTCGGAAAAATTCAAAGATCCCAACGATCCTACGAAACTTCTGATTGTTGTTGACATGTTACTTGTAGGGTATGATGTTCCAGTCGTTCAAGTAATGTATCTTGATAAAAATCTCAAAGAACATGCGTTATTACAAGCCATGGCACGAGTTAACAGATTGTATGATGCTGCAAAAACATACGGTTTGCTTGTAGACTACATAGGAATCTCAAAGAATTTGCAAAAGGCCCTTGAAATATTTGAAAAAGAAGACATCCAAGGTGCTTTTGACACTTTAGAACATGACCTCGTTGAATTGGAAGCACGTTATCAACTAATGAAAGATTTGATTGGAGAGTTGAAAGACAAAGATAATTCTGACATCCTTTTGAGATTCCAAACTGAAGATTCTCAAGTAGAGTTAGAATCTGCATTCAAAGGATTCACAAAAGCACTCGACGCCGTTTTGCCCAGAAAAGAGGCATCCAAGTACAAAAAAGATTTTGATTTTGCGTGTTATGTCCGAAGTATCGTAAGGGCGTATTATCATGGAGACAAGCCAAACGACAGCGAATACAGCCGCAAAATTCAGCAATTAATCGACGATTATG
Organism: Candidatus Nitrosotenuis sp.; assembly: GCA_049276655.1. Classification (GTDB taxonomy): domain Archaea; phylum Thermoproteota; class Nitrososphaeria; order Nitrososphaerales; family Nitrosopumilaceae; genus Nitrosotenuis. The sequence goes on along the minus strand of JBASWV010000005.1, from coordinate 128,946 downwards.
TGAAATCTTCCGGCGTCACAGTGATCATGAATCCAAGGGAGATTACCTATGAGAATTTCCTAGCGCATGCAGCCAAACTCAAAAAAGATTCCGCAAAAGCTGCACTGGTCAGAAATAAGGCAATGCAAGTAATCAGAGAACTTGAACATACAAACCCGGGCTATTACGGCAAATTAAAAGAAAAACTAGAAAAGTTAATCATTGAAGAAAAAGAGCGAGTTCTGAACGACGCAGCATACTTTGATCTATACGGCCAAATTTACAAGCAAGCCATAGGTGGAAAAGAAATCACAGAAAAGGAGAGTGGGATCAAAGACGAGTTTGAGAGGGCATTGTTTTATCTTCTAAAGGGGAAAATTGACGACGAAAAACTTTGCAGATCAATCTCAAGCATCGTTTCTAAAGAAACAAAAAAAGAAACAAAAAAGGTAGATTGGGAAGAAAAAACCGAAGTTACAAACAAGATATTTCTTACGGCATATGACAACTTACCAGAAACATTATCAAAAGAAGCGAAAGATGAACTATCAGAAGAAGTCCTGAGATTGGCGGGTGTGCATTTTGGAAAATAAAATTCCGTTCGGTAATTCGACAATCAAATATCACTTAATCCAAAGTAGACGATTGAAAACTTCACAGATAACCGTGGATAGAGATAACGTCATTGTCCGTACCCCAAACTCAAAAACTGCATCTGAGATTCAAAACTTAGTACTACAAAAAGCAAAGTGGATTTACCAAAAACAGCTTGAATTTAAGAGAAACAAATCTTCTCTTGTTGCCCCAACTTTTTCAGACGGCTCAACGATACCTCTTTTCGGGAAGAACTGTCTTTTAAGAATAAGAACAGGGCAGAAAAGAACTTCAGTGCAATTTCGGAGATCTCAAATCACCATAAATCTGAAATCTAAAAAATCAATGAAAAAAACGGTAAAACAAACCTATGAAAATTGGCTGTTCTTAAAAGCGACTCGATATCTCCAAGATAGGACATGGGAACTGGCCGAAAAAACGAGGCAAAATCCGTCAAAAATTATCATAAAACGACTTAAAGGCAGATGGGGAAGTGCGACAAAAGACGGAGTAATCAATCTAAATTTCAATCTCCTAAAGGCGCACAAAGACGTGATTGATTATGTTATAATCCATGAATTATGTCATCTGGCCATAAGAAAACACTCATTCCAGTATTGGAACCTTGTCAAAAGACACATGCCAGATTACAAGGATAAAATCAAATGGCTTGAAACAAACCACCTGATTCGTTCTATGTGAAAAACTAAATCAATGATATTTTCTGCTTAATTCTCAAATTATCCTTTCCTGTTCGGACGGAATAGGATCACCATTTTCGTAAATCGTCCATTTTGACTGCGCTCCATCCTTGCGGATTAATATGTGGAAGCCGTAGCGATAGCCATACCGACCTTCTTTCAAAGTCAATTCATGCAAGTTATTTCTGTCTTTTTCGATTGCGTCTCGGTATCTATCATCCCATCTCTCTTTCCACTTTTTAATTTCAAAGCAGACTAGGTTGTTTTCCTTTCCGAGTTCTCTCTTGTGCACTATAATGTCAATGAATCTTCCGGTTTCGCCTCCCTCTGGATCTGGTATTGGTTTTCCAGCCGTATCGTTATTGCCACGATCTGAACTGTTGAAATCGCAATCTACGAAAAAATCATCCTTAATTTTGTTCTGAAGATAATGAGCGAATCTAAACCCGATTGAACGCTCGCTGATGCCTTCGCCGTTGTTTCTCCTAAAGAGTTCGGCATCTGTGCTATACAACTGGTTTAGACAATATTTCACAAGTTCCTTTATTTCATCTAGAGACGAATTCATGGAAAGCATGCAAATTACTTTACACTCCTCGAATATGTAAAAGATTTCAGATTCTCGTTTTTAAAGTAAAGCAGTATTGTGAATTGAAGTCATATGATCTCGTTAAAAAATGGCGAAACGGTCACGAAGTGCTTTGATGCGAAAAGCAAACTTGGAAATGGTATACTATACATCACAAATTTAGGTATTGTATTTGAGGCAAAGATGAAGGGTCTGATTTTAGAACTACCATTCCAAATCCTTAGAACCTTTGAGGCAAAGAAAAAGAATATTCTACTTTTGTCGTGGGATGAGCCAGACAAATCACAACGATTCAGCTTTGAGTGCAAGGTTGAGCATGCAAAAGCCGTTGAAAACGAGATACAGCTAGCAAATCAGGAATTTGCAAGGAAAACCTCTGATTTTTAGGATTTTTGCTATCAAATCACTAGTGAATAAGGTTTACGAACAAGTTTAAACCATATTTTAAGTATTATTGGATTGATAATGTAGTATGAATCAACAAAGTGCAAAAAGATGGAATGACTGTTGGTATGACGAAAAAATGAAAGTCTATGTCACTCATAATGAATATTTTAAAGGAATCCCAAACGCTCATAGAAGAGAAATTCAAATTCAATATGAAAAAGTAAATAATGCTGATGGAATTGTAATCGAAGAGAACAGAATCAAATTCTTCTTTGGTTATCCGGCAGTAAAACTTGATTATGATGATGGAACATCGATAAACTATCTTTTACCAACTTTAACGGATGATATGATAACAAAAGAGATTGTAAAAGGAAGATTGATTCCTAAATCTAAAGAAGAGGCAATAGTATATTCTACAAAATCAGAACCTTGGCTTGAATTTGGTGACGGATTAAAATTAACTGAAAAGGAATATGAATTGGGAATTGATCTTGGAAGATATGAACCTATTCCATTAGATGCAGTAAAAGCAGCTTCTAACAGAAGTTAAAGTTCGTTTTTGAAATCTTTATTATCATAATTTTGTCTTTAGTTGATTTCTTATAACACCACTTCCCATAAAGTTACTTATTTCCTCTGAAAATTTACCTAATACAGCCGGGTGTTGTCTCATTAGTTCCACTTCTCTTTCTTGCAGCTTCGTTTTCATCTCTTCACTCATATTTTGATATCCTGCAACTCTTTCGTGAATTTTATTCAACATCGATTCACGCGAGTGGGAATTATCCAGAATTCTTTGTCCCGCTTCTATGTTGCCCATGTTTCCAATTGGATCCACCTTCAAATCATTTTCAATTGTAGCAAACTCATTGGCAAGATTTCTGTGTTCGTTGGTAACTATTAGATTCTCACCCATTCGAATTCCCATCTGAACCTCTTGCACCCCAACATCTTGCATCATGTGCGAGCCCATTCTGCCAAGCGTATGGCCAATGGAATGATCCCCTCCAGGTACTGCGCCAAGTGTTGTACCAGCTGCAACAGCAGTTCCTGCTCCAAGTCCTTCCAATGAGCCAGTACCAGAACCTTTCACAAATGCAGTCATTCCTGGACGGGAAAATCCAGCCTTTGCCATCTCTAACCAACTTGGATGCTCTGTTCCAAACTGAGCGCCTGCAAATCCCCGCAGAGCCCCAAATCCGCCTCTTACTCCACCAGCCCCTGCCATCCCAGTAAGCATGGCAGCAGAAGAAACAGCACCGGTAGTCATCGTAGTTATGGTGCTAACAAGGCTTCCAAGCATTGGCACCAGCATTACAGGAATGAATACTGCAAGGGCCATAACTGCAAGGGCTGAAAACCACTGCTGAATTGCTCCCTGTTCCAGCTCAGCTGACGTCTCAATCGTTCCAAGGTATGCCGAGCCTGCAACAATTACTATTGCTGCAATTATCGGTGCAATGAGCAAGCCAGTCAGGGCTTCCAAGAGCTTTTTTGTAATCCCATAAAACCACGGAATCAAAGAAAGAGTCAGAATTACCGGCAGCCCAATTATCAGGACCGCAGTAAAGACCATCCGTATCGTACCAATGATAAAGACCAAAAAGATGAAGATTATCAGCGCAATTGCTTTAAACGCTGCCAAAAAAACATTCAGGAAAAATCCCTCAAAGACCCCAACCGGATCCCCAATTCCTGCAACTATACTATCAAATGATACCTCAGGCGTTTCAATTGCACCAAGCTTTGAGAAGATAAACTCTACTTTTTCTATTGGGTTTTGAGGATCCTCAGGATTCAATATCCACAACGATGATTCCTCAACCATTGTTGCCGATAGGTCCCACAGTGCCGGAAAGACAAAAAAGAAGATGATGTAAAAGACGCTTTTCGAAATTATGTTGATTGCAGTCTCTGGAGGGACCCAGTTGACGTGCTCCAGCATAAACGATACCCCCGCAACAAACATTGCTGCCAAAAAGATGTAAAATGAAATGCTTCGAAGCAGCACGTAAAGCTCAAAGTTTTCATTTCCAGTCTCCTCGCCATTAATCACGTCATACTCAAAGACCGGCATGTCAGTTATCAGCTTCACAAAGCTTGATTCCAAAACATCGCTCCAGGCCAAAGTTGCATTAACTATGGCAATTATTGCGATAATGATTCCAATGATGATAATAGCTGACTCTAAGCCAAACTGGCCCTTTCTTGTACCAAAATACACGAATTAAAAAACAAAATCGGTTAAAAAGGAAACAAATAGGATTGAACTATTGATACTGGGTAATCATGTATAGATTAGCCAGTTCAAATCTCAACAGGTTTGCACATACATTTTCAAGTCAAAAAGGATTTACGATAAACTAGAAGACTAAACTAACTTTTCGTAATAATGTCCCGTAGTCTATCTATCTTCTTATCTATTATATCGTTGTATGCTCCTTTTCTTATCTGTGTTTGTATATCTTCAAGTATGTCTAGAATTTTTTCATCTCTTTCTCTGACCAATAAAAACATCCTATCAAGTTCCCGTCTTTGTTCGTCGGCGAATATTTCTTTTTTATTTTCATTCATGTAGGTGATGATAAATGAAACTGCTTAAAGTTTTGGTTGCAAGTAAATACATAAAACAACTAACGACATAACAATTCACTTAAACATTAGTATGAGATTAGAAGTCATGAGTGTAAACATTCCAACTAAAGCAACAGTACGTGGAATAATCAATGATCTTATAGAATTAGCAGATCAAGAAAAACGACCCGCAATTCAAGAAATCAAAGACATTAAAGAACTAGAGACATTGTTTACATATCTAAAACAAAATTACAGTCCTAGAGAATACTGGTTATCTGGTGCAAGTGATCGAGTTAAAACATCTAAGCGAGCAGATACTTGGAGTTCATTATGGGGAATTCTCATACAAGATTGGAATAAAAAAAACGGAGTTCTACCAATAATTGCATCCTTGGCAATGTATATGAACTCAGGCGATCCATTTTGCAGAGATTAGTTGTTACCTTACATGAAGAATCTATAATGGTCCTGCAATACCTTATCTTCAGCTAGCTCAGAGAGAATCTTTCCAACCTCGTCTGCAAACCTAATTGTAATTGGAAGAGAAGTTGAAAATGCAGTAGTGTTCCAATTGAGCTTTGTCAATCCCAGAATCTCTTTGGCAACCTCTTCGCTTTGTGAATCGCCAATGTGCTCAATTCGTAAAGCATTTGGGATTCTATGCCCTGCGTAAGACCTGATTCTAGGTGAGAAGCCAGAAGAATAAAGCAAAAATTCACTGTCATTTATTTCAATTAGAGTTCCTCTTAATACAGGATAATTTCCAAGCCTGATGAAGTTAATCCATCCATGGCTTGGTCTTATTGCAACAAAGTCTTTTTCAGGGATTTCTAGTCCATAGATTGCCTTGTTGAATCCAGATTGCTCATTTTCAGAAAATATAGATGATTTGTGTACCACAACTCTTTTAGGATTTTGTCCAGAGGAGTCATGATACTTCTTTAGTGCTTTTTCCATGAGGGTTTGTGCTTGCTCTTTTTGCAGGTAGGGACGTTTTGTTTTCTTATCAACTTCTACCTCGGTTCCTCGAAGTACAAGACCTTCCCCATTATGTGTAAAGACTTGTGCCATCGATATTTGCATGTCACGTTTTGGGCTTAGCTTGTCAATAAAGAAAGAAACTCCAACATAACATGTATCTTGTCGGAGTTTTGCAAGTCTCCATGGTTTTCCATTTGCCTTGTAGTACAATGCAGTACTAAAGTTCCAGCTAAATGTTGCAGGATCTTCTTTAGTATATTTTTTCAACCCTTCATAATTTAGAACATGTTTCAGAGTACTTTCTTTTATTATCTGAATTGGAATTCCATACTTCATGGCTTTTCCTTTCAAAGAATTTCTAAAATCAAATCCCTTTTCTTTTACTTCAGGCTCTACAATTGGTTCAACAAACCACTCAGTAAGAAATCCCTGTTTGTTTGCTTTGTGTTCTGCAATCTTTGCTTCTAGTGGAGAGGGTTTTGCAGTCTTTGCACCATATGTATGCTCACCAATTCCACAGTATAGCTCAACTGGTTTTGGAAGTGTACAAACAATTACGTTAGGATAATCATCTCTTTGTGTAATGCTTTCTATTTTCTCTAGATACAGATTAACTGCCTCACCAATTCGTTCATTTGGATTTTCAATGTTTTCTAATTTGTGCAATTCCAGATCATCAGACAATAGTGCATTCCAGTTCTCTGATTTTCTCAAAATACAGTTGAATTTACTTTCCCGATTCATTCCAGGATAGTCTGCAAAAAGCCATCTGTTTGGCTTGGAGCTAATTACAGGCTGTTGGATGAAATCTAGAACATCATTTGCAAGTTTCGTGCATTCTTTGTTTCCAATTATGCCTATTCGAACGCTTTCCAGTGGGCTTTGTTCATCCTGATGGAAAAAGGGTCCAAAATGTTTCAGGCCGATTCGTGGATCTTTGTCCTCGTTTTTGTTTCCAAAAATCAGGTCAGGTTCTGGGATGTATCTTGCCACAAATTTAGAAGACATAGTTTTCCTCCGTAGTTTCTTCTAGATCAGATTCTGCTTCTTCTTTGGCTTGTTCCACTTCTGCATCATATTCTTCTATAATCTGTTTGAAATCAGAAGTTGGGATATCCCAGCTGATTCCAATTTCCATACTTGTTTCAACAGGTTCATGAGAAATCAAAAAGTCCCTAATTACAAATACATCTTGCCCGTCTCCGAGTTTGTTAATCCAAAACAAAATAAGATTCAGTTGTCCTTTGTTGTAGATTCTGTATGTCTCTCCGGTAATGATTGCTCCTTCTTTTATTCCACTGATAGGTTTCTTTCCGTCTTCTGTAACTACCATAGTCAGATTTAATCTAAGATAAAATGTAGATCCAATTTTCATAATTGCCGTTCGTATTGCTGCATGCAAATAGACAGTACGGTTTAGTGCATCAGACCATGATTTTTTTGCAACTTGTTTTTTCATCAATCCCTTGTATCTGCTTGGCCACTCTTCTTTCCGTTCTTTGTTGTCGGGATGCATTGGATAGTATAATTTTCTAGAATCACTATCGTATCGCATTCCTTGTCTTCTTGCTTTGTCAGTAACTTCTTTGTTGAGTAATGCAACAATGATCTTTTCTTTGTCTTCGTCTTCTAGCCAGTCTGCAACAGACTCTTGTGTAATGGTATCAGTGTGTACGATTTCACGATGAATATTCATTGGATTATCCAAATTTTCAAAAGTTACAATCTTGTCTTCATATTGTCTGTACTTTAGTGAGAAATGTGGGTCTTGTGGATGTGCTTTTTGTACTGCTTCTAATGCATCTTGAAATGAATTGTACTTGGCAATTCCAAAATATATGGTCTGAGGTAATTTTTTTACTTCAAACAAATTACTGTAGATATTCTCATGTATTTCTTCGGGCTCTCCACTTAGAATGGACAGTCGGTATTTTTCTTTTTCCAGCCGTTTTTTGATTAGTTCTTTTTCATAATCAGACGCAATAATGCTTTGCGTCCCTCGTCTAGTATACACAGTTTCTTTTTGAACGGCAATTTTTTCCTTATTTCCTACTTTGTATTTCACATCTTCTTTTGTAGTAATTAGTTTGGACGATGGCGGAATGTAAACCAGTGCAAATCTTCGTTCTTTTTCGTTTATAGTTCTGGCAAATTCTACATATTGAATTGCAATTGGTTCATCAAGATATGAGTTTATTTTTTCTTGTAACGAAGCATCTTCTAGATTATATTCTTCAGGTAAACCAGATTTGATATATTTTCCTTTGATTTTATCATCAGAATAATCATTTTCTTTTACACCTAGAACTAACCATCCTCCACCGTAATTTGAGAATGCATAAACATCTTTGATTATTTTTGGAAAATCTTGAGAATTTTTTGTGACATCCAAAGTCCATTTAAAGTCATGAAAGGTAGTTTCTTTTTTTTGGGATAATAGATAATCAATTACATAATTACCAGTTGGATCAGATACCTCATTGTTAATTATAACGCCGCCCTTCTTATCAGACATATTTCTTTGCTGTAATTTCTAGATATAAGTAATTCAGGAGAGCGTTCTAGTATTATTTTATTAAGTTGTCGAAAAATAAATGGAAGTAACTTGCAATATGCAAAGGGATTTGAATCCATACTGTAACTCCTTAAGAGAATTCATGTTCAAATCTTGGCAGTTCCGATTGGGTAATCCTAGTAAGATTATGAAGTTGGAACTATTAGATTCTCATCTGTATGATATCAGCATCTTTTCTTCTAAAATGGAGTGAAACGACTCAACAGCCTTGAAAATCTCTTCTTTTGTCTGATTGCCAGTACATACAAGTTTTCCAGAGCCAAAAACAAGCATTACTTTTGAGGTATCACTCATCCTGTAAATCAGGGCAGGAAATTGCTCTGGCTCGTACATGCTTCTAGGCAGGATTCTGGCACATTTTTCCAAGTTTATGGCTCCTTTGAGGTTTACCGAGGCCACCATGTTTTGAACCTCGATTTCGGGCTCTTTTTCACCCAGCTCTATTCCATGGGCTGCAAGCCTTGATGCAACAGAATGGATTGCCCTAATCGACTGCTCTTTTGATTTTGTCCCAGTGCAGACAATCTTGCCTGATTCAAAGATTAGAACAGATGCCTTTGGAAAAACCAGCCTTAGAACCAGTCCTGGAAACTGCGAAGGGTTGTATTCTGTTTGGGGGACTCGCTCTATTATTTTTTGAAGATCAATTGATTTTTCAAATTTTGCGCAAGTAACTACGTTTACGATATCAACAATGGGTGTGACAAGTGCCAATTTCATTGCAAAAAGAAAATGAATCTTAAAAGAAGAAAAAAATTCTAGGTCAGTACCACCAGTCTGGATCGCAAATCAGGTGGTACTGCGTGTCTGTCACATTTCTGCAACCTCTACAAATAAACGAGATTGGTTTTCTGCAATCTTCACATTTGTGATACCCTTTCATCTCTGAGCCACACATTCTGCACAGGTCTATTCGCATGGGTTCTAAATTTGGATAATATTTAAAACAAAATTACAAACTCATGATCTTCACCAAATTTTTGTTGAAGATTATGAGATGATCTCACAATGCTGTGTTGTATTTTTTCACAAACTTGCAGTTTGATGCATATGCCAATATGTGAGAAATCCCAAACGCAAGTGCAACAACAGAGCTTGCAGCAAGACCAAAATCATAGGTAAACAGAACTGGTATCATCAAAACGATCAAGGCTTCCATCGTAAAATGAATCAACAAGGTAGTCATTACGCCAAACCTTCTGTAAAGTGCTGGAAAGACAAGGTTCCTCTCAAAACGCAACAGGTGAGGGTTTTTTGCTGTGATGGTATAATCTAAAACGTATCCTGCAATCCATGAAGCAAAAAACACTATGACAACCTCTGGACCAATCTTTGGTTGCACAAAAAAATAGAGAGCAAGGGCAGATACCACAGGAATCGTGGTTTGGATGTCCCCAAGGAATCTGTTCTGTTTTTTCATTATTTCTGTGGCGTCTTGCCTGCAGGAATCGATCCAAGGCTAAGCTTGATGACTGCAATTATGATTCCAAGCACGATTATTGCTCCGCCGACATACCTTGCAAAGCCTATCATTCGGCCAAATATGTCAACTATTGCCTTTGGAACGTCGATTTGTGAAGGGTCAGGATTGTCAAAATCCACCTCAAGCACCCACTCCAGTATGTCCTGTGCTAAAAACACAAAGACTCCTGCAAGAATTGCAGCAACTACTATTTTGATGTACTTTGAGCGGTCTTGCGTATCAAGTTCTTCAGATGATAACATTGAGCATTAAGGATATGACCAATTTAAGGCAGCAAACAATTACTGTGATTCTATCTCTAGTATCTCTTCAAAGATTGGGCTGGCACTATCTTTTGAGAACACTTGGAGCTTTTTCTCACCAGCTGATCCTGGTATTATTATTACTTCAAGCTCGCCATTTGCGTCAGTGGATAGTGTCGAAACTATATTCCCATCAAACTTTACCTTGCACATTTCATTTGCTATTGCCTGCCCTGTAGTCTTCTCTAATCTAATCTTCATTCGGTATGGTTTTGTAAAATCAGAAACGAAAAGCTTTCTTACTTTGATTTCTTTATCTGTGAGCTTTGGCTGAAACGGTTTTGGAATTTTAAGTACTGTAGAGTTAACAAACTTTTTCTTTTCTTTTTGTATCCGTGGAACCTTTTTCAATTGAGGCTTCTTCTTTGTTTCCAGTGCCGTCGAGCCTCCACGAATGTAAAACATCAAAACAGAAAACAAAAGTGATTCGGTTGGCAAAACATGTTGTTTTTTGAGTGCAAAAAATGCAGTTACTAATCCTGGAATGATACTCAGCACATCGCCAGTTGATTGAAAAAGAGCATAAGAGATCATAAAACCAATGCCAAGTATTGCAAGCTGCCGCATACTGAGGCGGCCAACAAACGGAAATGAAAATACCGGCTCATTGAAAGGACTGACGTCTTCAAACCATAAAACTTCGTGAGGCCTCAAACCGACAAAAAAGTTTTCAAAAAATAAAAGGATGCTAGCCTAGGCAAGACTAGTCATTACTGATGTTGGCGTTGTGACAACAGAGCCATCGGGAGTAGTTCCACGTATCTCAACTGGAATTGACTGGCCCACATCAACTGACGTTATTGGGGAGCCGCCAGAATCAACGACTCGAACAAAGACGCTTGCCGTCTGGCCGGGATTGAGGGCTGCAGGGCTGGGATTTGCCAAAAACGGCTGGATTCCAGGCGTGCCTGAATCGGTGTCGACTTGGAGGTTGACTGCCGTAGAAACTATCTGCTTGTTGCCTGAATTTTTTATAGTTGCAGAAAGCCACAGCTCACCTGAGGGATTTTTTATCAGGGCTAGGTTTTCAACGGTAATTGCGCCCCTTGCACTAGCTACTGATGACTGGCTCTGAAAGTTTTGAAATACGGCCACTCCTGCAATAACTGCGATTCCCAAAATTATCAGCGTTGTAATTGCCGGAGAAAGTCCGCGCCTTTTTTTGAGAGGGTTTGTAGCCATGACCTAAATGTTGACGCTCTTTTTAAGAAGAAATCTGGCTTTTCTTTGAACTGATTTTTTATTGCGTGAAGAAAAGGATTATCCACAGACTAGTCATTATACCTGTTTTTGTTTTGATATGGATTCTAGTTTTGTTTAATGATGCGCTTTTATTTTTTATAACTGTTGGAATATTTTCTGGAATAATTCTTTATACAATTGATAAACCTAGGCTTGCAAAACAAATTCTAGAATTTTTCAGACCCGCAAAACTGTTATTCTATAACTTTCTATCAAGTTATTTAAGCACTGATCTAAAGATAACCAAAGTTTCTCAAGACATGGCGCTGAATCTGGTAAAGCCAGTGACAAACCTCAGGCCCCTAACACGGCTGCAAAAAAAGATAAGCAAAAGCATAGAGGCAGATATTCGAATTTCTGGACTTGCGGCAAATCCAAGGCTTCTTGGACTGCAGAGTACATCATACATGATTCTTGCAGGTGTGATCTCAATTCCAGTTGCAATTTTGTTTTCAATTGTTTTTGAAAATCCTGTTTTGCTTTTTGGTCTGATTTTGATACCTGCAATTATGTTTGCATTTCCAACTCTAAGGCTCAAGGCAACTGCCTCTGAAAGAAAGTCACAAATAGAAGATGAGCTTGCATTTTTTGCAGCCTATTGCGGAATAATGCAGAGTGTCGGCAGGTCCTTACTGAATTCTCTTTTGGAGATTTCAGGGACTGGCATCTTCAAAATGCTTGAGCGCGAATCTAAAATGATTCAAAGAAATGTCAGAATCTTTGCAATGGACGAGCTATCGGCAATTAACAACCTTGCACTGAATCATCCCAATTACACATTTTCGAACTTTCTTTTGGGCTATGTCTCAATTCACAAAAGCGGGGGAAGCCTGGCCAGATACCTCGAAAACAAGGGAGAGGAGTTTTTCAATTCCATGCGATTCCGCATGAGCCAGTATTCGTCTCAGGCAGCCACAATTGGTGAGGCCATGCTGATTATGCTAAACGTGCTGCCTGTTTTGCTCATCTCCTCTTCGTTTATGATGCCTGCAAGCTCGGTTCAAATGCTTACAAATGCCAGCTTCGTGCTGGTCCCCCTCATTGCCATAATTATGATACTTGTCACGAATCATTCCCAGCCAAAGCAAAGAGACGAGGTCCGGTTTAGCAAAAATACTATCTTTGCTGCCGCCATCTCAGTAGCAATTGGGACAATCTCTGGACTTGAAAGCTGGCAGATCCTTGTAATCGGAGTCTTTGCCGGAAGCCTTGTAAATTCTGCAGCGACATTTCAAAAATTCAGGGAGATATCTCTTGTAGAATCGGCCCTACCAGATTTTTTGCGAGACATAACAGAGCACGTAAAGATAGGGGCTGCCATACCAAATAGTATAGTTAGGATATCAAAAGAAAGACGATACAACGATTACTTTGATTTTCTGATATCTGACATATCATCAAAGATTGTTTTTGGCTACAAGCTCTCAGAGATTGTACAATCATACAAAATAATCTCATGGAACGCGAGGCTGGTATTTTTTGTTCTTGGAAAAATAGCAGACAGTGGAGGAGGAAGACCCCAGACTCTGGAATACATTACAAATTTTGTCACCAAAGTAAACCAAGCAAAAAAAGAGATGGTATCAAGCATCAGAATCTTTGCCATTATGGCATATTCAAGCCCATTAATGATGGTATGGATGACAAAGGCAATGGGTGAGGTTATGGAACAGTTAGGCCCAAGCTTTCAGGTCCTAAGTGGTGGTGCAGGACAAATCATCTTTCTTTCTGCAACACCTGAATTTTTGGGAATCATAAATCTGCTTGTTGCAATCAGTGCCATATGCATGGGAATGGTAATGTCAAAGATTGCAAGCTTTACAGTAAAAAACACCATGGGAATAACAATTACGGCTGCAATAACTTTTGTCTCAATTTATTTTTCGCCATACCTTCCGTCAATAAGTCCTTTGCTGGGAGGAAATTAGAACAAAGTAACATCATTCTAAATTACCATGAGTACTGGTCTTAATCTTAAGAGATCGTTATTTAATGAAGATTTCCGCTGATTTTTTCGTTTTAATATCGATCGTTATAATCTGACTTTTTTAGCCGTATTGTTGCTCGATGAAGACCTTCTTTTCATCACATCCTTGGTCACGTATGTGTGAAAGGCGGTCTCGGTCTGCTATCTCTATGAGCGAAGGTGCCTGTGAATTATATCCGCACTGATCACAAACTACACTATACAATCCACTTGATACATTTTGATCATATTTTCTAAGCCATGTTTTTCTAAGATGTTTCACTGGAGTGACTTTCGGGCAATTGTGATTTTCTGGTTGAATGTGTTTAAAGCAACAAAAATTATCACAAAGCTTGCATCGTTTTCCGTTAAGAAAATCAATTTTTTCATCACATTTATCGTAATAACATTTTTCCACAGACCTGATGTTAGCTCTGATTTACTTAAATTTTTAAAATTACAATAGATTAATCATAATGCCTACGGCAATTATGTCCCAAGTATGAAACTCTATCAGAAAACTTCTCTACAGTGACAAGCCCACATCATGCGTTCTCCTTCTGGTCGTTGCTTTATTTCATCAACATAGTTAATGCAATTTGCACAATAATGATGTCCTTTCATGCGATACAGTTTTCCAGATTTGCCACATCTGTGGCACTGCCTCTTTAGCCAGCCCACAATTCCCATATAAAATAAAATTACTTAACCATTTATCGTCTCGTAGGTACGCCCAGTCTCTATTAACGGGATCAGTTTGTCCAAGCTTAATGGAGTATAATTGACAAGCTCTGCGCAGACATTTACTGTCTTGGCTTTCTGGTTGATAAATGGATAATTTTTCATATCGTTATTGTGCTTATCTCCGTGAATTATCCATCCATCATATCCAAATGGCCTGTGTGGATTGTGCATTAACAAGAATTTGTAATTCTCATATTTGATGCCATATCCAGTAGAAATTATGGTAGCACGTGTGATTGCGTCGCTGTCGTGATTTCCTCGGACATAGAATATTTCCCCGTTTAGCTTGCCCAACCAATAATCTGTAGGGTGTCTGTGTCGTCCAAAGGTCATATCACCCAAATAGTAGATAATCTCATTTTCTTTAACTGTGTGATTCCAACCTTCAAGTAGTTCGTGATTCATCTGACGTGTTGAATCAAAAGGTCTGTGACAGTATCGAATTATGTTGCTATGATCGAAATGGGCATCGCTAAACACATAGATTTTCCCCTTGCTAGCGACATCTGTAAATTCAATTTCCGATGGCCTTCGTCTTTTGTCTAGTTTTTCTATGGTCTTGTGGAATTTTTTTCTATCAAGTGCCTCTCGTCGGTTCAGCAACTTTCTTTGTAAAAGATCATATTCCGCAAGGATTCTTCTTTTAGGTGTCAATATGGTAATTCTCACCACATATTGTTCCGTTTTGGGAACTTCCCATGTTTGAAGATACTTCCAAATTTGGTCGAATTTTTTTTGAATATCATTCATAACAAGTGTGGCATGAAATGTAAAACGTGACTTGTTATCAAATTCTGATAATTCACTAATTTCACCCAATCTTGTAGCTAACTCCAAGCGAAGTTTTTTGAGTTCTTCTGAGGGATTGATTCTAACGTAAATTACACGATTTTCAAAGTTGTCAAAACCATCTAACTTGAATTTGACCAATTCGTATTTTTTACAGATGTCCACAACCTCATCAATTAATATCTCTTCATCCATAATGCGTATTGGTCCTACCAATGTTATGTGTGGCACTATTTTCTTTTTTGATACTCGGAAGTTTTTTGATATGTTGTTTTTTAGTTCTCTTATTGCTCTTTTTGCTGAGCCTGAGAATCTAAACTCGATTAGATAATTTTGATGTGCCCACCACTTCTCCATTTCCTTCCTATAAAACGGGTCGCTCGGCCCTCCATTTGGCATTATTTTTCATCTACACAAAACCTACATAAGAAATTCGTTTGATTCTATAAGATAGGCTCTCTTCAGATATTCATAAATCCATTATTTTGATCCTAATACTGGTTGAATTCTAACTGGGAAGGAGACAAAGATCTGGATTCTTACAAGGACGAAGACTGGAAAGGCCGCGTCTTTGATGGCAAATATGACAATAGATATCATGGCGTTTCAAACTCTGGTGGCGGGGGAAGGGGTTGGGGAGGCAGTTACGGTTCGTATAGTGGGCGTAGACGTAGAAATAGAACCATTATTCTAGCCACCATAATCCCAATTTTGGCACTTTTGGTGTTTTTTGTAGTCTCAAATGATTATTTGTTCGAATTTGATAAATTACTATCCGAAGACAAACCCAGTTCAGAAATCCCTGCAAGTAAGGGTTCGTCTGACCTCTACACAACGCTTGACAGTGCAGGAAAACCTACTTTGCAAGATTGCACAATGATTTCAAACTCTAAATATCAAGTCGCGGTTGATTGTGGCAATTTTGGTAAGGGCGAATTCTCATCTAAGATACCAGTAAAAACTTCTATTGCCACAAATGTCCAGATTTCAAGATATGATGATAAGTACACAATTTCATTTCTGTCGCCTTCCGGACAACAAGTTAGCTACGATCTGTTAAAGTCATCTTCCCGAGAATCGCTTGAATTTCCTTCTGTTGAGAAAACAGAATCACCAAAAATCACAATCCCAGAAATAAAAATGCCCACAAATATTGAGATTCCACAAATAAAATTACCTGAGGTGTCGGTACCAACGTCAGTTGTACAACAAACTAATGAACAAGAATCTAAAATAGCAATAGATTATGTAAACAAATTACGTGCAGAGCAGGGAAGAAGTCCAATTAGTTGGGATTCTAGAGTGTTTCAGCTAGCGTTGTTTTGGACAAAAGACATGTATGATAACAGTTACCTAGATCATACAAATCCATTTACAGGTCAATGCCCATACACTTTGAAAAGTAAATTCGGAATCAACTCGAATGAATTTATTGCAGACAACGCTCATGCAACCGAGATAGTTGGTGGTGGCACTGTCCTTTACACACCTGATACAGAAAGTGTGATAGATGGGTGGATGAACAGTCCCGGTCACAGGCACAACTTGCTGTATCATGATCATGTTTCTGGCGCTTATGCTTGCACAGGTGGGAAATGCACCTTTATGGGATTAAATCACAATCATTTTGGAGAAGGCTGTTCGACGGCAGTTGAAGGCATAGCGTATTTTTCAAAATTCAAGTCATGCACTGAAACGCAGCTAAACCAATGGGATGCACTTGGAAAGCAATATGATGATTTGGCACAAGAATATGAAAAACTAGGTAAGGAATACGACAAGATTCCAAGACAGACTAGCTCACCTTCAGAATATCAAATGGCTATGCAGATGTATAATAAACTGCAGTCAATGTACAATCAGCTTGAACAGTTAAACTATCAAATTGAGAATTTTCAGTGTTAAATAGCGAATGTGGACCAGACAAAAAGGCAGAACTGTACATGTCAGGTTCCATAACGTGATCTCAGGCTAAAATTAATGTCATTTCAAAATGCCATTAGAATAGAAAAAATGAGATTAGAGCTGTTTTGTAACATCAGAAACTATAACTAATCCTCTGGCACAAAAACGAAAGAATCAAAATAAATTATTTTGTCCAAGAATAATACTTACCTAGGATTGCAAAGACATCATCGATTTTTTCTGCCTTGTTTTTCAGACACTGCTCAATCAGATACATTCTTGTTTTGAGGTCTCCAAGCAAATTGTCGATATTTAGCAGATAGGCAGCCTGCTGCAACCTCTGGCTCTTTTTTATCAGCTCTTCCGGGGCATCAATACCAAAACTGTTCTTTTTGATATCATACCTGAATATCTCGGCAAGTCCTACCCTACCTTCACGCCTGGGAATTATCTCACTTAGGCTTGCTACCCTTCTGACTATCTGTTTTTTCTCGTTTCTCATTCTGGTGATGTGCAAAACAAACCACAGCAACATCTGCTGGCTTGCCCTGATGTTTATTGGCTCTGCAGAAAGCCTGCTTAGTGCAGACTCTACTCCTGATGCGTGAAAGCTTGTAAGGCCGCCATGTCCAGTAGCAGCACTCTGAAACAGTGCAAAGGCCTCCTCCCCTCTCACCTCCCCCACAATCTCAAAGTCAGGCCTCATCCTAAGTGAGGCCTTTATCAGATCCATAATTGTAATGTCATAGTTTGCAGAATCAGAAATCATTGGACTGCTCCTAGTAAAGAGCCTCTCCCACCTATAGTGGGGAATCTTTAGCTCAGGCGTCTCTTCAATTGTTACTATTTTCCATCTTGGATTTGTAAGGCACATAAGAGAATTGATTGCAGTCGTCTTGCCAGAACCAGTCTCTCCAATTATGAGACCAAAGGCCTTTGCATCAAATAAAACCCAAAGGTATGCTGCCATGAGCTTATTCATTGCGCCAAGCTCAAGAAGGTGCGTGATGGTGTAGGGTTGCCTTGTAAACTTGCGTATATCGATGGTGGATCCAGGTAGTGACACCTCCCTCTCATAGGTGACTGTAATTCTGTCACCACTCGGAGTCATGGCATTCATTACAGGTGAAGCCGCAGTAACTGTATGGCCGGTTCTTTGGACCAGTCTTTGGATATACGAGTTCATTACATCTTCTGAGCCAAACAAGACGTTAGAGTCAAGGATGTTAAATTCTGTGAATTTTCTGTGAATTACGCCAACCGTTCTGTCAAATCTTTCAGCAGTGATCTCTTCGATGTTATCGTCATTCATCATGACATCCAGTATTCCGTATCCTACGATATCTCGGATCAGATAGTACTTGAGTTCTGCAAAATTTGACTTGACCTGCTCCAGCATTGCCTGCTGTTCTGCCTCGTGCCAGATGTGCGTCTCTATGTACGATACCGGGTCACGGCCATGCTCCAGTGGCTCTAGCGATAAGAAAAGTTGCTCCATCATGTGCTCGTAGATTTCGTGGCCCTCTGCAGTGATTTTGGGCTCTACAATCAGGTATCTACCGTCCTTTGTAACAAAGACCTTGGCCTGACCAATTGAATACTGTTCTATTACATCCACATCTGAGATATCGGCAAAAAGGCAGACCACGTTAAATCTGGGCTTGATATCAACTTTCGATGCTGGCTTTTTCACTCACTTCAACAGATAACAACCTTAAAAGAATTGGAGATTTTTCTATTGTGAAATTCAACTATGAGATAAAGCCATCCAACTTTTTCACACTGCCTGACGAAAAACAAATGGCAGTGATTGGAAGGTTTTTTGCCCTGCTTTCAAACCTGCAAAAGACTGCAAAAATTCTCATGATAAAAGAACCACTTGATGTCCAGATTGGAAACGAGATCAGAAGAATGCAGGTGTTAAGGACGTACCTCAGCTCAGATGAATCCCTTGAAAACGTACTAGAGTCATTAGGATACGAGTATTCAGTTGTTTTAGAGATGCCATCATGGAAGATAAAGTCTGAAGGACTACATTACCTAAACATCCAGGGAGATTATTTAGCAAAATGTTTTACACTGTACTCGCTTCCTGCCAATCTGGGACCTGCATGGGTGCACTCTCTACTTGTCCCAGCCGATATGATAACAATCACGATAAAACCAATCCAGCACGACAAGGCAGTGGGCCAGATGAACCGCTACACAACTCTGGTTCAGGCAGCTGCATCAAGATCATTAAAGATGGCAAACCGTTCTGCAATATCAGAGCAGGTCCTCTTGGCACTTACAAGGCAGGAGACAAAGCTGTTTTCGTTTAGAGTCGTTGCAATGATTTTAGCAAAAGACATCAAGACACTAAAAATCACTTCAAAGAGTTTTAGGCGGCAGGCTGGTGCAATGCTTGCAGGCTTTGATCCAACCGTGTCAAAACAGGCAGTGATGCTAAGGGAGGGGTGGGGAAAATCCTTATTCATTGAGCTTGGCTCATGTGCAATCTTTTATCCATTTGTAAGCGCAGACATGCTTGAGGTCCCAAACGGAATAACACTTGGTGTAAACAAAAGCACTGGTGCTCCAGTAATTTACGATTACACACAGCGGGACAACTATAACATCTTGCTTTTAGCTACAAGTGGAGCTGGAAAGAGTGTAACTGCCAAGGTCATCTTGACTAGGTTAATGAAAAAATATCCTGACTGTCTGGTGTTTATAGTCGACCCACAAGGAGAGTACGACTCTATTGCCCAATACCTGGATATTTTACCAATACGGGTGACCCAGCAAAAGGAGCTTGGCTTTGATCCATTCAAGCTCTTCGAATCAAATGATGCAGCCGAGATTTTGGGTGATATAACACGGGCAAAGGATACCGTTCGAAAGGAGTTTAGAGCACTGGCATCGAAGGCAAAAAGCGTCTTTGGGCTGTATGAATTAGTAAGCGATGAGGCAAAACCATACCTAAAGGACCTAGTGGAGGGTCACATTTCAGACATCCTCAAAGGGGATTTCACCAAAATGTCAGATAGAGCAGTAATCTCTCTGAGAGGCACATATGGACAAGACGAATCAGTTGCAATGTTGCTGTTATTGGCACTGGGAAAAATCTGGAAAAAAATCCTAGAAAAACCGCTAAGAACACCAAAGATACTGCTCATTGACGAAGGTTGGATGCTTTTCAAGATGCCAAGTGCTGGCAAGTTTTTAGACAGTATAGCAAGAATTGGACGAAAGCTCAACGTTATATTTCTCTTTGTAACACAAAGGCCAGAAGATATCATAGACAACGAATACGGAAGGGGAATTGCAGACAATGCAGGAACTAAAATCTTGTTACAAAATACCGAGCAGGCATCTCAAAAGATTGCAAAGGCAATGTCATTATCATCTCAGGAGATGGATATGCTAAAGACGTTTTCAAGAGGTGAGGCACTATTTTTAACAAAAGACTATAGGCTGAGAATACAGATAACTCCGTCAAGAGAAGAGCTGAAAATATTTTCTACAACACCAATGGAAAATACCGAGTCTTAATTCGCGGCTTTTTATCAAATCGTTTTTTATTTTCAATTGGAATTAAAAAACAGGTACTATCAATACTTTCTTCAAGTATGTGATATGATGAATCAATCCCAGGACAGGATGGCATATGAAATAAGCACTATTAGTGTGGGACAAAAATTGGAGACTGATTTGTACCAACTAAAACTGGATGGGGTAAAACAATCAAACGATGGAATACTATACTATGTGGTTTTGCTAGACAGAAAAGCCCAAAAGATCGTATTCAAGGTACCACTGTTGCTTTCTTCTCCAAAACGTCTTAGATACTAAAATGAAACGTGTATCCACAAGTTCTATGACCAAAACTTCACAGCGATAAATTCAATATTTCAAACCAAGAATGAACAGGGTTGATAACAAAAACACAAAATCATAGGTCAAATCAACATATTGCTCTCGGGTCATGCCCCTTCCGTCATGGAGATGTTTTTCCTTGAAATGTTGTGCTAGATCATTTGGGGTAACAAGCTCGTCACAGCACTTCCATCTCCTTGGCGTGTTTCCATAGTCATTTTGCCTCAATTTGATATAGTATACTATATCAAACTATATCAATATAGTGTTATATAATTAGCTATATTCGCCCTAAAATCACTTGTGACTGAAACTCTCAAGTTTGTAGCTACAGTTGCGCATCAGGGACAAATGCGCGTCATAGTGATCCCAAAAAGACTACACAAAAAACTAGAAGGCTTTGAAGAAGAACAGATTAAGGTAACGCTAGAAAAACTCTGAAAATTTGGGATAACAATATCCAAAATACACATTCTTTTGCATCATTTGCACCTTATCAAGTTATTTTGATTTGTATTGAGTGAGAAAAAGAAAAGCGATCAGTCCTGCCATTGTTACACTGCTTTTAATGGCAGTTGCAATAGCAGGCGGTATCGCAGTATGGCAGTCAATGAATTCCCAAGCTCAGACCATATCAAAAATCTCCAAACTGGATATAGTGGATATATCACTTTCCAAGCTTCAGGTTGACAGCAAAGCATTCTTTTCAGTAACTCTAAAAAATTCTGGAACCGTTGATTTTGATGCTATTGAGGCTGGATTCTGGGATAATGACAACA
Organism: Candidatus Nitrosotenuis sp.; assembly: GCA_049276655.1. GTDB lineage: Archaea > Thermoproteota > Nitrososphaeria > Nitrososphaerales > Nitrosopumilaceae > Nitrosotenuis. The sequence goes on along the minus strand of JBASWV010000005.1, from coordinate 107,492 downwards.
AATATGTCAGTTTTGTCAAAAATTCTGCCAACCTGTTGCCGGGGGAACAGTGGGCTGAGAGTGACGTCTTTGATGTAAACATCACACCTAACCAAAAATACACCGTCAAAGTCATCGGAACTACATCAGACGGCTCATCATTTAGTATGGCAAAAACCATTTCTGCTATGGGTTAAGGAAATACTGTCAATTTTGCCTTTAAGGAATTTACGTTGCTTTTTTTGTGATGAGACAAAGAAAAGCAGTAGGTGAAGTCATTGCAGTCGCCTTGTTGTTGGTGGTAACCGCAGCGGTAATGACTATTATAATTTCACATGCTAATGATCAGATCTTCTCTGAGAGACAGACGGCTTCTGAGGCAATAGAAAAGTCAAGAAAAAGGGTTCAGGAGCTTGTATCGCTGATTGGCATTTCCACAAACTCTGGCAGTATGGCAGTAGATCTGCTAAACTATGGAAAGGAAACTATAATGATTGAGAAGGTTATGGTGGATGGAATGGCCTCAACGTACAGCATCTACAAGTCTGATGGAACCATTCTTGGAGCCAGTCTTCCAGTAAAGGAGCCAGTAACCATACAGATACCAAAGACTGGCAAAACCGTTCAAATTCTCACAACAACAGGCAATCTGTTTGATTTTTCTGCCTAATTTTGCCTTTTTTTGTTTTGATATTTTCTAGCTGATGCTAGACAAAAAGAAAATATCGATTTTTTCAATTGTTTTAGTATTATTTTCAATTGCAACCGTGATTGGAATAGAACACGTTGAGGCAAGACACTATTCTGGAACTGCAGTACCATGCGAAATTACCATTAGAACAAACATACTTCCAGTGTACTATGGCGTATCATCCCCAAGAAATAACCCAGACAGGACATATTATCCTGGCGATGCATTTCATTTTATTATCCAGTATGCAGGAAGCAGCACCTGCAGGAATTTTACTGTCCATCCCCTGCAAAGCTCAGGTGGATTAACAGTCACTGGCCATTCTGCAACAATTTATGAAAGCCCACAGAGTATTGCATCATTTGCAAATGCAGTTCAACAACTATGTAACAAAAATGCAGGGGCAAATACGGGATGCGTCTCAGGCCATGCAGAAATCGCAATAACACAAGATGAGCTAAATCAAACTCACTGCACCACAAATGTGAAAACAAAAAGCAAAGTTTGTTCCAAAATAGAAAACAAGATAAGCCTTACGGTATCTGGCCAGAAAAAGGTCTGTACTACCGTCAAAGGCAAGCTCAAATGCTTTTGGGTAACGGTAAGCCGCACTGCATCATTTGTGCCATCAATACTAAATCCAAACATTTCGATAAATGTTACAAAAGAAAACCTGACTGACTCTGATGGATATACGATAAGAAACCTGGATGGAACCTATTATCTGTGGGATGCAATTAATGTAATTCACTGGCCCACCTACAAGTGGCAAAACGAACGGGGAGGAACCCTTGAGACTGTAACCACAAAGAAATACGACCTTGCGAACGAAAAAGAGTTTGAGTGCCAAAAAAAGAGTGCAGGTACATGTGATTACACCCTTGAGCACAGCCATGTCACACCTTGGAATAAAATATTTGACCACGGATCTGGCTTTACAATCTACAACGGTACCTCAGAAAGAGACCTTGGTGCCCACTCATTCCAATATAAGATCGACCTGTTCAACATCGGAAGGTACCTCAATACCACATCGGGCTCCGCAGACGCCTTGGTTGTAAAATACGAGCCTGTATACCAAAACTATGCCTACAATATGCTCAAAGACAACCACTGGTGGGCATACGGAAACAGGCCTGCCGTCGCCCTTCACTATTATGGCTCAAATGGTGGCGGGCCTGATGATTCTGCAGGCATTCATGAGCTGAGGCGAAGTAAGCTAAACGGATTTGATTATTTGGGATATGCGTTTGATCCGGTCAACAAAGTGTTTCTCAACGAGACCATGAGGTGGGATTCTGCCGAGCCCATAACATTACAAAGGCTTGAGGACAGGTGCAACAAAGTAAATTTTGACTCAACCTCATTTGAGGTTAAAGGCAATAACGCCAATAACGAAAAAGACTCGGCAATGTTTGTAAAATCCGGCTATGGCAAGATAGTCTTCAGCTACCCAATCCTAAGGACAATGCTAAAGGAAAGATTCCATGATGTTACTATAGACAATTCATTGCAATCAGTACACTTTGGAGGACGCGAGATTTCAAATGTAACTGACTATCACTACATCTACCCAAGAGTAAAATTCCATACATCGGTAAAAGTAATCGCAACTGATTCGGAAGGACAGAGAAACCAAATACCAGTTTCAATTGTGCTGAATCCTCAATTTGGCAAGGGTGCAGAGTACACCCAGGACTATGTCTGCAAAAAGATAATTCATGATACTCTAGATGATGGATTTTCTTACATTGTGCTTGACGACATGTATGCAAAAGAAAACAAAAAGGACGGAATAGGATATGTTAATTTGAAAGCTAGCCTCACATCGACATGGTTTCCAAACTATACAGGAACATTTTTCGCAAATTCAAACTATACACAATGGAATTTTGTAAACATGAATAATTCTGGTTTTGATGAAAACCTATACAAAAATGAGCTTGACATTCCACTAAACTTTGGACTGGGAGCTCTCTCACCCTATGATGTCACAATTACGGCTGATGTCAAGTCTCACACCTTTGATGCAGAAACATTCCAGTTTTACTCTAATCACTTGTTTATTGTAAATCTTGATCAAGACAACACTCTGAATGTAACAAGAAACGAGAACAACAAGAATCTAGTTACCATTAACTATGATGAAAACTTTGGTCCAATTGAGAAGCTGCTAGTCAACGGAAAAGAGTATGAAAGAAGATGCAAAACCGGCTGCAGCATGATTATTCCAAACAATGAAGCAGTTACTTTGGAGGCCTACAACATATGGGAAGGAAGGGCAGTTGCCTCCTTGGTTCCTATGGAATTAGAAGAAGAGGGCATCAAGTTTGATGAGTCCAGCATAATCTGGTATGCCATATTGGGGCTAATTGCAGCATTTGTGCTCTGGAGGGAGTCAAAAAGGATTCTCAGGTGGTTGGGATTTTCAACTGTTGAATAGGGTTGGATCGTGCTGATTCTGATTTTGTATAGCAAAGGTCTCACTACCTCTCTACAAACTATATAAAGAAACTCTTACTCTTTTCTTATAGACTATATAAAAAAACTCTCACTACTCTACGTTTAACTATATAAAGAAGTTCTCACTCTTTATAAATAATGGTAAAGGACAGTCAAATACGTGAATCAAATCCGTGGTGGAGGGCAAAGGAGAACATCAAAAGAGATGAAAAGATAACAGAATGGGAAAAATCCACAATAAGGTATGATCCACGATTAAGGCACAAAATTAGGTATGATTTTGAGCCTGACAACACGGTTGTTTATACGCTGAGAGGGCCTCGGCAGGTGGGAAAAACTACCCTAATCAAGCTGCAAATCAGAGATTTTTTGATTGGCAGAAATGTATGGCCTTGGAACATCTTTTACTATTCTTTTGATTTGGTAGGCTCAAGATCAGAGCTGGTAGAAGTAATTGAGGCTTACCTGCGGTTAAGCAAACGGCACAGAAAAAAATCCGACAGAACATATCTCTTCTTGGATGAGGTATCTTCAGTTAGTGATTGGCAGAAAGGAATCAAGTGGTTGATTGACAACAACAAGCTTGAAAATTGCACAGTATTGGCAACCGGTTCACAAGCTGTTAACATTTTAAATGCCACTGAACGGCTTCCTGGTAGAAAAGGAAGGACGACGGATCCTTACGATAAGCTGCTTGTTCCGATGAAGTTTTCCGAATTTGTAGAAATTCAAGACAAAGAAATTGCCCAGTTTATCAGGGATCAACAACTTCTTTCATCTGCAAACAGAAAGAAAAAGTTCATGCAATTATTGTCAAAGGAAATTCCAGAAAAGATAGATCTATTACACAATAATTTCGTGGATGATTTGAATGACTATCTCTATGAGTATCTGTTGAGCGGTGGGACCCCAAAGATAGTTGATGAAAAAGTTAAAACCAATTTTATTTCCCCTGAGTTGTATACAGACTATCTGGATGGAATCAAAGGTGATTGGGGTCCACAAAGAAATGAGGCTCTGCTAAAACAGTTTGGAGGCGCCATAATTAGCAGTCTGGGTTCCAGTATGTCATGGGACAAACTGCGGCAACAAGCACAGCTGGGAGGATGGACTACAGCACAAGACTACGCCCTTTCACTAAAGGACTTGTCAATTATTACCGTTATCCAAAGATACGGAGAGAAAAGGAAGATTCCCTTAATTGCTAAAGAAAAGAAATTCTATTTTCATGATCCTTTTTATCTGCACATGTTCAACGGTTGGCTTAACACAAAAGATCCCTTTGAGTTATCCGAAGAGTTTCTTGCAAACGAAATTAACCAGAGCGTTATGGTAGAAGGCGTAGTCGCCGATCATCTCATAAGATGGGCATTTTCACTGGTAGAAAATAAGCAAGGATTTGATTACTTTAACCATGTTTTTTTCTGGAAGGACCAAAAAGACAAAGAGGTGGATTTTGTCTTATATCATCAGAATAATTTTGAAGCTCCAATTGAGGTCAAATACAGAAACAAAGTGGATGCCAGAGAATTGGGTGGGCTTGTCAGCTTTTTGGATGAGACGGGAGTAAAAAGCGGTCTCGTACTGTCTAAAAACGAACTGGAAGAAAAACAGGACTATCTGATTCTTCCTACTTCTGTTTTTCTGATGTTAATTTAGAAATTTAGCGTACGTTGGTTGATGCAAATGCCAGCATTTGCTTTAGAATTACTAGCAGATTAAAAATCGGAAATTAATGTGCAGCTCAAGGGCCTGTAAAGTTTTGCTCATCAATTAGTGCTGAATCTGTTTTATTAAGAAAATCAAGAAATACTGTATAGTTGAGAATCTGCTCATCAGAATCATTATCAAAGTGCTCGTTTAGAAACATTTCAAATAATTTTTCCAGATCTATCACATCCAAATAATTAGTTTCGGTGGAATTATTCTCTTCAAAATTTGTTGTCACATTTAGTTTATTGTTATCTATGACGTAATCTGTATTGGTATTTTTGTCTACAATGGTTTCATTTAACAAAACATCATCAAAATCATTTAGTGATTCTGAGAATTCATTTTCATTGGGGATCGTTTGAAGTGAAGAGTCATAAAGAAAATCATTTCTATTGTAGTCCACTAGTTCAATTGTAAATTGCAACGGAATGTTTTGGTGTGATGTAGTAGGCTTGTAGATTACTGCCTTGACAGGAAAAGGAAAATCGTCACTGATGTTAAGAGTGCTTTGTTCAATTAGATTGTATCCAAGAATAAGGGTATGAAGTTGTCTTTCATTGCTACCAAGCACAACAACTTCGTTGTTTCTGATGATAAGCTCAGTTTCAGGTGCAGTGTATGTTGCAATTTTTCCCCATGACTTGCCTATTGTCAGTGATTTTTGGTCAAACTCGTTTGCAAATTTTCCTATCCAGAATATGGTTCTTGAAACAGAGTCTGCATAAGGGATGCTTGTTCCATCGGTTGTGATATCAAATGTGGTGGCAGATATCTGAAAGATAGCGTATGTTTTCTTGTCTTGGTGATCCATTACAGCTTGTACAATCCACATATCTCCATGTGGTCCTTTCAAAATATCAATAAACTCTAGGCGAATCTGGTAACAATGATCAGGGGATTCTGGTACAATGAGAATCATGTCACAGACTTTGTAGGTAAATACTTCGCCAGCTCCAAGTCCCTTTCCAAGATACCAGGTAGCAGGTTTTCCCTTTCTGTGAATCAAGTCTACTAAGTTTTTGTCCTGTTCAGTATCGAGATGATCAGGCTGTGATAAAACCATCCGGAATTCAAAAAAGGACGTAGCCGTTCCAAAAAGAACTAGTAAAACTGTTATTATTGTAAATGACTTAAGTTCCAACAAAAAATATGAGATGGTCCCTTTTAAGCGCAAAATCTTTTCGTACTTGGTTTGGGATCTAGTAAACTTACTAACGCAAGCTGGCTTGAGCTGAGGCCTTATCAAAGCTTCAAGGATGATTGGCACCTAAAGAAAATTCTCCCCAAAGTAAGCGATGTTGCGTTTTTCTTTTACAGAAAAGAAGACAGGACCAGAATCATAATCAGAACTAACGATTCTGAAAAAGGCCTCTTTTTGAAGATCGATCAGGTAGAAGCCGTTGAGATCAAGGAACCAGAACTTGTTTTTCCGTATGTAAAAAAGCTGAGACTGAAAAGACACTATGCCATTCCAATAGTTTTACAGGAGCAACGAAGCCAGCTCTACAATATCTTAGAGCAGATCCACAAAGAAGAATGTGTCGTAGCATGTTATACAAGAAAGGATCCCTATGGAGCAGCATCGGTATGGAGCTGGATTTCGAACAAGGAATCAGGGTCTGCCCAAGAAAAGAGGATGGGCCCACGACTGCGAAACTTTATCGAAAGTGCCAAACAAAAGGCCAAAAATGCAGAGTTTTATCAATGCGAAGTAATTTTTGGAGTGCAAGACAAAAGACACTTTGATCTTTTGAAAATGACGGTTCCAGATGGGATAAGCAAGACAGTGACCGTTTCGCAGAAAAAATTCTCCTTTAGAAAATTCCATGACATTGAAAACAATTTTCCATTTGCAACATTTTGTCCCAAAAGACCAATGATCCCATCAAAAACCTCTCCAATGCTAAATGGTACAGAACTACTTAGCATTGTTTCTCTGCCTGAGGATGTTACAAGACTACGAATTTCACTAGGAATGTATGTTCCATATTCGCAGGGTCCGCAGCAACCAATTGAAGATGCCGATATCTAGTCTTTTTTGGAAGATTCTCTCCTTAAGTGAGACATCTTTTTTATTGATATGACAAGTCCCTTTGTTGCAGCTGGCATAGCATTGTTAGGAATTATAGTCATGGCGGCAATCTTGAGTGCTTCTGCTAATCAAATGCAATTTTCAGTAACGGCAGCAGATTCCATTGCAATCCAAAACGACAAGGTCAAAGAAAACATCAAGGCGACACTAACCCAAGATGGTCAGCTGGAAATCAAAAACGACTGGGGCAAGACTACCAGAATAAAAGAGATCAGGATTATAGATGATAACGGAAACGTTGTCTTACGGGAGGAATTGAATGCAGAAATAGGCTCTTTTAGAACCTCAAGTCTTGATAGTCAGGCTGTATCTGCAATATTACAACAAGTAAATTCTTTGCCATAGCAGAACTTTCTCCTTAAGCCCATTTTTTGTTTGATTATCAATGAGACAAAGAAAACTCGTATTATCACTTGTTGCATGGGTATTGATATTTACTGGCTCATGGATTCCTGCAAATGCAGATCAAATTCAAATCATAACAGAGCTTGGAAATGTCTTTACTGCAACCACGGATGGCTCACAACAAAACAACGATTTTGGTACTGGTGATGGCCGGGCAATGATTGATGGAATGGGAATCAATTCTAGAATAATTAACCGTGATTTTGTAGGCAAGCTCAACTACGGGTACGGCGTTTCAGGCTTGCAGAGCTCACTGAAGACATACAATATAGTTCCGTCACTGACAGATTTTGCAGCCCAGATTCTGGAGACCGACCCAAAAACGAGCCTAGTTATCCCAAAGTTCAACACCGAGTACCAGTACCTGCCGTCCACACAATCGCTTCAGGAGACATCGTCTACAGTACCAAACATTCTTGGCTATTTGCAGTCACGAACGGTTGGTGGCTCTGCAGTTTCAACGGTAGGCCCTGAGGGAATAACAATCTCAGGAACAGGAACTGTAATTTTGAAGCTAAATTCTTTTGGGGCTCAAACCTTGGTTTTGGAAGGAAATGTACCAAACGGCGCCATGTTGCAACTTGGAACAGATCTTCAGTATGACTACCTTACCATTCCATACCAGCAAAACTATGGATTTCAGCTTTGGGCAGGAGGACTGCCTGGCGGGTCTTATGCGAAAAACGGGTGCAGCTATGCAAACGGTGCAGGTTACAACTGTCACTCATCGTGGACCTATACACAGTCGTTTTCGCCCCCTCTGGTTCTTAGCTCGCAAGCAAACTATTACTCATATTATTACTCGTCATCGTGGCCTTTTTCTATTCTTAGTGGAACACAAAATCCAACCACATACTCGCTGAGCTCTATTAGGATGGTTGCAGGTGCATCAAGTGGCTGGCACTCTTGTGGTTGGTGTTACCCAACCACCTCGCCGGTGCCTCCCGGCCATACCCTTTATGTTCTTGATAAAGAAACAATCATGAACAACAAAATCAGTCTGACAGGAATCTTTCAGACTCCATATAACTTTGAAGCAGCAAAACAATACTATATCATTGCCAAACCAAACGGCGGAACCATTACCATCAAGGGATCAGTCATAGACCCCTCGACCACGCCATATCTAAAAATCACCAACCTCCCACCCAACATTCCATTTGAGATTCTAAAGGACGGCTTTGTCGCATCAAAGGGAATGTCACAGTATGACGGGATAGTCACACTGCTCATAAATGATGTGAGTATCGGCGGTACATCTCCTAATGGAATAATGCATCTTTATCCAGACTCGTTAAAGTACAGAGGTCATTTTTCTACCATAGTCTTTGACAATGTGAACAACCAAGTAATCCATATCCCAACCCAGGACGACAAGGTTTACGTGGCTCACGCCTACGTCCAGATTCCAGTTGTGGGAAATGTCACCGTAACGGATACCTATCTGGACAACCAGCTTGCCCTTTCCTATCTTAACGGCAACTATACCACCGGAGACCACATCAAGGTTCCAGTGATTCCAGGCTATTACGACATCAACATGAGGATTAACGGTGTGCCTACGACTACAGTTATCTCAAACGTTCTTGGAGGCACAGGCCTCAAGGTAATACCGCCAAGCACATCTACGATTACAGACTATGACGATAACAACATGATAAGCACAATTTCTGCTACCAGCGGCACCACGGCATATGTCATTTCAACAACAGCTGGAACAATCACCACATCAATTACGGCAACAATTTCTGGAAACTCTGAAATAGAAAATTATGCATACTTTGGTGCCCCGCCTCCGGCTCCGCCACCTCCACCACCAAGAGACCCGCTAAAGGCCTTTGTAGATATTTACAGAAACGGTGTTTTTGCATCACAACAACAAATCTACTTTAATCCAAATCCTACTATCCAAAACTCTGCAGGAGTGAGTGGGTCTAGCTCATATCTGGTTGACAAGTACACCTATCCGCAAACCGTAATCAACGGCGTAATCACAACGAACGTTGTCCCAGGAGACATGATCGAGTTCTACCTTTATGCAAACATATCTGCAGATGGTTCTGCACCACCCGTACCATCTGGCTACATTTTTTACCATTATTCAGGAGAAGGGCACGCAACTGCTACCATACACAGCGGCTCGATACTAACCGGCATGTAGTTCTGCCTTAAATCTCATTTATTTTTTTACGCTAGATGAGAAATTTTTCGACATCGAATCAATCCACAATAAAACAATCAGTTTTTTTATTTACTGTTTTGATAATCATTTTTCTGGTCGGTAGCAGTACAAACACAACACATGCACAGGAATTACTGTCAACTGATCCTAAGAGTAATGATACAGAGTTATTCAAAAGTAATGTGCACCTTTGGGCGCCTTCAAAGATGATCAAAGGAGAAACCTATGAAGGACTTGTGATGCTTTCTGATGCGGCCATTGCCGGAGAACTGGTTCTTATTACTTCAAGCGACAAGGCAATTATCGAGCCTCCAAAAAGCATAACAATTCTGCCAGAGTCAAACCACGGCATCTTTGAAATCAAGACACTAAAGGAGGGAAATGCAAGAATCTTTGCCAGTGTAAATGGCGAGGTTACCAGTACCGATGTTAAGGTGTATTCCTCAAGCAGCACGCCTGACAAACTAGGCATGTTTTTGCCATCAAACAGCACAAAGACAGGCAAAGTGCCAGTATACGTCTTTACCCTTGATAGAAATGGGTCTCCGGCATCAGTAAAAGACGACGTCATTGTCCATCTAAGCTCCTCTTCAGAGATGATCAGGGTTCCAGAATCTGTTACTGTAAAAAACCAAACCTACTATGCCAGATTCACTGTAGAGGTAAATGGAGGAGGCAAAATAACTACCAGTGCACAAAATCTAAACCCTGATACCATTAATGTGAAAAGACAGCAAGAAAACGTCGATGTCTTGATGGGAATCGCCCCAAACATCGCACTGGAAAACTCTCAAGTTTACTATTATGTGTGGCTTGAAAAAGACGGCAAGCCATTCAAACCACCTCATGTCTTAGACGTGTTTCTTTCTTCAAATGATCCCAAAGTTGCAAGGCTTGCTCCAAGAGGTACGTCTCAACATTATGGGGACGGCACCATTCATGCAAAAATGATAGATGGTATTGCAAGGGGAACGCTGTTTACAGGAGAGAGGGGATCTGCAACAATTTCAGCTAATGTAGATGGATTTGGCTATGCACAAGCTGATCTTGTGGTGGGACCTGTGACATTTTCTAATGAGAGTTTTTCAAACGAAGTGCAGAGTGGGCCATCTTCAGGCATTCAAGTAAATTCAACCAGCTCATCAAGAATTGATGCAGTTTACCAACCAAACATAGCTCTTAGTTGGGTTTTTCCAACCAGAACAAGTGACAAGGCATATGGAGTAGCTGCATTGTACTGGCAAAATGTAACAAAGTCTGTTAACACAAGCATGGATGAAATCGACGGAACGGCTGTCCAATCGGTAGTTTCTACACAGACATTGGTTCCATTACCGTTAGATGATAGAACAATCAACATTGCCTCCCAGGCGAACCTTGTTCACAAAACGATGTACCAAATGTCCCAAAGCAACAGGCTTGAATCCACTGAGGGCAAAGGAAGGCTTTCTGCAATCGAGTTTGAGCTGGTCTCCTCAAACCAAGGTGACTATACCATATCGGTTTCTGGTCCAGGGCTTGATACCAGTCAGACAAAGCTTCGAGTCGTCCCAGAACACACAGAATCTTACAAAATAGGCATAGTTCCCCTCCCATCAAAGCCTGAAGTGAGGCAGGATCTTGCCATTGTGTCTATTCTTGATAAAGATGGCAATCTTGTCGATTCTGGTACTGCTCAAAACAAAGACATCGAAATCGTCACATCAAAAATACAAGAAATTAGCATAGGGTCTGTATCTGGACAGAGTATAAGCATAGTTAGAGGAGAGGTCTCAGAGCAGGCAAGCATTGTAGCCTCTGCCAATAACATAGGAACTGCATCTGCAGATATTATTCCTGCAGGTATAAGCACTGCAATTGAATTTGAGCTGCCAGAAATAATCCATGTTGGAGAGCCTGCTCCCTATGTCATACATGAGGTCGATATTTTTGGCACACCGCTTGCAAAGATCAAACCAATTGGAATGTCAACATCTGGCGGAATTGAAATTGATAGGAATAAGGAATATCTTATCACCAGAGATCATGGACAGGGAAAGGTTGCAGTCTTGGCAGATGCTGGTGCTGATACGAAAAGCTTTGAGGCATTCTCAAACACAATGAGTGTTGAAGTTGTTATCACCAAAGAAAAGGTTAGGGTTGGGGAGAAAACCCAGCTTGCTGTCATCAGTGACATTCCAAACCTTGAGATAACAATTGACTCTCCAGTTACCTTTACTGAAACAAAAGAGCAGGGTGATGAGAGCAAAAATATCTACTTGGCATATCCAGACAGAGAGGGAACATTCGATGTTACAGTTACTGCACAAAAGGGCGGTTATGCTCCTGTTACCAAATCATTGAGTTTTGAGGCAATAAACCTCTTTGACCTTACCGTAAAAGCAGTGTCGACACAAGACGGCAAAGAGATATCGGCAAAACACACTCTTGTCATATCGAATCAGACCATAAACAGAGTCAGCACCCCATACAGCAAAGAATTAGGTCCATCAGAGATTACGATGTCTTTTCCTCCAGAGCAAAAGATGGGCGATAGGAGCTACTCACTCAAAAAGATACTAGCTGGAAATGAGGAATTCAATGAACAAGAAATAGAGTTTTTCCTTAACAGCAATACTGAAGTCACTGCTTACTATGATAGAATGATCAAAATCGATGTTGCAGGAGCAGAAGGCTCTGGCTTTTATCCTTACGGGGAAACTGTAACACTGAGCGTTCCGCCAAAAGAAAAAGTATCAATTCTTGTAAGGGAGGCCTTTGATCACTGGGATGGATTGCCATATGAAACAGAACCGGTTTCATTTACGGCATCTGAAGACATTTCGGCAAGGGTAGCATACCGAGATGACTATTCCTTTTTGATGCTAGTTGTTGCAGCAATTGTTACTACTGTACTTTATGCAACCGCAATAAGAAACAAGGTAAATCTGCGATGGGAAGCCTCAAAATTACTCGATCTGCTCAGAAATAGTATCAAGGTTAGCTCTCCAAAAGTATCACATGTCAGGAGGTTCTTGGAGGATAAGAATAATTGAATAAAGTCATAACACCATGCCAATTAAATAAATATGTCAAGCTTTGAGTTTGAGTTTCATATATTTTGCATAATATACGATTTTAAGAACAGTTCTCTTAGCGACAACCTTAAAAGAAATTAGTAGATCCGAAAATCGTTGTTTTTCGTCCATTGGTCAAACGACGAAGTGACATATAGAGACATGGAATCAATGCAGATAAACTGTGAACGATGCCAAAGTGAGCAAAAACACACGTTTCGGTTTTATGAGAAAAGAACAAAACACTATTCGTCTATTTCCATAGGCACGGATAGATCAGTTACAATGATTTGTCATGGCTGTCTGTTGGAATCAAAACTGAACAAAAATGATGAAAATTATCTTATTTTAAAATATGTAAGACAATCAATTTGTTATGAGGGTTTTGAATTGTATGAGCATGGAAAATATGACAAGGCAGCAAAACAATTCAAGAAAGTTTTGAAAGATGAGCCAGACCATGCAAATGCTCTGTTTGGAATGGCAAAATGTTTGATTGCACAAGGACGTCGTGATGAGGCAAGAGGGTTAGTTGACAATCTAATGTCACGTTTCCCAGAACAAGATGAGGTTAAAGAACTAAAACAGGCATTAAGTGTCGGTGCTGTTTAAGACAAACAGCCAATTTGTTTAATTCTATGAAGAAAAGAAACATGGCACTTCAATTAGGTTTAGCAGTTATCCCATTGGTAAACTTGTATGGATTTTATCGGATCAAATCATTAACATCAGCAATCATTTTGAACATCATACTTAATTTAACATACATTGGATTGGCAATCTTTAGTGTAAACCAATTCGGTATACAATTGGTCTTGCCTTTTCCTTATAGTATGTTTCTTGTCACCCCGATTTACCTCTATTTCATGTATCGATGGACAAAACTATACAATGCAAAAATAACTTACGAAGCAGGATGATGGTTTAAGCCAGTTTTATAATCCGCTATCAGTCTGTTGAAAAATACTGAATTGATATATCAAGCCAATCGTAATCAAAAACCAACCAATAAATTTCAAGATATTTTTTAAGCCCGGCCAACGCTCTTCGCCTTTGTTAGCTAAATGCTTCCAATGTTTTTCATGATATTCTTTAGAAAATTCATTTGCGAATTCTCTATTGAATCTCCACATGTCACCCAAAGTCTTTAATTGAGAACGTCTGATTTTGTATTCCTCGGTTTTTTTGTAACTTTTCATAGTTGTATAAAAAACAATTTCACGCCTTATCAATTCATAAATCAAATAGAAAGATACTCTAAATGTTCCAAAAGCAAACAAAAACCCTATGATCTCTAAAAGAATCCCAAAATCATTATTATTCAATTCAACCAATTTGAACGTAAGAGAATATGACTAATTGATATGAGTTTTGGTTAGAACCGATTAGCCAGTCTTATAATCAAGACGAATAAATCCATCTTATTGGTAACTAAGATCGGTATAATTGTTGGACTTGTAATGGTGTTAGTTCTTCTTGGGGTTTTGGAAGGCATAAACAGCGTATTTTGTTCAATGGAAGTTAAGGATGAAAAATGGAATGAAATTAATCAGGAAAGATGTGATAAAACGAACTTTCTAACACAGTTAATTAGATTTTTTATCGAACTTCGTAAGGAATCTCTTACCGAATAATAACCACAGTCCTAGGATTACAAACAAGAAAATTGCAAATGGTGTTTTTTGATATAGTAAATCGTTTGGAAGTAGAATAATAAAACCAAAAACCCAGTTTGTGGCTCCAGAAAAAAACACCGATAATACAAAATAACCTTGGGAGGGTGTCGTTTAGAACACCCGACGATTTTTAACAGAAATAATTTCCGACGACAATTTACCAGAACCTCCAAATGTCTGATTGCACAGGAAAGACGTGATGAAGCAAGAGGATATGTAGATAATTTGACATCACGTTTTCCAGACGATAGGGATGTTAAGGAATTAAAAGAAACTCTAAGTCGTAGTGCAGTTTAATGTCAACTGGAAATCGAGTTTTACGATTTATCCTACTGCTAATTTTCGTTTTAATGCCAAAAACAATACTGCGGGAATGACAAAATACATTCCGACGTTTAACAGAATTATGCCTGCTCCATATCCAAGCATTTCCCGCTCGGAATCAATATTCACATAATTTAGAATGGATAGAGTCGATAACATTGGCGTTATTGTTATTTTGACAATTTCTCTGAACAGTACATTTTGCCTCTCCCAATCAGATATTGTTGGACTGAACGAATAGTAAATCGCATTAAAGCCAATCATAAACGAAGAACCAGAACTGGTCTGAAGTAAAGTTTTGTCTCTAATTTCTCTCAATAATTGTACCTGTGGTGCAAGTTCTGTTCCATAGGAAGCTGTTGCGATTAAACAACCACTTTTTTGTTCGTTATTAATCGAGGCAGATTCGCTAGTCTGATCAAGTTCTTCCTTTATCTGAAGTGACACAACAGATTGGGTGAATTCAGATTTTACTATTGGAAAGTCTACTGCGTCTGAATAGAGTACTAGTGCAGCCATGGTTCCTTTTTCATGTGTCATAGCGTATTCCTTTACATTTGCGTCTATGTAGTCAACAGCATTAAGAGGAATTCTAATTTTTGCTTCAAGTTGTACTACCTCATGATCTTGACGAATTTCAATTTCACTTTGTGTGATTTCCAAAAGCTCAAATCCATTGCTTTCCAAGCTGTCCCTTAAACCACTAATGACATAAGATAATTCATCGTCTTTTTCTACATCAACATCTACACTGTCAAATCTTTTTTGCACTACAACTATGTAAGATGGAAATAACCCCTCATAATTATCTCTGTAGTACATTGTTGTAAAAGGAATCTCTAATCCACTAGTGGTAGTGATATCGGCATTAAAATCCTGGCGTGACCATCCTTGTGGTGGTGTATATGAAACACCTGAGTTAGAATATGGGAGCGGTTTTGATTTTTCAACGAGGGAAATTTTTGAAACATCACCTTCATAGAATGACCTGATCATCAAGTCAAGATCGAATATAGGAATCGACTTGTAGTCTATGTCAGAATATGTAATCTCAAAAATTTTGCCATTATCATTAATAATCTGAATCCTGTCGTATGTTCTTATTTTATCGGCAGTCCCTTCAAATTTTGAGAGCGACGTCCATATAACATACCCGTCGCTTTTGACTTGCGCGTTAATAAGATCGATTCTTTGGGCTCCAATATCTTTTGCAAAAGATATCGCATGTGGGATGAGAATTGCATCCAACTCGCTGACTTCAACACGTCTGATTTCATTTATGAGATTTTGATCATCGTATTTTTTAACAGTAAGAAATCCAGTTGAATCAAATGACGAGAATTTTATCTCATTTCCTGAATTAGATTTTTGTAAACTCCAGTGATCTTTCCAAGGTTTGTTAAATTTTAACGCAAAATTTTGATAAACATCAACATACCAATGAGGGGTAAATTCTGTTGGATTAATCAAAATCAAAGGAAGGTTTTTGGTAGCTTCAGTGTAAGTAAACACATTATCCAGTATTTGTATATCGGATGAGGTTGATTCGATTTTCATATTTGAAACATCAATTGAATCAATAATGCTATTAATTTCCTGTTGATGTTGTTCAAAAGAATCTTTGTTACTATCGATATAGATTAAAAAATTATCAATTCCTACTGAAAACGAGACAACTTTGCTAATAGTTTCAATACTACCAGATGGATAAGTTGTGACCCAAGAATATGTTATAATGTATGCCTTTTTATCAGACAACATTTTGGTATTAGAATCTATTAATTTTGGAGAAGAACATGTATAACCTTCTACTTCAAAGGTGGCCATTTGGCATGATTGCGATAACCCAAGAAAAAGTTCATTCTCTAGTTGTGCATCGCTACGATACTGCCCATATCCATAACCTTTCAGAAACACCACATCACCTGTAATTGTTGGATATTCTGGATCATCATAAAATGACATCAATAACTCTACGTCAGACTTTGTAGTAAATTCGGTATATTGCCAATCTTTTGGAATTTTTAAAGAGAAGCCATACTGTTTGTTAAAATAACTTTTAAGATCAATGTTTTCCTGCTCTGTTTTTGCATCGGTTTTGTCATCCAATAATAAACCACTAAACCCTTCATCTCCGTAAATTTGCCTCACTACCGCGATGTCCTTTTGCGTTATCATTTGTGGAGTGTCACTTTGGTGTATGTACGGCATCATTATTGATGGGCCCAACGCTCCTTGTTTGGCCCATGCCTCATGGACTCTTGGATCGTCTGAAACGTACTGTCCAAGTCCAAATGCTTGTCCTATGAGATACTTTGCAATATTTGCCTGCTTTACTGCTAATATTATTCCGTCATAATAGCATGGCTTGTAATAAATATAATATTCATCTCGTGATGCCTCACAATCTTTTACGTCCTGATAGTATATTGTGGCAAGAGCATATGTACCATGTTCATCACTGAAGAATTGATTTTTTCCTAAGACGTAATACCATTGATCTTCTCCGATTTGTTTTGGTTCTTCTGGTGGCCTAGGTTCAAAAACTATAATGATGTTACATTTAGAGTAATCAAATCCTTCTTGTTTTTTTAGTGGAACAACTTCATAGCCTATATCCCATTTTGCCATGGCTTCTTTATTCCGCTCTTGATTTTGTAGGAGGCTTCTCCATTCGTCAACTGCAGCCTTTATTTCTCTCATAACGTTCTGCTCCTGACCAGCAAGGGAGGGTTCCACAACGCAAACGTATGGAGGCCTTTCTAGTGTTTTATTTAACGATTCAAATCCCTCGGTATACGCAAATGCTTGATTTACAAAAGAAGAAATCAAAATCAGACCAATTAAAATTTCAAGAAATGCTCTAGAGTAAAGAAAACTCACATTGTATGAAAGGACTACAAGAATTAAGACTTTATCGTCGATCCTTATCCTTGGTTATTTTTTCAATTCAAGTTATCGTAAAGCAATAGTTAACCTACAAATTCGCTGTCATGTTTTAATACACGCAAGAGATTACGTACATACGACCATCTGTTTTTCATGTCATAAAAAGATAGGACTGCTTCAACGGAGGGGGGACGAAAGAGATGTCTTAAGGAACGGCTATCTACCGCCAGATGGAATGTCTGAACACGATAAATTATGTCAGGATTGTTTGGATCAGATCAAGCTGACGCAGGTACCGGATAAAAAATTAAATGAAATAATTCAAGAACCAATGGACAAGCCTACACTGAGAAAAAGAAGTATCAAGCGTTTGATATATGGGATTATCATTGCGGGAATTGGCTTAGGAATCACAATTGGGACATACAATGCAGCTCAGTCGGGAGGTGTATATTTTGTCACATTTGGCGCAGTATTGTATGGTGCATATCTTGTCATACGTGGATTAGTCGGCGTAATTCGTCATTCTATATGATCTTAATTTTGAGACATCCCAGCTTTTATTGGAGAAAATAGTTCGAAATCTTAAGTGTTTATCAGTTTTTTATTTTGTGACCCAAATCAAGCTTGACGTCATAGGATTTGGAAACGATGAGATGGCATACGGCATTCCAACGCAGGACCGAATCCACACGGCAATATTTGGTGAAGTGGGATCTGGAAAATCTGAAACAATGAAGCTACTAATTGCACAAAACATCAACCGCAACCAGGGGTTTTTGCTCATTGATCCTCACGGCATGCTTGCAAGAGATGTCTTAGAATTAATTCCAAAGGAAAAATGGGAAAAAGTAATCTACATTTCACCTGCATCGATTCATCAAAGCGGTAGAACCATCAGAATAAACCCACTGGAATACAAAACAGATGAGGAAAGATATATCGTAGCGATGTCTTTTGTCAACGCACTGCACAACCTGCACAAAGAGACGTGGGGTGACAGGCTTGAAGCAATCCTGCGAAACGCATGCAACGCACTAGTTGAGGTTGAGGGCTCTACTCTGAGAGACCTTAGGATGCTAGTCTCTGATCAAAGGGCAAGGTCGATCTACTTATCCAAGGTAACAAGCAAGGACACAATCCATTTTTGGAAGAACACATTTGAAAAACAGTACAGCAGGGAGGCAGGTTCTGCTGCCTACAACAAGCTTGACAAAATTCTAGCAACGCCACCGGTTGCCGCAATGCTTGACACCCCTACATCAAGTGTTGATTTTGCAGACGCCCTAAACTCTGGCAAGTTCATAATCGTGGACCTTTCCAGTGGAACCTCCGATGATATTACATCATTTTTGGGCTCGATAATCTTACACATGATATACGTTGAGGCAAAAAAACGAGTTGATAACATAGAGCAGCTAGCCACGCCATTTTACATCTATATCGATGAGGCTCATTTGTTCTCGCCATTTGCATTAAGAGAAATTCTCAACACAATGCGAAAGTTCAATGTCAAAGTGACTCTGGCAACCCAAACCATCAACGCATATCCAAAAAGAGTTGCAGATGAAATTCCTGCCCTTGCCAGGACCATAATCTGCTTCAAGTGCGATACTGGTACTGCCCACAGTTTTCAGAATCTTTTACCTCTTGATACAGATGAGATGGTGGGGCTCTCACTGCATAGATTTGCGTTTTACTCTCAGGGAGTAAATCCAATAGTTGGCGTTGCAATGACTAGACCAATCAGAACAAAGCTGGACAGCTGGCAAAGTCTGGCCAAGTTTTCTGTCCAAATGTATGGCGAGGCAATATCTCTTAAAAAGTACATTCCGCCAACAAAAAGGGCAGGTGAGTACCCTGATATCATAGCATGCGAATCCCATATTCTTCTTCTAATCAAAAAAGAAAACTATCCAATGGCTCGCGAGGAGATTTTTGAAAAGCTGGACTATAAATTTGGTGCCGATAAGAGATTGGTGTACGATTCCATAGAGTCACTTGTTAGCGAGCAGTACCTTGATAGAAGAATAGAAAAAATACAAGATAACCAGTTTATCCAAAGGTTTGCAATATCAAAACTTGCTATCAACACATTCTTTTCTACGACAGCGATGGGCAGAAGAGCAGGTTCTACCCTCCACCTTGCTACAATCTTTTTCATGACAAGGATAATGCAAGAGCACTTCAAGCACTGTATAGTCGATCTTGGTGATGCGGCAGAGCAAAGACCTGACATCTTGGTCTTTACCCCAGATACATACCGCGATGAAAAAGACAGACTCAGATATGATTTAGAGAACTGGAGCGATGAGATAGTTGCAGTAGAAGTCGAAGTTGACCCAACAAAGCACGCCGAACAGGTTGTTACAAACTATACAAAGAACTTTGAGAAGGGCTTTGATATATGGTTTGTCGTATTTTCAGAAAAGCACAGAGACTATATCAACAAAGTATTGGGCGAGGCAGGAATTGATGAAAAACTGTATCAGATTATGATTTTAAACAAAGAACAAATTCTAAAATCATACGAAACCCTAGAAAAAGACAATTCCAGTACGCATCTTACCGAAATAGAATCTCAAGTTTTAGCTTTACTTGGAGATTCTCCGTCTACTGCCCAAAATGTTACCAGTCAAATGCCTGTATCAACTGGTACGGTATTGCAGGCAATGAGAGGTCTTGAGCAAAAAAGCCTCGCCGATTCTGCTTATTCTGAAATAAAAACAAAAAAGACGGACCTAAAGCACGATGCAATAATCACAAGGGCACAGAAAAAGAAATACTATGAGCTTACTACACAGGGAAAAGAGATTCTGGATGATAACGACACAAACCCAAAATCATCGCCAGCAAGTGAGACAAACTCTGATGATTACCTTCCTGAGCAAAGCGATGATGTTCTTTTAGAGTACCTCAAAGATCCCAGCTATGAAGAAAAAGAAAAGGTTATTCTCATACTTGAAAACCGTGGATACCGAGTTTCAATCAAAAACAACAAAGTAAAACTGTACAGAAAAAGAGCTTGAAACAAAAAAGTATATTCATCCTGTTTTATCAGAGAATAATAACAGTCAAGGGATTGTATCTGAGAAGACGTATTGGGGAGCTGATCCTTATGTCGCCCTTGACTGATCCGATCGATCGTATTATGATATTTAGCCTTTATTCTAAATTCAATTCTTTTCTTGCATGGAACATGAAGAACTTGTTACCATACCAAAGAAAAAGGTCGTAGAGCTAAAACAATCTGAAGAGTATAGAAAGCTTCTAAGACGTTTGTTTGAGGATCTTGGACAAAAAAAGAAACTGCCCCGTTAGCCTTTATCCCAAGTAAAACTTTTGTGGACAATGATAGAAAACATGATACAGAAACTGGAATATTTGAATAGACAATCAGAGATTCTTCTAATGCCTCCTATAACGGCTCAAAATATGTCCCAAATCGTCGAGTTTATCAAACTTGTAAAGGAATTCCGCTTGGAGCTCAGTAATACAAGAACGAATCTGGAACTATTGAAAAAAAAATGGAAAGTGCTGTGACTAATTAGCACAGTTTTGTTCAAGAGGTACATTTTCTCCTGTAATCTTTCCGTACATGGAGACTAGCGCACTCATCATGCTTGTAAGAGAGTCTATCTGCTTCTGCATCTTTGTTATTTGATCACTTTCTTCCTTCATTATGGCAGCCGCAAGGTCTGTGTCAAGCGCAATGCCGCACTTTCTACACCTCGCATCGTCAGGGTTGTTTGTCTCTCCGCACTGCAAACATCTCTTCAATGCCAGTGCGTTGCTTTTTTTGTCCTCCTTTTCATCGATAAGACCATAGTCCTTCTTTACGACCTCTTTGAGATCACCGCTGCTTAGGTGTACGTATATTTTCACCATGTCCAGCCGCTTCCAGTTCCCATACTTTCTGAGTATCTCGTGAGGGTGCCTCTTGGCTATGTCGGTCAGCTTGGTATGTCTAAGCAGATATGCCCAGACATTCTTCTTTATGCCAGCAGCTCCAGCTGCCTTCTTGACAAGCCTCTCAAGATACGCAAGACTTAGAACACTCTTTGTTCTATAGGACCACCATACGGGAGCGTCGGCATCACTACCATACGGATGATGTTTGAGCCACTGCAGTAACGGCTCGCAAGCGATGACTAGAGGTTTTGCGTCAGTATTACCAGTCTTTCCAGTACTTTTCACCCAAGCAATCTTATCCTCAAACCTTATGCCCTCTATTCTCATCTGCAATATTTCTCCAGGTCTGAACGCTCCCTCGAACATGCACATAACCATCGGCTTGTCCCTGATTGGAAACCTGCTAACAGCTGGTATGGCTCTGAATATAGAAACAAGTTCATCTGGTGTCAACAAATCCTCTGCTTCTACCTCCGGCCTGTATTCACTATCGTACTTTGATGGTCTTATCCATCGCACTTCATCGACATAGTCACTATCAAAAGTCCTTTCTCCAATTTCTCCAGTCTTTGCAAAGTGCACTAGTCGCTTCAGTGTTCTTGCATATGCAGCCTTTGTAGGACCTTTGTGGTTTGGATCAAGAATCTGTTGGAAGCATTCCTTGCAGTTTTCTTTTGTTGCATTCTTTAAGAGAATATTTCTTTTGTCAAACCATCTTACTATCTTTACAGACCTGCTTGCATAGTACCACACCCTTCCGGGGCTCAGTCCACCAAGTTTCAACTCTTGAACAAATAATTTCACAGAATTGTGGTTTATGCTATCTTCAAGCCCTGTAAGTATTGTGTTGATCCTTCTGTTGAATTTGTATATCTGCTCGTTAAGGTCTCCGTATTTCTGCTTGCCTTGCTTTGAGCTGGATTCTTCCAACGCACTGAAAGCCTTTTTGGTATTTAAAGAACCGGCAGGGCTACCACCTAGTGAAAAGTAGCCCGAGGCAGATTCGAACTGCCGTCTCGGCGTATCCTCTCGTGAGATCCAGAGCGCCGAATCCTTAACCTGAAAATCATTTGGCCGCTAGACTATCGGGCTACTGAAAAAATTCCACAAGTCTTGGAATATAAAATTAGCCACTGTCAAGTTTTCATAGGGTAATTATACAATAACCTACCCCTTTTCTATTTTGAACGTGATATTTTCTCATTGAAAGTAACCAAATGCGTCTGGCAGTTCCATGAAAAAGGCTCAGAATTCCAGATTATCTTCGATCATTTCAGGTTCTGCACAAATGAGGCCATCCGAATCTTAACACCTCATCGTCAACCTCAGAAAATCAACCCTAGCTTAACAGTCCAGACAGAACTCGAAAATCACACGCTAATTTACCAGTGTCTAAAATTACTTTATTTGCCCCGAGCTTCACGAATGGCGGTGGCATAATCGCACTCTGCCTTTAGTCTCATGTACGGGATTAATCTATAATGGATGGAATACAGGTCTTTTTCCTTGTATAGGATATTTTTTTGCAAAAGCGACGCTAGGCCACGCGAGGCCACTGTGAAGGAAACGTCGAATTTGTTGCAGATCTCGTCTCGCTTTTTTTGATACTGTTGCAAAGTAAACACGACTGCGTTGAGCTCCAAAATCAGGGGCCAGACTATCTCCTTCCAGACGAATCTCCGGTTTTGCGTGCCGGATGCATATTTTCCTTTTTCACTCAACAATTAATAGTCTTGAGAATTTGGTTATAACTTGATTGTTGCATATCGAAGAATCGCTCAACCTTTTGGAAAAAAACTGGCAGGTGGATCCGATATTGCGGGACTTTGTGTTGGGAAAAAGAACCGACGTAACGGATCACCCAGTCAAAGTAAAAGACGTAATATTTCACATCCCGTATATAGTTGGTGAAAAAAAATTCGTCCTCTGGAAGTGTTTTTGGCCGGACTGCCACAACTGCTGCGATAGGCAGGGAAGGCTGCCACTAACATCTGATGACCTAATTACGATAGGAAAAGGACTAAAATACCAAAAGGTATCTGACTTTGTAAAAAACGAAACACTGATTGCTACATGGCGTGAGTCTGGGCCCTCTGGAAACGAAATTCTCATGACCTCCGTGAACCTCAAGAGAAAAAAGGACGAAACAGAGGCCGACGACGGAACGCACATCTCGTGCAGGTTCCTAGATTCCAAGGGAGGTTGCTCGATGCACCCAAACAGGCCAGGCGTCTGCTACCTGTACCCGTTTTCCACCTGGCTTGAAAGCGAAAAAGGCCACGCCCGCGTCCACTCGACGTTCCAGTTTACCGGCGACTGTCCAGGGTTTTATCTGGCAGAGTCGATTGATCCAATGAAAGAGGTTCTGCGCGATTACTCCGGTATAATCTATGACTATAACATGAAATACACAAGGACGGTTCGAGAAGGACTAAGCACAGCAAGCTTTGTGTGAGTCTACCAAGAAGTACATTTGGATTTTTCTATGGTAGTGGAGTGGGCAACCAGAATGTGATCTGCAAGGCTTCGAATGCGAATCAATTTGCCGCAGTGGCCGCACTCTACTTCTAGTTTGTCTGCAGATTCCTCGGAAATGTCTATTCCCAAAACATCGTCTTCGAAAAGATCCTTTACGGGAGTCTTTCCATCCAGCTCGTATTTTGCTTCGAGGTGTTGCTCAGTCATCTAGTATCTCTTCCCACAATTGGTTTGATAAGGATTGTTATCCGTTCCAAATTTGGAAATTATCGCACAAGATCTGGTTTTTGTTCAAAAAAAAGTCTAATTTTGTTTGCCGGCTTTGTGCCGCAGGCACAGCTTGGACAAAAAACGAATCCGATTTTGTAATTTTGTGTAAACAAATGAACAGGGTTTCGGTTTTTGCGTTCAGTTACGGATTTTAGGCCTTTGCTACCTTCATGAGATCACGCATATGGATCTCCATCCCAAAGCGCTGCTCGTTTTTCTTCATGTAGCGAAATATCGAGATGAGATCCGCAATGCTTTTGATCGCAGAAAAATCACCCTTCATCTTTTGCCTGATGAACTTGAGAACCTTGCCATAAATTGCAAAATACTCTAGCACCTCTTTTCGGTATTTTTCCCTGTCGTTTATGTTTCTAACAAAAATGTCTGCGCAGACCATACTCGGTATGATTCCCTCGCCAAGGAGCGGATAGACGGTGCCGATGGACTCGCCCACTCCGACTACCTTTCCGTGGTAGAACGGCTCGCACATATCCGGCGTTGCAAGCCTTATGGGCCTACCAACGGTCTTTGTCACCTTGCCGCCGTATTTTGCAAAGAACTTGTCGGTTTCCGTAATGTGGTTTTTCTTATAGTCGCCTGCTCCAATATGTGCCATGTTGTCGCTCAGGGGGAAATACCAGAAATATCCGGTCATTCCGGGAAACGGCTTTACAAAAAAGTCGTCTATTGGAATCTTGCCGTCGTACTGAATTTTGTACTGGTATGTCGGCAGGTAAAAGTCCTTTTTGATTTTCGGCAGGTAGCTCCTGTAGAACCCGGTGCAGTCAACTATTAGGTCGAACTCTTTTTCCAAATCCTCAAGCTTTGGGGCAACGCCGTAGTGGATCTTGACGCCCTTTGACATTTCTTTTATGAGTCCTATCTTGTCAAATGTGACTAGGCCCTTTAGCTTGATATCAAATCTTTGGTTGTTGTTCATGTCTATGTGCATGTCTTTTCCGTGATGTATGACGAAATTATCAAAATCAATGCCAGACTTGGCGCACAACTCCTTCATCTCGTTTCTTGATGTGCCCCACGCGCAAATCGAGTCGTGGTTTTCCTCAGTCATTCGCTCAAAGCCCACTATGTCGTGATCTTTTTTGAGGCGGGAGATCAGGTATCCGCCGGCAACCCCTACGCCAACCACTGCTATTTTCAACTCACTTTGAAAATTTCTCCAGTCTAATAAATAGACTTTTGTGCTGGTTGTCACTCGATAAGCAAAGCTGGCTTGAACGGCCGCGCCATCCTTGCCTTGTTTTTCGGGTCGTACTTTGCGGGATCCGATTCCTCAAAGGCCTGCAATTCCACTCCGAATTCCTTTTTGACAAGCGTTGACAGCTCTGATCTTATCACCTGGATCTCGCTTAGTGGTTCAATCTCTGCTTTTAGCTTCCTCATCTCGGCCGGCTCTGCTAGGACGGAGTTAACAGTTTTTTTCACAAAGTCTGGGTCCTTTTTGACGTTTTCAGTCTCCTTGTTTGCAATCAGCTCCTTTATGATCGCACCTATGTTGGTCTGGCCGTTCATGACATCTTTGGCAATCTTTTGGTATGCCTTGACCTTCCAGGGGTCTGCCGTGTACAGGACAATTTTTTGCGGCGTTATCTTGGTCACCTTTAGAATGTTCTTAATGTCCTCAAGTATCGATTGTAGCAACTCCTCTGCTTGAATTGATTTGGTGTCAACAGGCTCAGGCTTTGGCCAAGCTGATTTGGACACCGGGCCAGAATTGCCAAGTCTTTCCCACATCTCCTCTGCAATGTGGGGGGCAAACGGAGAAAGCATTGCAACCCTTGCGGTAAGGACCCCGTGCAGTATTGCAGAGACATCTCCTCTCTGCTTTGCCTCCGTTCTTTTCTGGTACCACTGCAGGTCTGATTCGAAAGCAAAAAGCACGTGGTGCAGTGCCTCACGCAGTCTCATCTTTTCCAGCGCCGCAGTTGCCTGCTCAATTAGGCGCTGAAGCCTCGATAGTATCCATCTGTCCTCGGATTCCAGCTTTTCGGCCTTGCCTGGCTTGTACCTGATGCAGTCTTCGTACATGTTCTCAAGCTTGTTTTTTATCGTGTTTACCGAGTCTAGGTTGAAGTCGGCATCCTGGAGCAGCTCTGCCGAAATTATTATCGCAAGTCTGATGGGGTCTGCGCCGTACTGCTTTATTGCCTGTCTTAGCGGTATGATGTTTCCCATGGATTTTGACATCTTTTTTCCGTCCATGAGAACGGATCCATTGACCACTATCTGTCTAGGCCAGTTCTCCCGCGGAAATAATGCTACATGATTCAGCACAAAAAACGTCAGGTGGTTTGGGACCAGATCCCTGCCGGAGTGTCTTGCGTCCACAGGATAAAAATATGCAAAATCTGCACGAATCTTCTTTAGCAGATCTTCTGGGACTTTGCAGCCAGCTGAGACCTTTTTTGAATCGCCGTTCTCAAAGAACACATATTCAAAGAACTCGTCTGTGAGGCCTTCTGCTAGGAGCTCTCCAGAGTTTACATATTTTGCCAAAACATAGTACGCCATGTATATGACCGAATCCGAAAGGCTCTCCACAATCCAGTCCTTGTCCCACGGCAGGGCGGTGCCAAGGCCGTGCTGTCTTGCGCAAGCCCTCTCACGCAACCAACCGACCACATAGTTGAACTCTGTCCTGATTTCGTTTGGAAGTATGCTCATTTCCTCAAAGCACCTGATTGTTTTTTTCTTCCATGCCTTGTCGGAATAGTTCAAAAACCACTGGTCGTTGAGAATCTTTACCACACATTCTGCTCCGCACCTACACCGGACGGGGCCGTTGTTGAGCTCAAGCAAAATGTCAGAGTTTTTGTTTTGTTGCAGCCATTCCTTGATGGAATCCTTTGCATCCGAGACCTTGAGGCCTGCAAATTTGCCGGTGTTCTCCTTTAGCGTGCCGCCGTAGAACTCTTTTGCATAGACTTCCTTTGTGGCTTCTTCTAGTTTTGGATCGTTTTGATCCTGGATTTTGAGCCTCTCAACTGCCTCTTTTGCGGGAATTTCTCCAAACTCCTCCGTTTTGATTATTGATATGGGCCTGATAGATTTAGATCGTGATCCGAAAACTGGATCCTTATTTTTAATGTCTTCTAGAGCCTGGTAGTCAAACGGCGCATGCGCAGGAACCGACATCACTATTCCGGTTCCGTTGTCGCTTTTGACAAAGCCTGCAGGAAACACCGGGACAGATTTTCCAAGTATGCTTACTGATTTTCCGACAAGATCCGAGCCGTCAATTTCTCCAAGTGCTGAGACCTTCTTGTCAAGGAACTCCATCTTCCTTGCACATTCCGGGCTGACTATCCATGTTTCATCGTTTACCTGGACTTTTTTGTACTTGATTGCCGGATTTACCCAGAGGTTTGTCACGCCAAAGATGGTCTCAGGCCGCAGTGTCGCCGTCGGCACTATCATGCCATCGTGATGGAACTTGATTAAGATGTATTCTGTAAAGTCCGGCTCTACGTCTCCTAATGTGTCGTGTTGTGAGACGGGGTTCTGGTCCTTCGGGCACCACCCCACTGGGTGGGATCCCTGCACCACGAGATTCATGCTTTTGAGCTTGCGGAACTGCCACTCGATGAATTTCTTGTAGACGGGATCTATGGTTGTAAACTCGCGCCTCCAGTCTATAGAATAGCCCATCTCGACCATTCCGAGCTTTATCTCCTCGTGAAAATAGTCAGCTATATTGACTGGCTCTACGAATTCCTTTATGGTTTCTTTTGGGACATGGTAGAGTCTTTCAAAATTCTCGATAAGCTCCATGTCTCCTTCTTGAACCCGTTTTGCCATGCCTAGAATCGGCGTTCCGGTATAGTGGAACCCCATAGGAAAAAGCGTGTTGTAGCCACACATGCGCAAAAACCTCGCATGGACGTCGGCCAGGGTGTATGTTCTGCCGTGGCCTATGTGCTGCGGCGAGTTTGGATACGGATATGCTACCGTGATAAATTTTTTCTCTCTAGAGTCCGGATCTGTCTCAAATTCCTTGGAGTGGTGCCACCGGTCCCTCCACTTTTGCTCTATTTTGTTCCAGTCTATCATGAGTTCACTGTCTTTTTGATTAATAGCTCGGCGTGTGCCAGTGCATCTGTGATCTTTGCCGTATCCTTTCCTCCGCCCTGCCCAAACCTTGCATCGCCGCCCCCAGAGCCACCAAGATTTGCGGCAAGCTCACGGACAAGGTCTCCTGCCTTGAATATCTTTGCGGCCTGCTCTCCGGCAAAAACAATAATCCTGATTCCAGATCCTTTTACAACCAGTGCACAGTATATCGCAAGGGGTTCTTGCTTGATTGCCTCTTCGCCCACTGCGATATGGAACTCCTCGTCCAACTCTTCGTCTATTATGGAATAAAACTTGACAGATCCGAGGCTCTTTGCTGATTCGACTGCATGTCTTGCGACTATTGCGTTTGTCCTCTTGATGAGCTGCTTGTGTTTTTTCTTTGCTGCATCAGAGTCCGTCATGGCGTGCTCAAAGGACTTGAGGAGCTTTTCCCTGTTTGATCCTAGAGCGCGTATTATTGCTGAGATGTCTAGATGTTGTTTTTGCACGTATTCGATTGCTGCCTCGCCTGAGACGAACTCTAGTCTGACTACGCCGTCTTGGATTCTTTCCGACTTGGTAATCTTGATGAGGCCCAGCTCGCCTGTTCTTTTGACGTGTGTTCCTCCACATGCCTCCACATCAAAGTCCTCGATTCGAACGATTCTAACCGATTTTACAGGCACGACTCCGCCCTGGTATATCCTAAATCCGAACTTTTGCTCGGCCTCGCCCCTTTCGTATTCTTTGACGGTCACAGGATAGTTCTTTTGGATTATTCCATTGGCAAACCTCTCGATTTGGTGAACCTCGTCATCTGAGAGGCTTGAGTGGTGTGTAATGTCTATTCTACCATAGTCTTTTTCCTTGAATGCAGAGTGCTGCCATACCCAGGAGCCCAGCACGTTTCTTGCAGACGAGTTTACGATGTGGGTGCTGGTGTGGTGCTTTGTTATTCTCTGGCGCCTTGATTGGTCGACTTCACAGCTTACGTGTATCCCCTCCTTTGGGGCAGCGCCGCTGATCTCGTGCAGTACGATGCTGCCGTGCTTTGTCACATCTACGACATTGGCTCTGCCGATGCTGCCATGATCCGGCTCTTGCCCACCGCCTCTTGCATAAAATGATGTCCTGTCAAGTATTACGAACTTGTTTTTGAGCACCTTGAGCACCTTTGCGTCAAACTTCATTGGGTCGTCTTTGTAAAACAGCAAATCGGTATCTGGTATTTCCTGCAGATCAAACTCTTCGGATTCATTCTTTTTTTCGGACTGGTGGAGCTCTGAAAGCTTGGTGTAAAAAGTGTCGGGGATCTCTGGTATGACCTGATATTCTTTTAGATAGTCAGGCGTCACGCCGTCTGATTCGTAGAGACGAATCATGTCGTCGACGCTGAGGGTTTTCTTTTGGTTCTTGAGGTTCTGAGCGATTTTTTCCATTCTTGACTTGGACTCGTGGTATCTGCCTACTTCGATGCCAATTATCGTCTTTACCTCCTGTCGGTACTGCTCCAGCTCAGGATACGTCTTTTTGAGATAATCGATGTGAGAATCGATGAGGTCGTCTAGGTCCAGCTTTAGGCCGAGCCTGTCGATTGTAGCCATGATCCTTCTGAGGATTATCCTGAGGTTGTATCCACCGCCGACGTTGCTTGGCAGTGCCCCGTCGGAAATTGCAAAAATCAAGGTTCTTAGGTGGTCGGCAATCATGTATAGTCCCTCAAGCGGCGTGATCATCTTGGCGAGGTCTTGTTCTGTTAGGCCAGATGCTTTGACTGCCGCCTTTCTGACATGTGAGAGATCGTGGAACTTTTCAATGTTTTTTGCTATCTCAGTAAAGTATCTGGTGAGAACCTGCGAGTCTGCGTCGATTCCGGCCTTCTGGAAGAGTTTCTGCGTTATGGGGCCAAAACAACAATCGTATGCAGTAGGGGTGCCCATCGTAATCCACGCAAATCTCTCGAGGCCTGCGCCCATGTCAATTATCTTTTGGTCAAGAACGGTGTGTTTTCCAAGCTCGCCCTGAAATTCCGTAAACACAGCGTTTCCAAGCTCTAATCCCCGTACATAGAACTCGAGCGAAGACCCAAAGGATCCCCCTCCGGCCCAGACATCCTCCACAAAGACTATCTCGTTTTTGTTTATCCCAAACGCGTCAGTCAACAGTCGAAAATCAAGGTCAACGCACTCATCCTTCCAGTATCCCCTGTTGTTTGGGATGCTGTGCTGGCCTATCATGCAAAAGCTCGAAAAATGCCTTCCAGTGACGCCGACATTTTCAATGTCTTTGAAGCGAAGGCACGTCTGCGGCACGACGAGCGGGTTTGCAGGAAACTCAAAAACGACCTTTGAGCCCATCACCCGCTGAAAGTCAACAATCGATGCGATTGTAAAGTACAGGTCGTCCCGCCACCTGCACACCACCGGATACCTGCTGATGGAAGTGTGGCCATTTTTTACAAAAAACGACTCGACCTGCCTCCAAGTCTCTGTATAGTCAAAGCGCTTTGAGGTGGGCGGGTTTCCGATAAACGAGTAGGTGTCATCTGAATGATCTGGGCACGCGTTTTTGGCCGAATCCAGCGTCCAAAAAAATCTCTTGCAAGCAACACATGATTTACGCACAAAACCCTGCTCTGCAAAAAGCCTGACGTTATAGTACCTGTCAGGTTCTGATGAAAACTTGGCAAGAATGTCCTCTTTATTCATCTTCTGAGACTCAGCATGACCAATATTAAGGACTATTGCTGTCAAAAATTAAATAGACTGCAAAGTGCAGCTTTCTCATGTTCGGCCGTAAAAAGGGACTAGAAGAAGGCAGCTACATCTTTGCATCAAAGCTAGACGGCGAATATCGAAACATCGTCGTTGGAGTGGTGACGGGAATCGACGGCTCAAAAATCGGAGTCAGCGGATTGCTGATCAATCCAGTAGGCCTCAAAAATAAAGTCTCTCAGGGAAAGGCAGGGCCGCAATCTGCAGAGATTCTCAAGAACCCGACTCCGGAAAACTGCATCCTTGCCTTCGTATATCGCACAGAACACGACACGCTCAACGAGGTCTTGGATCTTAACGAGAACAAAGTAATCCAAATTCCCCCAAAACTATATTCGGTGCTTGATGGCTGGATGAGAGAATCACTGTCTGAGCTACTCAACCACGTCCTGTCGCTTCCAGAAGGCCCAGAACGGGATCAAGCAAAACGGGCCCTAAGACAAAGAATGGATACACTGTATGACAAAAACCTAAAGCAAAACCTGTACTCTGTCTGCCGAAGTTTGAAGATCCTCAACTAGACGGCATAGTTTTTATTATCCTCAAAAAACAGTCACGATACAATGGAATACGTTTACGCCGCATTGATGTTGCACAAACTCAAAAAGGAGATTAACGAAGCTAACATTACTAGTATAGTAAAGGCAAGTGGCGCAGAGGTAAGCGAAGCCCAAGTAAAGGCGCTTGTTTCGGCACTTGCAGATGTTAATATCGAAGAGGCAATCAAAGCAGCCCCAGTGGCGGTTGCAGCAGCACCGGCAGCAGCGGCAGCGCCAGCAGCAGGCGGCGCAGAGCCAAAGAAGGACGAGGCTGCAGCAGCAAAATCTGAAGAGGCGGCAATGGAAGGCCTTTCTTCGCTATTCGGATAAACTCTAGCCCAAAAAATTTTCATTTTTTACCTTTATTCTTAATTATGATGACATAATTTCAATTCTAGTTGGCAGAAATCTCGTTTGTCTTTCTCATCTATGTCTTTGACCTCTTTGGCACTATGGCGTTTGCAGTTACTGGCGCCTTTAAGGCAATAGAGCACAAGTCCGACATCGTCGGAATCATAATCCTCTCGGTAATTACAGGCGTTGCCGGCGGGACCATCCGCGACATCATAATAGGCAGGTTCCCGCCAAACTCCATTTCCGATCCGACGTATGTGGGGATATCGGTTGCGTCAGGCGTAGCGCTATTTTTCCTGTACCCTCACCTCCAAAAGCACTGGAACGTGTTTTTGAAATTCGACGCCATAGGCCTTGGCGTATTCTCGATAACCGGAGCTACATTCGCATACAACGTTTTTGGCCTCAACTTTTTGGCAATAGCGTTCGCAGGAATACTTACTGCAGTGGGCGGTGGAATACTTAGGGACGTCTTTGTAAATGAGATCCCGTTCATCTTTGTAAAGGAACTGTATGTCACGGCAAGCTTTGTCGGCGTGATTGTGTTTTATGGCCTGCTTGCTGGGGACGTGCCATTATTTGCGGCATCAATAATTGGGATAATTGTCACCACCGGTACGAGGTTGGTGGCAATGAAGTACAACTGGAACCTACCACGAGCCAGAGAAAGATAATCTAAGCCGGAGTGTAGCCCTTTGCCTTTGAGGCAACTGCCTGTGCTTGGGCGTTTGCCTTTTGCAAAACCTGCTCCTTGGTATCGTCCGTGACATATCCTGCCTCGACTGCGACAGAGCGCGCACCATGTGACGCTTTTGCAAGGATCTGCTTTATGTTGTCCGCAGTTATGTAAGCTGCCTCTATTGACAGCGAGACGGCCTCTTGGTGAGCCTGGGCAAAGAGACTTCGGTACTTGTCCAAATCAATTACGAGCTCTTCTCGCTTGTAATGCATGCCTTCTTCGAGCGCTGCATCGAGTAGTATT
The DNA here is from genome assembly GCA_049276655.1 of Candidatus Nitrosotenuis sp. Lineage (GTDB taxonomy): Archaea > Thermoproteota > Nitrososphaeria > Nitrososphaerales > Nitrosopumilaceae > Nitrosotenuis. The sequence continues at coordinate 74,639 of JBASWV010000005.1, read as the reverse complement.
CCTGCCTCGACTGCCTTTATGTCGAGCTTTTGCAGCAATGTGGCAAGCTTCTCACCGACGACTCCGCCTTTTTTGACGGGCGTGGTGTCTTTGGTAATCCATATGGTTCCCTGGTCTATCTTTGTTGCAATTCCGGCCTCTTTGAATTCGGTAAGCATCGGACCTGGTGCGATGCCGGTGTTCTTTGCTGGAACGACAACGTCGACGCTTGCAATGTCTCCACCTCGAGCAAACATCATTATCTTGTTTTTTCCAAGCAGGACATTTAGCTTAAACGGCGACATGTTTGTGAACATCAAAACACATTGGCCAGTCAGGGACTCGATCATCTTTGAGATTCCAGGAATGTTGAGTGTTGCAAGGGCCTTCTTTGCTACCTTGTCCTTTATGCTGATGACTTCGACTTCGCCTAGGAATTTCTTGCGCAGCGGCAAAAGCTGAGACGACCTGACCTTTTCCATTCTGACAAGTGCAGTGACTTGGTATTTTTTCGGGAGCTCCTGCAGCTGCTGGTACATCTGCGCTTTCTTCTGAGGATATGCTGTTCTGTTCTGGTGCATTTACTTTCTTGCCTGCTGTACTTGTTTGATTGGTTTTCCCATAGATGTCTTGACCATCACTCTTCTGATGTTCCTGTCACCGCTTGGCAGCTTTTTCTCTACTGCTGCCAAGATCGCGTGCGCGTTTGCCGCAAGGTCTGCATCAGACATGGACTCGTCTCCCATCTTGCATGAGATCGAAAGTGAGTTTTTCACCTTTACCCGAATTGATGATCTGAATCTTTCCAAAAACGAATCTATTGGTGCGTTGAACGGAACTGGCACAGGCATCTTTCCCCTCGGGCCGAGGAGCTGGCCTAGGACCTTACCTACAGTTGTCATAAGCTGGGTGTCTGCCAAAAAGAAATCATAATTGTTGATGAATTTGCGGGCCTGGCGCTTGTTTGCCGCCATGTTGTTTATTTCGTCTCCGCTGAGCACGCGGTCGGCATTTGCGCTCTTTGCCTTGAGGCCCATATCGCCTCCAGCCATTACGCAAACCGTAGTTGGGCTGGTGAGCTTTTTAGGAAGCTGGATCGTCTCGTTCAAAACAAAGCCTTTTTTGACATCGATATCCTTTAGGATAATGTACAGTTCGACTGTCTGCTTGAACTTGCGTTCCTTGTCGGTGGTCTTTGCCTCGCCGATCATCTTTGCTAACTCTACTTCGCTAATCAATGGAGTCACTCCGAGGATGCCTATTTAAAATCGTTTGTCGCCCGCCAAAGAAAATACTGTAGAAATTGTAATTTTTTGCAAATTGCAACTGCCGCTTTCTAGTATCTGCAATTTATCACGCCTAAAATTAAGATTTATTAACATAAAATCAGTTATCACAAAGTCATTGCACAAGCTAGACGAACTTGACATGAAACTGCTCTTCGAGCTTACTCGAGATGGAAGCATATCGGTTCCAAACCTCTCAAAAAAGATGGGCATAAACGCGTCTGTTCTGTACAGCCGGATCAAGAGGCTCACAAAAAAGAAACTGATAAAAAAATTCACCATTCTAGTTGATGAGGCCCAGCTTGGGATTGGAGTCAAAGCAACAATAGGAATCAACAGGGACCCAAAACTAAAGGACCAGATTCACAAGCAGCTCCTGCAGACGCCGGAGATTGTGTCCATTTCCGAGGTAACCGGCAGGTTTGACATAATGGTCGGAGTCCACGCCGAAAACCTAGAAAAGCTTCACACAATAGTCATAGACAAGATAGGCAAGATAGAGGGAATCCAGAGCACAGAAACATTTGTTGAATTACAGAAAACGGACAAAGAACCTTCTTATCTGCTCGCCAAATGACTACTGTAATTTAGAGTCCCATTTTCCTGCATTTACATCTGCAGTAAACTCTTTTGGGTGCTTGCCCTCTATTTTTATTCCGAGTGAAACACATGTGCCAGCCACTTCTTTTGCCACTGACTTTATCGAGCTTGCATACGATGACTCTAGCTTTGCCTTTGCAACCTTGACTATTGAATCGATTTTGATGTCTGCAACCCACGTGGCCCCACTTGTTCCGGAGCCCTTCTGGATTCCGGCCTCTTTTAGCAGGAGTGCTGCAGCCGAGGGGATCCCGACGATTACTTCCCATTTCTTTGTCTTGGTGTTTACCGATACCGTGACTGGAACCTTCATTCCCTCAAAATCCGACGTTCTCTGGTTTATGGTGTTGATTATCTCCATGATGTTTACGCCCAACGGCCCAAGTGCCGGACCCAACGGCGGACCTGCAGATGCCTGTCCTCCGGTCACGAGTGCAGAAATGGATTGGGTATCGGACATGTTGTCGCTTTTTGACGTGAAGATTTAATCCTTACTAAGCAGTAGATATTTTGAGATAGTTCGTATCCACAGTTACCGGAAGCTGATATGGCGCATCCAGAAGAATTACCGTCGCTTCCTGCTTGTCGTTGTCGACTCGAGTAACTGTCGCCTTCATACCCTTGAATGGACCGCCGATTATCTCTACTACGTTGTCAATCGCTATCTGCGGGGCAGTGCTCTTTGTGATGAGGTATCCCTCAATGTCTTTAAAGTCGAGCTCGCCCCGGAGCTGGCCGCGTATGTGCCTTATTCCCTGCAATGCGTCAAAGGCGGCATTTGCGTCCTTTGCCTCGATTACGATGTATCCTTTGAGATTGTCAACTAAAAGAACCGACAAAAGATTGATCTTGCTTGTCTTTATCTTGTTTTGTAAGAGGTTCATTACGACTTTTTCCTGACCTCCAGTGGTCCTAACTGCAAAAAGGTGTGGCTTTACTTCTTGGGACAATTCCATCTACTTAAAGACCGCAAATACAAACTGAATTATAAATCCAATCGTTCCAATCGAGGCGACACCCAACAAAACCAGTCTGAGATGTTGCATGTAGTCGTCCTTGTCGGATTTCTTGGCAAGCTTCAAGGTGTTTACCATGTTCTTTACGGTCATTTTCAAGTCCATTGCTGGAAGTTAATAAAGTGTCCTTATATCTCTTAGGACATGGAGCTGCTGGTGGCATACGAAAAAGACCCTGCAGGCCACAACATGGCAAAATTTCTCTCACAACAAATGAAAAAGGATGGCGAGGTCTTTCGCGGAAAAAATTTTGATCTGGCAATAATACCGTCGCCTGCCATCTCCGCTGACTGGCTTGAGGAAAAATACCACTATGACGGATTTGTCTTTTTGTCAAAACACGCCGCGCAGTCAGGCGAGCTTGCGCTGACGTGTCACAGTACTGGCAATTTTGCCGATGCCCAGTTTGGAGGAAACAAAAGGCAGGTCGCAGTTCCGCACCCAGACCTGCAAAAAGCCTACCTGCAAAGGCTTTGGCAAAACCGAAAGGGCCTCTCAGAATTCCAAATAACAATCGAGGCAACACACCACGGCCCGACGGCGCTATCAAAACCCACGCTGTTCATCGAGATCGGCACCACAGAAAAACAGTGGACAGATGAAGCACTCTGCAGCTCCGTCGCAAAACTAGTCATGGATGTAATGTCGGAGCCTCTAAAACCAAACCCGACGGCAATCTGCTTTGGTGGGACTCACTATCCGGAAAAGTTCACAAACGAACTGCTGCACGGAAAACATGCACTCGGAACGGTCGTGCCAAAACACGCGCTAGAGTTTCTGGACGAGGAGCTTTTTTCCCATGTTATGCATCAGAACAAGGGCGCAAAGACGGCGCTTCTTGACTGGGCGGGGCTTGGGCCGCACAAACAAAAAATACTTGATCTGCTAAAAAACACCTGTCTTGAGGTTGTAAGGCTTTGAACGATCTTGATAGGCGCGTCTACAAAAAACTGCTCGAGGTTCCAAAGGGCAAAGTGACGACATATGGCGAGCTGGCAAAGGCAGTAGGCCTCAAAAACGGGCAGAGGCTGATAGGCCAAATCATGAACAGAAATCCGTTTCCCGTAATCATACCATGCCATCGCGTGGTAAAATCCGATGGTACCGTTGGCGGATATTTTTACGGCGACAAGGTCAAAACCAAAATGCTCTCAGATGAGGGAGTTGCAATACACAACGGTAAAGTAAAAGACTGGGAAAAATCGATCTTTAGGTTTTAGACTTTCTGTGCGCCTTTATCTCCTCGATAAGGCTTCTGAGATGAGCTATGTTTCTTACCGTATTTCCTCCTATCTTGCGGTATAGGTTCCAAAACTCCGGATTTGTTATCTCCTCTCTGTCCTTTGCTACCTTTAGCCTGTAACGCAGTGCGCGGGTTCTCATCACATAGACTTCCTTTTTGCCTACACGCGCGCCCTTTCTTCCCTTCTTGGAACCGGTCGTCGTTCCGCGTTTTCCTTTTTGCAATTTTTTGTATTTTGCCCTGCCGCGGGAGGTTCCCCTTGCTGGCTTGATTGTAATTGCCCCGGAAGTGATAAGACCCCTGATGTTTTGTCGGGTGATTGCGTCCGCAATGTCGTCTGATCTTTCAGGATCGAACTTGATCCTACTTTGTCCTACTCCGACTACCCTGGACACCAGTCGTTTTTTGGTCTTAAGATTTACTACCACTTGTTCTCACTCGCGCATTAAAAATTTTGAATTTCCTCTCAATTGCTTTTGCGACTATCTCAAATCTCTTCTTTTTTCCAACACCGTGCGCTATTCTTACGCCATCTATCTTTGGATCAAGTCCCTGCAAATCTGCAATGTTGTGAATTAGATTATCTGTAAATCCCGACGGATGCAGGCCACGCGCCAACTTTGGGCCTCCGTAACCGACCTTGACCAAACCAGGCCTTCCACGAAACTTTTGCCTTCGCTGGTGGTTGTCTATTCCCTTTGGTTTTCTCCATGCAAGGCCAACTCGCTTGTATCTCCAGCTTTCCTGTCTGACAAAGTCCGGCCTGTGTTCTGAGATCTTTTCTCGAAGTGCAAGTTTTTCCTTATTTATGGTCAACAAAAAGACTCTTAGATTTTACAATAAATAGGTTTACTTGGCGATCAAGTACCAAAGGGCAAGAGATAATAATAAAGCCAAATCGTCTCTGATTGTTCAATGAACGCGCTGTGTTCCTTGATTGTGGTGTAAAAAATGACCGATACAAAAACGACCCTTACTCCCAAGTTTGTCTCGCAAATCGACACATTTGGAATCAAGCCCTCAAAAATTCATAGAAACCTAAGCCCTGAAAAACTAGTCGAGGCCGCAGTACAAAGAAACGAGGGAATGCTGACTGCTACCGGCTCGCTTGCTGTAAAGACGGGCAAGTACACAGGAAGGTCTCCTGACGACCGCTACATCATAGATGACGACGAGACCCATGACAACGTGGACTGGGGAAAGGTAAACCACCCGTTTCCAATTGACAGATTTGACAAGATATTTGAAAAGATGAAAAAGTTCGTAGAGGGAAAGGAGGTCTTTGTCTTTGATGGCTTTGTAGGAGCAAGCAGAGAAAACCGGCTCGCCATACGGGTGATAAACGACCACGCATGGCAAAGCCTCTTTGCAAGACAGCTTTTCGTCAGACCGTCGGCTGCGGAACTTGATGAGCACGAGCCGGAGTTTACTGTAATATGCATAAACGGATTCGAGGCAATCCATGAGGTGGACGGAACTGCATCGAATGTCTTTATTTTGATCAATCTGACAAAAAAAATCGTACTCATCGGCGGGACAAGCTATGCTGGCGAAATGAAAAAGTCAATGTTTGCAGTAATGAACTATCTTTTGCCAAAACGGGGAATCTTTCCAATGCACTGTTCTGCAAACATCGGCAAAAACGGAGACACGGCACTTTTCTTTGGCCTTTCTGGCACAGGCAAGACATCGCTTTCTGCAGATCCGAACAGAATGCTTATCGGCGACGACGAACATGGCTGGTCAGACAGTGGCGTCTTTAACTTTGAGGGGGGCTGCTATGCAAAATGCATCAACCTCAACCAAGAGTCCGAGCCGCAAATCTGGAACGCAATAAAGTCCGGTGCTGTCTTGGAAAACGTAGTAATTGACAGGCAGACACTAAAACCAAACTTTGACGACGGCTCGCTGACAGAAAACACGCGGGCCGCATATCCGCTGGAATACATTCCGACGGCAATCTTCCCAAGTGTCGGCGGACATCCAAAGGTGATCATATTTTTAACAGCTGACGCGCTGGGTGTATTGCCACCACTATCTAGGCTCACAAAGGAGGGGGCAATGTATCACTTTATGTCAGGATACACAAGCAAGCTGGCAGGAACAGAAAGGGGAATCAAAGAGCCAAAAGCGACATTTTCTGAGTGTTTTGGGGCGCCTTTCATGCCAAGACCTGCATCCGTCTATGCAAGGCTTTTGGGAGAAAAGATACGAAAACACAACACCATAGTGTATCTCATTAACACCGGCTGGTCTGGCGGCCCATATGGAGTGGGAAAGAGAATCAACATAAAGCACAGCAGGGCAATGGTTACTGCGGCACTTACAGGCGCGCTGGACATTGTAAAATACAGACACGACGATCTGTTCAACCTGGATGTTCCTACCGAGTGCCCAGGAGTGCCGCCGGATGTGCTTGATCCAAAAACGACATGGCAGGACAAAGACGCATATGACCTTTCCGCAAAAAAACTCGCACAAATGTTCATTGACAACTTTAAAAAATTCCAAAACATCTCGCCAGAAATAATGGACGCCGGGCCAAAGGCCTAGAGTCACTTTTTCCTGATCACAAGGCCTACTGTGGCTATAATTCCGGTAACTATGATTATTATTGCGAGCTGCTGTCCGGGGATGCCAATGTCTAGTGTGGCCTGCTCCGGGCTTGGGGCGGATACCGTTATGGTGTTGTAGAGGCTGGCTGTTTCGTTTTCTGATTTTACTTCTGCCTGAACCCAGTAGGTGCCGGCCTCTCGCACAAAGACCGGCTCGGCCTTTGCAGGTATTAGAGAAACGCTATCGACCAGTCTGGAGTCAGAGTCAAAAACCGAGACTCTGGCATACGACCATTCTTTTTGCGAATCTATCGCAAAGTCTAGTCGGCCCAAACTCTCGCTGACGTTTACCGACCCATCAGAAACTCTTAGCAAAACTGGCACGTGGTAAGTGACGTTGCCGCGGGTTATTGAAATCATTCCCTGGTACTGGCCGTTGCCTTGGCCTTCCAGCGTTGCTTTGAGCTGGAGTATATCGCCCTCAATGGAGTGAACAAACCTGGTCGAATTTTGCTCAACATTTACGTCGACTAGGATATCTTCGTTTGACCCGCCGATGGTCTTTAGCTTAATGTTCACAGTTTGAGTTTTAACAAATGGGGAAAGATCAAAAATAGCATATGGGGGGTCAATTATCATGTTCGCATCAAATGCCTTTGTTATGTTCAGTCTGCCGATTCCACTGATCTCCTGCGTAAAGCGTGTTCCATACGTGTCAGAAATCGGGTCTGCAGTGGTGGATATGATAGAAGAGATTTCCTGGGGGCTCAGCGACGGATTTTTTTGCAAAAGTATCGCTGCTGCACCAGATACATGCGGAGCGGCAAAACTCGTGCCGCTTGTGAGGTTGTATCTTCCAAAAAGCGTGGTGGTGTTAACAAAAACCCCCGGCGCTACAAGGTTTGGCTTGATGTAAAACGGCGAAACTGGACCTCGCGAGCTGAAAAACGAGACAAAATCTGGATGGTAAAATGCATTGATGGTTCCAACCGTTTTGTTTTCCAGCATTGCCTTCAGCGTCAGTCCGTCCTCACCAGACATGGAAACCACTGGAATGGTCGGCCTGTAGTCAGGCCCCTCTATCTTGTTGTTGAGATCCCCCAAAAATATTCCAGGACCGTTGTTGAAAACGATCACTGCCTTTGCGCCGGCAGCTGCGGAATTTTTCTCCTTTTCAGAAAAATATACCAGCTCGTCCTTTTTGTCACTGCCGCGTTCCACCAGCAGAATCTTTCCACTTGCGTCGACATTCCTAAGATCCGCCTCGCGACCGTACTTGCCAAAGACAATCTCGCTTGTAATTGGCGCTTCAAGCCTCTCTGTTCCGACCATTGGGAGAACCTCGATGCGCCTTCCGTCTATCTCAAATGTGGCAACAAGACTTGCAGTGAGGTTGTTGTACGTTGCACCAACCGTTATCGCATGCGGATCTCTTCCGGGGCTGCCTATTGTAGCCAGATCTGGGCCGCTGTTTCCTGCAGCGGCAACCACAACAATTCCTTTTTGTACGGCATCATCTATTGCGTCATCGATTCGGTCGTTGGTTCGGTTTACTCCTAGACTTATGTTGATGATGTCAGCACCGTCCTGGACGGCACGCTGGATTGCCTTTACTATCAAATCCGAAGAAACAGAATTCCCCGTGGCAGAAACGCGGTATGATAAAATTTTTGCCTTTGGCACTATTCCCTTTAGGCCTCCGTCGGCGGCAATTATTCCGGCAACCTCCGTCCCATGTCCGTTTGTATCGATGGGGGAGTCGTCGTTTTCAACAAAGTCAAAACCGCCGACAACTTTGCCACCAGAACCAAATCCAAAAAGATCTGGGTGGTTATAATCCACACCGGTATCGATTACGGCTATTCTAATTCCGCTCCCGTCATAACCAAGGCTGCGCGGATACTGCACGCCGACATATTTGCTGCTTTTGTCCAGTTGTGTCTCCAGCGGTGGATCGTCTTGGATTTTTTGCGTCGCCAGCAAAACTCCTGCTACGACAAGAACAAAACAGAAAATTAATTTTGATAGCAATCACATCAGAGTATTTCGCAACACAATTTATCCTTACACATAAATCACCTCGCAAGTGTTAAATTATGAAAACCCGGCAAACCCTGCATGGGAAAATACACACTTCCTGAAGTACCATATGCTTATGACGCGCTAGAACCACACATCGACGCAAAAACGATGGAAATTCACCACACCAAGCACCACCAAGCGTACACAAACGGACTGAACGATGCATGGGACAAGCTTCCAGCGGATCTACAGGGAAAGGATCTGTTAGATGTCCTTGCAAACATAAACTCCGTCCCCGATGCCGTACGAGGCGCAATCAACTTCCACGGAGGGGGATATGAAAACCACAAGCTATTTTGGAATAACATGAAGCCAAATGGCGGAGGTCAGCCTGGTGGAGCAGTGGCAGACGCAATCAAAAAGACATTTGGAGACTTTAACGCGTTCAAAGAACAATTCTCAACAAAAACCACAGCAATCCAAGGAAGCGGGTGGGGCTGGTTGGTGTTCAACCCAAAATCAAGTGGCGTAGAATACAAATCAATGCCGAACCAGACGAGTCCAAGAACCGAAGGACTGGTTCCACTGCTGGGGCTGGATGTTTGGGAGCACGCGTACTATCTCAAATACCAAAACAAGAGAGTTGACTATGTTGGCGCCTGGTGGAACGTTGTAAACTGGGACGAAGTGGACAAGCGCTACTCTAAAGCCAAATAACTCTTCCTTTTTTGTTTGTCATTCCAGCCAAACGTTTTTGATTTTTCTTCTTGTGCCAATCGCAAACGCTATTCCCTCCCAGGGTACGGAAAATCTGTTGTAGAATCTGTGCGGCACCATTGGCGGGATAAATATCAACGAGTGCGGAAAGACAGTTCTTGTTTTGGTCCCGACTGTCACTTGACATTTTCCAAGTGAGTAAACTAAGACGTATTCGTTTTTGTGTGTGTGCAGCCGGTGTACCATATGGGGCTCTATTCTTGCCCTGAGACCTACGATTCTATCGCCTTTGATCTTTTCATTTAGCATCAGCCTGATCTTGAGCTTGTCTGCCGGGTGTTCTTTTTTGTACGGATAAACCCACTTTGATCTGGGCCTGACAAATTTGCCGGATTTTTTTGTGGCCACTAAATTTGGTCGGCTACAATGCATTTATACACATCTGAAACACTGTTTGTGTAAATGAGCGAAGAACAAGCCCAACAACTTCTCTACCAAATGCAAGTGCTTGAATCTTTTGCAGCAAGCCTCGACCAGAGAGAGGCAGCAATACTCAATTTTCTGCGAGAGGCAATCGCATCGATTGATTCCATACGTGGGATAATGCAAAACCCGCAGGCCGACTCACTTGTCCCAGTAGGTCTTGGGACATACATCAAGGCAAACCTTACGGCAAACTCTAAAATCCTAATCGATGTAGGTGCGGGAATCACAATTGAAAAAGACTACGACACTGCAACAAACCACCTCGAGTCCAGGATCAAGGAACTCCAAGTTGCCCTAAATGACACGGCTGCGCAAAAACACGAGGCCATGATACGCCTGGAGCAGCTAAAACAGCACATGAATGGCCTCATGCAGGCTGCAAGCGCTTCCCAGCAGTAAGTGATTTTAATGTTTGATAAACTACGAAATGCCTTTTCAAGTGTAGCTAAGAACCTCAGCGAAAAGGAGCTAAAGGAAAGCGACATAGACGATGTTCTGTTTCAGCTGGAAATATCACTAATGGAATCCGATGTCGCAACAGAGGTAATAGACTCCATAAAGTCTGATCTGAAAAAGAAGCTCGTTGGAACGTCTGTGGACAAAAAAGAAATCGAGGCGTTTGTCAAAAATAACCTAATTCAAATCATCTCGGATCTGTTTGATGCAGCAAGCCCTACCGATATCTTTGCAAAGATACGCTCGCAAAAAAGCTCCGGCGAGCCGTGCGTGATATTGTTTGTCGGAATCAACGGCACGGGAAAAACCACGACGCTTGCCAAGCTGGCCCATCTGATAAAGGAAAACAAGTTTTCAGCAGTCATTGCGGCTGCAGATACGTTCCGGGCAGGTGCAATAGAGCAGCTAAAAGAGCATGCAAACAGGCTTAACCTCAAAATAATTGCGCAAAACTATGGTGCGGATCCAGCCGCAGTCGCAAGGGATGCGGTTCTTTATGCCAAGTCGCACAAAATCGACTGCGTCCTCATTGACACCGCAGGAAGGATGCAAACAAGCAAAAATCTCATGGAGCAGATTGAAAAAATTACCAAGGTCGTAAAACCCGACCTGAAGATTTTCGTAGGTGATTCTCTGGCAGGAAACGATACCGTAAACCAGGCTCGGGAGTTCTTCCAGCATACTGCGTTTGATGGCGCCATACTGACCAAAAGCGACGCCGACGCAAGGGGTGGTGCTGCACTATCTGTTGTCAAAATTACGGCAAAGCCAGTGCTGTATGTGGGTGTAGGCCAAGAGTATCCTGACCTCAAGCCGTTTGACAAGGCTTTGTTTTTAGAGACTGTCTTTGGCGTAACAGCACCGCAACCAAAGACTGTGCAAAACAAAATCGCACCTCAACCAAATCCTGAACCTAAACAAGAACCAAAGACGGAGAAAAAATCTGAACCAAAAATAGAACCACTATCAGAGATGGTAGCTGCACCAAAACCGGCCCAAACAGAACAAAAAAAGACGGAGCAAAAAGTCGAGCTCAAAGAACCGGAACAAAAAACCTCGGATCCTTTCGAAGGCATAAACGACAAGGACATATCGGCATATGCTGAGCTGTATGATGTCCCGCCCCCGGAAACCGATGGTGAGGCGTTTGCACTGGGTAAGAAAATTAGAAAATGGATAGAAGACGGCCGACCAAAACCAGGTGAACAAGAAGAAAGAGAAAAACAAGAGATGGATAAAGCACCTCAGGAAAACAAAGTTAAAGAGGACAAAAAAGAAAAGCCAAAGAAAGGACTTTTCGGATGGATGAAAAAATGATCAAAACCAAAGATGTCTTGACACTTGGAGAGCTGGATAAAAAAGAGATACTGGCAGTACTAGACCTTGCAATAAAGCTAAAAAAAGATCTCAAAAAAGGAGTCTCAAAACCGCTGCTCAAAAACAAAACGCTGGCAATGATATTCCAAAAACCTTCCACACGAACCCGCGTAAGCTTTGAAACGGGGGTGTTCCAGCTCGGTGGGCATGCGATAAACCTCACATCACAGGACATCCAGATGGCCAGGGGTGAGACCATCGAAGACACCGCAAGGACGCTGTCGCGATACGTCGACGTGATAATGGCTCGAGTCTACGAACACTCGACAGTAGAGGTGCTGGCAAAAAACGCAAGTGTCCCTGTGATTAACGGCCTTTCAAATTCTTTTCATCCGTGCCAGATATTAGCAGACCTGATGACAATAAAGGAAAAGAAAACAAAACTTGACGGCCTCAGGCTTGCGTGGATAGGAGACGGCAACAACGTCTGCAATTCGATGATATATGGATGCGCCAAAGTCGGAATCTCGGTATCTGTCGCAACACCCAATGGATTTGCGCCAAACGACAAAGTGGTAAGGGAGTGCAAAAAGCTAGTCGAAGTCAATATCACACAAGATCCGCAAAACGCAGTCAAGGGCGCAGACGTGGTCGCAACCGACACATTCGTGTCTATCCACGACGATCCAAAGCGTCTCAAAAAGTTCTTTCCAAAATATCAGGTCAACCCATCACTAATGGCAAGGGCAAAGAAAAACGCGATCTTCATGCACTGCCTGCCAGCAAAACGGGGGCAGGAGGTAACGGCGTCGGTAATAGATGGAAAACAGTCAGTTGTCTGGGACGAGGCGGAAAATCGACTACATTCACAAAAAGCACTGCTTGCGTCCCTCCCTATCTAACGTTTATAAAACATCTGAAAAATTCAAGCAATATCACAATGGCATATTCAACCATACTGCGACGACTGCGTCAGGAAAAGACCAACTACAAAAAGCGCAAGCTGATGCTATTGAGCAGGCAGGACTTTGTCACAGTCCAGATTTCAAATGAAAATACTCTAGTTCAAATCCATAAACCGCAAATGACAGGCGACAAGGTGCTCGCATCCGCACATTCCAGATTTCTCATAGCAAAGGGTTGGAAGGGCTCAAGAAAGAATGTGCCGGCGGCATATCTGACAGGATACCTTGCGGCAAAAAAGGCACTGGCCGTCGGAATAAAAGAGGTCATCCTGTATAGCGGTACAAGAAGGTATACCCAAAGAATGGCAGCCGCCCTAAAAGGAGCAATAGATGCAGGACTTCAAATACCGGCAGACAAAGAAGCACTTCCGTCAGATGAAAGAATTTCCGGACAACATCTCAAAATAAAAAACGATATCGCAAAAATAAAATCAACAATAGACAGTGAGGTCAAGTAGTGATGAGCCAGACGAGCCGCGAAAGACAAAGATCGGACAGACGACCTCCACGAAAGGAAGAAGAGATATGGATTCCAAGAACCGAGCTCGGCAAAAAGGTCGCAGACGGAACGATCACGTCGATGGACGAAATTTACTCTAACGGATTAAGAATTCAGGAAGCAGGAATAATCAAAAAATTATTGCCAGACCTAAAAAGCGAAGTCATCGATGTCGGAATGGTACAGACCATGACGCCAAACGGCCAGAGAACCAAGTTCAAGGCGATGGTGGCGGCAGGAAACGAAAACGGCTGGCTCGGAATAGGCCAAGGCAAATCAAAACAAATGCGAATAGCAATAGAAAAGGCAACAACTAACGCTTATCTCAATGTAAGTCCAGTCAAGCTGGGCTGTGGAAGCTGGGAATGCAGGTGCGACCAGTCCCATTCCGTACCGTTCAAGGTTCGCGGAAAAGGCGGCAGTGTCGTAGTGGAGATAGTGCCAGCACCAAGGGGACTTGGACTTGTAGCTGGAGGAAAAATAAGAAACCTACTCAAGCTCGCAGGACTCAAGGACGCATGGACCACAGCAAAAGGCTCGACTGCAACAATGAATTCCACATCAAAAGCAGTCTTGGAGTGCCTAAGGCAGACATTTAGTCAGGGTTGATGAGAAATGGCAAAAACATACCTTGTTGTTAGAATGAGCGGACAGATTAACGTCCCGCACTGGGCCAAAACCACGCTCAAACTCCTAAAGCTGGACAAAAAGTTCCGGGCAACGATCATCCCAGTAAAAGAAAACACAAACGGCATGCTAGACACAGTAAAGCACTACGTGTCGTGGCAGGAGGCCGATCTAGATATCACAAAGGAGCTCCTAAACAAAAAGGGCAGAAAGGAAGGATACAAAAAAATCACAAACGAGGACGTAACGAAGATCGGCTTTAAGACAATCGACGAGCTGGCAACATCCCTTTCTGAAGGCAAGATCTCTTTGAACAAAATCAAACCAATAAAGCCTTGGTTTGCACTATCTCCGCCAAAACACGGATTCAGACGAAGCACAAGAAAGACCTATGGTGAAGGTGGCATACTGGGACAAAACAAAGAACTAGTCGAGCTTGTCAGGAGAATGATTTAGCATGGCAACGAGACTCCGAAAGACAAGAAAGTTCAGAGGGTCTAGGACCCACGGCTGGGGACAGATCGGCCAGCACAGAGCAAGCGGTCACAAAGGCGGCCTCGGAAAAGCAGGAATGCACAAACACCTGTTCAGCTCGCTGCTCAAATACGATCCTGATCACTTTGGCCATGATTCTACTCATCCACCTCACCCAAACATAATCAAAAAATGGACCAGCGTCAGAGATCTCGACGACCTCTTTGCAAAACACGGCAAACAGGAAGGCGGCAAAAAACTCTTAGATCTAGACGGGCTTGGATACGACAAACTTCTTGGCGGAGGGCAACTAAAGACTGCCTATTCTGTTAAAGTCGGGCAGTATACAGCTTCCGCAGAAGAAAAGATCAAAAAGGCCGGGGGAGAGGTGCTAGATGTTGAGTGAAAGCACAGCAACAGGACTAATCAAAAAAGTAGTCGAAAAAGCAGAACCATACCTAGTCCAGATCCCAAAGCCAAAAAAGAAGCTCTCGCTTCAAACTAGGCTGCTTTGGTGCGGGCTTGCGCTGCTTATCTACCAGGTAATGGGGCAGACACCGCTTTTTGGTGCGTCTGCACCAGAGTTCGACTTTTTGCAGTTTGCCAGAGTCATCTTTGCATCACAGCAAGGAACCCTCGTAGAGCTCGGAATAGGGCCAATAGTAACTGCGGGGCTCTTGATGCAGCTGTTAAAGGGCTCTGAGATACTCAAGTTCGACTTTACAAAGCCGGACGAACGGGGAGTGTTCCAGACTGCAACGAAGCTTGTCACCTATATCGTAATCATAGTGGAATCTATTGTCTATGCCATAGCAGTGTATGGGCCTGGAATATCAAACCCGACAGTACTCTATGTGATAATCGGCCAGCTGGTCTCGGCGTCGATAATAATCATGCTCCTAGACGAGCTCATCCAAAAAGGATGGGGCCTTGGTAGCGGAATCAGCCTGTTCATCATGGCAGGAGTCGCGCAGCAAATTCTGTGGAGCATGTTCAGCCCGCTGCCTGCAGGTGACGGCGGAATGATCGGAGTCGCACCATATATAGCACAATCAATCATGCAAGGCGATCTTACAAACACATTCTTTAGGTCAAACCAGCTGCCTAGCATATTTGGCCTCTTTATCACGGCCGGAATACTTTTGATTCTAGTCTATACCCAGGCGATCAAAGTCGAGATCCCAATAGTTTCAACAAAGTACAGGGGATTTTCTGCCACATACCCAATCAAGTTGATGTATGTCTCAAACATACCAGTCATCTTGGCGTCTGCGCTTACGGCAAACGCCATATTCATAGGCCAAATGCTTTGGGCAAACGTCAACCCGAGAAACAACAACCCGTTGTTTAACATCTTGGCGCAGTTTGATCCCACGGCGCCGTCTACTCCAATAGGCGGCATAGTGTACTATATCACGCCGCCGAGAGGCCTTGACCTTGCGGCAGTGGATCCGCTACGGGCAGTGGCATACATTATCTTTATGATAGGAATTGTAATCGTCTTTGGCAGGCTCTGGGTCGAGCTTGGCGGGCTTTCCCCAAAAAGCGCCGCAAAAAGCCTTCTTGACGCAGACGTCCAGATTCCAGGCTTTAGAAAGTCAAACCAGCCAGTAGAGTCACTTCTTGCCAAGTACATTCCGTCTGTGACAATAATCGGCTCTGCGATACTTGGCGCACTGGCGGGTGTCTCAGACGTCCTTGGAGTATTTGGGAGCGGCATAGGGATACTGCTGATGGTGGACATTCTGATAAACTATTATCAACAGCTGATACGTGAACAAGTCGAAGTCGTCATGCCTCGTTTGGGTGCACTGCTTGGGCGAAAGTAAAAAAGTCGTCATAGTCGGCATTGCCGGAGTTGGCAAAACGACGCTGGTCTCAAAAATAGTTGAGATACTAAACAACAAGAAAAAAAGCGTCAGCGTCCACAGCTTCGGAACAGTGATGTTCGAGGAGGCAAAAAAAATCGGCATCATGAGCCGCGACGAGCTACGGAAGCTCCCGGTGGAAAAACAAAGGGATCTGCAAAAAATGGCGGCAAAAAAGATCTCAAGTTTTGATCACAACGTCGTAATCATCGATACACACGCGTTCATCGCGACAAAGGAGGGATTCTATCCAGGCCTCCCATATCCAGTGCTTGAGGAGATCCGACCGGCAAACCTAATTGCTGTCTCTGCAAGGCCGGAGGAGATCTATAACAGAAGAATGAAAGACACCACTCGAGAACGAGACATAATATCGATTGAAAAGATCAAAAAAGAGCTCGCAGTCCAAGAAGCGATGGTCTCAAGCTGCGCAGTCCTGATTGGCTCGCCCATGAAGTCCATCCTCAATTCCGAAGGAAAGGTTGAAGAGGCAGCAAACGAGGTAATTAACGCAATAGGTCTTTGAGATGGAACCAGTCATAATTTTACAGTTTTTAGAATCAATATTTCTGCAGGGGGACCTCCTTGGGCTCAGCAAGGGGCCGCTTGGAAGCGCAGACCCATTAGTAAAGGGCATGGTTCCATCGATGTTTGGAATTCTGGGGTTTGCAATACTCCTAAATCTGTTCAACTCCGGCGTCCGCAAAAAGCTGGTCGACCAGGAAAAATTCCAGAGAATAATGAAGGAAACCAGGGCATGGCAAAAGGAGAGGATGGCGGCATTCAGGGCAAAGGACCTAGAAAAACAAGCCGAGCTCAACAAAAAATCCGCATACATGACAAGGCTAAACCAAGAGCTGATGCAAATGAACATGAGGCCTATGATGATCACGTTCGTGCCGCTCATACTGATCTTCTATTTCGTGCTGCCGCCGCTGTTTTCCTATACTGTGGCGCTCTCACCAATATCACTAAATGTGATTCCAGGCGACTTTTTCCAGCTTACGTGCACAGCTGAAAAAATCGACGGAAAAATCTGCAACAACGTAAACGACGTCTACTTCTGGGCTTGGTATTTTTTGGCATCGATAGCATTTAGCGGAATAATAATGAAGCTCACCAAGACATCGATGGACATCACGTAGCTTTGCTAAAGTCAATAATTATTTCAGGTCCTCCAGCTATCGGAAAGACTACTGTTTCTAAAGGCCTGGCAAAGGAGTTCGGCCTGCAAAGCCTCAGCGGCGGCGACGTGCTAAAGCAACTGGCAAAAGAACATGGATTCAAGACCGAAGGCGATGACTGGTGGGACACAAAAGAGGGAATGAAGTTTCTCAACCAAAGAAAAGACAACTACGAGTTTGACAAAAAAGTCGACGAGAAGCTAAAGGAGATCTTCCTCAAGGGAAATGTGGTAATAACAAGCTACACACTCCCATGGCTAGTCGAGGGCGGAATCAAGATCTGGCTTGCGGGCTCGCGCGAAAACAGCGCAAAAAGGATGCAGATACGAGACAATACAACACTGCAAGAATCGCTTGACATAGTAAAAAAAAGATACGAGGAAAACAAGATATTATACAAGAAGCTTTACGGCTTTGACTTTGGCGTGGATTTGTCGGTATTTGACGTTATAATAAACACGGACGACCTTGACGCGCAAAAGGTCCTCGAGTCTGCAATAGCCGCGGTAAGGAGGTTTCTTTGATGCTGCCGCAGCTACAAAACCTAGTAGTTATCGACGAGGACATTACAAACGAAAAATACGGAGTATACCATGACAAGAGATCAGTAGAGGGACTGCTAAACTACGGCCTCATTCTTCTTGACAAGCCACCGGGACCTACGAGCCATGAAACCGTGGCCTGGGCAAAAAGAATACTACACCTTCCAAAGATCGGCCACAGCGGAACACTGGATCCGCAGGTCTCAGGCGTCTTGCCGCTAGGCCTTGGCGAGGCGACAAAGGCACTTGGGGTACTGCTGCTTGGCCCAAAGGAATACTATGGACTGGGACGACTGCACTCTTTGCCCAGCGAAGAAAAACTAAAAAGCGTTCTGAAAATGTTTACTGGCGAAATCTATCAAAAACCACCGCAACGCTCTGCCGTCTTGCGACAGACAAGGACAAGGACTATCTACGAGCTGGAGGTGGTAGAACAAAAAGAAAGATTATTGCTGCTGAGGGTTTTATGCGAGGCCGGAACTTACATACGCAAACTATACTATGACATCGGCGAGATACTGGGGCCTGGAGCCACGATGATAGAGCTCCGTCGTACCCGCGTGCACCAGTTCGACGAAAACCAAAAAAGACTTGTAACACTGCACGAGCTTGCAGATGCGTATGCGGAATGGAAGGAAAAAAACGACAGCACTAAGCTCTACAAACTAATCATGCCAATAGAATACGCGCTTTCCGAAATAAAGTCAGTCGTAATACGCGACTCGGCAGTGGATGCACTGTGCCATGGGGCACAGCTTGCGATTCCGGGAATTCTGCAGATCTCGCCTGGAATCTCAAAAGGAGACCTAGCGGGCATCTATACCCAAAAAGGCGAAATCGTGGCGCTGGCAGATGCATTAATGTCCGAATCGGAAATCAAGGACGCAACAAAGGGATATGCGTTTCAGACAAACCGGATAATCATGGCGCCAAACACCTATCCGAAGAGCTGGCGCTCAAGGGAAACTAGAGCAACTAGCGTCCAATGATTCCAAAGGGTCTTTTGATTGCAGTCGCCACGGGAGTGGCAGCGGGGGCGATAGCCGGCGTGTACCTCCAAAACCTAAACTCGCAAAACATCGTCTCCGTCGACGGCTCGTCAATTTCCATACATGTGGAAAAACAAGACTATGAACTTGGCCAAACAGTCGCCATCCAAATAATCAATTCAGGAACCACAAAGCTTAGGTTTTCAGACGAGATACCCAGCATACGGGTCAGAGCACTGGACGGGACTGTCTTTTTTTCCACCTCCTTTGACGGCGTAAAACTACTCCCTGGGCAAAAATACTCCTTTGAGTGGAACCAGCAGAAAAACGACAACTCAAAAATCATAGAGGGACGCTACGTCGTAGAGTCATTTGCATACGACCAAAACAACCAAAAAGTAAGCGACAGCACCACACTAAACGTCCTGAGGTAGGAAAATTTAAAACGAGTTCGACGAAACCAAGGTTGGTCTTGGTAAAAAAAATCAAAGTGGGGCTAGTCGGAATAGGCAACTGTTTTTCAGGCCTTATCCAGGGAATCGAGTACTACCGAAGGAACCCAAAGCAACAAGTAATAGGAATAATGCATGAAAAAATAGGCACTTACTCTATTCATGATCTGGACTTTGTGGCAGGATTTGACGTTGGGGCAAACAAGGTCGGAAAATCCATCAACGAGGCAATCTACGCATACCCGAACATGGTCAAATGGATACCAAAAAAACAGATGCCAAAGACAAAGTCGCTAGTATATGAGAGCCCCGCACTTGACGGCGTCGGAATCTGGGTGGAAAACAGAGTCAAACCGCTAAAGAGCAAAAAATCAAAAGAACAGATAACAAAGGACATCAAAAAGACAATTGAGAAAACAGGTGCCGAGGTGATAGTGTCGTATCTGCCGGTTGGCTCTGAGCGGGCGACCCAGTACTGGGCCCAGACATGTCTTGACAATGACATAGCATTTGTCAATTGCATTCCGTCATTTATCGCCTCAAACGGAAAATGGGGGCAAAAGTTTGCGGCAAAAAAACTTCCGGTAATCGGTGACGACATCAAGGGCCAAGTGGGTGCTACCATAGTTCACCGAACCCTTGCAAGGCTTTGCGACGACCGCGGAACGAAAATAGAAAAAACATATCAGATTAACGTCGGCGGAAACACTGACTTTTTGAACATGAAAGAGCAGGAAAGGCTGGTCAGCAAGAGAATCTCAAAAACAGAAAGCGTCCAGAGCCAGCTCTCACAAAGGCTTGCAGACGACCAGATCTATGTGGGGCCGTCTGACTTTATTCCGTTTCTTGGAAACACGAAGCTGATGTTCATGAGAATCGAGGGAAGGCAGTGGGCAAACATCCCATACAACATGGAAGTCAGATTAGAAGTCGACGACAAGGCAAACTCTGCAGGTATAGTAATCGACGCGATACGCCTTGCAAAATTGGCACTGGAAAGAAAGATGGGAGGGCCAATCATTCCGGCCTGCGCGTATCTGATGAAGCATCCGCCAAAACAGATGAGCGATCCGCAAGCAAAGACGGAACTGGAAAAATTCATCAAAAATTAATTTCTGCGATTCCAAAAACACGTATTATATATTCAGAATTTTGTAGTGTGTTTGTCCAAAGGACGAGTGCCGGGGTCGCCTAGCCTGGTAGGGCGCGCGCCTGGAAATTCAAAAAACCACAAAGCGCGTACTCGTAAGGGTCCGAGAGTTCAAATCTCTCTCCCGGCGCCTTTTTCATAATCAATTAATGGCTCCGAACTGGTTGTTATTTGATGAAGTTTGATTTTGCGATAATCGGGGGAGGAATACTTGGGACGACGATTTCTTACTGGCTTTCCGCGCTTTATGATCTTAGGGTCTGCGTAATCGAAAAGGAGGACAATGTAGCAAAGCACGCAAGCGGAAAAAACACAGGCGTGGTCCACTCGCCATTCTATATTGATCCGCAAAAAAAGAAGGCAATGGCAAAGGCAGCGCTTGTCTCGCACGACCTCTGGGAGAGTTTTGCAAAATCCAGAAACCTTCCATGGAAAAAATGCGGAACGATCGAAGTGGCACTTGACGAAAAACAGCACCACACCCTGGAAAAATACGTAAAATGGGGAAACCAAAACGGCATTCCAGAAAGCGACTTGGAATTGCTTGACGCAGGACAAATATCAAAAAAAGAGCCCAACATCCGATGTCATTCCGGCCTCTACTGCCGCCGTGATGCCTCGACAGACTATGGGTCTTTTACAAAAGAGATCCAGAAAATATCTGAGAGCCAGGGAACAAAGTTCCTCTTCGACCACAAGGTGGGTCAAATAAAAAACCAGGCCGATGCCATACAGATGGAATTTGATGAAAAGCCAAGTATGGAGTGCGAATTTCTGATTAACTGCGCGGGGGGACATGCGCTGAGTTTGGCAAAAAAGATGGGACTGGCGCAAGACTATTCCGCACTTCACTTTAGGGGCGAATACTGGGTAGCCGATGCAAAATCTGCAGGCCTGGTAAACACAAACGTCTACTCTGTGGCAAAATTCTCAAACTTTCCGTTTTTGGATCCGCACTGGATAAAGCGCGCAAGCGGGCAAACCGAGATAGGCCCAAACGCAGTCCCGGTTGCCGACCCTGAGACGTATTCAGGATATGTGGGAAGCGTGCCAAAAACACTTTCAAAGCTAAAAGAGATCCTAGGCGGAAGCTCCAGAAAACTCCTAGTCAGCCCAGAGTTTTTGTCACTGGTATCAAAGGAATGGAAGAGCTCGCTCTCAAAGACAGCAATGGTAAACCGCGTAAAGCAATTCATACCACAAATCAAGCCCTCAAATTTTGCAAAACGCGGAACGGCGGGAATACGCAGCCCTGTGATAACAAAAAAAGGCGAGTTTCTATCCGATGTCCTGGAACTGCAGGCACAAAACTCGTTTCACATAATCAACTACAACTCTCCGGGCGCGACAGGAACACCTGCATATTCTGCATTTATAGTTGAAAAGCTGGCCTGCCTTGGGGTCTTAAGACCTGCCAAGAAAAAGGCCGGCATGTGGGACTATGAAAAAATAATAGAGCAAAAACCTGACTAAAATTAATATTGATTCGTTAGGCTCGGAAAGCATTGCTGCCAGATAGGTGTTCTGTAAAACAACAAGGCCGTATGTGCCAAAACCCGCCGGAATTTGTAATATCTGTAGTGTCCGATGCGGACGAATACATGATTGGGGTTACGTGTGAGCACCACAAGAACGGCCTCTCCGCAAGGCTCGAGGCGCTGCAAAAAGAAGGGAAAATACCAAACGGCAAAATCAACTTTGTGCAGCTAAAGGCAGTTGGAACCGACTGCATCAAGGGAAACCCCGACGATCTCATCCAGCTCTAAACGGAATAAGCCATCTTCTTTTTTGCAAGGCCCAAAACTAGGTTCTGCACTGCCATTCCTGCCATCTTGCTTCGCGTCTCGGCAGTGGAGCTGCCGATGTGGGGCGCCAAGACAACGTTTTCCATCTTTACAAGCGGGTGCCTGTTTCCAATCGGCTCTCTTTCAAATACGTCTAGCCCTGCGCCCGCAATCAGGTTTTTCCTCAACGCCACTACGAGGTCTTTTTCGTTAATTATCTTGCCCCTTGCGGTGTTTATCAAAAAAGCAGTCTTTTTCATTTTCCTAAAAACGCTCAGGTCGAAAAGGCCGTCAGTTTCCTTTTTGTGCGGCGCATGAATGGACAGGACATCACTTGTTCTGATCAGACGCTCAAAGCTGACGTATTTTGTGTGTAGCCTTTTCTCCAAGCTCAGAGGCAACCTTGTCCTGCTGTGGTATATGACATCCATTCCAAAGGCGCGCGCCCTTTTTGCCACCGTCTGCCCTATCCGACCCATCCCAAAAATCCCAAGAGTCTTTTTTTCTAGGTCAAAGCCGACATAATCATATGCGCCAAAAATAACCTTCCATTTTCCGGCCCGAATGAGCCTGTCTCCCTGTGTTACTCTGCGCATCAGATCCAGCATGAGCGACATTGTCAGGTCGGCAGTTGCGTTTGTAAGGACTCTTGGCGTGTATCCTATTCTGATTCCGAGCTGTTTTGCCGCACTGACATCTATGTGGTCATAGCCCACGCTGTAGGTGCTGATGACTCTGAGTTTTTTTGCGCTCCGCAAGACCTCGCCGTCTATTTTGTCATAAGGAAAGCAGACAAGGCCATCCACATTTTTTATTTTGCGAATAAGCTCGTCTTTTGGCATTGGGATCTTTCCGGAATGGACAAAGACGTCGTATCTTTTTTGCAGCTCAGCAAGTGCAAAGTCATGCAGTCTTCGTGTAAGCAAAATTCTTGATTTGATCACTTTATGCGACAATTCCTTAGAATCTTTATAAGAATTGTTGTTCGTACTAGGATAACTTTGAAGAAAAAGAAGGAAGACGTCGAAGAGTTCGCAATATGTGTCGAGTGTGGAAACGCAATCGAAAAATGCGTCTGTGTCTGTCCTTATTGCGGCGAGCGCGACAAATGCGAGTGCGCCCTTTTTGAGGCCGCAACCGGCGGCTAGGAATCATAAATGATTTTAATAATCAATCACTTGTAGGGAATTCATGACTATTGACATCAGCTGGCTAGTCGGGGGCCCGCAGGGAAGCGGAGTCGACTCGGGCGCAAACATCTTCTCTCGCGCATGCGCCTCTCTTGGCTACAACGTTTTTGGCAAAAGAGAGTTTTACTCCAATATCAAAGGCGAGCACAGCTATTTCGTAGTGAGAGTTTCTGACAAGACCATCCGCTCAAACCTAAACGACGCAACTATCATGGCAGCATTTGACGCAGAAACGATATTTCGCCATTATTCCGAGGTGGCAAAAAACGGTGCAATAATTTATGATTCCGATATTGCAGCAACAAAGGTAGACGAGGTGCACACCATTGATGAACACTTTAAGGCAAGGCTTCTTGCACACCTTGCGTCAAAGAACAAAAAACCAACGGTCCAGGACGTTCTGGAACTGGCGCAGGAAAACGGGGTGAGGCTTTGCCCGATCTCGTTTAAGGAGATACTCTCAAAGATGGCAGACGAGACGAACAATCCGCGCCTAAGGGGGATGGTTCGAATGTACAATGTGCTTGGGGTTTCATTTTCACTTGGCTTGCTCAGAACGCCAGAAAAAACACTGCTAGAGTCAGTCGATGCCATATTTGCAAAAAAGCAGGCAATCGCAGACATTAACAAAAAGGCGGCAAACTATGCATACAACTACGCATCTGCCAAGTTTGACGGCTTTGGGTTCACACTAAACCAAACCAGCAAAAAACCCAACACAATTCTTATCCAAGGATACTATGGAACGGCGCTGGGCAAGATGGCCTGCGGATGTAGGTTCCAGCCGTACTACCCAATCACCCCGGCGTCTGACGAAAGCGTATTTTTGGAATCAAACGAAATATTTGACGTACAAAACAACAGGCCAGGCTCCATACTTGTGGTGCAGACAGAAGACGAAATATCTGCAATAGGAATGACGATCGGCGGCGCACTCACCGGCACAAGAACCGCCACATGCACATCCGGCCCAGGATTTTCGCTCATGGCAGAGGCGCTGGGATGGGCAGGAATGAACGAGGTTCCAATTGTAATTACCAATTATCAGAGAAGCGGGCCGTCTACTGGATTGCCGACAAGACACGGCCAAGACGATCTCTTGTTTGCAATTCATGCAGGACATGGCGAGTTCCCAAGAATTGTCTATGCGTCTGGCGACGTCGAGGAGAGCTTCTATGATACCGCCAGGTGCTTTAACTATGCGGAAATCTACCAGCTTCCAGTCATACACATGATGGACAAGTTTCTTGCAAGCTCGGTAATTACCTGTGATAGGTTTGACCCAAGCAAAATCACGATTAACCGCGGAAAACTCCTCGAGAAAGTCGAGGGGCAATACAAGAGGTTTGAGCTGACAGACGACAACATCTCGCCAAGATCAAGACTGGGCCTTGAAAACGGGATATTCTGGAACACAGGCGATGAAAGCGACGAGTACGGCCACATCACAGAAGATCCAGAGATGAGGGTCAAAATGATGGACAAGCGAAACTCGAAGCTTGACTATGCGCTAAAGACCATCCCGCAAGAAGAGCAGGCAGCTTCCTTTGGTGTGGAAGAAACATGCGTTGTAAGCTGGGGCTCGCCGAAGGGCCCAATACTCGATGCCCTTGAGATGCTAAGGCAGGAAAACATCAAAATCGGCTTTGTACAGATAAAACTACTGCACCCGTTTCCGGCAGACTATGTAAAATCCCTGTTAAAAGACGCAAAGATACTAGTCGACATAGAGGCAAACCAGACAGGCCAACTTGGGCAGCTCCTAAAACAAAATCTGGAGCGCGGGCCGGACCATTACATTCTAAAATACACTGGTAGGGCGATGACTTCGACAGAGATCTACGAGTCCCTAAAAAAGATAATAGAGAAAAAGGCGCAGAAAAAAATGGTGTTGACACATGGGGCTTAGCGACTACAAAACAGAAGTGCACAACGACTGGTGCCCAGGATGTGTCTTACCAAACACCCTCATTCATTGCAATCCATCAGTAAAACAGATACAAGAAGTAAGTGAGGGCGAGCGAGTTCTTGGAAGCGACGGACTCTACCACAAAGTGCATGAAATCATAGCACACATTCATAGGGGAAAACTGTACAAGCTTGTCACAAAATGCTTTGGGGCAACATATCTTACTGATGAGCATCCCGTCTTGATAGTGAAGCGTGAACACCAAAAACTACACAACAAAAAATTTGATGCGGTATGGACACGAGCAGATCAGATTAAACCAAAAGACTATGTTGTTTATCCGATTCAAAAAGAACAAGTCGACAGGGAATACATCGAAGTTGATTATCAGCTAAGGAAAAAAGACACTGTCAGCAAGCCACTGCCAACAAAAATTCCACTAAACGACAAGATGTTAAGGTTGATGGGATATTACATTGCAGAAGGACACGCACACAACAGAGAAATCAACTTCACGTTCGATTCCAAGGAAGTAGAGTTTTTGAACGATGTTGAGGACATCATGTTTGAAATATTCGGCCTGACTGGGACAGAAAGCACAAAAAGAAATGCAACCACCATCTCATTTAGCTCAGCACCACTAGCGCGAGTATTTCTGGGCTGGTTTGGGCATGGGGCTCTAAACAAGAAAATACCGCATTTTGCGATGCTTTTGCCTGTAGAAAAACAAGCAGAACTAATCAAGGGGTTGTGGCGTGGTGACGGCTGGATGGGCACAAAACAGCTACGCGGCAACCTCAAAACTATATCCAAGGCCCTATCGGAGCAGCTAAAGACTCTATTGCTGAGGCAAGGCGTGGTTCCAATAATCTCTGTTAACAAATCAAATGGGATGCATAAGGAATCTTACTCGATCCAAGTCGTAAGTGACGGCGACTTTGCTATATTGTGTAAGATGCTGGATGAAAAAATTACACTAAAAAACCACATCGGAAAACCGCCATCCT
The DNA here is from genome assembly GCA_049276655.1 of Candidatus Nitrosotenuis sp. Taxonomy (GTDB): domain Archaea; phylum Thermoproteota; class Nitrososphaeria; order Nitrososphaerales; family Nitrosopumilaceae; genus Nitrosotenuis. The sequence continues at coordinate 48,322 of JBASWV010000005.1, read as the reverse complement.
CAATTGTCACACCAGACTATGTCCTGATTCCAGTAAAGAAAATTGAGAGTTTTGATTATGCGGGCCCTGTTTACAACTTGGAAGTAGGTGATGTCAGCTCATACGTGAGTGAAAATGCAATTTTGCATAATTGCGGTGATTTCGGCATTGTCAATGCACTACAAATGGCACTCGCTGAAATGGAAATCCCAAGACACAAGTCCGCAATATTTTCCGGAATCGGATGCTCTGGAAAGACATCGCACTTTATCAACGTGTATGGAGTCCATACACTGCACGGCAGAGTCCTGACATTTGCGCAAGGAGCAAAGCTCGTAAACCCAGAGATGACCATCATTGCGGTGGGAGGGGACGGCGACGGCCTGGGGATAGGGGCAGGGCATTTCGTGGCAGCGGGAAGAAGAAACCTCGACATCACTTATCTGATATTTAACAACGGCGTGTACGGCCTAACAAAGGGCCAGGCCTCGCCAACTCTGAAGCTTGGCGAAAAAACAAAATCGCTCCCGTCGCCAAACACAAACTATAGCGTAAACCCAATAGGCCTTGCAATAGCGAGCGGCTTTACCTTTGTCGCAAGGGCGTACGCATACGACGTACGGCACCTAAAGGACATAATAATTGCAGCAGTAAAACACAAGGGCCTCTCCTTTGTGGACGTGCTGCAGCCCTGCCCAACATACAACGACATCAACACGCGCGACTGGTATGCGGGAATGGACCAAATGGACGACATAACAAAGCAGCCAAGGCCGCGAATATACAAGCTTGATGGCACCAACTACGATCCGGTAGTCCACTATGACGCCGAAGCGGAACTAAACGAAAAGATGACGCAAGCCCTCATTAAATCGCTGGAATGGGGCACAAAGATCCCAGTAGGCATATTTTACAAAAACGAAATCATTAGCCCGTACGACCGGAGAATAGGGGACAGGATACCGAACTATCTGGAAAATCCGCCTGCAGGGCAGACCATCTCAGAAAAAGGCATGGCAATAACAGATTTATCAAAGATTTTAGATTCCCTGTCCGTCTAGAATGTAGGTGCGTGTAAAACGGATATTAGAAACATACGTGGAAGGTTATTCTATTGAACCTGACGGAGGCAAACAAAATATTCCGCAAATCCCTCATCAAGGGATATTTTGAGCCCCACCTGCTCAATCTGGACTTTAGCAAATCAAACATCAAGCACCCGATCATCCAAGACGACGGCCTGATGCAGTCAAGCCTCCTGCACATCTTCTTTGACGTGGAGACGGGTGCCGACTATCCGGACGGCGACGAGTGGTTTATCGCAGAGTTTTTGTTTCCTTACAACATAAAGGTCCCAGATTCCATCAAGGGGCCCGACTACTTTACGGCGCTTTCGCTAAGCGACGGAAAGAACTTTTGGCACCACCGAGAGCTAGTCCGCTTCAAGTACGGCAAATCAAAAAAGCTCGAAGAATCACTCGAATTCCTTGACGCAAAATACAAGGAGCTGCATTCCCTTGTCGAGCCGCTCGAAAAAGACATCAAGTGACCTGCTTCCAGATGTTGTTGACCAGCACGAATTTTTTGTCCTTTGCAAATAAGGTGTGCATTTTCCACTTTCTTGTCTCCACATCGAACTTGTAGAGGATCTTTGTTATTTCGGATGGGGTATTTTCCGTGTTAAGGTGGAACGGCAAGAGCTCTATGACAAAGTCCAGCTTCTCAAGGGCGTTGTCAAACCAGCTCTTCTCCCGCACGTCCAGGGTAAAGCCAATTCCTGGCATGCCGATAAAGTCAATGTCGATTTTGAGTGCCTTGTCACTGCCGCGCCGCCTCTTCATTTCCTTGAACATGAACTTGACCTTGTCCCATCTCTGATACTCGAACCACTTGAAAAATTCCTCGCTGAACTCTAGTGGAATCGACAAGCTAAGCACGCTGACAAAATTCGGGTCAGCCTCTTCCAGCTGGATCTGCTCGACTCGGAACCTGTCTGCAAACAGCTCGTAAATAACTTCCATTTCCCACGGCGATACGCCAAAGTATTGTACTGACGTGGTGAGATAGTCGCTCAACAACCAGTATGGATGAAAAATTGTAATTAAAGTTTCGAGACTAGATGGTGTTGATATACTTCCACAAATAAAATACTCCGACGGTTCCTATGAAGAAAAGCATCGGCTTCCACGCAAAAACCGGGATGCTCGGAGTGGTCAGCCTTATCTTGTAGTTGTCAAATACGGTGTGTACGTAATTTTTCACCTTGTCGCTCCAGACCTGGTACTCGATTCTGTGCTTTTTTAGCATGGCCTCGACTTCGTAAATGACAGGCGTCCTCTGGCAGAAGAGGTGCTGCAAATAGTCGCGTGAGACTTCGACTTCGGCCTGTATCATGACCAGTCCCTTTTTCACATCAAATAATCTCAAATGCATCTCCCACGGCTTTTTGAGCTTTAGCGAAAAACCGTGCCCTATCTGCGAGTTCTGCTTGTGCTCGAACTTGACTGCGGTGAACCCTTCTTTTTTTAGGATGTTGAGGATCTCATCTACGGAATTTTTGACTATTACTGAAAGCTGCTCGACCCCCTTTGGGTCGACGTTTACTGTGTGCTTTTTTTTGCCGTCAAAGGAAACGGTCTTTGGGTACCTGGTCGAGTATTCCTGCATCATTAGCTGGCATTTCCGGTCGTTTTATTTAAATCAAGAGCGAAACTCTACTTGGCAAAACCGCGAATGTAGACGCACTGGTCTGAGGATATTGCCATCTCGTCTTGCCGTATCTTCCTTGTGGTGAGCCTGGCGCCGGAATCCCTTACGATTGCAATCGGCGTGGATTCGGAGCCCTCGCCCATCTGGTGGTTTGCAATTGAGGCCAAGTTGTCCGCAGTGGCCTTTAGTGTGACCTTGAGTGCGTTTCCGTCAAGGTCCTTCTGGCCCCTTATGTCATGGACCGGCTCGAGGCCTGCGCAGGCAATGGCAACGCCGGTAGTGCCTATCCTTGCAGGCATGAGCCTGCTGTCGACAAGAATTATCCCTACGTGGATTCCAAAATCCAAAAAGATCTTGCGCCGCAGCTGCTCTGCTATCTGGTAGGGCTCGTCTGGGTATAGAATTACTGCGCCTTTTTTGACGTTTGACTTGTCGATTCCGGCGTTTGGTGCCAAGACATAGTCTGCTGATGTGAGCACAAAGCCCGTCACCCCGCCAAAAACCTTGTCTGACTCGCGTAGTATTATCTCGGCAAACCTCGGATCAAGCTGGTGCTTTTTTGACAATGCGGCCGCATTAGAAGACGGCCTGACACCTTGCAGCTCAAGCAGCCGGTTTTTTGAGCTTGCAGCATACTTGCTTGATATCACGATTACGTCGCCGCTTTGCAACTTGGTATCGCCAAGTGAAGAGACCAGACTGGAATACAGATCAAAGCCCGGCGCTCTTTTTTGAACCCTGATTGGAATCACGCTAAGTGACATTGTATCATGTGCGTTTTTCGACTCTTTAACTCTTAGCGGCAAAGCTATTAATCTAAACTGGCCGATCGGTTTTTTGTGAACATCACGGAAAAGATCCTCGCACGGGCTTCGGGAAAGTCAAGGGTAGCGCCAGACGACATCATATTTGCAAACGTGGACAAGGCCATGATCCACGACGTCTCAGGCCCAGGCGTCATAAAGGTATTTGAAAAGCTCAAAAAGGAAGGCATTAGCGTGGACAAGCTCTGGGATCCATCCAGGGTATGGGTAGCCGAGGATCATTTCGTGCCTTCCGCGGAAAAAATCTCAGCAGAAAACATTGTCAAACTATCGAAATTTACCAAAGAGTATGGAATCGAAAAACACTTCAAGTATGGGATGGGCCAGTACGGAATCTGCCACACCCTGTCGCACGAAGAAGCGCTGGTGCTGCCAGGCGAAGTCTACGTCGGCGGTGACTCGCATACGAACACGACGGGTGCACTTGGCGCCTTTGCGTGCGGCCTCGGACACACCGATGTTGCATATGTTTTGCTTAAAGGAAAGATCTGGTTCAAGGTACCCGAGACCCTTTACTTTAAAATTAATGGAAAACTGCCGCTTGGGGTGATGGCAAAGGACGTCATCCTAAAGATAATTGGCGACATTGGAAACGACGGAGCCGCATATGCAGCAATGGAGTTTGGGGGCAGTTGTGTATCTGCAATGTCGGTAGAGTCAAGGCTTACGCTTTGCAACATGACTACGGAGGCTGGGGCAAAAAACGGAATAATCGAGCCGGATCAAAAAACATTTGACTATTTGGCAGAGCGTGGAGCCACGGATTACTCCCCAGTACATGGAGACAAGGACGCAAGCTATGCCAAGGTCTACGAGTACGAAGCATCGGAGCTAGAACCAATAGTGGCAAAACCGTACTCCCCAGAAAACATTGCACCTGTAGGTGATGTATCTGGCATACCGCTGGACAAGTCCTACATCGGTTCCTGCACCGGCGCAAAATACGAGGATCTTGAGGCAGCAGCCGGAGTCCTGATGGGGAGAAAGGTAAAGATAAGAACCGAGGTGCTGCCGGCATCCATATCCATATACAAAAGGGCGATGGAAAAAGGGCTCATCAAAATATTCCTTGATGCGGGAGCTACCGTGGGTCCGCCGACATGTGGTGCCTGCTGCGGCGCACACATGGGGGTCTTGGCAAAAGACGAAGTCTGCATAAGCACAACCAATAGAAACTTCCCTGGAAGGATGGGGCACGTAGAGTCAAAGACCTATCTGGCATCGCCACTTGTCGCGGCCGCGTCCGCAGTGACCGGCAAAATAACTGATCCGAGGGATTTGTGATGGCAGGCAAGGCAGTCAAGTACGAGCGCGACAACATCGACACTGACGTCATTTTACCTGGTACATACCTGAAGCTGCACGATTATGACGAAATCGCCAAGCACGCAATGGAGGGAATCGATCCAAACTTTCATGCGCGCGTCAAAAACGGCGATTTCATAGTTGCAGGAAAGAACTTTGGCTGCGGCTCTTCACGCGAGCACGCACCAATCGCACTGTCACACTGCGGCATCAAAGGAGTTCTGGCACTGTCCTTTGCAAGAATATTTTACAGGAATTCAGTAGATGGGGCGTTCCTTTTACCAATCGAAATAGATGAGCAAACGTACAAGAAAATCTCAGACGGCGACGAACTTGAGATAAACACGGAAAAAAACGAAATAAAAAACCTCACAAAAAACGAGGTCTATTCCATGAAGCCGTTCTCTGAGATCGTATCAAAGATAATTGCGGCGGGCGGCCTCTTCAAGTACAAGCCTGACTAATGCGCACCTCATAAATCGAGGCGCACTTTACAATCGTAAATATATCATTTCATATGCGAAATAATTTAAGCAGTGCCATGAACCGAGTCTACGGATTGTTGGCAGTTGTGCCTGATCTCATTTGCATCTTCGTAGTGCCGTACACAATTCCACCCATCTCATACCAAAAGGAAAAATCAATGCATGCCATGATGGGCAACCACACGGACATTGGGGCCATCGCAAAATAGAGTTGGTAAAATGCTCAAATACACTCTCAAAGGTGATTTAACACATGGCTAAGCCAAATAAGATATCTGTTATGATTATTGGTGCTGCAATAGCTGTCGGAATTGGTATTGCAATTGCAATATCCTCGGCCAAGGCACCAAATCCGGACACCGAATCAGACACTGACCCTAGAACAGTATTTTGGAGACACATCCACGGCCTCGGAATAGAGCCGGTTGACAGAAACACTTTGTACATTGCCACACACGGCGATTTTTACCATAGCGTAGATGGCGAGCCTCCAGTCAAGGTAGACGAAAAAAGAGCTGACTATATGGCGTTTAACACTGCGTATTCTCAGGGAGTGCCACTTTATGCAAGCGGGCATCCCTCAAGCGGTGGAAACATGGGGTTGGTAAAAAGCACAGACGGTGGAAAAACATGGGAAACGGTTGCGACCATACTCGATCCGCCTGTTGATTTACATGCAATGAGTGTAAGCAAGTCAAACCCCCAAACCATAATTGGGTTTGACAGCGCTGACAGGGGTTTATTCAAAACCATTGACGCAGGAGTGAACTGGCAAAAACTCGATCCGCCTGAATATGTCTCGGCACTTGCTATTTCTCCAGTCGATCCAGAACTTATCTATGCCGGAACTGGAAAGGGGATATACCAATCTGGTGACGGCGGACTAAGCTGGACACTCATAGAATCGCTGAAAGGAAGTCTGGTACACGCGTTGACGTTTGACGAAGAGGGTGCGCTCTATGCAAGTACTGAAAATTTTGGACTTTCCAGGTCTTTGGATGGCGGCAAAACCTGGGAAAAAATCAATGATCCAAATATCACAATAACTGCTGTGGCAGCAGACATTCAAAACAAGATTCTGTACATAGCCGGCTACTCGCCTGACGGATTTCAAGAGGTTTACAAAAGCGCAGATGATGGAAACACCTGGGTTCTGGTTGGAACAAACAAGGAGCTGTAAATGATTGAGATAAATGTGCCGGTGAGTGCCCACTGTACGAGAATGGTCAAAATCAACACTCAACTTACCAGTGTCCAATTTTATATTGAGTGACGGCGGACTAGGTGTAAATGGGAAAAACGCTCTTTGAAAAAATCTGGGACAACCACAAAGTGACAGAAATAGATGGAAGGACACTCGTCTACATCGACCGCCACATGGTGCACGAGGTCACATCGCCGCAGGCCTTTGACGGACTGCGGATAAACAAAAGGAAGGTGCGCAGACCAGACCTCACATTTGCCACTATGGACCACAACGTGCCCACAAACAACCGCTCGCTACCGATAGTGGATCAGGTCTCTGCAATACAGATCAAAGCCCTTGAGCAAAACTGCAAAGAATTCGGAATTCCGTTGTTTGGCCTCGACAGCCCACACCAAGGAATCGTGCATGTGATAGGCCCAGAGCTTGGTATAACGCTTCCAGGAATCACGATGGTCTGCGGCGATTCCCATACCTCGACGCACGGCGCATTTGGGGCATTTGCCCTTGGGATAGGAACAAGTGACGTAGAACACGTGCTTGCCACGCAGTGTCTTGTGCTGGACAGGCCAAAGACCTTTGAGATTAGAGTCGACGGAAAAAGAAAAAACACGCACGCAATTACTGCAAAAGACATCATACTTTCAATAATAAAAAAAATCGGCACCGGCGGCGGAAACGGCACCGTAATAGAATACACAGGCCAGGCAATCTCCGATCTATCCATGGAGGAAAGGATGACAATTTGCAACATGTCAATTGAGGCGGGGGCCAGGGCAGGACTAGTCGCGCCAGACCAGAAAACATTCGACTATGTAAGGGGAAGAAAATACACCCCGAAAAACTATGACGAACTGGTCCGGGACTGGAGGGAGAATCTCAAAACAGACGAAAGCGCCAGGTTCGACAAATCCTTTGTGATAAACGCATCGGAGATAATCCCGCAGGTGAGCTGGGGCACAAACCCTGCAATGACTGCAGACGTGACCGACGTCGTCCCAAACCCGAAGGAATTTGCAAAAGGCGATGCAAGCCAGGAAAACGCGGCAAAAAAGGCGCTGGAATACATGGACCTAAAAGCAGGAACTCCAATCACCGACATCAAGCTGGATCGGGTCTTTATCGGCTCATGCACAAACGCAAGACTCCAGGATCTAATCGAGGCATCAAGTGTGATCAAGGGAAGGAGGGTCTCACCAAATGTCCGAGCGATGGTCGTGCCAGGATCGCAACAAGTCAAAAAACAAGCCGAAGAGCTGGGTCTTGACAAAATATTTCAAGACGCAAACTTTGAGTGGCGCGAGTCGGGCTGCAGCATGTGCCTTGGCATGAACCCAGACATCTTATCAAGGGGGGAGAGATGCGCAAGCACATCAAATAGAAACTTTGAGGGAAGGCAGGGCTCTGGCGGAAGAACGCACCTAGTCAGCCCAATCATGGCAGCAGCTGCCGCAATCACAGGACATTTTGTAGACGTTCGGGAGTGGGTATGATGGAAAAATTCAATCCAGTAAGCAGTATCGGCACTCCGCTTGACAGGGCAAATGTTGATACCGACCAAATCGTTCCAAAGCAATTCCTTAAGCTGGTCCAAAGAACTGGCTTTGGCGAGTTTTTGTTTTATGATTGGAAGTTCGAGCCAGACGGCGCGAAAAAAGATTTCGTCTTAAATGATCCAAAATACTCTACTTCACACATTTTGATAACAGGTGAGAACTTTGGCTGCGGCTCATCACGGGAGCATGCCACATGGGCGCTAAAGGACTATGGCTTTGACGTGATAATCGCGCCGTCGTTTGCGGATATTTTTTACAACAACTGCTTCAAAAATGGAATACTGCCAATTTTCCTGCCAAAAGACCAAGTCTCTGAGATATTGAAAACAAGCTCGGTTATCAAAGTTGATCTGCAGAGCCAGGAAATCCGGTACGACGGAAAATCAATCCCGTTCCAAATAGATCCGAGCCGAAAAAAGACACTTTTGGAGGGCCTAGATGATATAGCAGTCACACTGCAGTACGAAGACAAGATTGCAACCTATGAAAAAACTCACTAGCTCATCTGTCCGATTATCTTTTTTATGTCCTCATCCCTTCGCTCGAGGACAACGGGAGATTCTACGTCTACCCATGGGATCCTTCCAAGGTCAAAGGAGCTAACCAAATTCTCTTTTGAGAGATCCTGCAGTATGTCATAGGAAAGGTTCGGGCTCTTTTTTCCTGATTTTTTTATGATATCGAGTATCTTTCCGCTAAGGATGTAGATGCCCGTACACTCAAAGTTCTGCATTTTTACGAGCGGCTTTTCAATGAACTGCAGAACAATTCCGTCCTTCACTTTGGCAAAGCCCGTCTCTTCTTTTCTGTATTGTCTTGTTGCGATGCATGCAACGCTTTTTTTCTTGGAAAAATGCCCGTACATTTTTTGTAGATCCAATGCACAGAGATTGTCTGCAAACCAGAGCACAAACGGCTCGTTTTTTATCTTGCCGCCAAGGTGCATCAAATCCCCGGCGGTGCCGCTGGTAGAGTCCTGAACAAATCTTATCGGCTTTGAGCCCCCAGTCCCGAAATAATGCCTTATCTGCCCCCCAAGGCCCCTAAGATCCGCTACTATGATTATCTCCGATATCATTCTAAACGAGGAGAGGTGCTTTACGATATAGCTGATCATCGGCTTGCCGTATATTGGCATCATGGCCTTTGGAAAGTATTCCGTAAATGGCCTTGCACGAGTACCTTTGCCACCGGCTAAAATTACCGCTTTCAAGCTATCTGTATGATTTTTGCTTCCTTCTTCTTGCGCCAGGTCCGCCGAACTTCTTTGGCTCTTTTTGCCTTGCGTCGCCGGAAAGAAGGTGTTTGTCAAAATCGTTGATTCTCTTTCTCAGATCATTTCGTATCTGTTTTGTAAAGGGATGGTCCTTTGGATCCTTTTTGGATTTGGTCCACCCAGTAAGTGCACGCGAGATTGCGGTTGCCACAGCATATGCTTGGCCCATGAACCCACCGCCCTTGACTCGAACAGAAATGTCGACTTTGTTTCTAAGATCTCCTGCAACCTCAAGCGGGCTGAGTATAACCTCGCGGGCAGTCTCATGCTGGATCATCTCCGCTGGGGTGTTGTTGATTCTGATTCGGCCTGAGCCTTTTGTGATGTATACGTGAGCCTTTGAGGTCTTTCTTGTTGCAAAATAAATCTCTGTCTTTGGAATCAATTCCATCCGACCTCTCTTGCCAAGTCTGCAATGGTGGTATAGTTTGCAGTAGGCCTTGTTATCTTTGCCTTCTCAAAGACGGTTTTTTCTGATGAGCCCAATCCGCTTGGGACGCCGATGTATGTGCGAAGTCGCGCATATGCTGCCCAGCCTGACGGCTTTTTTCTTGGGAGCATGCCGCGTATCATCTTTGCAATCATGGTGTCCGGTCTTCTTGGGTGGTAAGGACCGTGCTCTGGGTGAAGGATGCTTGCGATTGCAAGAAAGTCCTTGTAATTTTGCACAATATTTTTTCTTCTTCCGCTAATCATAATCTTCTCACAGTTTACAATGGTCACTCGATTTCCTTGTAGGAGAAGCTTTGCTACACTAGAGCCAAGTCTGCCGGCAAGGTGGTTTGTTCCGTCCACTATGATTTGCTGCTTATCCAATTATCTTCACGCCTTTTCCAGTTGGGAACTTTGAAATCATCTCGGAATAGTTGATTATCTTGCCTCCGGCCGCGAGAACTTTCTGAGCGGCCGAAGTCGAAATGGAAAATGAACAAAGTGTTACCTTGTGTGAAATGTTTCCAGTGCCTAGAACCTTGCCTGGAACTACGACGACGTCATTTTCCTTTGTGACGTCGTTTATTTTTTTTACATTAATCAGCCTTTGCGCAATTCCCGGCTTTTGAGCCATCTCTGCGAGCTTTTGCCAGATCGGAGCCTTGTTTTTGGCAGAGGCCGTCTTTAGCTCCTTTACCATGTTTAGGACCAACTGGTTAGTCATAATTACTGCCCTTTTGCGACCCAATATAAAATATTGATTTACGAGCGGCTCAGGCTTTTAGTTCGGCAATTACAACCTTGAACTCTTCAAGCCTTTGCGCAAGCTCCTCCACTCCAGATCTGATTATCTGCACCGGATTCAGCGCTCCGGTCGACTCGACTGTCAAAACATGTTCGTCGGCCTTATCGGTTGGGATGAGAACCGAAATGTTAGCCGAGTTCCATTTTGCGTGGGTTGTTCCGCGGCCTAGCCTTGCATATGCTTCTAGCTTTAGCTTTTGTCCTGGCGCAAGCTGGACTACTGGAATTTTGTCAGATATTGCCTTTACCGTTTCGTCCTCGGAGCTCATCTCACCTGACATTACGGTTCTGGTCGAGTCTGTGTCTCCAGAGTCTATTACGAACATGACCCGGCAGTTTGAGCATCCTGCGGCGCTTTTGCATGCGCACTTGGACGGCTCTGCAAACCTCTTTAGATCCGTTTTGATTGGTATTAGCCCAAGTCTGTGGGCGATTCCCTCGTCTGACATTACTGACGAGTTTTCAATGATATCTACCGTGTCAATCGCAAATATCGGAACTCCGTTTAGGCAGATTCTCCTTAGGGCGTTTGCGTACTGGAGAGGAACTCCCTTGAGCTTTACAGTAATTCGCTGTTTGTCTTGTGAAACTATTTCCAGAGAAGGCAACTGAGAAAAAATTTTCCAAGTCCCCATAAAAATCTAGCGTGGCTGCAATAGCACCTAAATAGCAATATGCCATTAAAACTCCTATGACCGACGTCACGGTAATAAGACACTCTGTGGCTGGGGAAAAATTCGAGATTCTAGTCAAGCCAGATCCAGCCTTGGAGTACAAGCTAGGCAAAAGAAAGGACGTATCTACGGTTCTGGTATCTGACGAAGTCTATACAGATTCCGGAAAGGGAACAAGGGCGTCTACCGAAAAACTTCTCAAGGCCTTTAACACACAGGACCCAATGGCAATAATCGAGATAATTCTAAAAAAAGGTGACCTTAACCTGACGACGGACCAGCGTCGAAAAATGGTCTCGGAAAAAAGAAAGCAGATAATCGACTATATCGCAAAGACGTTTGTAGATCCGAGATCGCACCTACCACATCCACCGATGCGAATCGAACAAGCCCTCGAGCAGGCCCGCGTTTCAATTGATCCATTCAAAAATACCGAAGAGCAGTCAAAGGACGTAGTGGAAAAACTCCGCGCAATAATCCCGCTAAAATCCGAAAACCTCTTGCTGGAAATTGTTGTTCCGGCGCAATATGCGGCACAGTCATACGCCGTCCTCAAATCTACTGGGACTCTGAAAAAAGAAGAATGGCAAAACAACGGTTCACTTAAAGCAATACTAGAAATACCTGCTGGAGCAAGAGCAAGCGTGATAGACAGACTTGGCTCCATAACAAAAGGAACTGCGACAGTGGAGATGGTCAAATAATGGATGACGTTAAAAGAAAATACGTCATACCTGGAGATGTAATCACGTCAGGCCCCTACAGAGCCGAAGAAAACGTTCACCTTTTTGGAGATAAAATAATTGCTACGACCGTTGGAGTTTCTGAAGTTTTTGACAGCGGCGTCAGAGTAATACCGCTTACAGGAGTATACCTACCTAGAATCGACGATTTTGTAATTGGAATCGTCAAATCGCACACATCCCTTTCATGGGAGCTTGACATAAACTCGTGCTATGCAGGCATCCTGCCGGCGTCGGACGTTTTTGGTCGGGACTTTGACCCAAAGGTAGACGAGCTGACCTCAAGACTAAAGACAGGCGACCTAGTGGCCGCAAGAATCGCAAACTCTGACAGATCAAGAGACCCGCTGCTTACGATAGGCGACAGGGACTTGGGAAAGATCGAGGAAGGCGAGCTCGTCAAAATATCTCCATCAAAGGTTCCGAGACTGATTGGCAAGCGCGGCTCGATGATCCAAACCATCGAAAATGCGACAAAGGCGATAATTACAATTGGACAAAATGGATATGTTGTTGTGTCGTCCGAGGATCCCGATGGATTATTAAAGGCTCTGGACGCCATCAAAATGGTCGAAGAACAAGCGCATGTTCCAAATTTGACGGAAAAAATTCAAGAAATGTTAGGATCAAACAGTGAATAATAATGGGAGTAAAAAAGACAGATATCGTATTACTAGATGACAAAGGCATCCGCTGTGACGGAAGAAAAATAGACGAGCCGCGAAGAATCATGATAAAGGCCGGCGTCCTAAAAAACGCAAACGGCTCCGCATACATCGAGTTTGGCCAAAACAAAATCCTTGCAGGGGTATTCGGACCGCGGGACGTACATCCAAAACACCTGGCAAACACAGACAGGGGGATACTTCGATGCAGATACCACATGCAGCCATATTCTGTAGGTGAGAGAAAAAACCCCGCACCATCAAGAAGAGAAATCGAGATCTCCAAAGTAATCAAAGAGGCCCTGGAACCAGCAGTAATGCTAGAAAACTTTCCCAGAACAGTGGTGGATGTCTTCATAGAGATTCTCCAGGCAGACGGCGGCTCTAGGTGTGCTGCGCTGGACGCTGCGGCAGTGGCGCTGGCAGATGCGGGAATACCGATGAGGGACATGGTATCGGCATGTGCCGCAGGAAAGGTGGCAGACACAATAGTGCTTGATATCAACAACGAAGAAGACCAGGAAGGCCAAGCAGACATGCCAGTCGCATACATGCCGAACTTGGGCAAGATAACTCTCATACAGCTAGACGGAGTGCTAACGCCGCAGGAATATGAAAAATGTGTCAGCACCGCAATAGGCGGCTGCAAGCTAGTCTACGAGATTCAAAAAAATGCACTGCGAGACAAGTTTTTCGGAGATAGCGCACAATGACCAGCTCAATACTTGATGATCTAAAAAAGAAAAAGATTGCAGCACTTCTCAAGGATGGCCAGAGAATAGATGGCCGTGCACTGGACGAGCCAAGACACCTAACCATTGATACCGGCGTCATTCCAAAGGCCGAAGGGTCTGCGCGGGTGCGACTTGGAGACACAGAGGTGGTGTGCGGAGTAAAAATCCAGCCGGACAAGCCATTTCCAGATCTTGGCGATAGGGGCATCTTCATCTGCACAGCAGAGATAATGCCGCTCGCCGACCCAAGCGTCGAGACCGGCCCGCCAACAGAAGAGGTGATCGAGCTTGCGAGGGTAGTGGACAGGGGAATTCGAGAAAGCGGCATGATTGACCTCACAAAACTCGTACTCCAAAAAGACAAGTCCGTAATCGGTCTCTTTGTTGACAACAGCGTAACTGATTATGATGGAAATCTCTTTGACGCGTGCTCTTATGCGTCGGTTGCAAGCATCCTGTCGTGCAAGATACCAAAGTGGGAGATAAAAGACGATGTCCCAACCAAGGTAGACGGCCAAGTCATGGAACCCCCAATTACGACCCTCCCAGTATCCGTAACTATGGGCAGAATCGGCGACCAGATCGTCGTGGACCCAAACGCAGAAGAATGGAGCTGCATGGATGCCAGAATAACGATTACTACAAACTCCGCCGGTAACATATGCGCAATTCAAAAGGGTGGCAATGACGGCTTTACGCAGGAACAGCTGATAAAGTGCGGCCAAATCTCGATTGCTACCGGAGCAAAAATAAGGGAGACCATAAAGAAGGTAGGTGGAAGTTAAATGCTCCAGAAAGGCGCGTCACTAAAAGGTCTAAGGCAAAAATACGGCATAAAACACAGAAAAAAGTTCACCCAGGTGCACTCGATTCTAAAGTCAAAGCGAAAGTGCCCAGAGTGCGGCTCCTTAAAGTTTGGAAGAGAAGCAGTCGGAATCTGGAAGTGCAAAAAATGCAACTTCAAGGTTGCCGGAACGGCATACGATGTCAGCCTTTAGTGCAGAAATCTCGGTTAACACAAAAGAAAAGACCAAGGCAATCTTCGACTCGATAAGCGCCGACAACAAGTTTTACCCAGAAAACCCGACTAGGACGAAAATCTCTAGGGGAAAAAACACACTGCGAATTTTGATTGACTCCGAGGAGCTGCCACACCTCCGAGCAAACGTCAACTCTGTTTTGCGGCTGATCCAGGCAAGTCACGACTCACTGGAATCAATAAAGATATAAGAAATTCAAGGGGGATCTTCTGATATGTCACAAGGCCAACAAATTCCACCATGGCTCCAAGAGCAGCTCATGAAGCTACAGCAGTCCCAGCAGAACCTCCAGTCGATAATGGCGCAAAAACAACAGCTGGAACTAGAGCAGATGGAGTCCGAGCGGGCACTAGAAGAGCTGAAAAAGGCCTCAGATAGCGACGCAGTCTACAAACACGCAGGCTCTATTTTGATAAAGTCTACAAAGGCCGCACTTATTGCGGAGCTCGAGGAGAAAAAAGAGCTTTCCAACACAAGGAGCGCGGTTCTGGCAAAACAGGAAACTCGGCTAAAAGAAAGCATCAAAGAGCAAGAAACAAAAATAAACGAAATGATACGCGGCTCGCAAAAGCCAAACCCCCAATAATTAATAACGATAAATCCAAGTCTTAGTGAATGAAAATCGAAGATCTCAGAATAGTAGTGGATGAGCGCGAGAAAAAAAGTGGCATCCCGGATCTGCTGAGGGCAGTCGGAATCAATCTTGAGATAAAGACTCTACCAATAGGCGATTATATTGTGGCGCCGGAGACGATAGTTGAAAGAAAAAGCGTCTCTGATCTGATATCGTCGATATTTGACGGCAGGCTTTTTGATCAGTGCAGCAGGCTAAAGGAGAACTTTGCGCACCCCGTCATACTGATGGAGGGAAACGTTGAACAAATCGACCAAATAGTCGAAAACCCGCTGGTGTTTTACGGCGCCATCGCGTCTGTCGCAATCGACTTTAGGATCCCAATAGTTCCGACACCAAGTGCCGCCCACACCGCAAAGCTTCTTGTTTCGATGTGCTCAAGAAAAGAGATCTCAAAGGGGCCGTTCCTAAAGAAAATAAAAAAATCCGACGATCTTGCGAGGCAGCAGCTCTCGGTTTTATGCAGCCTTCCGGGAGTCGGCGAGAAGCTGGCAAAAAGAATGCTCGAGAGGTTTGGCTCTCCGGCGCGCACGCTCAACGCATCGTTTGCGGATCTCTCAAAGGTTGAAGGGCTCGGCGAGGCGCGCGCCAAGAAAATAAAACAAATGCTAGAACAACAAAGCAAGCTAAGAAAGAAATCGAACCAGAGCACGCTTGATTCGTAGGAAAATGGAAAATGCTCGTATCTTCTGAATGGCTCAAAGAGCACCTTGATGATCCCCATGTTGTTATGCTGGACACTAGGCCCAAAGTCTCCTATCTGTACGGCCACATCCCAAACTCGGCATCGCTTGTAGTTGATCAGCTGATCAAAATAAGCGAGCACGGCGCACACCTTGCGCCGGACGAGGGCGACGCAGCAATTCTGCTTGGCGGACTAGGAATAGATGACACAAAAACCGTAGTAGTGTGCGGCGAAGCCATGGATCCGTCCGTAATGCGAATAGCGTGGACACTTGAATACCTGGGACACAAAAATGTCAGAATGCTCGATGTCGGCATAAGCACTTGGCAGGCAGCCGGCAACCCGATAAGCAGAGTGCAAAAAAAGCCCCAGCCAACACGGTTTGTGCCAAAAATCCAGTCAAAAATAAGAATAGAATCAGACGAGCTCAGCGGCCTGATAGGAAAGGCAACAATTCTGGATGCAAGGACGCCGCAGGAATATTTCGGAGGCCACATACCCGGCTCTATACTTTTGCCGTTTACTGACGGAATAGGCCAAGGCGGGTACGTCCTTGACACAAAGGAGTATCTTTCCGCGCTATTTGCGCAAAAACAAATCCCTGCAGACAAGGAAATAATATGCTACTGCATGCACGGCCATAGGGCATCCTCGCTTTTCTACCAGCTAAAAATAGCCGGTTATGGGGGAGTGCGGCTCTATGACGGCCCGTTTATTGATTGGTACTCAAAAAGACTCGCCTTGGAATAGCCTTCTTTTCAGATTGCTCCCGCAAAGAGGACATGTCTCTGCGGTGGAGATAATTTTTTTGCAGGCCGGACAGTAATATCTCCACATTCCTACTTTTTTTATCCCTGCAGTCATTATTGGCATGACGTCTAGGCCAATGTTTTTTGCCAGATTCGAGACTGCAAAATCATCAGTTATTAGCTGGCCGCCAAGCTGCAGCGCAAGCGCAACGGCAGAAATGTCTGCCTTTGACATTTTCTGAAAATCGCCTGTTTTTTTTGCGTGTGCTACTACCAGATCAGTCTTTTCGGAGTCTGCGTCAAGAATTCTCAGCCTTCCTGTATTAAGAAGCGTATCTAGCGCACCGTGGCTCTGCTTGATGTGTCGTATTTCATCAAAGACAAGCGATGTGGTATATCCTTCTTCTGGGGACGCAAATGGAACTCCAGCATAGAAGGCACTTGCATCATAGATTCTAGACGCCAAGCTTGCTCATCTGTCTTAGTCCCTGTTTTTTGAGCCTAACGAAGACTGCGCGCTTGTTGTGCTTTTTGATAATTATCGGTTCTTCAAAGTTTGCCGTTTTGATGACCTGGGCATCCATCACAATACTGGTGTCGTGCGAGCAGATGACTTGGATCTTTTCATCAGGCACTACTATTGAGGGCAGCTGTCGCAGTACGGCGGCAATAGGTGTTATAATCAAAATGTCGAGGCTTTCGTGCAGTATCGGGCCTCCAAAAGAAAAGGAATGGCCAGTAGAGCCACTGGGGGTCGATATCATGACACCATCCATCTTGTGTTTTACGACATCGTTTTGGAACTTGATCTCAAATTCGGCAGTCTTTGTCATGTTTTGCCTGTTGATGTAGATCTCGTTTAATGCAGGAGGAAACTCTTGGCCTCTAACAGAGGCGACAACCCGCATTCTCTTGTCCAGCCAGACCTTGTTTGCCTTTATCTCCCTGATCGCCAAATCGATTTTGTCCAGCGTTATCTCAGAGAGGATGCCCTTGTTTCCGCCAACATTGATGGTAAGGACTGGTACCTCGTTTACAAGACTCCTGCATGTGCGAAGAGTAGTGCCGTCCCCGCCGAGGGTGACTGTCAGGTCAAGCTTTTTGTCCTTGAGGTCCTCGACAGATTCAACTTTTTTTGCGCCTTCCACAAAAACAGGCGCTATCGTAAAAACTTCGGACCTTCCGGCAAGAAACTTTTTTGCGACCTTTCTTGCCGCATTTTCCGATTCCTCAGACCCAAACTTGCTCACTATTGCGACTCTGCCTAGCTTCAACCATTCCTCTAGTATGGCTTTGTTTAAAAAATGTAGTTTTTTGCAATTATGGCAAAAATTAATTAACCATACAAATTTTCTTAAATTGAAATGAGCTACGCACACCCCGAAGTTATAGTTGACACAGAATGGGTGTCAAAAAATCCCTCAAACGACAATCTGAAAATAGTCGAGGTGGACTATGATCCTGAAAATGGCTACCGAAAGGGCCACATCAAGGGCGCTACCCTGATCTGGTGGAAAAGAGACATCAACGATCCGGTCACAAGGGACATTGTAGACAAAAAACAGTTTGAGGCACTCTTGTCAAAAAACGGAATCAAGCCCGATTCCGAGGTAATATTGTATGGCGACTTTAACAACTGGTTTGCAGCATTTGCGTTCTGGGTCTTCAAGTATTATGGGCACAAAAATGTCAAGATAATGAACGGCGGCAGAAAGAAATGGGAGATGGAAAAAAAGCCATACACCACAGAAGAGCCGCAGATATCTGCGACAAACTATATCGCACAGCCTCCAGACGAGGGCCTCAGGGCATACTTGTTTGATGTGAGGCGAGCACTGAGCAGAAAAGAGGTGGCACTTGTCGACGTCAGATCACAAAAAGAGTTTACCGGCGAAATAACTGCACCGCCGGAATACCCAATGGAGCATGCACAAAGGGGCGGGCACATACCGGAGGCGCAAAACATCCCATGGGCCACTGCGGTAAACGATGCCGATGGCACCTTCAAGTCTGTTGCAGAACTGCAGCAAAACTACGTCCCAAAGGGAATAACCCCAGACAAGGACATTATTTGCTACTGCAGGATCGGCGAGAGATCATCGCATTCGTGGTTTGTCCTAAAGTACCTGCTTGGATACCCACAGGTTAGAAACTATGACGGTTCGTGGACCGAATGGGGCAACATGATAGGAAACCCAGTCGAAAAATAAATTGAGCTCAGAACTTCCAATTCTAAAAAAAGGCTCGTTTTACATCATAAGGGAAGCGTCAGACCAGATAATACTGGAAGACAGAACAAAGCGCGGCCTAACTGTAAGGGAAAGCTCGCTTGACGAAAACCTGCAGGTCTCTGCAGACAAGGGGATGATCCACGACATGGACGGAATCGGGCACTGGGTTCCAATACGGTGGTATTTTCCAAAAAAAGACTACTCCCTTGAGCAGGTAGTAGTGCATGCAGAAAAAATGGAAAAAAAATACACGGAGCTTCGTGAGCTGACCTGCCCAGACGACAGCGATTAAAAAAGACTTTTAAATCATTTGAGCGCAAAAACAGCATATGTCACTGCTGCTAAAAGACCGAGTTTACACAGTAGAGTCATCGACGGCAAAAAGGGGCGTCTATCCGCTGCACGGCTACAAGCTAGGACTGTACCGTTTACCAATCAAACTCGAAGAGCAGGCGGAGATGAAATCCATAACAGAAGGCCTCAAAAAGACATTCGTGATGGACATCTTTGCAGACAGGGTTTATGCCACCTACAACTGGACTGAGGAAAACATGTCCAACCCGGAGGCAAAGGACTACGAAAAGGCAAACCTCTCCATAACCGTAGAGATTGTGGCAGGCGAAGTCGTAGATATCATTTACCAAATTTTCCCGATTGAAAAGTTCGGCGACCCGCAGTGGGTAAAGGACTATCGCAAAAAGGCCGACTATTATGCAAAAATGGTAATTGATACAATTCTCAGAAACACGATTCTGGCAGACAAGATGATAGAGAGCCTAATCAAGACAGAAAAGCTGGACCAAGAGGCGGCACTCAAAAGGCTGGAAGATCTTACGCCGCTTGCAAAAATCGTTCCAAACGCAAAGCCAAAACCAAAGATCGAGGCACCGGCGGGAACACCGGCGGCCGCGGCGCAAGAAATCATTGAAATACCTGACGGCGCAAAACCTGGGCCTATCGACGTGGATTACAAGTCACACATGCCGCCAAGCTCGCCATATACCGTAGCTTCAAACAAAAACGTCATCAAGACATGGGGCAGAAAGGGAACCGAAAACTCAATAATGGGGGTCTGGGGCGAGTTTGTCTCAGTTGATTTCGATATCTGTGTAGCAGACGGCGCGTGCATAGACGCATGCCCTGTCCAAGTGTACGAGTGGTTTGACACGCCAGGAAACCCCGCATCCGAGAAAAAGCCACTTATGGCGCGAGAGCCAGACTGCATCTTCTGTTTGGCATGTGAGGGAGTATGTCCGCCACAAGCAATCAAGATCTTCCAGAAAAAATCCTAGAAGTCATAAATAGGTAGTAGCGGCTGAGAAGACAATGGCAGTAAACACATTCACCCAGTTTGTCTTTAACATCTTTATCGTTTCTGCAATATTGCTTACCGCATATACCTTCAACTTTTACTACCTTGCTTTTTTGTCCCTTAGAAGAAAAGACAAGCACCAGGTTGCCTCGCTTGGGACGCCGTCGGTAACAATACAGCTACCCATCTACAATGAAAAATATGTCGCGACAAGACTCGTCGAAGCAGTGTGTGCGATGGACTATCCAAAGGACAAAATGAAGATAATGGTACTTGATGACTCTGACGACATCACAACCGACATGCTGCACGAGCTGGTAAACCGGTACAAAAAGGACGGCTTTGATATCATTCACATAAGACGTGGGACAAGAAATGGCTACAAAGCAGGCGCACTCAAGTACGCGATGAATATCACAAACACGGAATACGTCGCAATTTTCGATGCAGACTTTATACCGCAGCCTTGGTTCCTAAAGAAGGCAATACCGTACTTTGCAAAGCCAAACATAGGTCTGGTCCAGTGCAGGTGGGGGCACATAAACGAAAACTATTCCGCAATAACGCAGGCCCAGGCGCTGAGCCTAGACTTTCACTTTCTAATAGAACAAAAAGCAAAGAGCAACTCAAAGATGTACATGAACTTTAACGGAACTGCCGGGATCTGGAAAAGGGACTGCATAGAGGACGCCGGAGGATGGCACACATCTACACTGGTGGAAGACCTTGATCTCAGCTACAGGGCGCAGATGAAGGGCTGGAAGTGCGTCTTTATCGAAGACATTGTAGTTGACGCCGAACTGCCGGTGCAGATGAACGCCGCAAAAAGACAACAGTTTAGGTGGGCAAAGGGCGCAATCCAGTGCGCAATAAAGTTGCTTGGCGACATTTTGGTAAAAAGAAAGATTCCATTTGAGGCAAAGATTCAGGCGTTTGTGCAGCTCACAAGACACATCGGCTATCCACTACTGCTCATCCAGTTTTTGGCACTGCCAATTCTTCTGGCGGCAAACATGAATCTGCATGTCATTCGATTCATACCTGCGCTCACAATTGCGACATACCTTGCGATGGGGCCGGTCGCATACTTGCTTGTGATCTACAACCTGTGGGGCCAAGGATGGAAGCAAAAGGCGAAGATCCTGCCATTCCTTTTGATTTATGCAGCAGGGCTTTCGGTCAACAACACCGTGGCGGTCTTTGACGGCATATTTGGAAAAAAGAACGAGTTTCTCAGGACCCCAAAATACGGAATAATAAACAAAACCGACGACTGGCGCGACAAGGCATACAATTTACCATTTACAAAGACTACGCTTTTGGAGATCTTCTTTGGGGTCTACGGGCTGATGGGTATACTTATTGCCATATTCTCAAAGAACCCAGTATTTGCCCCGATCATTGCCATACCGACCATAGGGTTCTTTTATGTGGCGTACCTGAGCCTCTCGCACTCTAGATTTAAAAGAAATAAATCAAGCGTCCAAAGAACAAAGTCAGAAAAGATGGCCGACAGTTACTACGGAGCTGCAATCACTGGAATGTTTGTAATAATTGCGTTTGGGGCGTATATGGCCTATGCTGGATATCAGGATGATGTCTACCCGCTCGATCTCTCGCGTGGCTACTTGGACAGAATCGCAACCAGCAACGACGCGCAATCCGTCCTAGAGGATCTCCGTAAAATGAAAGAAAGCCTTCCAAAGGAGGGAAACCCGGTGTGGATATTTCCGACAGACACTACGGACTTTGGGCGAATACAAAACGATATTGACTCGATGATAGCAAGCGTCGAGGGAGTAAGAAACGAGCCGGTCAACTCGGAAACATTCAACACAACGATGCTCAACATCCATATTGCTGCAGTCCAGATGAGGCAAAACCTAATGGATGCAACGCCGTACATGTATGCAAGCTTTTCAAACATTGTGTTTAGCTCAATGTGGATAGCCGCAATCCTCGGAATCTTTGCCGTCCTCAAAAGAAAAAAAGACAAACTCAAGGCGTACGACAAATCCGAAGACGTCTAGGCATACATGAGCAAAACTAGGTAATTATGACATAACCAGCTTATTAATAGTACGGTATGGTACGGTACAACATGATACACTGCGAATACTGCCCAAAGCAGTTCGTCGAGTCAAATAACGGCTTGACCGAAAAAATCCTTCACGAAATACTCCACGGGCCAGAACTGGTCAATGAGTAGAGACTTTCTTTTTTATTTATTTTAGCTCTAATGTTTTATTGTCCCTCGTCAGACCTAATACTAGTGTCAACAAAGAAACAGCCAAGACCTCAAGGGGAAAAACACGAAGGGATGAGCCTGAGCAAGAAGGACTCTATTCTGCTGGTCAAAAAAATAGGCGCCGTTTCTGACTCTACAAAGACACTCTCAAAGGAAATCAAGTCGATGTCGAAAATTTTTGCTGACAACCAGAAGGTTCTCATATCCATGAAGGAAATGATCGACTCGCTGACTACTGCACTTGAGCACATCCAAAAACAATCAAAGCAAATGAACATAATCGAAGAGGACAACCAAAAGCTGTTTGCGGGCCTAAACCAGGTCCGCTCGCAAGCAGGCCTGATTACCAAAATAAGCGAGCACGCAAACAGGCTCCAAGAACAAGTAAACAAAATAACCCAGGCTCAAAAGGAGAGTCCAGATCCTGACAGCATAATGAAGATAGTCTCTGAGAGCAAGAGCTCGATTCAAAACAACACGCACATGATAATCAAAATAGCGCAAAGAATCGACGGCATAAAAGAAGACCTTGACAACATCTCATCAAAATCCGACAAGACAAAGCTCGAGGCCGAAATCGCATCGCTAAAGCGTGACCTTGCGGCAATAACTGCAGAAGGCGTCGCAAAAGCGGACACCGTAATGCACCTGCGGAGTGAAATCCAAAAGCTCGAGGCCGAAATAGGCAAACTAGTCAAAAATGCCGAGGCCAACGCATTTGTCGGCGAGAGCCTCAAGTCCGTGCAGCTGGACATATCGTCATTTAAGGAAAACGTCTTTAACAAAACAAACACGATCGACCAAAAAATCTCCACAATCTCTGAGATGTTCAAAAGAACGGACGCATCGATGGCCGAATTTCACAAAAAGGCAGACAGCCTCGCTCAGAACATGGTAAACCTCCAAACAATCACGAACAAGTCCTCAAGTCACAACACAAAGGAGGTCATCGCACTGCTCAAGCTCTCGGAATTCCAGTCAAACATACGAATTCTCTCGGAATCAAAATATGGCGAGCTAAAAGACATTGAAAAAATGGCAGAACAGACTGCCTCAATTGTAAACCTCTTTGACTCGCTTGCGATAGAGACCGACCAAAAAATCTCGCTTCCGCAGGAGGTCAGACAATGGGCCATATCCAAGATGCTGGACTCTGCAGACAAGTGGGAGATAAGGTTCTCCGATCTGTTTACGGTTCTTACAGACAAGCTCGGAAAGGAGATGGTAAAGGAAAACATCCGCCTCAACCAGGTACGTGATATTTTCGGGATTCGCGGTGTAGATGAAATGCGAAAAGAGCTCGGCCTGCAAGCCGCAAGCTAGAGTTTTGAAAAAGCAGTCAGATACCCCAGGTCTCTTTCCACATTTGCTTCAGATGACCTAATCATCACCCTGCAAGGGAAATCTGCCACGTAGCACTAATAACCCTTGATGCAAACTCAGGCAGACTCCAAGCCAAGACAACAATATTTCACAAATTTGTTGTACAAGTCGACATTCCCTGTTAAAAAAAATTTTAGGGAGTCGTAGGCATGAGTTCCCAGATTCTTGAGAAAGTGGAGGCATCAGGAGTCTGTGGGATAAAAAAGGCAGAACTCAAAAAGATCTTTGGCACAGAGTGCGATTCCTCGCTTGAGAAGCTGGTTAAGGAGGAAAAAATCATAGTGGACAACAAGGGCGTGGCGCACTATGTGTGGAGCAAGGAGAACTACCTATCACATATTGCTCAAAACGATCCAAAATTCAAAATAATCTCAAGCCTGGTCAAAAACCTGGAAAACTCGCTAAACCAGATGCGCAGCGATCTGGCAAAGGCACCAACTGGCGCAAGCCATGACTTTCAGTCAAGCTTTGATTCTTGCATAAGCGAATGCTCCTCATCGCTTGGATGGGTTCCATTCTCAAATATTCGGCAAAAGATGTGCGAGTCGCTCAACATTTCGCCTGAGAAGTTTTATTCATTAGCATCATCGCTGGTTGAATCAAACCAGAAATACGAAGTCTCGACCGGAGGACAGGAAGGGATCCATGTGCGCGGAATGCTGCATGGATACGTGCGAAAACTATGACATACCCATACGGACTAAAGTCAAACCCGTACCCAAACAGCCCCACCCCTACAGAACACGACGCAAAGATCCTAGGCGGCACAAGGCACCAGGAGGCAAAGATGGCAATAATGGAATGCATCTTGGATCTCTACAAGAAAACATCCAGAAGAAACTCGACTGAAAACGATTTCCGGATAATCACCGTAGTCCAAGACGTGGGCTCTGGCAAGACACATCTTGCACTTCACATCAAGACACTAAAGACGCGACAGGACATCATGACTACATATGTCGACCTTTCGACAATCTCACCAAAGACCAACGAAAGCATCTACAACGCCATAATGCACGGCTTTGGCAAGGAGTTGTTCTCTGAGCTAAAAGAAAAGTTTCTTGCACAAATATGCGAAAAGGCCCAAAAAGGCGACACGCTTGCAAAAAAGGCACTGGGATACGGATTTTTGGACAAGCTAAAGGGCGTGACAATAAAGCAAAAGGCAGAGGACATACTTTATGACAAGGCGCCAGTCTCGGCAGCCGCGCTAGGCGGCTATCTTGCGGCAAACTATGGCCAGCACGAGCAGGTCATAATACGAAACATACTTTCCAACTCATTTGACAAGGTAACGAACCTCGACGAGCTACACGGGAGGCTTGCGTCTGTCGCAAAGTTCAGCCACAACCTGCTTGGCAAGGTGATCCTCTTTGAGATGGATGAGCTGGACGCGCAGGATGGCTCGCTGGACTTTGTCAAGTCGCTTATCAACGCGCACATTCCGGCATCCGTTCTGTTACTAATTACGACGCCGTCACTATACCTTGACATCCAAAAGGCAAACCCGTCCGTTTTTGACAGGCTCGAGAAGGCAAACTACAAAATCGATCTTGCCGGCGCAAACTCTATTGACGAGCTGATTGAAATCGCAATCGAATACATCAAGGAAGCTGACAAGACGGAGAGGTTCAACAAAAAAGAGCAGCAAGACCTTGCAGCAAAGGTTCGGGTTCTCTGCGACGAGTTTCCGGAGTTTAGAAACGTCCGCTCTATAATTAATATCCTAAATCATGCGGTGGAAAAGGCCTCCGAGCTTGGCTCCCAAGACATTTCAGAGGCCGTAATAGACGAGACGATAAAGCAGACCTATCCTGGCCTCAAAATCAAGGGCAGCATAATGGAAGTGCCGATATCTGACTTTATCAAGATAAAGCGCGAGTCGGGCACCACACAAAGCCAGATAAGGCAGGCAGTCTCAAACCTTGTCAACTATGCGCACGATATGGGAAACGTCTCCAAGGCAAGCAAGCCAAACCCGTCATTTGATGTTGTGTACTCTGATCCGTTTGGCACCAAAGTCGGCATAACCGTTGTGATGGACACAAACCACGCAAAGAACTTTGAGACAATATCGAACGCAGTAAAATCGTCGGCATTTGTAGACAAGCTCGTCATACTTACAAACACGAGCATTCCGGCATCGAGCCAGGCGACAATAGTGATAGTCGACAAGTCCAAGGTAATCGACCTTCTTTACTTTAACAACAAGTACACCGAGCACAAAATCGAAGAGCCCGAGTCGGAAAAGGTCAAAATGCTCGCAAAAACAATCTGCGTTATCTAAAATACAAACTAATTTTAAGGATTTTATTTATCCCTAGTTGGTGCAAAATAATTTTTTGCAGCTTGATCAGTCAGGCTCGGTTAGCAATGGCGTCCAAAGCATATTGGACAAAATAACGCCCGACATCCCCCATACCTCGTTTATCACGGACCTTGCGGTAATCATGATTTTGGCGTCAATTGTGACGCTCGCGTTTTTCAAGATGCGCCAGCCGCTGATAATCGGATATCTTTTTGTGGGGATGCTGATTGGGCCGCTCTCGCCACTTTGGAGCTCACTAATCCCAGAAGGCGAAGGTTTTATGGGCTTGGGAAAGGCCGGAATACTTTCCGACATAGCGGTGCTCAATATTTTTGCAGAACTTGGCGTAATCCTGCTTTTGTTTGTGATTGGGATCGAGTTCCCGTATTCAAAGATCCGCTCTATTGGAAAGGCGGCAATAGGTTCTGGAACCATCGGCCTGTTCCTGACGCTGGGTGTGGTGTTTTACATCTCAACCCTTGCGGGCCTGAATTTGATGGACTCTCTTTTTTTGGCGGCGGCACTCTCCATTAGTAGTACTGCAATCATCGTAAAAATTCTAGAAGACGCGGGGAAAATAAAAAAGGAATCATCGATTCTCGTCTTGGGAATTCTCATAGTGGAGGACATAATCGCAGTAATACTCATCGCGACGCTGGAATCGGTGGCACTTGTAGGCAATGTGTCAGTAGAGAGCATAATCATAGTAGTAATAGTAGCAGGGGCCCTTATTGGCGGAACACTGACTGTTGGCACCAAGACCATCCCAAAACTGATTGATAGGGTAGCTGCGACGCAACACAAAGAAATCCTGCTCCTGTCGGTGCTCGGTCTGTGCTTTGGGTACGCGTTGTTTGCAAATGTAGTTGGGCTGTCCGTCGCCATTGGAGCGTTTCTGGCAGGCGTGCTAGTTGCGGAATCCAAGTCGGCCGAGGTCTCTAAAATTCTGTCCAGCCCGATAAAGGACATGTTCGTTGCAATATTTTTCGTATCTGTAGGTGCACTCATGAACATCTCGGAGCTGCAAAACTACATCTTTTTGGCGTTTGGACTGGTGGCGCTGGCAATGCTGGCAAAATTCGGGGGTGCGATGCTTGGGACTACTTTGTTCAAGCAGGGAAAGGCAAAGTCGCTCCGATCCGCATTTGCCCTGTCGGGCCCCAGAGGGGAATTTTCGATTGTCATAGTAAAGTCTGGAGTGGACATCGGCGCCGTAAGCAGTTTTGTTTTTCCGCTGATTGGTATAATATCGATAATCAGCGCATTTGTTTCGCCTTTCTTGATCAAAGCAGGCGACAAGGCCGTTCCAAAGATAGGGGAGGAGTAAAACGTCACAGGACGAAATGAAAAAACTGATGGACAGGGTGCATACCGGCGTCACATCCTTTAACTACAACGGCATAAACGTGCCGTGCCTGATTCTGGAGGAAAAAAGATTCGACGAAATCATGGCGCAGATAGCGGGAAAGCCGCTTTCCGTTGAGACCAACCTGAACATACTTCAGGACGGCCTCGGCCACGTCTTTGTGGAGATCTCCTTGGCGTTTTCAGAGGGGGGAATCGAGGAAAAACTTCTCCTTTATGCAAACGAATCAATGCCGTTCTTTGAATCCATGGCCAGCTGCTCCATGCTTGCACTATCATCACCACAATCGCAGATGGGAAAGGAAAACATCTTTATGATTCAGCTGCCGAGGCCTGAAAAAATCTCAAGTGCCTTGGATATAATAAGAAGCGGGCTGGAAAAAAATAACTAGGCCGTCTTTGGCTTTTTTGCCTTCGTGACTTTCTTCTTGTCGGATTTTATCTTCTTTTTTGACTTGTCTTTTTTCTTCTCATCTACTTTCTTTGCCTTGTCATCAGTTTTTTTGTCACTCACATCTCCAACCTTTAGAGTAAGCGTTGCCTTTTCGGAAGGTATTGGTGCAAACAAAATACCCTGCACATCTATTGTTACTTGGTGTTCACCGTTTTCGCTGAACTGGACAGGAATAGTGACGGTACCAAGAGATGTATGAGCAAGCGGAATGGGCCCAAACACGGACTTGCCGTCCTTTGTAATGGACACGGAATAGTCAATGTGTTGTTGGATTGCACCTGTCTTGGGATTGACAAAATCTATCTTTAGCTTTGTCTGTCCTGAGGTTTTTGGAGTCTGGGGGTCTGTGGAAACGCTTACCTTCAGGGTTCCCTTATCAGTGGCTGCAACCTGATTATGCTGCATGGCTTCTGAGAGCGGAGCTGAGGCGATCCCAAAACCGAGAACCACGACGGCCAGCAAACCAATGCCTGTCTTTGCCATAACTACTATTGTCTTTGGACTCTTTTAATGATTTTCCAAACCTCGCAATCACACACGGAAAAATATCATTTAAATTGAAATCTCGGCTTAGCGTGGTATGAAAAGCAAAACAGACAAAAGCACGACTAATTCGACAGATCTCATCTCGGCTTGCGACGTAATGAAAGACAACACCTCAAAAATAATCGAAAAGCTAGAAACACAGATCCCATTTTCTGCGCAACACTATTCAGATCTCTATACCCTGT
Source organism: Candidatus Nitrosotenuis sp. (assembly GCA_049276655.1). Classification (GTDB taxonomy): domain Archaea; phylum Thermoproteota; class Nitrososphaeria; order Nitrososphaerales; family Nitrosopumilaceae; genus Nitrosotenuis. The sequence continues at coordinate 19,792 of JBASWV010000005.1, read as the reverse complement.
TTCTGCATTCCATTGACGACGTTTTTGGCACATGTTATCTTGCTGAAAAGCAGTTTTTTGACAAGCTAGGATTTGACCAAAGCACGCTGAGGGCATTCAAGACAATGTCCGATCAGTTCACCGGCGCTGTCTTGGCACAAATCGAGATGGCAAACAGCATGCAGCAAACACATCTTGAATTTCAAAGAAACCTCCTACACATGTATGAACAGCACATACATTCTCTTATCGACTCTTACTGGAAGTCAATAAGCGGCCTGAACAGATTTCTAGAAAACACAAAAAGAACATGAACCACAAGACAATAACCACAATCAGTCCGGCAACGGCAGAACCACTTTCTACCTATGACGCAATGACAAAAGACCAGATCCAGGAAATGGTCTCAAAAGCAAAATCTACATTTCTTGGCTGGAAGGATGATCTCGAGAAGAGAAGAGCATGCCTCTATAGCCTAACTGACTATCTGCGCAAAAACAAGATCAAGCTTGCCGAGGCGGCAACAAAAGAGATGGGCAAGGTCCTAAAGGAAGCCATCTCCGAAGTTGAAAAATGCGCCTGGGCACTAGAGTTCTACGCGGACAACGGCAGCAACCTTCTCCCAGATGAGGTTCTCAACACCGACGCACGAAAAAGCTTCGTCACGTTTGAGCCGCTTGGAGTAGTCGGCTCCATAATGCCGTGGAATTTTCCTTATTGGCAGGCATTGCGATTTGCAGCACCGAGTCTGATTGCAGGAAACGTGATAGTGATGAAGCCTTCGAGTGTAACGATACAGTGCGGCCTCGAGATGGAAACGGCTTGCAAGGAGGCGGGTTTTCCAGAGGGAACATTCCAGACACTGGTCGGCAGCTCCGAGGCAGCAACACATCTGATAGAGTCTGATACCAACGCCATAACTTTTACCGGCAGCACAAAGGTGGGCGCAATAGTAGGCCAGAGATCAGCATCGTTGTTGAAAAAATGCGTCCTTGAGCTGGGCGGAAGCGATCCATTCATAGTACTTGAGGATGCAAACGTCGAAAAGGCCGCGAGCGGCGCAGTAAAGGGCAGATTCATCAATTGTGGCCAAAGCTGCATCGCGTCAAAAAGATTCATCGTCTCAAAAAAACTAGCCAAAGAATTCATAGAAAAATTTGTCCATAACACATCGCGCCTGCAAGTCGGGGATCCGATGGCAATAGAAAGTGACATCGGACCGCTTGTCAACAAGGAAGCACTTGATAACATCTCGTCTATTGTGGAGGACGCAAAAAAGAAAGGCGCGGAGATTCTTGTGGGCGGTGAAAGTATGGGCAACAAAGGATTCTATTACAAGCCGACCATTCTGACTGGCATCAAACCAGATATGCGAATAGCAAGGGAGGAGACGTTTGGACCTGTCGCGCCAATCACAATATTTGATGACGACAAGGAGGCAATCCGGCTGGCAAATGACAGCGAATACGGCCTTGGTGCAAGCATATGGACCGAGAATCTCAACAAGGCCGAAGTCCTCTCAAAGCTGGTCGAATCGGGAATCGTCACCGTCAACAATGTAGTGATATCAGATCCCAGGATACCTTTTGGTGGAATCAAGCACAGCGGATACGGTAGGGAGCTGTCAAAATACGGGATGCTGGAGTTTGTCAACATCAAGTCTGTCAGGTTTTACGATCAGCTGATTCATCATCACTACGTTGAATAGCAAAAATTGCAGTGCGGCTGCCGGGATTTGAACCCGGGTCACAGAATTGGCAATCCCGCGTACTAGCCAGGCTATACTACAGCCGCATGATCGTTTACACTAAATCAAGTCTATTAAAATCAATTGTTGCCGCTCGCCTTTAATTGTAGAACACATCTATGGCACATGTGGATAAACAGCTCGAGCAAAAAATAAATGAAAAAATCCTGGAGTCGCTGGCAAACATAAACGAGATACATGACATAGCAAAGCAGCTTGACGAAAAAAGAGCAGACTCGCAGCACTTCAAATACGGAATAATAATCGGAAGGCTATACAACTCGTTTTACTATCAGAGCAGAAGGATACTCAAGCGCGACCCGACAAAACAAGAGTTCTCAGAATTCTTGGAGATCCTCTCAAAAAAACAGTCTGAAATTTTAAAAAAGCTCTAGCTTTTCTTTAGTCGCACTACCTTAATTACCGGCGTCACTGGGAGCTTGACGCAAGCACCGACGAGTGCCTTTTTTGCCGCCTCGAGGTGCTCTTTTTTGACATGGACCTCCATGATGACTTGGCCCTGCTTTACTCGCGCAGCTAGGCTTACTGCCTTGCCAAAGGCGCGCCTCATCCCCTCCTGAAGTCTGTCCGCGCCTGCAGTCGCAATCATCTTGTTTTCTCTAAGTAGAATGTGCGGATAAACTCGAAGAACCGAATAATACCCAGTCTCGCCTGCGCTTTGTTCGACTGCCTTGTTTGCCGAAAGTCTGGCAGATTCTATTGCCATGTGTCGTATCTGGGATTTCTCATTTGAGCAGAGCTGTACGCAATAATCGTACTCGCCACGCTTTCCGCCCTGGAACTTGGCAATCTTTATCTGGGGTTTTCCCTTGATGAACTCCTTTCTTGCATACGGTTGCCCGTTTCCTGTTCTATAACATCCGCCGTGCATTATATCACCGATGAAACCACAAACAATCCACCTATATTTTAACGGTTAGAGGCTCATTCATTCCATGACTTATATGTAAAGCAGGACAATCTTTGCCAAATGAGCTCAGACTCTGAACCAGAAATTGAAGGAGTTCTGGTAGATGATCACACTCTTGTTACAAACAAGGAAACGCAAAACATACTTGAGCAAAAAGGATACGGCGAAACAAGGCAAGGTAGGTTTCTCCTCAAGCCATTTGAGTCACTGTACTTTGTTTTCTACAAAAAACTCCACCTCGCCAAGGGAAAAAAGCTAATGTCTTTTGATGATCTGTTGCAAATATGCACCAAGTTCGACGAAAACGCGCTTACCAAGTTTCTCATATATCGCGATCTGCGGGTGCGCGGTTATGCGGTAAAGGATGGCTTTGGGTTTGGCTCTGACTTTAGGGTGTATGAGCGCGGGCAGTTTGGAGAAAAAGGAGCCAAGTATCTTGTCTTTGGCCTAGCGGAAGGCAAGCAGGAAAAGATAGGGACGCTGCAAAAAAACATCGAGGAGATAACAAAGATGGGAAAGGAGCCAATTCTGGCAGTAATAGAAAGAAGGGGCGAGGTAATCTACTACAAAATATCACTTGTCAGATTCGTAGAGAACACGAAAAACATCGATGCGTCCGGCGTAGTGTTTAGCTGAGCGTCTCTATTGCCCACTTGGGGTCATACTTGAGGAGGTTGTTCTGGTACGCGTACGAAAAATCATGGACCTGCACATACTTGGTCTCGTTGTTCCAGAGCCTCTCAAAGTCTGAGGACTTGATGTCGACTCGTGGCCTGTCGTTCCACGAGGTAAAGACATCGATTGACTCAAAGTTCCGGTTTTCCGTGTTGAACGTTTCATTTGACGTGCCGGTATAGGCTACCATCTCGCCTTCCTCGTCGCGAAATATCCCGATTCTCTCAGAAAAAGAACCGTCTACGTACTCGGAGTTCGGTATGGCTATTTTGATCTGGATCTTGTTTTTCTGGATAAGCTTCTGAAGTATCTCCAGCTTGGAGTTGTGAATGGAACCTGCGGAAAATCCGCCGTTTTTTCCGTGAAAGATCTTTTCCAATACATCAAGGTCTGCAGAAAAATACCGGTGCCCAGTGATTAATCGTATCTTTCCCTCATGCTCTGCGAAATTTTGAAGGCCCAAAGAAAGAGTCGAGATGCTTTTTAATGTGACAAACTCCACCGCACGGTCGTATTCAACGGAGTTGCTAAGGCAGGGGATAAAAAATTCTGTGACCAGGTTGTCGCGGTCTGTCCTGTATTGTAGCTTCAGTGAAACGTTTTTCAGACCCACAGCTACTGATGCATTTCATCTTATTTAAGTGAAAATTTTTTCGGTTTGAAGTGACAGCGAGGCAGTTTAATACCGAAATCACTAAAACAAGGCATTGACGGTAAAAATCCGCCCGGCAAAAAAATCCGACTATGACAAAATTCTGCGTCTCTTATACCAACTAGGGAGGCCAAGGCCAAAAAGCAAACAGGAAAAACTGCGCTTTAAAAAACAAATCGCAAAATATCTGACAAGCAGTGACAAAAAAACTCTGGTGGCAGAGAAAAACCACGCAATCATAGGCCTAATTAGTATGATCTTTACCCCCAGGCTCAACCGAACAAAGCAGGAACTGTACGTGCCGGAGCTGGTTGTAGCAAAAAAACATCGGCAGTCAGGTACTGGCAAACTTCTAATCAATTCTTGTATTGAAATGGCAAAAAAGAAAAACTGTTTTAGGATACGGCTAGAATCTGGAAACAAACGAAAGGAAGCTCACAGATTCTACGAAAAGAATGGATTTGAGCAGTCAGCAAAAACCTATGTCCTGAATTTGTAAAAAATGACATGCTCCCGCCGGGATTTGAACCCGGGATCACTGCCTTGAGAGGGCAGTATGCTTAACCGGACTACACCACAGGAGCTCAAATGATGCGAGAAATTATCGCAATTTAAAGGAATGCCAATGTTTCATTATTGGATTGTTTGGTTAAAAAATAATCATTGGAATCCTTAAGAAAATTAGAAAACAAATTTCGGTATGGAAATAAAACAAATAATCGACAACCTCGCGCTTTCGGAATATCCTGTAGGCCTTGGCGGGTGCAAGGCACACAAAGAAACACTAGAATGCTGCGAATACAATGTGACTGTTTTTGACGGCAAAAAAGAAAAAGACCAGACGCAAAAAATAGGAGATCAGCTGGTGCGAGTCCACCACGCCAGCCTTGATGAAACCAACCCGGATCTGCTGCAAAAATACGAACACATGGAGATACTTGCAGATGGCCAGTGGAACCTTGGAATATTTCTGTCAAAAATACGTGAAAAAAGAAACAAGATTCGATCCTCGAGCGTAAAGGGATGCCTCGTAGACGCGGCATATTTTGCGACAAGGGCAAGGCAAGGGTCTTCCACAGATCCGTTTGCACCCGCATGGCTCAAATGTGCAGCATACATTATCTGCGATGCATTAGTACTTGTCAACTCTAAGATGCGCAGCCCTACACACATGCTGGAGTTCATAAGAAAGTTTGAAAAAAACAAGACAAACGAATCGTTTCTGACGGTGTCACAAATACTTGGGCTGGAGCGGGCAACGCCATCACTCCTTGAAAGGATGCTAAAATCCACAATTGGCTTTTCTGACATGATCGAGGCAAACAACCATTCTGAAATAATCCAGAAAAAATACGAATATCTGGCAAACAATTCGCTTTTGTCTGACTGCTACTTTTATCTCGGGTATGTAGCAAAAAACAACCTAGTCTCAATTAGGGACTCGGCACACAAAAGACCTGAGCTTATGCATGTACTCAAGGTGGCACTAGACATAGAGGGGGACAAAACAAAAACAGAAAAACAAGCTGCAACTCTGCAGAGCTTGGCAAATGATCTGACCCGGTCTCTGCAAAACTACGCCTGAATTATCTTTTCAAAGCAAACTAGACAACCTTTAAAACCCTCTTAGCGGATCCTCTCAATATGGTAGATCAAGCTTGCGGTTGCGAAACAGAAACCGGCGATCCTGAGTTTCAATGTGATTGTGAAATGCAGGGACACTGCCTGTGCAGCCAAGATTGTAAATGCAAGGCTTCCGTTTGTAAGGAAGCAGTTGCCGAATTAAGAGGTTAAAGCTTAACCTACTTTCGTTTTTATTTTTACATAGACCTAAAAGAAACTCTCATCTTCGGGTTCAAGACCCCATGACTTTACCAATTCTTTTTGGAACTTGTCAAGCTGGGCTTCGTTTAACGCGTTACCGCAGTTCTTGTGCGTTGGAACCACTATCATTCCGGCAAGCTTGTACTCTACTTCGTACATGTGAACCTTGGCGCAATCGCACATTATTTGGAAAATCAGATTGGTTCTATATTTGCGTAGCTGAATCGGATGCTCTATAATCTAGCCCCCGTAAATTACAGATCTAAAGTGAATAACCTTTAACTAGGGATCTTGACGAATTATATCTGCTTGAAACGCATTCTGGTTGTACTATTTGCAATTTCATTACTAGCATCAGCTTTTTCACAGAGTGCTAGCGCACAGTTTCAGGGTGGCGGTGTAAACAAGCCGGGATCCTGGTACGTGGGCGAAGGACTCAAGCAAGGAGACCGGTTCAGCTATTCTCTATGTCATATCGACTACAAGGATTGCTCGCCGTTCCAGATTGACTTTTGGGTGGAAGGTTCACAAAAAGTAGGAAGCGAAGACCAGTGGAAACTCCAAGCGGTTGTCAGAGACGGCGCAAAAATACTCAAGGGAACAATCAACGTAGGTAAAATTGCGGCAGAGCCGATTGGCAGCACTACTAACCTTGCCCAGTACGCTGCGGCATTCAAATCCTCACTGTCGTGGCTTTCTGCGTATGCCACTGCCGACACCGGAGAGCTGACCGGCAAGGGGCCAAAGAAATTTGCCATGCCATCGTGGGGCAAAATAGGAAACATTGGAGGCGAGCAAATCATCCCGACGGCAGAAGAAAAGATTGCAGTGCCAGATGGAATTTATGATACAGTGCTGGTCAGCTGGAAGACGGGAGGCAAGATAAACCGAGTCTGGGTTGTAGATGACTTTCCGTTCCCGGTAAAGGCAGACACATATGCCCATGTCTCAGAAGGTGTCCCCCCACAGGAATATCGATTCGAACTGCTAGACTACCAGCAAAATGTAAAAACAAACCCATACGCCAACATCAAAGACATATCCGACGTACAAAAAGAGCTTAACTGCCCTACAAACACCGACGAATTTGTCACAGTAACTAAGAACACCAACACCAACTCCATGATAATTACCCTCAAGTACGCCCCACCAAACCCAAAACAGGGCTGCGAAATGGCGATGATAATCGACTTTAAGCGGAAGGTAAACCAGGAAGAATTTGAAAACGAGGTCCACTATGACATCTTGGTAGTGGAGCAGACATCAGCCGGACTTTCGCCCAAGCGCTCAATAGCAGAAGAGGAAAAACGAAACTCGCTCTTTACGACAGCTGGGCAGGTGAGACGCGATATCATACTAAACGAATCTGGCACGACAAAGTACGCGATATTTGTGTATGGCACGGGGCCCGAGACTGCACAGCCAAATCCGGCAAAGGCAGGCTATATTACGTTTGACGTCAACGTGCAAAAAGGAAGCACAGTCACGACGACACCGCCCCCACCCCCACCGCCGGCTGAAATCAAAATCCCGTCCTGGATAAAAAACAACGCCAGGTTCTGGGCAGAAGGACAGATAACCGACAAGGACTTTGTCTCGGGTCTGCAGTACCTTATCAACCAAAAAATCATAAAAATCCCGGCAACGACTCCGGGCTCTGGCACGGGAAACGATGTAATCCCGTCCTGGATAAAAAACAACGCCAGGTTCTGGGCAGAAGGACAGATAACCGACAAGGACTTTGTCTCTGGAATCCAGTATCTCATTACAAACGGAATTATCAAATTAAAGTCCTAAGCACATCTGGTCTGTCTTGGTCCGCAAAATCTTCATCCCTCTAGGAATAATGCTTGGAGCCGCAGCCATAGGGCTGGCATTTCCGCTGCTGACAGGCCTGCCCGGCTCTGATCAAAACGTAATACCTAGGTTTGCAAGCCAATGGTATCTTGGCAAGGGAGCAGAAACACAGCCGACATTGCAGTACTTGGTAAAATATCAGGAAATGGAATTTTTAGCAGAGTTTGACTTTCTGGAGCAGAAAGGCGACGAGCAGAGTGTACGTCTGATAATTGACGACGTCAAGACAGGCCGGCACCTTGATCAAACACTGAAAATGGGAAAGGCCTTTGTCTTTATCGGCACTCCAGACGACATCAAACCGTACGTCGACGCACTGGGTAAAACAGTCCTTTCCGTGCGCGATACGGTAATAGAATCAAAATACCTCGTTGTCGGAGCCGATTGGGGGACGATATACATAGGCAAGTTCACGCCAAAGATGGAGCTCGTAGAATACAAGGACACAGAGTTTGCATTTGGCAGCCTGAAAACCTACACCATATCTTACAAAATAAACGACATTGAGAATTATTTTCTTGTTGCAGATAACGTGCCGATCCCGATAAGGGGCGAGTTCTACACGCTTGATGGAAAAAAGGACTACTCCTATGACCTTGTACGGTTTGAGCTGCCGAGCTGATAGACGTTTTCCAAAAGCCAGTCGCAGTAGCTTGTGACCTTTTGGTCAAATACGCACCAAATGTGCAAAGAATGCGGCAAAATGTCGATTCGTCCATTCTCAAATATCACGCGGGCGCCTTCCTTTCCTTCGTACATGTACGCATCGTCGACTTGGACGTTGCCAAAGATCTCCCTTGCCTTTTCTTTTATGATTTTTCTCTCTATTGGAAAGTTTTTTCTATGCCTGTCTACAATTATGGAGAGGTCGCGTCTGCCGTAAAACTCGAACTCGTTAATCTTGTTTTGCTGCGGAAAGTTCACCAGCAGCTGGATATTGTGTTTTTTTCCGACCCCAAAACCAATCTCAGTTATCTTCGTGTATGCCATTGCAGGATTTTTCTTTAGCAGAGTCTGTATCTGCGGCAGATTTGACTTGAGCTCCTGCTGCAGCCGCGTTGTTATTTCCGTAAAACTCATGACTGGTTTTTGATTTGTATTGGTTATAATTTTTGAGCTGGGGATGGTTTTTTTAGAGACCAAAGCCAACTTGGAACATGGCAATGCCGGCAGACTATGACGGAATGAGGACCGACGAAAGCTCCGAGCGGGCAAACAGCGTAGATGACTACAAGGTCACCTGCATGAGCTTCATAGAAGACATCTCAAAGGACTACCTGGCGTGGGTCGACAGGTATCAGCTCCCACCAGACGAGGACAAAAAAAGAAGGGAGCAAATCGCATCCGTGATACAAAGGACAAACGAGTGGATTGCCAAAGTCTCCCAGACCATAAAAGGAGTAGACGTTGCGATGAACGACGGCATCCAAAAAATGGCAGAATCAACGGCTGGTCAGCCCTTCCAGCTTGGGGTGTTTGTCAACAAGCAGTCCGGATACACAAGTGCCAAGCCCGGAATAATTGACATCAGCGTAAAGGCAGCCGGCAGGCCTGGAAGAAAGACAAAGATTGTCGAGCACTACAAGGGCCAGCAGTTCCGGCTCGAGTCTACCGCCCCTGTCTTTATCGACGAGACCGACATTCCGCGACAAGAGTTTGATCTTATGGACATGCACCTTTACATGGACGCGACGCAGGCAAAGCAGCGCGATCTTGTATCGTTTACCATCGCTGTAGCAGAAATGGAAAACGGCGTAGAGATGGACAAGCGCGGCGTCTCTACCATAATCCACATTGTGTAATCTGTCAAAACAACAAATGGCCCTGTTACATAGTTGATGGATTTGATAAAACCCAACAAATAACTAGCTCGTATTTGAGACCAATTCATGGTAAAGAGAAAGAAAGGAAAACACCAACGATCGGCAGACCAAAAAGCCACTAGAAGATGGAATAAAAAGTTATAACACTTTAGTTTGGGTTGATTTGCAACACAATTCTTGCTTCTCCAGCACGCGCCTCTCCGGGATACTTTAGCTCGGAGATCTTTTTGGCAAGTGACTCGTCAGTTACAAGCAAAGCCGTCCCTGCATATGTCTGGCCGTCGAGTTCGACTCTGACCTGCGGATTGGCAAGCGCGTTTTTTAACCAGTCCGAGTTTTCGTTTCTCCTAGAAAAATAAATTTTCTCCTCGTATACCACTGCGCGAAGCCAGACAGAATGCTCCCTGCCTGACCTTCGCCCGACTGTGGTCAGTGAGGCCTTGTAGGTGCCGTTTTTCACGAATGCCGACATAAAGTCAACTAATTTAACCGAATTGATTGAAAATTGTAATTTTTGCATTCCATAAACCAATCCAGAAAACCAAGCCATGGCAACCCAATTAGAAGCGCCGCAAAACCTGTGCACGGCAGACGAGTTCACGGGAAAAAAGGTAGTAGACCGAGAGGGGATAGAATACGGAAAGGTAAAACACATTCACATCAACGCAAAAACCCTGACAGTATCGGGAGTCACCATACACCAAGGATTTCACAAGGACTATTATCTTGGAACTGAATACATAGACAAGTTCACAGAAGAGACATTGCTCCTATCGAGGCCGCCAATCCGCACAAACGTTCCAGTGGTGGACATTGACGGCCACAAAATCGGCAAGGTTAAGCGACTAGTCAAGGACAACGACACAAACGCGCTCCAGTCAATCGAGATTGCTGACGGAATAATGCACACAAGAATAGTGGCAAAATCTGAAATCTGGGGAATCGGCGAAAAGGTCATCCTCAAACTAACAAAAGAGCAGTACAAGAAACTATAGCATAAATACGATCTTCAAAACTTTTTTATCATTCGTTTAATATCACCGGCTAATGCAAAAAGTTGTTTTTGCACTAGCTATCGCTGCATTATTGTCACTTTCCGGCATTAACTCTCAATTTCTGGCACCTCCTGCAGATGCCGCGGCTGTAGATTACTACCTCAAATTGGGCGATATCAAGGGCGAGTCTACAGACAGCAAACACAAGGACTGGATAGATGTAGAATCATTTAGCTTTGGCGTAAGCAGGAGCGGCGGCTCTGGGGGAGGTGGGGCAGGAAAAGCAAGCTTTGCCGCAGTCTCGCTAGTAAAAACAATAGACAAGTCATCGCCGAATTTGTTTGTGGAGTCTGCATCCGGCAAGCACTTTGCCACGGCTGAACTTGTCTTGGTCAAGTCCGGCTCTGAAGTCATGAGGTGGACTCTGAGCGATGTTCTGATATCTTCATACCAAGTAAATGGCGGTGACGCAGTCCCGACAGAGCAGTTCAGCCTCAACTACGCAAAGATCGTTGCAGAGTACAGCTCCTCGGCAGGCCCAATCAAGATGGGCTGGGACGTAAAAACAAACAAGCGCGTTTGACATGAACAAAATAATCTTTGCCCTAGCTATTCTTTCTTGTTCTATCATGCTTGCGTATGGCCAGGCCGGCCTTGTCTTGTTACTGCCTGATGCCAGTGCCGCGGCAGTGGACTATTTTTTAAAGCTCGAAGGAATCGACGGAGAATCGGCCGACAGCAAGCACAAAAACTGGATAGACGTCGAGTCGTTCAGCTTTGGAGTCAGCACAAGCGGATCGGGAGGAGGGGGCGGAGCCGGCAAGGCAAGTTTTTCTGACTTTACAATCGTCAAGAAAATAGACAAGTCATCGCCAGTGCTGCTTGTCGAGTCTGCATCCGGCAAGCACTTTACAAAAGCTCAGATCGTCGTTGTTAAAGACGGCGTTGAGGTAATGAAGTGGGATCTAAAAGATGTGGCGATATCGTCATACCAAGTGGGAACCGACGAGGAGGCCCCAAGCGAGATGGTGAGCATGAGCCTTGCAGTAGTCGAGGTCAGCTATGGCTCGACCACTACTGGCTGGGACCTGAAGACCAACAAGAAAACCACGGGTACGACAGAAAGCGCTGGAGCCGAACCTGCCAAAACACTGCCAGAGGCAAAAAAACAAACGGCAGTCAAATCCACTGCGCCTTCAGCTACAACACCATCCACCCCGTCAGCCACCCGAGCACCAGCAGACTCTGATGGCGACAGCATAGCAGACGACAAGGACAAGTGCCCATCTGAGGCCGAAACCAAGAACTCTTACCAAGACGATGACGGCTGCCCTGACAAGGCTCCCGCAAGTACGGTGGCGCCAAAAACCATCACACCAATAGCACCAAAGATTGCGGTTCCGCTAAAGTAACCGACCATGAAATAATTACAAGGTTTTTTGCAGAATCTTTGAATTTGTACAATGTAAATCTACTGCACAATGCGATCAAGACAAGATTTAACTAACAACAAGTATTTTGAAAAAACCGTGAAGACCGTAATTTTAATGGCTGCCGTCTTGGGGTTAGTTTTTGCAATTAGTGCGATTCAGCCATCTTCTGCTCAGTTCGTAGACCCAATCTACATGAAATATGATGGAATAGATGGTGAGGTCGCAGTACAAGGACATGAAAGAGAGATAGAGCTTAACAGCTTTCAGTTTGGTATCGCAAGGGCCATCGGTTCTCCAGGTGCTGGTAGTGGACGTGAATCTTCCGCTCCAAGCATAAGTGAAATTGTGGTAACAAAAGTTATGGATAAAGCGTCGCCAAAATTGTTCGAACAGGCTTTGGTGGGTACTCCACGCAAAGTCGACATCTTTTTTGTACTGAACACCGGTAGTGGACCTGTGACATATGCACAATACACCCTAGAAGACGTCCTGGTTTCACGTTATAGCGTTTCCTCTGGAGGAGACAGGCCGACAGAAAGTCTTAGTCTAAACTTTGCAAAGATCACATTCAAGCACACTGTTATCGATCAACAAGGAAAGCCAGGATCGTCAGAATCGGTTGGCTATGATCTAGCTCTGGGCAAAAAAATCTAACTTTTGCCATTTTTCCTTGGTTGAGAGCATGATTTTTTCAAACCTTGTCTTGAGGAAAAACTGATGCAGATTGAGATACTTTCTGCTTTTCATTACAATCCTAGCAATTTCGTCTTTTACAATTTATGACGCAGATGCGGCAATCTTTCTTAAAATAGACACAATCCCAGGCGATTCTACCGCACAAGGACATCGAAATGAGATAGAGCTTAACAGCCTGCAGTTTGGCGTCGCAAGACCAATCGGCTCTCCAGTAGGTAGTGGTTTGCCACGCGATAGCATTCCAACTGCGAGTGAAGTTCTAGTTACAAAAATGATGGATGTGTCGTCTACAAAATTATTTGCAGAATCGCTTGGCGGCAAGTCTCATGATAAAATTGAGATATTTCTTGCCAAAACCGAAGCTGATAAGCTAGTCACCTTTGCACAATACACCCTGGAAGACGTTCTAATAACAGGTTACAGTGTTTCCTCAGGAGGAGATACGCCGGCCGAAAGCATCAGTCTCAACTACCTCAAAATTACAACAAAATTCATACCGACAGGACCCGATGGCAAGCCAGGAACGCCACTACTCTTTTGCTTTGACTTTGCACAAAACAAGGAATGTACGCCTTCTACCCCACCTCAAACGGACTCTGACGGGGATGGAGTGCCAGATACATCAGATAACTGCCCGAATGTCAGTAACGCAACACAAACCAACACGGACGGAGACGCATCAGGAGATACATGCGATGCGGACGACGACAACGATGGTATTGCAGACGACGTAGACTTTAACCCATTGGTTTCAAGCAACGACTTTGCAGATAACGACCCAGAACCAATTACTGCCGGAACCATAAACCGCGGAGATCAATCTATAACGGTAACCGATGTGACAGACCCAGAAGGCGTAAGAATAATGGCAGCGCTAGGAGGGGGAACCAGTCCCGCTACGGTCTCGGTGTGTTCCAACACAGCCGTTATCTCACTTGATGCAGGAGAGGAGGCACTGCTTACCTGCAGCAGCGTTGGTGTTGTCGCAGTGACGGGGTCTATTGATGTAACATTTACTGCAGACGACGGAACAACCGGCACCGCTACTCTTGACGCAGGAGAATCAGTTACATTTGAGCCGCAAACATTCACAGTAACAAACAACGGAGACACAGACGTCATTATAACAGTAAACGGCAATCCAATTTCCATACCGTCAGGAGGCTCAATTGATATAGACACACAACCTCCAACAATAACGGCGCCAGCAGATGTCACCACGGAAGCAACAGGCCCGTTGACTACCGTCTCACTTGGCACCGCAACTGCGACTGACAACGAGGATCCATCACCTACAATTACAAACGACGCGCCGGCATCCTTCCCGGTTGGAACGACAACAGTAACGTGGACTGCAACAGACGTCTCTGGAAACTCGGCATCGGACACCCAAGATGTCACTGTCGCCGACACCACCCCGCCAACAATTGACCAGCACGCAGACATCACCATATTGACAAACAATCCGGCTGGAATCGCAGTATCGTACGACTCGCCAGCAACACGTGACTTGGTAGACGGAGACGGCATCGCAGCATGCAGCCCGCCATCAGGAACCGTATTTATTCCAGGACACACCGCCGTAACCTGTTCTACTACTGACTCTCGTGGAAACCAAGCAATCGACTCGTTCTTTGACGTGTTTGTGGACCTAGATGCGATACCGCCGGAGGCATACAACCAGTTTGATCCGGCAACAAAGAATGTGTTAGTATTTGGAACAGACGACCGACCAGGAATGACAACAACACCAATACCTCCAACATCTGTGACTCAAGCAAAATGGAACGCCGAAGACGATGAGGACAGAGAAGACCACGGGACAAACGCAGAACTCAGAACGTACGAGATAACCGATGCGGCGGGAAACAAGATGACACTAAAAGAGATTGTCAAGCTAAAGGGCAAGGAGATCAAAGTCAAGGTTTTGAGCATCCAATACGGTGACAGTACCCCAATCAAGCCGGACAAGAACAAAAAAGCCTTCGAGTGGTCACTAAACAAGGACGGCACCATAAAGGAACTGGAGCAAAAAATGACTGCAAAGGACGGCAAGAGCAAGCAGGAAGCCAAGGCAAAATACAGCTCCAAAAAAGACCAGACCAAGATAGAGTCGGAAAAACCAAAGATAAAGCTAACAAAACAGGGGCTTGCACTTCTGCAAATACATACGGCAAACGGCAAGCTTGTGATAAAATACTAGGATCAAAAACAATCCATTTCCAAAAGCGAACTAGCTAGTTCTTGCACATGCCGTGCATATCGGTGTGCCTTCGCGCAATACGATCTCTACGTTTGAAGTGTAGCAAACATGACACAGGCCTTCCATGAGTGAGAACAGATTTTTTCTGTCTTAAATTTTTTATGCAAGAATCTTTTTTTCCAAAAGACTTAGCAATTTATAGCAGCCAAATCTTCCCCGATCGGAGTGCACGCAATAGAGACAAGAGATCTGACAAAGATCTACAGTTCCGATACGATAGCGGTGGACAAGATCTCGTTTGCAGTCGATCAGGGCGAGATCTTTGGGTTCTTGGGGCCAAACGGCGCGGGAAAAAGCACGACTATGATGATCCTGACGACCCTGCTCAGGCCGACCTCGGGCGAGGCGTTTGTATCTGGGCTTGATGTGTCAAGGCAGCAAAAAAGGGTTCGAGAAAAAATAGGCTACGTCCAGCAAGACATTACGGTAGACGAGTATCTCTCCGGAAGGGAGAACCTCATACTACAGGCAAGGCTAAACCACATCCCAAAGGACAAGATGCATTCCAGAATAGACGAGCTTTTGGATCTTGTGGAGCTTACAGAAAAACAAAACGACTCTGCCATAACCTATTCTGGGGGCATGAGAAAGCGCCTCGAAATAGCAGGAGGGCTCCTGCACAGACCAGAGGTGCTGTTTCTGGACGAGCCGACAGTGGGTCTTGACATCCAGACACGACAAAAGATCTGGGAGTACATCAAAAGAATCCACGACGAATACAAGATGACAATCTTTCTGACCACCCACTACATGGAGGAAGCAGACAGGCTCTGCGACAGAATAGGAATAATAGATTACGGCAAAATACAGACAATAGATACGCCAAACGCGCTAAAAAATGACCTGGGCGCAGGCATAATCGTGTTTTCAATGGACGACCATTCCGCAAAGTCGCAGCTGGTGTCGGAAATAAAGAAAATAGAATTTGTAAGGGAGGTGAGCGAGTCCGAAGACAAGATAACAGTCTTTTCCTCAAAGGGAGCGGAAGTGGCTCCTATGATATTTTCGCTGTCGTCAAAGCTTGGAATCACGATAAAATCGATATCCATTACGCAGCCGACACTTGATGACGTGTTCCTGTCATATACTGGCAGGGAACTGCGAGACAACAACGGGGCCGGCTATGACAGAAAAAAGGAATACCAAAAAAAGAAGAGGATGCTATGATTTACGACACGTACACGATTTTCTGGCGCGAGCTGAAAAGATACCGCAAGTCAAAAAGCGGCGTTCTGATAAGGCTCATCCAGCCGGCAATCTGGATAATAGTAATCGGCCACACCTTTGCAGGAACCAGGCCTCTCATACAGCAGGTGGGCTTTGATGGTACGTATCTAGAGTTCATGGCGCCCGGCGTCATAATACTTACTGCGATTTTTACCAGCATCTTTGGCGGGGTCAACACACTCTGGGATCGGAGGTATGGTTTTATGAACAAGGCCTTGACGTCGCCGATTTCGAGATCGTCTATCGCACTTGGCAAGATGCTTGCGATATCTCTAATCTCTGCACTCCAGTCAGCCCTCATAATCGGAATCGCAATAATAATCGGCGTGAGCTTTCCAAACCTGTGGATAATTGCGCCAATCATGGCAATTGTGATCTTGTTTTCGCTTGGTTTTTCGGGAATCTCAGTAGTGGTGGCTGCCACCGCAAAGTCGCAGGAAACCTTCTGGGGGATAATCAACTTTCTTGGGATGCCGCTTTTCATGCTGAGCCCGGCCCTTTTTCCGCTAGAGCTGCTGCCGGACTGGCTTGCGACCGCTGCCAAGTTCAACCCGGTGACATACACTGTCTTGCTCGTTCGCGGCCTGATGACTGGAGTTACGGAGGGGATCTCGACTGCGCTAAGCCTTGGAATAATCGGCGCATTTGTCGTAGCGATGATAGTACTTGCAAGCTATGTCTTTACTCGCGAGGTCAACAAGCCCTTCTGAGTGAAATTTGACTAAAACTACAAGAAATACTTACTTTTGAGATCTTTTGCAAACCCAGAAACACATGCCTAGATGCATCAGAAATTAGCTATACTGGCAGCTTGCATTGTTTTTACCATGGCACTGCAGCCTGCGCTTGCTGCCACAAGCTACCCATTTGTGTCCAGCTTCGGCGGCCAAGGACTGGTAAAGACCGGCGCGTTTACCTTTCCGCAATACGTGGCAGTCGACGAAGCAGGAAACGTGTACGTGACGGATCTTGGAAACTTTAGGGTCCAGAAATTCGACAACGACGGAGAATACCTCCACTCATGGGGCTCAAAGGGAACCGACTCTAAGAACTTTGCAGCGCCGGCAGGAATCGCGGTAAAAAACGGCTTTGTCTATGTAGTAGATCATGATTTAAACAATGTAAAAAAATTCGACACGATTGGAAATTTTATCACATCTTGGGGCGGACCAGGCACTGATTCAGGCAAGTTCAAGCTACCAAACGGCGTTGCCGTATCAAAGGATAATTTTGTGTATGTGGTGGACACCGGAAACAGCAGAGTCCAAAAATTCGACACTGATGGAAAATTCATCAAGGCAATCAGCTCCAGCGGAACGGAACAAGGAAAGCTCCTCAACCCACTTGGAATAGCAGTTGATGACAATGGAAATATCTACGTGGGAGACTCTGGCAACAAGCGAGTACAAAAATTCACATCGGACGGCACATTTGTAAAAAGCTTCTCTGCCTCTTCTGGCGGGCTACAGATCTCACCCGACGGCGTAGCAGTGGATTCTGCAGGAAACATCCTAGTGGCAGATGCTGCCAACAACAGGCTAGTGATAATGAACAAGGACGGCGCAGTCCAGTCAACAATCGGCACAACTGGAACTACTGACGGCAAGTTCAAAATTCCAAAGGACGTCGCAATAGATTCAGACGGCTACCTCTTTGCGGTGGATTCCAGCAATCACAGAATCCAAAAATTCGGCTCAAGTGACACGACAAGGACGGTCCAAGTCGAGCAGACCACCACCCAGCCAATAACACAAATAGGAAACGACCTCAAAAAGCCGGCAATCACCCCTCCAAAGGACCTCTACGTAGAGGCAACGGGCGGACTGACGCCGGTATCGCTAGGGCAAGCAATAGCTACCGACGAAAGCGGCATCAAGTCCCTTACAAACAACGCCCCGACCGAGTTTCCGCTGGGAATAACTACCGTGATATGGACGGCAATCGATAACGCCGGAAATGTCGGAATAGCTACGCAAACCGTAACCGTGGGGGATTCGACACCGCCGGTGTTTTCAAGCATTTCTGATATCTCCATGGAGGCAAAAGGCACGCAAAACGAAGTCGACTTGGGAAACCCGGCAGTGACTGACCTGGTCGGTGTACTCTCAGTCACAAACGACGCACCAGCATCATTTCCACTGGGCCAGACAATAGTGACATGGACTGCAACCGACGTGGCAAAAAACATCGCGACTGCCACACAAATAGTGACAGTGGGTGACACCAAGGCGCCAAAGATAACGGCCCCTGCGAACATCACAATCGAGGCGACAGGTGTCGCAGACAACAAAGTAAGCCTTGGCCAGCCGACAGCTTCTGATAATTCCGAGATAGAATCCATCACAAACGACGCACCAGAGTCATTTCCAGTAGGCGAGACAATCGTGACGTGGACTGCAATAGATGTTGCAGGAAACATCTCGGCTGACAACCAAAAGGTAATTCTAGTCGACACCACGGCTCCGGTAATTACACAGCCAAGTGAGATAACTGCCGAGGCGGTATCTGCCACTGCAAACCCAGTTGCACTTTTGGCCCCCACAGCAGTGGACGTCCAAGAGGTAACTGTCACAAACGACGCACCAGAGTTCTTTCCGCTAGGACAGACCGTCGTAACATGGACCGCGGTGGACAAGAGCGGAAACAACTCGACTGCAACCCAGACTGTCTCTGTAGTTGACACCACTGCGCCAAACCTGACAGTCCCAGCAGACATTACGCAAGAGGCAACAGGCCAGACAGGAAACATAATAGCACTTGGAGAGCCAACAACAGATGACGTAACTGGCATATCGTCCATTAGTAACAACGGGCCATCGGAGTATCCGTTTGGAACCACTGTCGTGACGTGGACTGCCACTGACAATTATGGAAACAGCGTATCAAAGGACCAGACCATAACGATTATCGATAGTACAAAGCCGGAGATTACGGCGCCAAAGTCGCTTGTGGTTGAGGCAACAAGCATTTCAGAAAACGTCGTGGCACTGGGTGAGCCAAAGGTCTCAGACCTAGTCGGCGTCGACTCCATAACTCACGACGCCCCGTCAGCATTTTCACTTGGCGATACAACGGTAACGTGGACTGCAACTGACACATCGGGAAACACATCTACTGCGACACAGGTAGTGTCCATAGTCGACACCACGGCTCCAACGATAACTCCGCCAGAAAGTATCGCAATAGAAGCAACCTCCCAATCCGGTACGAGCGTTTTGATTGGCGAGGCAACTGCATTTGATGTCATCGGGGTGGAATCAATAACCAACGACTCGCCCCAGGTCTTCGGCCTTGGAGCCACCACCGTCACATGGAGCGCAGTAGATACGGCAGGAAACGTAGCGACTGCGACTCAAACCGTTACGGTATCTGATACGACTGCGCCAAGCATAACAGCCCCCGCAAACATTACAATCGAGGCGACATCAGCTGAGAACAATTCAGTTTCACTAATCCTGCCGGTAGCAACCGACACAGTAAGCAATGTGCTAATCGAAAACGACGCACCTGCGGAATTCCCACTCGGCGACACTATAGTAACATGGACTGCAACCGACGAGGCAGGCAACTCGGCAACAGCAACCCAAAAGGTAACCATCGTCGACACCACCGCTCCTGCAATCACCGCACCTGCAGACATCACAGCGGAGGCCACATCAAAGTCTGACAATACCATAACGCTGGAGACAC
>JBASWV010000004.1:0-152615 GCA_049276655.1 Candidatus Nitrosotenuis sp. | reverse complement strand
TGATACCATATCCTGCAAAGTTCTTCTGTCTTGGGTGGTATGCAAGTCTCTCCCTCGTTGCAAAGTACTTGTTTGAGGGCTGAGTATAGCCTGTCACCTTTACCTTTTGCAGGTTCCAATCCGATGTTGGCACATCGGCACTGAGGACGTGTTTGCTGGCAAAGTATCTGTTCGGTCCAGGCGAGTATCCTGTCACCTTTGCTCGATATGCGTGGAAATCAGACGTTGGCGCGTTCTTCCACTGTTCCCATACAGCAAGCTCGGCTCCCTGTGGTTTTGGAGCTGGTGCCGGTGGGGGTGTGGTTGTCTGTGGCTTTGGTGCCGGTTTTGGCGCTGCCTGTGGTTGTGATTCGAGTTGACTAGATAATTTTGCTAGCTTTTCTTCTAGTGCCGCAATTTTGGCTTCCAAGTCTTTTTTAGTAAGCTTTGGACTAGACATCTATCTACCACAACTAGGTGGGGTTTATTTACATTTGGGTAGCTCGAATACTGATTTCTACATCAAATTTAATAGAACCAACGAACAATACTAGACGATGGATGATTTTGAGCGAGAGTTCCCGGACTTTGACTGGAAGAACACACCTGCCTACAAACATCCAGGTGGCAAGGACTGTCCATGTCCAAAACACGAGTATATCCGCGAGCAGATCAATTATGCAAAAACAGTAAACCAGACAAGCAAAGAGCCGACAAAGGTCACACTCAAATTTTGCCCTGAGCACTACCGAGTCTACATGGACGAGGTGATACCTGCCATGCCTTTCAAGTACAAACTTCTCACAAAAATCGCTCTAAAGATCGGCGCAATCCAGCTTGAAAAGCTCACACACATGCAGTCTGATTTATGCTTTTACTGCAAGTTCGGCTCTGGCGGACACGGCAAGAAAAGCGAGCTTCCCCCAATCCAATAATTAGATGGGGTCTATTAGGATCTTTGGTTTGTTTGGCGTGTCGTGGTGACATTTTTTTCCGCACAGCGGGCACGTCTTTCTGTCCAGAAAAATGCACTGGCAAATGTGCGACTTGAGATAGCTCTCGCCGGTTTTCGTGTACTCGCCAGTCCCATTGCAAAATGGACACTGTGCCCCAAGAAGCTCAATGGTGCCTTTGCCCTTGCATACTGCGCACTTGTCCGCACTCAACCAAACTAAATACGATTCCGCTAATTAAAATGCCTTTGTCGGATTTTGAGGCTGCGCCGATGTAGTCAAGCTTTATACAACATTTGTCCAAAGCAGCAAATGTGCCAATAGAAGACACAGGCGAGTTCATCAAGGCATTGGAGAAGGCAAACGAGCTCAAGCGAGTAAAGACACAGGTGGATGCAGACCTGGAGATAGCAGAGATACTCCGACGCACAATGTATGCCAACGGCCCCGCAGTGCTCTTTGAGAACGTAAAAAACTTCGACATGCCTGTCCTTGGAAACGCCTTTGGCTCCATGAAAAGACTGCAGATCGGCCTTGAGACGTCTGACTTTACGGAAATCGGCCAGAGAATAGTGGACATGACAAAAATGGAGATCCCGTCAGGATTTTTGAACAAGATAAAAAAACTACCCGAGCTATCAAAGATGGGCGAGGTCTTTCCAAAACTCGAAAAAAGCGGGCCGGTAACGGAAGTAATCGAGGACTCGCCGTCGTTTAACAAAATTCCAATTCTAAAGACATGGCACAAGGACGCAGGCAGGTTCATAACACTTGGCCTTGTTGCGACAAAGCACCCAGAAACAGGTGTTCGAAATCTCGGAGTGTACAGAATGCAAATACTTGATGACAAGCACGCCCTGATGCACTGGCAAAAACACAAGCGGGGTGCACACCACCATGACCTCTCAAAAGAAAAGGGAGAAAAAATCGAAGTCGCAGTCATAATCGGTGCAGAGCCTGCAACGGTTTTTTCAGCGGTTGCGCCGGTGCCTGAGGGACTAGACAAATACCTCTTTGCGGGAATCACAAGACAAAAGGGAATCAAGACAGTCAAGTGCAAAACGGTGGATCTTGAGGTTCCGGCAAATTCGGAAATAGTGCTTGAGGGATATGTAGATCCTTCCGACATTAGAGAAGAAGGTCCGTTCGGTGATCACACCGGATACTATACCCCAAAGGAGCCGTACCCGACATTTACCCTTACGGGAATAATGCGAAGACAAAAGCCGATCTATCTCACCACCATTGTCGGCAAGCCAATTCTCGAAGACGCATACATCGGCAAGGTAATCGAGAGATCATTTCTTCCACTCATCAGAATGTTCCAACCCGAGGTGGTTGACTTTGCGATGCCGGCCGCCGGCTGGTTCCAGGGAATGGCAATAATCTCAATAAAAAAGCGCTATCCAGGCCAGGCAAAAAAAGTGATGATGGGCCTCTGGGGCCTAGGGCAGCTTGCGCTAACTAAGATCTTTGTCGTAGTGGATGAAGACATAAACGTCCACAGCATGGATGATGTCATCTGGGCAATCACCACACGCGCAGATGCCGCAAGGGACACCATAATCATAAACAACGCCCCAACCGACACACTGGATCCTGCCTCGCCTCTTGTAAATCTGGGCTCAAAGCTTGGAATAGATGCCACACAAAAGACAAAAGAGGAGGGATTCGAGCGGGAGATTCAGGAAAAAGTCCAAGTGGACCAAACCACAAAAAACCTAGTGGACTCCAAGTGGAATAGCTACGGAATCTAGTACATCTTTACGGTTTTGTAGAAATTATCGCGCTCTTCTACCGCATAGCCAATCTGGCGAATGGCGTCGATTATCTTCTGGTCTGTGAGCTCAGTCGAGCGGGCACCTGTGCAAGAGACTACCTCCTCGCCAATC
Organism: Candidatus Nitrosotenuis sp.; assembly: GCA_049276655.1. Classification (GTDB taxonomy): domain Archaea; phylum Thermoproteota; class Nitrososphaeria; order Nitrososphaerales; family Nitrosopumilaceae; genus Nitrosotenuis. The sequence goes on along the minus strand of JBASWV010000004.1, from coordinate 149,791 downwards.
AGTGTGCCGCCAAAGTCGTCTGCGCCGTACTGCAAGGCGACCTGCGCCATGCCGACGCCGTTTGTGAGCCACGATGACTGGATGTGGTCAATCAAACCGTCAAAGACCAGTCTTGAAATCGCAATCATCTTTAGCAGCTGCATTCCGCCGACTCCGAACTGCACGAGTTTTTCGCGCTGCAACAATGTGTTGTTTGGCTCAAAGCTCCACGGAATAAACGCCATAAATCCACCCGTGTTTTGCTGCAGTTTCACAATCTTCTCAAAGTGCTCTGCAACATCATCAAGGCTCTCTACATGGCCGTACATCATAGTAGCAGATGCCGGCAGGCCGATGCTGTGCGCCTCTTCCATGATACGTATCCACTCATCACTTGAGATCTTTTTGGGGCTGATGATGTCTTTGACAGAATCAACTAGGATCTCCGCTCCGGCACCAGGCACCGACTGGAGGCCAGAGTCCTTTAGTCTTGAGAGGATCTCTAGTGTAGATGTTTTTTCGATCTTTGCAATCATATCGATCTCAGATGCGGACAAGCCGTGGACTCCCACCTCGGGGAACTTGGCCCGAATCATTCTAAAGGCGTCTTCATAGTATTCGATTCCGAGATTTGGGTTGTGTCCGCCCTGAATCAAAACTTGGCGAATCTTGAACATCTCCCATGCAGTCTTGACCCTTGCCTCGATTTGATCCAGCGACAACGTATATGATTCGTCGTGTCCTGGCGGACGATAGAAAGCGCAAAACTTGCAGTCAGTTACACAAACATTTGTGTAGTTTAGAATAATGTTGTTTACAAAGGATGCCTTTTTGCCAAATCGCTTTTGTGTCATGTGTCCTGCAACTAGGCCCATCAGGTGCACGTCGTTAGACCTGAGCAGTCTTAGTATGTCTTGTTTTGAGGGACGCGTGCCGCGAAGAGAATTTTCCAAAATGTCGCCAACATCGCTGGCATGAATTTGTTCAGTGATCTGGCTCAAGTGAGCTGATTGGTTTTTTGATAATATTTAATCCTTGAGCGGAGCTTCCGGCACCGTCGCCAGTTGTCGCATCAGATTATTTTTAATAGGGCAGATATCGCAGATTCCTCATGGTCACAGGCCTTCAAATCAGAATGGACAGAATACTCCGAAAAGGCAAGATGCTCTGCATCCCCATGGACCACGGAATCTCAAACGGGCCAATCGAGGGACTGGAGAGCCCCTCTGACATTATTCAAAAATGCGAAACTCGCGGCCTTACCAGCGTAATAATTAACAAGGGAATTCTAAAATCACTGCCAAGACCGACCCGGGTCGGAGTCTTGGTTCATTTTTCTGCAAGCACTTCTCTTTCAATGTCGCCAAACAGAAAGATGCTGACCGGAAGCGTAGAAGAAGCTATGAGGCTTGGCGCAGACGGTGTATCATTGCACATCAACGTTGGCGGAAAAGAAGAGCCAGAAATGCTTGAACAGCTTGGCAAAATCGCCGAAGAATGCCACAAATGGAACATGCCTCTTTTGGCAATGATGTATCCGCGTGGCGAGAACATCAAAAACCCCCACGACCCAGAAATAGTAGCGCATGTCGCAAGGATTGGGGCCGAGCTTGGCGCAGACATTGTCAAGACACTGTACACCGGAGACGTCGACTCATTTTCAAAGATAGTGAAAAGCACGCCCGTTCCAGTGGTGATTGCCGGCGGCCCAAAGGCAAAGACGGACGCAGATGTCTTGGAGATGACAGAGGATGCCATGAAGGCGGGGGCAAGGGGAGTTACATATGGCCGTAATATTTTTGCACACAAAAACCCAGACAAGATGGTCGAGGCACTCGCAGGGATAATATTCAGAAAGGAATCGGCAAAAGAAGCAGCGAAGAAAATTGGCAAAAAGTAGAGACCTAGTAATATTGCCAAAGGTTTCCAAGTCGCACCTTGGCAAATTTCTGGCGGCGCTGGAAAATGAGGGAATCAAGACGGTTTATGTGGATCCAAAGATGCTTTCTCCAAAATCAAAGCTAGCCTCTATCTATCCGTCGCAAAACGCAAAATACGTGGTATTGGACAAGGACGGCCCAAGGCCAAAGGGCAAGAAGGTCGGCAAAAAATTCAGGGTTCTCTCAAATGCAGACATTGAAAAAATATTTGCCGAGGCAAAAAAAGGCCTCGACTTTGTAATAATCGAGGTAAAAGACTGGAAGATAATCCCGCTTGAGAACATAATTGCAAAGCTCCACAAAATGCACACGGAGATCCTCGCGCTTGCCAGAACGCCAGAGGAGGTGCGAAAGATGTTCTCGATTCTTGAGATAGGCGTCGACGGAGTAATCTTTGAGGCAGGAACAATATCTGAGGTGCGGGAGGCCATGGTCTATCTTGGAACGAGCAGTTTTGGGCTGAGAGAGGCCAAGATAGTTGACATAAAGGAAGTCGGCGATGGCGAGCGAGTCTGCGTCGACACAGCATCGATGCTGCACAAGGGAGAGGGCATGCTGATTGGCAGCAGATCGAACTTTTTGTTTTTGGTTCACAACGAATCGGTCGGCTCTTCGTTTACGTCGCCAAGGCCGTTTCGGGTAAACGCAGGCGCAGTCCACTGCTATACTCTGTCGCCAGACGGCACGACAAAATACCTCTCGGAGCTGGAGACGGGATCTGAGGTGCTGGTAATCGACTCTAAAGGAAACGCAAGGCGCGCAACCGTGGGCCGCTCAAAAATAGAGAGGAGGCCAATGCTTATGATAAAGGCGCAAACAGGAGATGAGGTGGGGGGAATAATTGCGCAGGATGCTGAAACTATACGATTTGTAAGGCCTGGCGGACATCTCGTCTCTGTGACACATCTCAAAAAAGGAGACACCGTCCTGGTACACGCAAAGACTGCGACCGGTAGGCACTTTGGCATGGAAGTCTCCGATGAATACATTTTAGAAAAATAAATGGCGCTCAAGACATGCGTTAGCATAGCGGAAAAGACACCGGCAAAAGCCATAAAGACACTGGAAAGGGCGCTCCAAAAATCAGACTATGCGGAGCTGAGGCTGGATTTTCTGAGGCCAGCCGACGTACCAAAGACCCTGTCGCAGGCAAAAAGACACCTAAAGAGATGCGTCTGCACCCTGCGCCCAAAGGCCGAAGGCGGCAGGTTCTCAGGCACAGAAAAAGAAAGAGCCTCGATTCTAAAGCTGGTTGCAGAATACAACCCATATCTGATTGACATAGAACTGTCAACTCTTGAAAAAAACAAAAGTCTGCTTGGCTATGTGAGAAAAACAAAAACCCCAATCCTGGTGTCGTGGCACGACTTTACAAAAACGCCTTCCGCACACACACTCTTGACAAAACTATACAAAATGAAAAAACTTGGGAGCAGCGTAAAAATAGTGACCACCGCAAACTCGATCCGTGACACCGCATCGGTGCTCTCACTTTACAAGAAACAAAATTCTGGCCTTATCGCGTTTGCGATGGGCGATGCCGGAAGGATCTCAAGAATTCTCTGCATGTACCTTGGGAGCCCGTACACATATGTCTCGCTCGGCAAACCAGTCGCAGCTGGGCAGTTCAGCGTAGATGAAGTTAAATCGCTCCTTGCACTGCAACAATAAAGATGACCAAGACATTTGCAGTGATTGGTGATCCCATAGATCACTCCATGTCTCCAAACATACACAACGCAGCATTCAAGGAGCTGGGGCTTGACTGCACCTACATCGCATACAGGATCCCAAAGGGAGATCTGAGAGCAGGCATCGAGTCACTAAAACAGATCAAGATCTCCGGCTTTAATGTCACGATTCCTCACAAAATAGAAATGATGAGCCTCTTAGACGAAGCCAGCAAGGAATGCAAAACCATCGGTGCCACCAACACCGTTTCAAATGAAAATGGAAAGCTTATCGGATACAACACCGACATGGACGGGTTTTTGGAGCCGATAAAGAAAAAAGGCATCGCAATCGCCGGACAAAGCGCCCTGATTTTGGGCGCAGGCGGCGCAGCAAGGGCAATAATCGCAGGCCTCTCAAAAGAAAAGGCATCTAAAATAATAATTGCAAACAGAACAAAGCAAAGGGCAGACGAGCTTGCAAGGTTTGCAGCAAAACTTGGAGTCGAGTCCGAGTCTGTATTGCTTGCAGAGGCTGAAAAAAGCGCACAAAAATGCAAGTTCCTAGTAAACGCTACCTCGATTGGGCTCAGAGGGGAACCAAGCCCGATTTCCGCCAAGGCAATAACTCAAGACCACATAGTTTACGATGTCGTCTACATGCCGATGAACACGGACTTTGTCTTGCAGGGAAAAAAAAGCGGTGCGACAATAATCTATGGGTATGAGATGCTGCTGGGGCAGGCCTGTCTCTCGTTTGAAATCTGGCACAGGATCAAAGCACCATACGATGCAATGAAGAGGGCGCTGCTTGGAGGATTCTGATGAAAGTACGGGCTACTGTAAACGGCGCAATATCGATTGTCAACGCAATATCTACGTGGAAGGGAGCAACACTTGGAATAGAGTCTAGGGTAGAGGCGACTGTTCGGACATCTGAGGGAAGAGGAATCTCCCTAGAATCTGAAAACAAAAGCCTCAGCTCAAGGCTGATAACCAAGGTAGTAGAGATGTCCGTTCCAAAAAAGGATCTTGAAAAAAACAAGATAGAGATAGACATAACCTCCCAAATCCCAACAGGGTACGGCCTTAAGAGCTCAAGCGCAATATCCTCGGTAGTCTCGCTTGCATGCCATAAGATATTCAAGCCGTACTACACCGATAAACAAGTCCTATCTGCTGGAATAGATGCATCCATGGCAGCAAAGGTGAGCATCACGGGTGCATTTGATGACGCGTGTGCGTGTTATTTTGGTGGGACGGTAGTTACCAACAACAAGCTGAGAAAAATAGTCAGAATGGAAAAAACACCGACGGATCTGTCAGCAGTGATATTCATACCGAGCTCCAGAAAACGGGGAAACATCAAAAAACTGGTGGCGCTGGCCGATGTGTTTGAGCGGGCATGGAACTTTGCACGGGATGGAAACTATTGGAACGCCATGGTGCTAAACGGCCTTGCCACGGCTCACATTCTCAACACAGACCCACGGATAATTTCACGCCTGATAGAACATGGTGCCCTTGGCGCATCGGTATCTGGGAATGGGCCTGCAATTGCAGCCATCGCAAAAAAGAGCAATATATCAAACGTAAAAAAGGTCTTCATGGAGCTTGATGGAAAAGTGCTCACCGCAGAAATAAACAACAAAAAGGCGCATGTCCATGAGCTGTAGGGTAGAAAAATCAAGGCTTAGGGGCACCATCACGTGTCCGTCAAACAAGAGCTACACGCACAGGGCGATATTTCTTGCATCACTAGTGAACGGAAAAAGCCTGATCAAAAACGTGCTGCGGTCCCGCGACACAAACGCGACGATCGAAATATGCAAGAGCCTCGGCGCGGAAATCCAGGAAGCGGGAAACAACCTAAAGATAAAGGGAATAGACAAGTTCGACGACTCGGAACTGACACTCGATGCCTCCAACTCCGGCACCACGATTCGAATTGCTGCTGCCATCTCGTCATTGAGAGGGTCAAAGACTATTCTGAGCGGCGATGAGAGCCTAAGAAGGAGGCCTATGAAACAGCTCCTCGATGCGCTGGAGACACTCGGCGCAAAATGCTCATCAAACGATGGCAAGCCGCCACTCACAATCACAGGAAAAATACGTGGGGGTGAAATCACCATTCCGGGAGATATCTCAAGCCAGTTTATCTCCGCGCTTTTCATTGCTGGGCCTCTGACTGAAAAGGGAATGACGATAAACATCAGCTCCGAGCTTGTCTCAAAGCCGTACCTCGAGGCGACCATTTCGACAATGAAAAAGTTTGGAGTAGAGATACAGCAAATAGAGCCATACAAAAAATACCGAATCGAGCCGCAGCAGTACAAACACGCCACCATTACAATTCCGTCAGACTTTTCAAGTGTCGCACTACTCCTTTCGGCGGCGGTGCTTGTGGGAAAAGACCTGACAATCAAGGTCTCAATTGGCGATCTGGCCCAGGGAGATGAGGCAATAATAGACATTCTTGGCAAGATGGGCGTAAGCATCTCTATGAACAACAACACCATAAAGGCCCAGTCGCCAGCGCAGCTTCTTGGAGGTAGGTTTGATCTCTCAAACACACCTGACCTGCTCCCGCCACTTGCTATTTTGTCCCTCAAGTGTGCATTTCCGCTGGAATTATACAATGTCCGGCACGCGCGATTCAAGGAAACCGACAGAATAGCAGTACTTGCGAGGGAGCTCAAAAAGCTAGGACTGGAAGTAACGGAAAAAGAGGACGGCCTTGTCTTGTCCCCACCAAAGGAACTCAGGGGAGCCTCGCTCGAATCAGAAGACGATCACCGATTGTTCATGGCATTTTGCATAGCGGCAATGTATGTGGGGGACTGCACCGTATCAAACCCCGAATCGGTAGATGTGTCATACCCGAATTTTATTGCGGACATGAATCGCGTCGGGGCGCAAATATCTACTAAATAGGTTTTATATGCAGCAGATGTTGCTTTTTATTTGATGGCTGGAAGCTCAATTGGTCAGAGATTAGTGCTAACTAGCTTCGGCGAAAGTCACGGAAAGTGTGTTGGCGCAGTTCTGGATGGATGTCCAGCAGGACTTGAGCTGCAGGAAAAGGACATACAAAAAATGCTTGACCAGAGAAGGCCTGGACAGTCACTGGTATCTACACAAAGAAAGGAAGGCGACCAAGTCGAGATCCTCTCGGGTGTCTTTAGGGGGCACACCACTGGTGCGCCAATTGCAATGATAATTTGGAACAAGGATCAGAACTCTGGCGCATACGACGAGCTGGTTACAAAGATGAGGCCGGGTCACTCCGACTTTCCCGCTCTGGTAAAGTATCATTTTTACAACGACTATCGCGGCGGAGGCCGCTTCTCGGGGAGGCTTACTGCCACACATGTGATGGGCGGCGCAATTGCAAGAAAACTTCTCAAAGTAGCGCTGGGGGTCGAGACAAACTCGTACACTATCAAAATAGGCAAAATCGCAATGAAGGAAAAGTTTGATTTGAAAATGAAAAACCGCATTTATGAAAACGAGGTCAGGTGCCCAAACCAAAGCACGGCAGAAAAGATGCGGCAATCAATACTGGCTGCACGAAAAAGCGGAGACTCACTTGGAGGTATAATAGAATCCACTACAGTTAACGTGCCGATAGGCCTAGGCGAGCCGATCTTTGGCTCTCTGGAGTCGGACATAAGCAAGGCAATCTATTCGATTCCGTCGGTAAAGGGAGTCGAGTTTGGGTCGGGGTTCGCAGGCTCGGAGCTGTTTGGCTCACAGAACAACGATCCATACATCGTAAAAAACGGCAAAGTGGCAACAAAGACAAACAACGCTGGGGGAATTCTAGGTGGCCTCTCAAACGGCATGCCAATAATGATGAGAATCGCATTCAAGCCGGCCTCGTCGATTGCAAAAAAACAAAGCACGATTGATGTCAAAACAAAAAAACCAGTCACACTCCAAGTCCAGGGCAGGCATGACCCATGTGTAGTGCCGCGCGCGCCGCCTGTTGTCGACTCTTTGGTCTCGCTAGTGCTAGCAGATCATGCGCTGATGGCCGGGTTCATAAAGCCGGTATTGTAGAAATGTCAGACATAGACCATCTCCGAAACAAAATTGATGAGATAACACTCCAGATGCTCGACCTGCTAAAAGAGAGAACTGAGATCTCAAAACAAATAGGTGATCTCAAAAAAAGCAGCGGCCTTGGAATATTTGACGAGGCGCGCGAAGAACAGCTCAGAAAAAAGGTCGGCATACTGTGCCAGCAAATAGGCCTTGACGAGTCGCTTGGGAAAAAATTTCTCAACTTCCTCCTAAACGAGTCAATAAAGGTTCAAACGGAGGGAAAGCAAACACACCTCACCATATTTCTAAAGGCAAAGGCCCTCGAAAGCCAGGGAAAGAAAATAATCCACATGGAAGTTGGCGAGCCGGACTTTATGCCGCCAAAAATAGTCAAAAAGGCACTGGACGAGGCGTTTGAAAAGGGGCTTGTCAGATATGGACAGGCCTCAGGAATGCCGCAGCTCAGAGCAGCGCTCTCAGAGCACGCCTCTGAAAAATTCGGCACTGACATAAAGCCAGAAAACATTTTGGTGTCGCCTGGAGCAAGGTTCTCAGTTTATCTCGCAATTACGACTTTGTTGAATCCGGGCGACGAAATAATAGTAATCGAGCCGGCATGGCCTGCATACAGAGACTGCGCAGTAAATGCGGGAGTAAAGGTAAGAACAATTTCCACCACACTTGAAGGCAGGTGGGAGCCGTCGATTTCGCAAATAGAGCAGACGATAAACTCTAACACAAAAATGCTTGTGCTCAACTATCCAAATAATCCGACGGGAAAAATTCTCCCCCCAGGACTCCAAAACCAGATAGTGGAACTTGCGCAAAAACACGATCTGTATCTTCTAAGCGATGAAATCTACTCCGAGTATGCATTTGGGGAATGGAAAAGTACGCTCTCAGCAAAATACGAAAAAAGCATCATCACTCAGTCATTTTCAAAGTCTCATGCAATGACTGGCTTTAGGATTGGTTATGCAATGGCAGATCAAAAAATAATAGAGAAAATGACAAAGCTTCAGGCCATGTGTCTAACAAATGTGGCAGAGCCAATCCAGTATGCGGCACTCAAGGCACTAGAATCCGACATAAGCGGCAACGCAAAAAGCATGCGCTCAAAGCTTAACACAATAACCGAGGCGGCAAGGCAGCTGGGCCTAGAGTTTGTACCGCCTGACGGGGCGATGTATCTATTTGCCAGAATAAACCAACCCAACTTTGACGGCTTGGACTTTGTAAACAAAATGCTTGACCATGGGGTCGCAGTCGCCCCAGGCGACGGATTTGGCAATTACAGGGATTTTGTCAGGATTTCTGCCTGCCAGGACGAAAAGAAACTAAAGGAAGGTATGAAAATAATGGGTGAGGTTCTAAGGGGATCGCAATGAAAAAAAGCATTACAGTGATAGGCGTAGGTGGCAAGATGGGCCAGTGGTTTGCCAAGTATTTTGCCGCAAACGGCTACGAGGTGACGGGTTTTGACTCAGAGACGCCAATAACTGACAAGACAATCAAAAAGGCATCATCCCTTGTCGGCTCGGTGCTCAACGCCGAGATAGTGCTTTTGTGTACGCCAACAAGGCGTACCCCGGAAATAATCCGGCTCATCGCAAAGGAGATGAGACGCGGCTCGTATCTCATCGAGATATCGTCGCAAAAAGCAAAAACGGCGGCGGCGCTTCTCAAAATACCATCCAAGATAAACCCCGTGTGCATCCACCCGATGTTTGGCCCCGGCGCAAAAAAGATAAAGGGACAAAACATCATAGCCATTCCGATAAAGGACGCAAAAAAGGAACTGAGTCTTGTCAAGTCGCTCTTCGATGGTGCAAACTTTGTCACAATAGATGCAATGGAGCACGACAAAAAAATCGCAATCATCTTGGGTCTTACTCATCTTGTGAACCTGGCATTTGCAAACATCTTGGCAAAAGACGACAAGATCTCGCTGACAGAGCGCATGTCGGGAACCACATTCAAGGTTCAAAAAATACTGGCAGAAAGCATCATGACCGAATCCACTGATCTTATCGAGACGATAATCTCAAACCCAGAGATAAGAAGGGCAGCAGAGGAATTCTGGAAGGACATAGGGAGACTGCTCACCGACATCCAAGAGGCCAAGTCCGAGGACATCAACAACTACATCAAAAACGTGCAACAAGGGCTGGCAAAGAACACAAACCTAGAAGATTCGTACAAGAAACTAAACACTATGATAAACGCAATCGAAAAATGACATGCGTTCTACGAAAATAGTAACCTCCTTTGTAACAAAAGACGACAAATTTCTCATACTACGGCGCAGCGACAAGGCCAAGTCCATGAAAGGCTTGTGGAGCGCGGTAAGCGGAATCATCGAAGAGGGCGAAGAACCGCTCGAGCGCGCAAAAATCGAACTCTACGAGGAAATCGGAGCAAAATGGGATTCAATCCGGCTGCTCAAGTCTGGAAGGGAGATGATAGTATCGTCGCCGCAGTATCTGGGGCAACAATGGATAGTTTTTCCGTTTTTGTTTGAAACCAGCCGCAACCAAATCCTGCTGAACTGGGAAAACGATTCTTATCGGTGGATAACACCTGATGAGATTTTCCAGTACAAAACAGTGCCGAGCCTTGACAGGGTACTACTCAGCTTGTTGTAGGTTCTCGTTTTCCTTTGTGTATTTTCTCTGCTGCGGAAGCATAACGTAGACACAGGCGCCGCCGCACATTGTACACGGAACATTGTTTCCATCCCGCTGGCCTGTCCTGTTATGGATTCGGGCCGCCTCCTCCGGGTCTATGGAAAGGGAGATCTGTTTTTCCCAGTCCAGAGTCCTCCTTGCCTCCGTCATCTTCATGTCCCATGTGATTGCCTTTTCTCTCAGCTTGACTAGGTCGCCTGCATGGGCTGCAATCCTGTATGCTATAAGGCCGGCCCTTACCTCCTCGGCGTTTGGCAGGGCAAGATGCTCTGCTGGGGTGAGATAGCACAAAAGATCCACACCCTCACTTGCCGCAACCGCGGCCCCAATTGCGCTAGATATGTGATCATACCCGGACGCAATGTCTGTGACAAGCGGCCCAAGTACATAGTAGGGAACATCACCAATGAGCGACTTTGCAAGCCTGACGTTTGCAGCTACCTCATTTAGTGGAACATGGCCTGGCCCTTCGACCATCACCTGGATGTCTTTTTCATGTGCCTGTTTTGTTAGCCTTGATATGTTTATCATCTCTTGAACCTGGAGCTCGTCATGCGAATCCAGTATGGAGCCAGGCCTCAGCGCGTCGCCTAAGCTGAACGTAACATCATATTTTCTTGCAATCTCTATTAGGTAATCGTAATGGGTGATGTATGGGTTTTCCTTGTCGTATTTTAGCATCCATGCGGCAGTAATCGTGCCGCCCTTGCTTACTACGCCGCCGTACCTCTGAACCTTGAGGATCCGTTTTGCAATCTCCTTTGATATGCCGGAATGGATGGTGGTGTAGTCAACTCCGTCCTCTGCGTTGTTTTCAAAGGCTTTGAGAAAATCATCCTCGGTGAGATCCAGTGGGTTTTTGCGCTTTTCAACGCCATAGTTGTACGCCTCGTAGATGGGTACTGTGCCAAACGTTATCGGCGCTGCCTCGAGGAGAGCCTTTCTGATGGCGCCGACGTCGCCGCCGTCGCTTAGATCCATGATGGTATCTGCATGGTGCTTTACTGCGACCTTTGCCTTTTCGATTTCCTCGTTTAGATCAACTTTGAGTGTGGACGTGCCAATGTTGACATTTACCTTTGTCTTTAGGCCCTTGCCTATGCCGACCCGGTGCACCTTTTGCGGCCGAACGTTGTTTGCCGGAATTATTATGGAGCCAGCAGCAATTCTTGATCTGAGCCATTCTGGGGTGACGCCCTCGTCACGCGCCACCTGTTTCATCTCGTCTGTTATCATACCTCTTCTTGCGGCGCTGATCTGGGTTCCCATGATTCTAGTACGAGACCTCTAGATTTAAACAATAGCGAGAAATTGCAATCCATTATAATTGCGCAAATTTGCAAATTCGCAAAAACGCTATTACGTAAGGATTTACACAGAAAACCATGAACATTCTTTCTATTGGCGGCTCTGATCCGTCGTCCGGCGCCGGAGTCCAGTCCGACGTCAGGGCAGCAGCAGCACTTGGCGTGAACTGCCTTACTGTGATCACTGCAATAACTTCGCAAAACACTTTTGCGTTCTCAGACGTCGAGACAGTATCGACAAAGTCAGTTGGAGCGCAGATTGATTCTGTCTTTTCAGATTTTGATGTGGACGCGATCACAATCGGAATGGTGTACAATTCCGGAATAATACAAAAAATCTACTCAAAGCTCAAAGACAAAAAAATACCAATCGTGCTGGATCCTGTGATAACCTCCACCACAGGGGGTAGACTCTTGGAAAAATCTGCACTTGACACATTGGCAAAACTCATCTCCATTTCGCATGTGGTTACCCCAAACGTGGGTGAGGCAGAGGTGCTCTCAGGCGTAAAAATCCGCAAAAGCCCTGATCTAATCCGAGCTGCAAGGTCTATTTCCGCACTTGGGGCAAAAAACGTGGTAATAACGGGACACTCTTTTGTAAAAAACGCAATAAGCGACTTTGTGTACACAAACAGAAAATATTATTCTATCTCTGGAAAAAAAATCGCCGGCTCAAACCACGGAAGCGGCTGCAACTTTGCGTTTGCACTCGCATACTCGATTGCAAAAAAGCAGTCAGTGCGGGACTCGGTGGCCTTTGCAAAACAGTTTGTGTATGATTCCATAAAAAACTCGCAAAGAATAGGCAGCGGCCTTGCAATAACACGCCCTGTAGGTGACAAGATAAAACAGGAGCTCGGCAAGGCAATCGGTGACTTTGGCAGACTCAAAAACGTCTCGCAACTCATCCCAGAATGTCAGACGAACTTTGTGTATGCAAGGAAAAACGCAAAATCGCTTGCAGATGTAGTGGGCGTGATGGGAAGAATAGTAAAGGCAGGGGACAGAGTTGTCATGGCAGGCGATCTGGAATATGGCGCCTCAAGGCACGTCGCAGCAGCAGTGCTTGCGATGCAAAAAAAGTTCCCGCAGGTAAGGGCCGCACTAAACATAAAATTCGACGAGAAATTGGTAATCAAGTTTTCCAGAGCAAAAAACAGAATAGCAAGCTACGACAGAACTGTGGAGCCACAAGAAAGCAAACTCAAAGAAAACTCGTCTATAAGCTGGGGGATACGACACGCAATCAAAAACTCCACCTCCGCCCCCGACATAATCTATCACAAAGGAGACTTTGGCAAGGAGCCGATGATCATAGTGTTTGGCAAGAACCCAAAACACGTGGTGTCAAAAATCTCCAAAATTCTCGATGCCTGACTCTAGGACATTTGTGTAACTGGACATAAATACTTCAATATTTTCACTTAGACTTGTGAAGGCGGTAATCTTAGCAGGAGGCCTGGGCACGAGACTCCAACCGTACACCACGTTTTTGCCAAAACCAATGCTGCCGCTGGGAGAAAAACCACTCCTTGAGCACCTAATAGACTGGGTGAGGCACAACAAGATAACCAACATCGTGTTGTGTGTGAGTTATCTCAGAAAAACAATCGAGGATTATTTTGAGGACGGCAGCAGATTTGGGGTCAACATCGAATATGCAGTGGCCAACAGGCCGCTTGCCACGGCAGGCCAGCTGAAAACGGCAGAACCTTTTGTGGACGACATGTTTGTGTGCATCTATGGCGATTCTGTCTTTGACTTTAATCTCAGAAAAATGATAGAGCAGCACAAGGCAAAAAAGTCGTTTATCACAATGAGTCTGAGTCAGTTCACCACTACAATAAAGTACGGCGTAATCGAGACTGCCAAGTCCGGCAAGGTCACGGCCTGGAACGAAAAGCCACAGATAAGTGCCAACATAAACATCGGCTGCTATGTGATGGAGCCTGGTGTCTTTTCACTCATTCCAACAAACAAGCCATTTGGGATGAACGACGTCATAAAAAGGGCGCTGGCGAGGAAAAAAGATGTAAACAGCTTTATCATAAAGAACGGCTTTATCGACATTGGCGACAAGGCCTCTTACAAAAAGGCATATGAGGCATTTATAGAAAAACTTGGCAAGATTTAATGTCTGAAATTACCATTCGCAAAATAGCCGAGTCTGACCTCGAAAACGGGTTTCTGGAATCACTGGACAGTCTGAGACAGACAAGCAACCTTGACAAAAACAAGGCAAGAGCAATCCTGCAAAAAATCGCGCAAAACCCAGATCATGTCATATTTGTGGCCCTTGAGGGAAGCCGCGTCGTCGGCGCAACCACTTTGCTAATCGAGCAAAAATTCATCCACGACGGCGGAAAGGTGGGACACATAGAGGACGTTGTCGTGTCAAAAAATCTTCAGGGAAAGGGAATCGGAGAAAAAATAATCAGGTTCGTTCTGGATTACGCTAAAAAACAAGGCTGCTACAAGACCATCCTTGACTGCGACGACAAGGTGAGGCCGTTTTATGAGAAGCTCGGCTTTGAGGCGCACTCGCACGGCATGCGATACGACCACTAAAAGTATTCCTTGATTGGTCGCTTTTTTGTCCTAAACAGCCATGCGCCAATACCAATAATTGGAATTGACACTACCATGAACAGAGGCGGAACTATTTCGACTGTATAGACGCGATAGTTCACGTCGATTTTTGGGACGAGCGTGTTTGCATAAAACATGCTTGCCAAAAGTACGACACCGCCAGCAATTATTAGTGCGCCAACCTGCCTCGAACCATATTTCTTTGACATGATAAACGCAGTGCCAGCTATACTCATAGCCGGTGCAACTCCGATTGAGATGTACATCAGAGCCTTTGGCCCAGGATCCACCTCAGTTGTTGGATTTATCAGGTAATTGTAAAAGACATTGATCTCGCCGCCAAACATCGCAAAGAGGCCTAGTGCTGCAACTGCGAGATATTTTTCAACTGCCATGCTCTCTGAAAAATATTATAGATAATTAAATGGTGTGAGCTAGATGATGCCTACAAGGCCTGCGAGCTCTTTTCTACACGCGGCCCCCAGCTGCTCTGCTGCCTTTTCCGGCTGGCTCGAGTTCAAAAAGACCCCATATCCGCGCTCAAGGCCTGACCATGCAGATGTAAGGGGATATACCTCGATGTGCCAGTGGATCTGTCTGCTGTTTTTCTTTTCAGGTGATAGGTGGAATGCCAAGTTGTAAGGGACGTTTTTTAGAGAAGTCGTCAGGCCGCCGAGAGTTGCGCGCAAAATTAGAGAAAGATCGTTGATTTCTTTTTGCGTGATCTTTGAAAAACTGGTGGTGTGTTTTTTTGGGCAGACCCAAAACTCGTAGGGGTACGACGGTGCCCATGGGCAAAAAGCCAAAAACCCTTCCGTTTGCAGCACTTGGCGGGGGCCTCCCATCTCGGTGTTGACCGTCTGGCAGAGTGGGCATGCGCCCTTTTCGTTTAGTATTCTGTGGGATGCCTCTGCTTCGGCTTCTATTAATGGCGGAATGGTAGAAAATGTGACCATGTTTATGTGCGGATGTGCCGTTATGCTCCCGGCTTCCTTGCCGTGGTTTATGTAAATTGAAACGTACGTGACGCCGCGCTGCGTATAGAGCCATCTGAGCCTGTCCTGTATGACAACTAGGATGTTTGA
Source organism: Candidatus Nitrosotenuis sp. (assembly GCA_049276655.1). GTDB lineage: Archaea > Thermoproteota > Nitrososphaeria > Nitrososphaerales > Nitrosopumilaceae > Nitrosotenuis. The sequence goes on along the minus strand of JBASWV010000004.1, from coordinate 134,484 downwards.
CCACTGCTCTACGGGTATGGTAGAAAGCGAGTCCTTGTGCTTTTCAGAGGCTACTACGATATAGTGATATCCGTACGCAGGCTCGCTGTAAAGCGGCCTGTCGCTGTACGAGTTTTCTGCAGAAATGGAAACTGCCGGCATCTTGCTCTCAAAGACGCGCACCGTCCAGTTTTCGACATAGTTGTCCTCGCTGTCTTGGAGCCTCTGGAGCATTCCGTCCTTTGCTACCAAAGACAGAAGAGACGGATTTGTCATGGATTCGTTTCCAGGACAGAACGAACATTTTTTAGAGTCGCCGTTTCGTTCCTCGTTTTGGGAGACAATCACAAACCTCTCTGAGATGTAGTCTTTTCTCATGCTCCCCATAATCGATAGTATGAAAACGTGAGAGTTAAAACCTTTTCAACGATCGCGACCCAAAAATTCCAAAACTGTAAGTTTAAAGTGGTCTTGGATCAGTTTTCAAACTAAGGTTTCCATGTCTGCCAACAAAGATGTGAAAATGGTCTATGTGCTACTAGATGGGGTGGGTGATCTGCCACACCCGGATCTAAAAGGAACGACGCCTCTTGATTTTGCAAAGACGCCGAACCTTGATAGGCTGACAAAAAACGGAGCGATGGGCGAAGTCATATCTGTAGGAAAGGGAATTGCGCCGGAATCTGACATTGCGGTATTTAACATGCTTGGCTACAAGTTCCAGCACTCCGAATATGCCGGAAGAGGTGTGATAGAGGCAATAGGAACCGGCATTGATTTTAAGGACGGAGACTTGGCACTGCGCGGAAACTTTGCGACGCTTGATGATTCTGGGATAATTGTGGACAGAAGAGCTGGAAGGCACATAGAGCGCGAAGACGCAATTGCAATATCAAAGGAAATTGAAAGCACCGTTAGGTTCTCAGAGCCGGGGGCGTCTGTTGTCGTGGCGCCAACCATCGGCCACCGCGTCGTAGTCAGGATTAGGTGCGAGGGAAAGCCACTCTCATCCGAAATCACAAACACCGACCCGGCGTATTCGCGGGTCGAGGGGATGGGAATAGCAAAGGCAGTTGGCGATTATCTGAAGATTGAAAGGTGCCTGCCGCTAAAGGACATTCAAAACGCCTCGCTTGCGGCTAAGCTGGTCAACGAATTCACAGAGCAATCACTAAAGATAATGAAGCAAAGCAAGACGAACCAGAAGCGAAAGGAGCAGGGAAAAAAACTGCTCAACAGCATACTTTTGCGCGACGCGGGAAATCACTACCCAAAAGTTGTACCGATTAACGACCTTTACTCCATGAGGTTTTCCTGTATTGTGGACATGCCAGTTGAGATCGGCATCTCGGAGATACTCAAGATGCGCGCGTACAGTGCCGGGGGGCTGACTGACTATGAGGAAAAGGCACGCGTTGCAGCAAGCGCAATGAGCACGGAAAATGCAATCTATGTGCATCTGAAAGGACCTGACGAGTTCGGCCACGACGGCGACGCGCTGGGCAAGATGAGAAATATCGAAGAAATTGACAAGCGCTTCTTTGGTACCTTGTTGGATAATATCGACACAAGCAAGGTCGCAGTAGTAGTGTCTGCAGATCATTCCACTCCGTGCATCAACAAGGGGCATAGTGACGACCCCGTCCCAGTACTGGTGTCGGGCGATTCTGTCAAAAAGGACAACAGCGTGCGATTTACAGAAAAAAACGCAAAGATAGGAAGCATCGGGCTGCTGGAAGGGGCCCAAGTGGTAAAGACGGCTCTGCAGCTGATCAGATAGTAAATAGCGATACCTGTCCGGAGTTTTTTATTTTCTGTATTTTCATGCGCAGGGCATCAACGTTGATGTCGTGATACATGCCACTTGCGTGTCCGAGCTTCTCAAGTGCCCGACCGAGGACTGAGAGGCAGATTGTCTTTTCGTCTTTTTGAAAATGTACAAGAGCTGCTGCTACCAAAATTATCCCTTGGACAAGTTCCTTTTCGCCCTCGAAGCATTTTTTCCAGACCCCTTCAAAGACCTCATGCGCCTCCCAGAACCGCTCGTCGTTGAAATAAGAAATGCCCATCTTGATTGCCTTTTCCTTTCCAATGTGCTCTTCGACTACATGCCTTGCGTGGTCCGGAGGTGCAATTGGGGCAAATCTCTCCACGAGGGCATCGATTTTCGACTTGTCAATCGATACATCAAACTCTACATACTTGGTAGAGACACGGCAATCGCGAATTGTCCCCTCAAAGCCGGCCGAAAGATGGCGCGCCTTTTTGAGCAGTCTACTGGTTTCTTGTGGCGTATATCCGGTATTTTTCAGGTGCAGCATGAATCTGTCCACATCTCTGGAGTGACTCTGTTTTCTTAAAACCCTTCTTGAAACGCAATGAAGATTTATATGAAATAGAAAAACGATGCACAATACATGTCAATGATAGAGACGATAAGCGATGTGAACAACACATTTCTCTCAAGACGGGAGATAACATGCAATTTCAAAGGGATTGCAGGCAAGCTGAAAAAGCTAGAGGCGGCCCAGATGATCTCAAAACAGTTCAATCTTGACGGCAAGGTAATAGTTCCAATTTTCATGAAGGCACACAGCGGAAGACCAGACGTTACTGGCACCTTCTATGTTTACGACAACGAGGAGTTGGCAAAAAAACAGGTCAACCCGACTATTTTCAAGAGGCTGGCCAAGGCAAAGGCGGCTGCTGCACCACCTGCAGAGACGGCACCGGCAGAGGCGCCAGCCCAAACACCGGCCGAAACTCCAGCTGAAGCACCGGCAGAAGAGGCAAAGGCATAATGGCAGGAAAAAAAGCAGAGGCAAAGACCAGCGAAATTGCTGCATACTATAAAATTTCAGGCGACAAGGTCACAAGAACTCACAAGATCTGCTCAAGGTGCGGCAAGGGGGTCTTCATGTCAGAGCACAAAAACAGGCGCACATGCGGCAAGTGCGGTCTTACCGAGTTTATTCAGTAGAATTTTTTCTTTCTCAGCTTCGATTCACGTTCTTCGTATTCTTTGATTTTGATCAGAATCGCGGGATCCAAGTTTATCTTGGCAAGTGATTCTGCTGAGAGCTTGACGGTGTTCTCGTCTAGGGCGATTTTGGTCACGGGCAGGTTTTTTGCGATCCATAGCTTTTCGGTCTTGTCCTCAAGCTTATAGTCCTTAAAGCCGGTCGGAAACTTTTTTGTAATGTGCGTAAGGAGCGTCTTGTCGCCAAAAACCGCCCTCGCCTCAAAGAGCCTTGTGCTGTCGGCATACACGTTCTCAAAGAGACTCGAGGAAACCTCGTCTGAGACCAGCTCCATCTTTGATATTTTTCTCACGAGCTCAAGATAGTGCAAAAACTCGTGTGCCAAGATGGCGTGAATGGTGCCCTTGAGGCCAAACGCCACAAGCGGCGCAGAGATCTGAATTACCACCTGAAACTTTTCCTCAAAAAAAACCGGCAGCGTCCTTGCAAAAAGTATGCCGTACTGAAATGAGACGCTGTCAGAGCCTGTCAGAATTGCGGATGGCTCCACATATGATATTGGATACGGCGTGCCAGATGCCTTTTCGATTCTTTGTATGCCGGAGGTTACAAGATCAAATCTTTCCTTTATTGTATTAAAGATGTCTTGCGGAAGAAGTCCTTTTTCGTGGGCCTCTCTGACCCTTATCAGCTGATCCAACAAAACTATCAAATGGAATGGGGGTAAAAACGTTAGTTTGTGATCCTTACTTCCTCAAAATCAAACGTCTCACATTTTGACTTGATTGAAATCAGATCCGAGACGTTTGGAAAAACATTTTCTCCTGTGACGAGGCGCTTGAGTGGAACACCACCGTCGACTTTGAGAAAAAGGCGGAATGAATTTTCCGAATTAATTTTGTAGTGAACATCGTATATGGATTTTTCCACCCTTCTGCCAGAGTTTTCATAGATTGCAATCGTGCTTTTTTGCAGCTGGCCGAGCTTTTCAATGTCCTCTTGCCGTACTGGGTTTTCGCTGCTGACAAGGAGGCCCACCTTTGAGACAAACGACACCGGCGTAACCGGGATTTTTGGTATTATTTTTAGGGAACGTATTGTTATTTTGTCTGCCTTGATCTTTTTTTGCAGCCTTGGGTTTCTTTTCTTTGGGTTTGCAATCCTGGCAAAAAAAGGCCTGCCTGCGCCAAGGACAAGACTCGTGCTGTCCTCGCCCCCGACCCACGTTATCTTTGCCTGAGGCGCACCAAATCTCTCAAAGAGATACCTGCAGAGCATGCCCTCCACACTATCATATCCTGTCATGCCATGGTGTCCACATGTGAAGCAGCCCTTTCCAAGACAGTTTTCACACGGTTTTTGTTTTTGCGGAATGCCGCGAACTTCTTTTACGTACCTGCCAAACACATAGACAGGCCTAGAGTAGACACTGCACGACTCTGTCTTAAAATCAACTGTTATGGTAAGCTCAGGATCAAGCTGCTGGGATCTCTTTTTTGTTTTTTTTGAAAACTGCCTTGCCAGCTCGCGAGTTATGCTTGTCTTTATTCCGTCTATTCCCCTTAGCTTGAACTGAGATCGTATGTGGTCGTCCCTGTCCATGACCGAAGGCTTTAGGGTCGCGCCCACAAGAAACGTCCTAAACTCATATCCGGACGACGACTCGAGCATTTTTGTAAGATACGTGTGCAGATTATCAAAAACATTTTTGCAGATGTGGCACCTGGTGGTTTTTTTCTTGAGCGCTTTGTGGATTTTCCGCCCAAGTAACCTGCTTGATGCAAGGCCAAGCTTTTTTGCAAACAGCCTTCCGAGACAATGATCGCAAAGATCATACTCGGCCAGTATCTTTTGCGATGTCACCAGGACGCCTGCAAACTTTTTGTCTTGTTTCACAGCAAGGGTTTTTCAGAAAGGCAGACTAATTTGCTTATCCCATGCCCATTTTTCGCAAAAATCCCTGCATCTGCCGGCCCTTGGCTGCCTTCATCATTCCCTTGGAGTTTTTGTAGTTTTTGAGAAGCTCCTTTACTTCGTGTTCCGGCCACCCAGCTCCCCTTGCAATTCTTTTGATTCTTGACGCGTTGAGAAGATCCGGGTCTGCTTTTTCCTGCTTTGTCATGCTCTGAATGATGAATCTCCATCTCTGCATTCTTTCTTCCATCTGGTCTAGCTGGTCTTCTTTTACCATTCCAGAAAGGCCTGGCATGTTGTCCAGAAATCCCTTTAGCGAGCCGACCTTTGTGACCTCTTCTAGCTGGTAGTAAAAGTCATCCATGTTCATCTTTCCGCTGGATATTCGCTTTAGGCGCACATCGTCGGCCTCTGTTTCAAGTCTCTTTGCCAAGTCCAGCAGAGCCTGGATGTCGCCCATGCCGAGCAGTCTTCCGACAAACCTTGTTGGAGAAAACAACTCTAGATCATCGATTCGCTCGCCAGTTCCAACATACATTATCTTGGCCCCTGTGGCGGCCGACGCGGCAAGCGCCCCTCCACCCTTTGCGGAGCTGTCAAGCTTTGTGATTACGATTCCGCCAACGGGCACTGTCTTGTGGAACGATTCTGCTTGGCTGTAGCACTGCTGGCCTATGGTGCCATCAATCACAAGTAGGGCGAGGTCTGGTGACGCAACCTTTGATATCTCCTTCATCTCGTCAAGCAGCTCCTTTTCCTCCTTGTGCCTTCCCGCAGTGTCGATAAGTATTATGTCCAAATTGGAATTCTCAAAATGCTTCAGTCCTGATTTTACAATTGCTGGGGCGTCCTTGTTGTTTTCCTCGCCATACACCTCTACATTTGCCTTCTCACAGTTTGTTTTTAGCTGGACTAGTGCGCCCGGCCTGTAGGTGTCTGCGCCAATGACTCCGACTTTGTACCCTTGTTTTGTCAGAAACTTTGCAAGCTTGCCAGTGATCGTAGTCTTGCCGCTTCCCTGTATGCCAAGCAGCAGAACCTTGTTTAGCCTACCTGGCTGGAACGAAAACTGGTTTTCCTTGCCTAGCAGATTTGCAAGCTCGTCGTACAGAATTTTTACAATGTGATCCTTTCTTGAAAGTCCTGGAGGCGGCGTCTCGTTTAGCGAGCGGTTTTCTAGGTTCTTTGTTATCTCTAGGACTAGCTTCACGTTAACGTCTGCCTGTAGGAGTGCCCGCTGGACGTCCTTTGAGAGCTCCTTGATTAGCGCCTCGTCTACGCCAGAGGAGTTTACTATTTTTTTTATAGCCGCGCGAAGGCTGGTCTTGAGGTTGTCAAGCATTGTCTTGTATTTCCGAGTGGACTATTTCAAACATTCCTCTGTATCCATCCCAGCTTATCTTGGAATCCGTAATTTTTATGGGCCTTGAAAAAAGCGGACAGTTTACCACAAACGTCTCTGCCTCACCCCCCTCGAAGCTCAGGTTAAACTTGTATTTTTTTGAGAGCTCGACAAGGACGTCGAGATCTTTTCTTGTTATTTTTTTACCAAGCCACGATCTGTCAAGGCCGTCGCACGACACTGCCGTAATGACAAACTCAAAGCCGCTGCTCAAAAGATCGTTCATGTATTTTGTTTGGTCTTTTTGCCAGAGCGGCGAGATGACTTGGAGGCCAAGGCTTTTTGCCGCATCTGCAAATCTTTCCCTCTGGAACTCGCTTAGTATCCCGCCGTGCACTATTCCCTCTATGCCGTGTTCGGCTTTGGCCCTTGCCAGCGCACCTTTGATAAGCTCCAACTCTTTTTCAGAGTCTGCGGTATCTGATTTTACCAAAATCTGCGGAATCTTCATCGAATGGGCCTGTAGCGTCGTGGCCTCGATATTTGGGTGATGTAAAAGATGGCTCTCAGCAGAGTGTGGCAGTATTGTTATCAGACACCTTACTTTGTGCCCTAGTTTTTGCGCCTCGTAGACCGCAAAGGCGCTGTCCTTTCCGCCAGAAAATAAGGCCGCCAGCTTCATGCCGTTTCCATGACCAGGCTCCTCTGTATTAAGACAAGGGATGCTTCAATACTCATAATCGTCATCATCAATCAGATGGCTTTTCCGACTTATCATCAGCATCCGAAATTATGATTTAATTCTCATTATTTTTGTTCTGTCCATTACCTTCCAGTACTCGACCATTTGGCCCTGCTCGAGCTTTCCTTTGACCTCGTCGTCTATCATCTGAACGTCGATTGTCTCAAAGGTCTCGCTGTCCATTAACTGGACCTGCTCGCCTGTCATTGATATGATCTGGCCTACGCGTTTGTCGATAAGCGGTACATGAACCTGCATGCTGACCGGGCTTACGTGTGGTCGCTTCTGGCCGTCGAAAATTCCGACTCCAACTATTCTTGCCTTTGCAGCCCCGTGCTTTCCCGGCTTGCTGGTATCATATTCTATTATCCTGCAAGGCTCACCCGATGGCTGGTCAGATACTGGCAAGAGAATGTAGGATCCAATTTTTAGCGAACCGAGTTCTGCAGGCTTGCTCATATCCAGACCAATCTGTAATCAATATTTAACATTTTTGAAGGACAAAAACCGGATCACTTTAGCTTCTCAAGTATTGAGAGGCCGACCAAATTGTTCATTGTGATCCCTTTTCTGCAGACGTTGCGGCGAGTCTGCTCGCAATACTTGTTTACACTCTGGTGACTTTTCTGACTGGATACTTCTAAAACTACAATGTTGTTGCTGTATGGGAAAGTGAACTTTGGTTTTTCCGAGGAGAACGCAAGTATGTTTCCCGTCGCTGCCTTTCTGACCCGATCGTTTTTTGATACTACCATAGCAAGGTCCGACATGTCGTCGTCCGACTTGGAGTATTCCAGATAATATATGGAGACAAAGTTCATCTGTCCGTTTACTTCGCGCTCAAAAAGCTCGTTGCTTATGTTAAAGACAAACGCTGTTTTCGGCTGCGTACGTGCCTCGATGTCCTTTAGGATCTTTGAGTCATTTGCAAACTTGACTAGGAGATAGTGGTTTGCATGCGATGGAAAGTACGGCTTGCTGTCCTCTGAGAAGGTAGCGGTGACAAAATACATGTTTTCTATGTTCTTAGAGTCATGCCAAGAGTCCTTTATCTCGATTGATTTGTGGTCGTGCATATAGGGCACACATGCATATCCATCAAAAACAGTCTCTGACACTGAATTTTTGGTCTAAAGACAATATTTAACATTTCTTTGATCGACGTAAAGACCAGAGTCGCACCGTACCAGTAGCTATTTAATACAAATCCATGCCGAAAATTTTTGTCCCAAGCTAGCTCAGCCTGGTAGAGCTTCCGGCTGTAGTGGTTGGCTTTTGGCTAACCGAAAATCAGCCTACTAGGCACACAGAAACCGGAGTGTCGAAGGTTCAACTCCTTCGCTTGGGACTACAACTTTTTCACTTGAAGAAGTCGTTAGGAAACATGATAAAATAATCTGATGTAATCACAAACACAAAAAAAGAAATGAAGATTGGGGTTTTATGGGATTGTGAATAGATCTGCTAGGACCGTAATGCCCAAGCCCGTTGCTGTACAATCGCCTCTTGGTCCAATTGTACCAGTTGCTGCGGCCACTGCTACATCACTTGCAGCAAGTGTTATGGTGTTGTCCTTGACTCTAAAGTCTGCCTTTGGACTCTCAAGCCCAATTACGCAGTTAGAAGCGTCAAAGTATGCCCTATGGGGGTGGAAGCTCTGGACAGGAGTCGACTGTGCTGCCTTGCCAAACGCCTGGTGATCGTTTACACCGTGGTGTATTGTTATTGCCTCGACTGCAAGTGTGGTTCCTGCCGGCGCTCCAGCTGGAATGGGAATTGCCCAGGCCCAAAACGATACAACATCTAGTGCTTTGTTTGCCGGGATTTGTTTGACTCTGTCAGCAAGTTCCATGGAATGGGTTGTTCCATCCGAGGAAGCTGCCGTTATGTCAAAGTAATCCGTAGCATATGCCGCCGTCAGTGAGACGCCGACTAGCGCTGCAACCAACGCTCCAATGATCAGTTTTGACTTCATTAAGCACATAATAACCTCATATTTTAAAAACATATTCAAAAATTACGATGAAAAATTATTATTTTTGTCTAAAATACGACAAGACCGATAAAAAGCACCATCCCTAACAACAAAAACGGCATCAGGGGAAATGCGACTGTCACATACCTACAATTGCCAAAACTCTCATGATCTGGGTCGTGCCTAAAGACAAACCTGCGCCTTCCATCGATTACGGCCTCGGCAGCAAATCCTGACTCGCCGTCATTTCTTTGATGAAGCAAAAAGAATGCAATTAGTTTCTTGTGGCAGGACTCGTCGAGCTCCTCAAACAGTTTACCATTTCTGATCAATGTTCTTAGGTTTCTATAGGAATTGACTGATACAGCATACGACGACGCAAGCACCAACGCAATTGCCAAAACAATCATCATAACTGGAGCTCCGTCATGTATGGGCAATATGACTGACAGCGTAACAAGTGCCAGCACATCCGCTCCACCAAACAATCGTAGCTTCCAGCACGAAAACGCCACAGACACCTCAAGTGCAGCCCACATCAGCATCGAGGGGGACGGCCAGTCAAAAAAATACAAAAACACACCAACGGAGCCAAAAACAACCCACAACATGTCATTTACCTTCCTTACCCTCAGATCATAATATGATGCGGCCGCAAGCATCCCGAATACGACAAAAATCCGGACAATCTCCACATCATTCATGCGGTGATTGGCCTCTCCGCAACATTTTCCGCAATATTGTTTCCGATCAGAAACGAGTCTATCTGGTCGCCGATATCAAAGTACCATTCTTGCATGGCCCTCAAGTCAGAGTCAAACTCGCCCAGCCGTTTGACCATATCGTCTGGAATCCTTATGGTCTGATTTGCGCACCGTCTTACATAGTTCTTCCTGATTAGAGTTCCGTGCACTCTGTATGCATGTGTTATGAAGCGACCGATCCTCTCAAAGAAGAATCCGACCACGTAAAAGTCAGGCCTGCCGTTTTTTTGCATGTTTTTTTGAAAAACATACACGTTTGCAAGCAAAATCAGAGAAAATAATGGGAGGCCAAGCCTTGAGGCAACAACATACCACCTGCCCTTTTCTGTGATGTCGTATGAGACTGGACGCGATGATTTTTTTTCCAAAAGCCCAACCGAGTGCAGGTAATGCATGTTCCTGCAGACGTCTTTTCTTGGGTTTTTTGAGAACACTTGGTTTGAAAACTTTGAGATGATGTCGCGTGTTTTCATTCCAGAGTAGAACGACGATAGAATGCCAAAGGGCGTTGATGAGGGCCGTATCTTTCTATTGACAAGTATTATCCGGTTCAGCTGTGACTTGGCTTCCTTTGTGAGCGTCATTTAGGATCTTGGCGAAAAAATCACTACGAACCTTGCCTTTTTGTCGGACAGTCTTGATACGAATCTTTTCATCTGCAATACATTGAAGGTTCGCACAAAAACATCCGATGTATCATCATCAACTAGTCTGAGAAACTCTGCCGCCCTTGGCGGCAGTGAAAAGATCCTGCAGCCCTCGTCTCCCTGTATTACGGTGAGGCCTTTTTCATCTTTGATTGGAGAGATTATCTTCTTTATCATGTTGACCCTGTACAGGCCAGGTCTGTCAACTTTTAGTATTGCCATGCCGGAGACGGTGCCGACTAGATCCTTTGCCTTTCGTCTTTCCTCTGGGCCGATGGGTTGTGGGGGTGGAGCTCTTGCCGTCTTGGTTGTAGGCGGCGTCGGCTCTTGCCTGAAAAAGACAGGCTCTCTTTCCTTGTTTTTGAGATACTGCCTAAAGTAGACATCTAGGGTCTCGGGGCCTGGAAACGCAAATTTTCTATCAGACATGGCATGTCCAATGATGGCAATAAATTGTTCAACCACGTCCAGCTGGATTTTTTCTGGAATCCTGCTTACAAGCTCCGCAAAATACGGTGGGATGACAGCGTTGCTATACCTAACTGAGAGATCATGTGCAAATGACTTGAGCTTGTTTTTTGCCTCATTGTTTGCAATGTGGCATCCAACAAGCCTTGTGAGGTGTTCACCAAGCTGGAGCCTTTGCCGAATCTGTTCTGGATTCTCGCCGCGTTCTGCCATGTAGTTGATAAGATCAATCAGCTCAAACGGATTGAGCGGGCTGTGCTGGTTGAACTTTACATGCAATGCCAGAACATCGCTTAGCGACTCTACCTGATACAACATAGCTAAAATCGTGTCTAGTCCTGCAAGTCTGAATCCCTCCATTATCGTATGGCCATCAACTATGTACATTGAATTTTTGAAAAGTGCGACTTTGATTGGAGGAAACTCTGCTTTTAGTTTGGGATCTTTTGCAGCTGTTGCAATCCGCTCTATGGTTTTGGCAGAGCGAAGTGTTATCTGAATTGGTGATCTCTGCAGCTTAGACATCTCAACTTCCTGGATTGCGGACACTTCGGCCAGCACTAAAGCGCCCCCCTGATCATCTGAACTGCTATTCTTGCGCGGTATTCGTTGTTGCCAGTAAGCGTGCCGGCGATTCTTCGCGCACTGTCCTTTAGCGTCTCTCTGTCTAGCTGTTTTTGGACGCCGTTTACATAGATGTTCAAGTAATATTCGAGCGAGTCGGCAGCGCAATCGGAAACGATCCTTGCCTGTTCTTCTGATGCCATGGTAAGCATAATGGAGTGGACAAGCGAACACGCCCTGAGTAGGGTGGGTACTCTCTTTACAGAAAACGCAAATGCAAGCGCTTCCATTATCTCGTCTTGCGCCTTTGGTATGGAATACCTCCTGCACGAGGTAAACAATGAAAACAGCGCAATTGCAGCGTTTGCGTTGATGTCTGTGTTTTTTTCCAGCTTTGAGAATGTCTTCCACGCATCATGTGACGCATAGTCCGGCAGGCCGAGTTTGTTGCAAGCGTTTGAAAAACTCGAAGAGAGGAATTTTTGGCCGTGGATCCTGCTTGAAGCCTCAAGCCTTACGGCGCGTCCGCCCTTTTCGATCTGCTGAAACAAGTTCAGGGTGCTTTCGACCATACATTCCTGGATGTTGTCTATGCCCAAAACCACCCCGCAGTCGGCGCACAAGATTTCATGTGATTCCGTAGTTGTCCTGACCTGAGGCCTGTGAACACACGCAATTTTTGGAATGGTTTTTTGCACCAACGGCGAAATGATAAAAAACAGCCTGGACTAAAACAAGATGGTGACGCGGTGTGGCAGACCAATCAAGCCACAACCGCTTTGCGATTCGAAGCTAGCTACGATCAGCAGACGATCATCTTTCTTGACAGCGCACACAAAACATGGTACGGTTTTCTTGTAGATGAGTTGTAAACCGTGTCAAAAACCCGCAACTCTAGGCCACAAGAAACGCACTTGGTCTTTCCATACCTTTGATAAATCCTGAAAATTCTTGGCGTCAGAACGATAAAGCGCGAATCTTTTTGAATTTTTGTTATGTCGTCTATTCTCTGGGGTATCAACTTCTTGATTTTCCCGTATGTCATCTGGCTGCGACACCTGCGTGTATTTTTCCTGCATCGAGTCCGAGTTTTTTTGCAACGTTGATCTTCGTTTGCCTGATGTAGATGTTTCTTGTCATGTGTGTAAGAATTGTAGAACAACGCGTGTTGGTGCAGACCTTAATGTCCTTACCACTCCATTTTCTCTTGGTACCGTCCTTGACCCTGACAAATGCCGAGCCCATGTCGGTACCGCAGTCTGGACATTTCTCGTGTCTTCTTGTGGGGATTTTTGGCCTGCCGGTCATACCGATCCTACATTCAAGTTGATCATCAAATAGATGTGATCGCCCCTCTCCCCAGCCATAGCAGGTATTTACAAAACACATAAAAATATTTAAAATTATTTATTTTTATTTAAAATTAAATATTTTTATATCTAATACGCGGATCTCACTTGTTGGAAAAGCATAAAAGACATAGCAAAAAAGATGCCTCAAAAAAAACCATGGACGTAGTTTATATGCACACAGAAAACAAGCAACGCCTAGAGCGGCTACACATCGAAGCCATGCTCACAAACCCCGCACTCAAATTCCACCCCTTTGCCGAAGGCATACTGGTAGGCTATGTCGAATCTAAGGAATCACAAAAAAAGTTTGTGCACCCAATAGAGTTTAAGGCAATAGTGGATCGGCACATCGTACTCATGGATAATTTGGCCAAAAAACCGGCGCTTGTATCTATGGTTGACTCTAAAAAATCGCTTCACTGCGATACCTGTGACTCTGATGTCTGCCACCATGTCGGTTTTGCATACGGAAACAGCAACGTCAGCAATGTTTTGGTAAAAAAAGGATTCTTCCAGCCCAGATAGTAAACTACGTGTTAACATTGTCCTCATGCTAAAGGTTTTATTTTTGCAAGGAAAAAACCGTCTGTGTTAAATTCTGTCTACAAGGAGGCAATAAAGAACCGCGACAGCGCCTTGTCTGTCCTAAAAGGCCCAAAATTTGAGCAGATAATAAAACGCGCAAGACAAAACTGGGTAGAGTACAGGCCGAAAAAACAAAACTCTGTTCTTGCGGGAATAGACAGCAGCTTTAACAGCACCAAATTCCAGGGAATGGAGCTCTGGGTAGTCACTGCGGTGTCAGTAAAATCCGACGGCGAGATGCTATCAAGCGATCACAAGCAAGGCCTTGGCAAGGCAGAGGCCGAGCTATCAAAACTTTCAAGCAGAATGGAAATAGAGGCATGCAAAAAAACCGCTGACCTTGTGGACGTGGTGCTTATGGACGGCTCGCTGTATTCACAGTTCATGACCAGGCAGCCGGCACTTAGCGCAGCAATCACAAGAATAATGACAAGGAAAAACAACGTCTTTTTTGTGGCCAAAACATCAAACACCGACACCCAGTTTTCCGATCTGGGCTCCAAGGCAGGCGACATTTTTTACTACAACCACGCAACCACGTCGCCAGGCTTTAGCAAAATACACATCGACCCGAGGTTTGGCAAAGACAAGATAATCTCCTCTATCTACGCAAGGCTTTCTGACTCGACACCACTAATCAAAATAGAGCTTCTTGGCGACACTCACACCGAAGATGATGTCCGCTCGCTCCTTGACAGGCTTTACAAGAACAGCGTTGGCGGATACCCATACGCCCTCAAGCTTGCGCACAACAACTGTAAGATAAGCGGCAACGACATGGCAAAACTGGTCAGCCTCTACGGAATCTCAAACGAAATTGGCTCAAGAGAGGTTTTGAAGTGACGCGTCTGCGGCCAAACCAAAAAATAATAATTTCAATAATCTGATAAAAGTGATGCAAATTTCTAATCTAAAGCTAAAAAACTTATATTTCTCTCTATACTTTTTGCAAACCAATAAAAAACATTAATGAGTCAATCGACTTGTCCATATGGTCACAGTATCACTCCTAGTGTATGCTGGGGTAAAATCGTACAGCCTCAAGGGAAAGCTTCTCACAAAAAAAGACTTTGAGACCTTGGCAGAATCAAGGGACCTTGACGAGCTGGTCACCAGAATAAAAAACACTGCATACAACGACATGATATCAAAGATCCAAAAACCGTACACGGCGCAGAAGATCGAGCTTGCACTAAAGGACAGGCAAGCGGACCTGCACCACATGATGATAAAGGCAGTCGGTGGCTCTAATCTGCTTTTTGCATATTACCTCAAGTTCGTCCTGCGAAATCTCAAGGTAATTCTAAAGGGAAAGATCCTTGGGCGAAAGCAGGAAGAGATCGAGTCGTCGCTGAGCCTCCACCCAGAAGAGCTCATACAAGAGCGCGACATTATACTAAAGGCACTTATTGCAAAAGACTTTGAGGAGGCAGTCAACACCCTCAAGGGAATAGGGATAGGCGCCGAAGTCGAAAAGGCATATTCGCTGTACAACGAAAAAAAACAGATCCAACTTCTGGACATATACTTTGACAAGTTTTTTTATGAAAACCTGAACCACACGATTCAAAACTCGCCCGACTTTAGTCTGCATTCTTTGTGTGGGATGGAAGTCGACTTTTACAACATTCTGTGCATTTTGCGAGGCAAGTTCTGGGGGCTGGACGAAAACCAGATCCAAAACCTGATGGTGTCGCAGATATCAATCTCCTCAAAGGAAATCCTGACTCGGATGATCTCTGCGGACTCGATAAAGAGCGCGCTAAACGAGCTGGCCGGAACGCAATACAAAGACCTCGTACCGCAAGACGAGAACCCAATCGACGCCATAAGCCAGTTCGAGCGGAGATTTGAGAAAATGATCTATGACTCGATGCAAAGCGAGTTTGTGCGGGTCTTTAGCTTTTCAACGGTTGTGGCAATAACGCGGCTCATCGAGTACGAGGTTAGGAACCTGGCCTCAATTGCGTTTGCGGTGGAGCAAAAAATCCCAGCGGAGACTACGCTTGCAAGACTGATTGTAAAAGAGGCCGCCTAGACTTTTTTGACCAGGTGATAGCGAAGCTTTTCTATCGTGGACTTGATGTTTGACGCGATTCGCTGGTATGCCTCTAGTATTTCCTTGTCAATAAAGAGGTCTTTTTCAGACTTCCACTCTGATGTTATGACGACCTTGGCGTGCGACTCTTTTTTTGGCTTGTACTTGTACCAGTAAGAATCGTCCTTTACTATCTGCGCCTTTTCATAGTCGACCTTTGCCTTTGGCGTATAGACGGAAACCGTGATTATTCGCTCTTTTAGGAGCGCATGCATCATTAGCTCCCGTAGCCTCTTGTCTACATCGAGTACTGCAATGACGTCGTCTTGTATCATGCCGGGCGGTAGGGTCGTGAGCTTGCCATACCCACTCCAGATAAAGTCCTCAACTTTGGAGTGTAATCTGCCCTTTAGGATCTTTGTTAGGGTTCCAAAGTTGAGAGGACCTAGGGTATACTCTGACGGCAGTGAAATGAAAAACCTCATCTTCCACATGGTGCCTTCGGCCACGCCCATCCCGTAGAAACCACCGGGGGCAAACTCGCTTTTTGTTACGGTCTTGCGCTTTAGTATATCGATGTAATCCATGCTGTCGCTTACCTTCATGACTCCCCTGCTTGCTATTCCCGGAGTCGGTCCAACAAGGGAAGATCTTGGATAGTCGTACTCAAAATCCATCGTTCCGTCAGGAATTAGCTTGCACTCGAGTCCAAGTGAGCTTAGGTGCCTGTGCATCTTTTTTGTCACTTTTTCCTCTATTGTTGTTGCGACAATTGTGTCAGGATAATGTAACGTGATATGCTTACACATTCAATATTTTTAAGACTATCTGTCAGTAACAGCAATAATTACACCAAGTCTGAATTTATTTGTATAAATCGCATGGTTTTATGAAAAATCTGTATTTTTTACACCACGCCTGATCCAAAAACTCTAGGACGCATAAAAAAGATCGGACAAACCACGAGTCAACACCTGACCAATCTCGGAATTTATTTACTACACTGCACTAGTTTTTGCATGAAGTCTGGTTTTGACATTTTGTCGTTTTCAAAAATGGGGGAGAAAAACCCATGATACTTGGCGTGGTAATAGGCGAGTCCAAGCCAACGGCTGTGACTGCGCAAACCTCAAAGCCGCTCTCGGTAGGCGAATACGTAATAATAGATTCCCAGGATGGAAAACTCCTAGGGCTGGTCGAGCGCTCCTTTGTATCAAGTGCGGCACTAAACGACATACACAACTTTGATGAGGCAATCGAAAGCAAAGAGATAGCCGACATCAACTCGCGCGACAAAAGCTTTACCGCAAAAATCACAATACTTGGATATCTGGCAGAGCTGCAAAAAAGCCTAGTAGTCCTTCCGGCAATACCGCCAATTCCTGGCACTGCGATTCTTAGTGCGACAAGCGACGATCTCGGGACGATATTCGGACCGCAAAAAGATGAGTGGGTAAGGATTGGGACTCTTTTGAGAAACCCGCAAATCGAGGCAAAGATAAACATAAACAAAATCGTCTCAAGGCACCTTGGAATTTTGGCAATGACTGGCATGGGAAAAAGCAACCTAGTATCGCTTTTGGCAAAACAAATCGCAGCGCTTGATGGCACTCTGATAATTTTTGATTATCACAACGACTATTCCGATCTCAACATCCAGTCAATGAACGTAATCGACGCAAAAATAAATCCAAGGCTCTTGGACGCAACACAACTCTCAGATGTGCTTGAGATTAGGGAAAATGCAGACATACAGCAAAGAATTCTGCGCCTTGCATTCACCGAAGACGTAAAGGAGGCAAAGGATTTCTGGGCGGCCTTGGACCATAACGTCGCAATGATCGGGGCAAACCCAGAGCGCAAAGAAGACAGACATTCGGCAGACAGGGTCCAAGACAAAATCGACGATGCGCAGCACAGGTTTGCTGATGTGGTGGACCCAGACATAATGGATCCACTTGCACTCATAAAGGAAGGAAGAGTTAACGTGATCAACGTATCGGACCTTTCGGAAAAACAGGCAAACGTCGCACTGACGCATTACTTCCGCGAGCTGCTAAACGACAGAAAGGCGGCACTTGCGGCAAAGACGGCAAAGACCAAATCTGCACACAGATATAGATTCGACTCTCCAATTTTTGTAATAGTTGAGGAAGCGCATGTCTTTATTCCAAAAGGCGAGGACTCGCAGACAAAGTACTGGGCCGCCAAAATAGCAAGGGAGGGGCGCAAGTTCGGCCTAGGCCTTGGCATAGTCTCGCAAAGGCCGCGCAACATCGACCCAAACGTGCTAAGCCAGATGGGCTCGCTTGCCGTAATGAAAATAGTCCAAGAAGACGACCAGCACCAAATCGCATCTGCAGCAGAGTCGATTAGCCGGGAACTGGTAAACCAGCTCACATCGCTAAACGTCGGAGACGCGCTGCTGGTGGGCCAGTGGGTAAACCTGCCTGCGATGGTGCACTTTGATGAGGTAAAAGACAAGGCAGTCGGCTCCGACAAGAACGCCGTCTCGGAATGGAGGCACACAAAGAAATTTGCCAAGGTAGCGGCCGAGTCGACGCAGGGACTCATACAAAAAGATCTCTTGCTTGATTGAAATGTTCTCACACATATCTGACACACACTTGGGTCTTGCGCAGTATGGCCTAGAAGAAAGGGAAAACGACATCTACGGTACATTCAACGAGGCAGTAGATACCTCGATTAAGGAACACGTCGATTTTGTAATTTTTGCCGGAGACATTTTTCATGTCCCGAACCCGAGCGGAACTGCAATACTACAAATGGCAAACGCGCTCCGACGGCTAAAAGAAGGCGGAATCGAATCATTCTTTGTCCTAGGGGAGCACGACATCTCGAGGATCCGCTCTACCCCAGTCCCATACGTGTACCACAACCTGAGGTTTGCAAAGTACATCGGAGACGGCAAGCCGTACCTACACAAGGATATTTTTCTGGCAGGGTTTGACAAGATAAGGAAAAGCGAGCTTCAAAATTTCCATGAGCGATTTGCCCAAGTTGACAAGGCTGCAAGGGAGCACAAGGGCCACAAAATCCTTGTCATGCACCAGGGAATAACGGAGATAAACGAGTTTGCAGGCGAGCTAGGCTCGGCCGACATGCCAAAAAATTTTACCTACTATGCGATGGGACACCTCCACGACAGGTTCCTAAAACGGTTCTCTCACCTTGGTGGGCCAGTGGCGTACCCGGGCTCAATTGAACTTACCACAAGCGAGGGAATCAAGGACGCACAAAAGGGATTCTATATGGTGGATGTGTCGTCCGCAGAGCCAAACCCAAACTGGGTCCGGCTCCAGACCCGACCGCAGATAGCAGAAAGGGCCGAGTTTGCAAATCTTGATGAGGCAATCACACAAGTTCTGCAAAAGATAGCCACACTTGACAAAAAACCAATAGTCGAGCTCAGGATATCCGGGCAAGACATTGCGCCAGACATTGTACAGGCGCAGATGGCAAGACTTGCGGCAAACACGCTTTACTGCACATGGAAGATAATGCATGCGGACAAAAACAACTCGTCGGTACTCTCTGAGCGGCCCACAAACATAGACGAAGAGCTTATCCGACTTGCATCAAGCGCACTTGGGTCAGAAGACCTTGCAAGGCTCGCAATCAGAGATCTCTTGGATCCTCTTGCCGAAAACAAAATCCAAGAGGTGACGCAGCTTGTCATAGAGAACTTTGAGCAGTTTCGGAGGAAAAAGAAATGATAACATCAGTTGAGCTTGGCAACTTTATCTCGCATAACATGACGCAGCTTGCGTTTGAAAACGGCGTGACTGTCTTTGTGGGACAAAACGGAGCAGGCAAGTCAAGCGTAATAGACGCAATAACATTTGGGCTCTTTGGGGAGCACACAAGAAAATCAAACAAGAGCCTCATCCGGCGCGGCACCAGCAGTGCATACGTAAAGGTGCGCTTTACCTCAAAGGGCAAATCATACGAGGCGGTGAGGACCATCGACTCAAAGGGGACGCTTTCTACGCAGCTGTTTGAGGAAAAAGGAGACGAGCTTGCGCAGCTCGCTGCAGGCGAGAGAAAGCAGTACGGCGAGTCCACCAGCCAAAAGATCGAGTCCATAATAGGCCTCGACTATGACAAGCTAAAGATAGCGTCGATTGTACAGCAGGGCGAGCTAAACTCGATAGTAAAGGCAAAACCAAAAGAGTTCAAGGAGCTGATAAACGCAATAATTGGAATCGACCGACTTGACTTGGCCTCGGGAGCACTCAAGGAGGTGCAAAAAAACTTTAGGCAGACAGTCCAGCAGAGGCTCAGCTACGACGACACCCACATAGAACTGCTTTCTAATGAACTTGGGCAAAAAAGACAGGAGCTAGAAAGACTCGAGCCGCAAAAACAAGCACTCCAAAAAAGAAAGGAAATCGCCGAGGCGGAGATACAAAAAATAGAGCAGGAGATAAAATCCGGCTCTGAAAAAGAGGCAGTCCTGAGGCAGCTCGAGGAAAGAAACGCGGATCTTAGAAGGTACGTAAAGGACGCAATATCGTCGATTCAAAAAGAGATCTCTGAAAAAGAGCGAAAGGTCAGAGAATGCGAGGGCTGCTTTGATATCGCAAGACTAGGCCCAGACCTGGAATCAAGACTGCAAAATGTACTCTCAGATCTTGACAATGTCGGAAAAAAGATCTCAGACTATGAAAAACAGCAAACAATCCTGCAAGAACACCAAACGCTCGCAAAAAAACTACAACTGCAAGACGGCACCTGCCCCGTCTGCGACTCTAAGGTGGGCCAGCTAAAGCCAATCTTCCAAGTCGAACACATCGTATCCGAGCAGGACAAGCTAAGGGAGGCAAGCCGGCTGCTTGAGGCAAAAAAGCAACAGCTAATATCAGAAGAAAGGGAACTTGCGCAAAAGCACCAAAAATCGATCGTGGCAAGGACTACGCTTGCAGCGCACTCGGTGCGGAGCCCAGAGCAGCTGCGTGCACTAAAGGACGAAATCGAGCTGCAAAAAAGCCAGGTCCAGAAAATCCCGCCCACAATTTCCAACTCGGGGCAGCTTGTCGAGGCGGCCTCTATCGACTCTCATGCAAGACTCATCTATGAGAAAATAATGGACCTTAAAACCAAGGCAGCGGGCTTTGATCCTGCAGAATTTACAAAACTAAAACAAAACTATGAGCTAAAGCGCAAAGAAATGAGCAAAATTGATCAAGACCTTGGCGCAACCACAGAAAAAATAAGACAGGCAAACCAGAGGATAGAAAAAATAAACTCTGTCCTTGGCGAGCTAGGAGACGTCAAGGAGTATCTTGGAGGCCTTGAGCAAATACAGGATAATGTCTACAACCGCGACGGACCTGTGGCCACAAGCCTCCGCTCGTGGGCCCTCTCCACAATATCGTCAAAGGCATCGGAATATCTCGGAATGCTGAACACGAAAATTCACCGCGTCATGCTGTCGGAAAAAACCCGAGACGTTGCAATCACCTGCTACTCAAAAGACGCGCCAATAGACATCGACTCTCTGTCGGGCGGCGAGCAGGTCGGAGTGGCACTTGCACTACGACTAGGCATGGCACACCTGCTTGGTGCATCGAGTCTTAACTTTGTGATACTGGACGAGCCGACAACGCACCTTGACTCCGAGAGAAGAAGATCCCTTGTCGGGGTGCTGTCACAGCTGTCAGACATATCGGACAGCACAAATCCGTTGCAGCTGATAATAATAACGCACGACGCAGAAATCTTTGAGGACTCGTCTGTGGAAAAAATCTACAAGTTCGAATCGAGCCTGGAAGGAACCAGGGTCTCTCTGCTCTAGCCGCCAGTCAGCTTGGCGAACTTTTCGTTCTTGCTGAGCTTTTCCATGAATAACAGGTTCGAGAGCGCAACTATTGCGGATTCCTTTACGGGCTCGCTTGGGTCGTCCAGCGCCCTCTGCAGGGTCTGCTTTGCCTCCTTTGCGCCGACTACGCCCAGCGCTATTGCGGCCTCGTGTCGCACAAACATGCTTGGGTCGTTTTGCGTGGCGTCCTCAAGGTGCTTTACTGCGCTTCTATAGCCCATCTGCCCAAGCGAAAATGCAGCCTCGTGTCGCACAAGCTCGTTTGGGTCGTTTTTTAGGACCTTGGCAATGTGGGGGATCTTGTCCTCGCCGCCAAAGTCGACTAGTATGCATGTAGCCCTTGTCCTTACCACATAGTCATCACTGTCTAGCAGATTTACGAAATAGTCGACGTCTTTTTTCTCATATCTGTCTTCCATCTCTGCAAAAAGAGCTAGCCTTTTTTCTGGTACTACATCCATTTGGTTTTTTGGAAAATTCTGCGCTATATTATCCTAATTGGTTGTGTCTGTGAAGACAATTATTCCATGGTTCGGAAAAATCGGTTAGTTTTATAATGAATATAGAAAACCAAAAATTGTTGATAGCGCAAATAGGACAAAAGGCGCCAAACCTCTCCGTTTCAAAATGGGTGCAGGGCATGCCGACCAACTTTGATCAGGAAAAGGATCACGTCGTACTAGTTGAGGTCTTTCAGGTAAACTGCCCCGGGTGCTTTCTGTACGGAATACCAGAAGCAATCAACATTTACAACAAGTACCGCTCAGACGGTGTAACTGTATTGGGCGTGGCCACTGCATTTGAGGATTTTGACAAAAACACGCTTGAGAACCTGGATCTTCTCTCAAAGACAGGCCAAGTCATCGGCGAGACAAAAAAGGCACTTGAACAGTATGGAAAACTCGCACCAGGCGACAAGCTCCCATACAAGATTCCGTTTCCTCTAGGGATGGACGTTCTGGTAAAAGAGGAAGGCGCGCCAAGCAAGGAAAAGATGACGGAGTTTATCAAAAGCCAGCTTCCTGACTTTGATACGCAGCCGGAGGACTATAAAAAAGAGATATTTGCACGCGTGGAATTTTACTTTAAATCAAAAGAGTATTCCGCCGAGACCTTTGAAAAGTTCGCCCTGAGGGGGACGCCATCGTCCATACTGGTGGACAGAAAGGGGATCCTGCGCGATGTCTCGTTTGGACAAATGGGGCAGTTAGAGCCCATGATACAAGAACTGCTAAATGAGTAACTCACACGGCTTTTGCCTTTCTTTTAAAATAAAACGCAATAGTGCTTCCAATGCCGGCTGCGGCCATTATTCCAACAACTGCAATGACGGTCATGGCCTGATCAGGTTTTTGCTGTATCTCTTCAGTTGGGGGCTGACCGGAAAGCTCTTCCGCAGGTACATAGTCGCTTGTCATCTCAAGTGTGTGCGTGCCGTTTCCCTCGAACTCTAGCGTCACAAAAGAGATCTTTTCGTTTTGCAAAACCTTGGCCGGGATCTCACCACCATCAAGATAAAACCTGAGCTGGCCACGCGTTATGTTTTGAGGTATCTGCAGCTCCCCTATGTTGTTCTCAAGGCTGCTTTTTATCTGCAGAACGAGTCTGCCGTCGTCAAAGCCTGCGCTCTGAATATCGAAATTTGCAGTTGACCTTACCACAAACGTCTTGTCGTTGACCTTGAGATCAAAACTGGTGCTCATGCCAGTCTTGTCGGAAAACGGCTCTGCAAAAACAGGAACTACCACCAGAGAAAAAACTAGTGCTAATAGAAACTTCAATTTATGCCGGGATGACTCGTTTTCTGAGTTCTTTGTCCTTTGAGATCCGGGGGTGGGATGGATCAGCTAGTAATACCTCAAACCAATAATGGAATCCGTCCTTGTACAAAAAGTACGAGCCAAGCAATTTCAAAGTCTTGTACTTTTGCTGCGTCCTGTGTTCTGCTACTTGCTGCATGTTGACATCTGCCTTTATTCTGGTGACACCTAGGTGCTTTGGCCTTCTGCCCGCTACGGGTCTTTGTCTTCTCATGCCACCTGTCCCGACACGCGCCCTGATTACGACCATTCCCTGCTTTGCCTTGTAGCCTAGCCTTCGTGCCTTTTGTATTCGGCTGGGTCTGACTATTCTTGTAAATGCGGCCTCTTTTCTCCACTCTACGGCCCGCTTTCTTATCTCAGGCGAGTTTTCTTGCCATAACTTGAGCCATGTTGCATCTTGGTGACTGAGCATTACCGCACCTATTTCGAGCCCCTTAATATCTTTTAAACTCTGCAAGCGCACGCCGTAACAAATGTCTGCGGGTGTCAGAATTCTCCTAGGTTTTTTCACTCGCAGGAATTCCTAACGGAACTCTGAGATTAATCGAGCGGAGGGCCTCATAACGATATCGATTACAGCAACCAGGCGCATCTAAAAACTAGGCAACATTTTTTTGTAGTCAGCCTCTGGAATAATCTGTGAAAAAACAGACTTTGGTTTTGTGTTTGGTATTGTTTGTGGCGGGCATGCATGTGGCAGATGCACAGACGGTCCAGATAACAACTGGCAAAAAAACATACAACTATGGCGACTATCTCCAAATAACAATCTCCGTCTCGGAAATGACTGAAAACACGGCAGTAATGTACATAATCGATGGGGCCGGAACCAAGAGCACAGCAATTCCTGTGGTGATACAAAATCTCATCACCACGATAACTTCGCCAAACCAGTTCAACTCGGCAATCTTCAAAGAAGGCAAATACACAATCCAAGTCCAGTATGCTGGCACAAGTGCGTCTACAGAGTTTGAGCTTGTCGATGCGGGAAACACAGTACTGCCGTTTGGAAGCGATGTGGTCATCCCGCAGTGGGCAGATGGGTCCATATCTGATTATGGTCTGCTAAAGTTTCTTGTGGACAAAAACATAGTTGCCCTACCGGAGGGAAAAACGCTAAAGCAAAGCGCCAAAATCCCGTCTTGGTACAAGAAAAACGCCTCCTGGTGGGCTGAAAAGAAAATAACTGACGAGGAGTTTGCAGCAGGCCTTGGCTATCTTCTGAGCCGCCAGGTAATCGTCTTGTCAATCTAGGCGGATTTCTTCCTGCTGGCCTTTCCAATTGCCCACAGGATCATCATGACGATAAATGCAATAACAAATGCAGCCACTATTGGGACCACAAACTCAAAGGCAAGGCCTCGTGATGGTTTTGATTCCCTCTCATCAAGCACACATTGTCCATCCTTTAGAATGGTTCCGGGGCCGCAAGTCTCATCAAGCACACAGACACCATCCTTTAGAGTGGTTCCAGGACCGCACTGTCTTTGCGGTTCTTCGGCTGTCTCCACTGGAACTTCGGGCTCTTCTTGTGGCTCGGTCTCATCAAGCACACAGACACCGTCCTTTAGAATGGTTCCGGGGCCGCACTGGGGTGTCGGTTCTGTCTCCTCCGGTGCTTCCTCTGGAGTCTCTTCAGAGGTTTCCTCTGGAGCTTCCTCAGGCGTTTCTGGTTCGGGCTCTTCTTCAACTGGGGCTTCCTCTATCTGAGCTCCAAACGCAGTTCCGATGATGTCTATTGACGAAGTACCGGAAGGCACGGTGATGGTAAGGGTTCTGACAGTGTCTGTGGCTTCCTCTGTAAATATCGCCTCGTCAAAGTCTGCCAACACCACAAAACTTTCGTCGTCGCCGTTGGCCCTTGAATCAAGAAAGCTTCGTTCGAGTGTAATTTCTAATGTAGAAGAAACATCGGTAGTTGCAACAAAAACCGTAAGGGTGGATGTGAGCGTGTCTGCTTCCATGCCATCGACTGTGAGGCCTGTGGCATCATAGCTTACTTCGTAGTTGACTCCGTTGACCTCAACTGACGCAGTTCCCGGTTCTGCAAAGGCCAGATTCGTCAACAACAAACTTGATACCAATAACGCAAAAATCAGAGCCGGCTTCAATCTAGGTTAAACCTCGTAAACTCTGTATTTTATGCTTGCTTTTAGCTACATTGGCGGTATTGCGTATGCCGGATAGGCCCAACTCAATATGGAAGTTGAAGAATTTATGATAAGTTACTGGATAATTTTATTGTGATTGTTTGGTCAAAAATGATGAGCGTTATGCCAATACCACCACGCGTATGGGTTTTAATTGCATATTTCGTGGTTTTTACAATTATTCAGATTTGCATTCCACCATCCGGCGCCCTTCAAGTCGGCATTGTGAAAATTTACGTTTGCAAAAATGGCGTTGGTAAGAGTGGCGTATTGTAGGTTGGAGTTTGAAAGATCCGATGATGTTAGATCCGCTCTAAACAGCGTAGCTTTGAACAAATTTGCGTGAGAAAGGTTCGCGTTTCTAATTTTGGTTCCTATGAGCTTGGCGCCAGAAAGATCGACATTAGACAGATTCGCATCATCAAGACTTGCGGCTTTTAAAAATGCATTTTTCATGCTTGCGCCAGACAGATCCTTATTTGACAAATCAACACCGACCATTTTGGCATTGTTGAGGTTTGCGCCTCTAAAATCGACTCCCCTCAAATCCTTCCCATACAGATTACACCCAGACCAGTTGAGAGGTGTTTTTGTAGAATTACACTTGTTTTTTTCGGCGACACTATCTGCAAATACTGGGCTCGCCAAAAACAATATTGGAAAAAAACAAATTAAAAGAGTAAGATAGAACCGTGTCAATTATTCTAATATGACCCTACCATGGGCTATCTTACTTTTTTGACGTATGGCGAGCCGTCACACAACTGGTCGCCACAAACCTGGTTTCCAATGTAGTGGGCAGTGTGGTTTCTTACCCCTTTCTTTTTTGCCTTTATGGCATCCGCAGACTGATCCACATCGACAACTACGGTAAATGCGGCTGCTACCAGCACGGCCATCAGCAAAATCGCAGTTAGCTTCATTTCACTTTGGTTGGGCTGTAATGTATTTAATTTTTTTGCAAAATCTTGCAGCGATTCGGTGCTGCTATATTACGCCTCGAAGGATTTGGATAACCTTTTCCGCGATGACGTTTGCTGCCAGTGACTGGGCCTCTTTTGTTTGGGCTCCAATGTGTGGCGTGGCAATAAAGTTTGGAAGTGTGATGAGCTTGTTTTGTGTCGCAGGCTCTTTCTCAAATACATCCAGTGCCGCACCTCCGAGATTTCCAGATTTTAGTGCCTCGTATAGCGCCTCCTCGTCGACCGTTCCGCCCCTTGAGGTGTTGATTATTTTTGCAGTCTTTTTCATTGTAGCGATTCTTTTTGCGTTGATGAGGTTTTTTGTGCTGTCAAGCAGCGGTACGTGCAGTGACACATAGTCTGAGCTCTGCAAAAGCGTGTCCAGGTCCGCCTTGATCAGGCCTACCTCCTTTGCAAATTCGGGGTCTATCGGAATGACATCGTATCCTATTATGTTCATGTTGAGTGCCCTTGCAAGCCTTGCAAGCCTTTTGCCAATGTTTCCAAGGCCTACTACCCCAAGATATTTCCCGGCAAGCTCGGTTCCCATGAGTTCTTTTTTTATCCACTTTCCGTTTCGTAACTCCCTGTCCGCACGCGGGATTTCGCGCGCCATTGCAAGCATCAGGCCTATTACCAGTTCTGCCACCGCATTCATCGCACCTTCGACTGCGTTGATCACTCGAATGTTTTTTGCCTTTGCAGCTTCGGTGTCTATGTTGTCAAGGCCTACGCCGACTCGCGCAAGAATCTTGCACTTGGTCGCTTTTTCGATCAAGTCCTTTGTGATTGTCGTCCTGCTTCGAACTATGACAACTTCATATTCGCCGATCTTTTTTGCAATCTCTTCTGGTGTTATCTGTGGTTCGTACGTTACCCGGAATCCGTTTTTTTGTAGGATGTTGTTTAGCCCCGCATCCACCTGATCACAGATCAAAACCGACTCGCTAAAACTCATGCAGATTGCCTTTTGTGGTACGAAATATAATCATTTTTAAGAATAATAAAAAGAAGAAAATGGGGAATTTAGATTCCTAGTTCTGCCTTGATTTCGTCAGCACGTTCATCAGTGTACAAGCCGTGCAAGTTGACCTTTGGATGATCAATGGTGTTCTTTCCTGCTGGAGGAATTGCATCGCTTGGGTTGCCTAAGAGGTGTGCGTAAGATGGCGCGTTTGTGCCCAATTGCTCGTTTAGACCAAATGGATCGCCTACCACAAATACTGATGCTGCGCCTGTGAAGATTGCTGCATAGTCGTGGTTTACTGCCACATATACGCCTGGGTTATCAAAGACTACATCGGCAATCATGCCTTGTGAGCCTCCAACTAGCCAAGTCTCGGTTCCCTTTGCTTGCACAACGTTTCCTTGTGTTACACGGTCGATGATCTCACCTACGATGTGCCAGTACACCGGTTCGTTTCCTTGGTTTTCAACAAAGAATCTTACCTTCTGCCCTTCTTCAACGAAGAGTAGTTGTGACTGGTATTGTTTGAGATCCTTGGAGTTCCATGGTTGAGCTACGAAGATGTTCTTGTTTTCGTCGCCCTTGATGAGCTTGTTGTGATCCTCATTTGGTACATAACCAAATGACATACCGTTAACTACTGTCCACGTGGTCTCATGCTTGAACATTTTTCCTTGATCATAGCTACCATCATCAGTTAGGTATAACTGATTGTACTGGAGCTGGAATTCAAGGGCATCTGCAGAGTAAGTCTGCCGGTCTCTAACGACTTGTCCGTCCTCAACCTTTGTCTTATCGACAATCAATGGCTTGTAGCCCTTGAGTGGGTCGACAATGGTCATTCCGTACATGCCAGATAGGACATGCTGATCCATTGCTGCAACGTCAACACCAGAGCAGTGGTACTTGAAGGTACCAGGCACTTGTGCAACATAACAGTATGTTCTGGATTCACCTGGCAATACTTTGCCAAAGTTTGCTGCACTCATTTCTGATGCATGCATGTCGTTTCCGTGTGGAGTTGGTTCGTCGTCTGGGATCGTAAGGGTCGCCATAATGACATCACCCTGTGTGACTCTGACGGTTGGTCCTGGGACCTGGCCGTTAAAAGTCATGGCTTTGAATGTGCCACCACCAATCACTGGTAGTTCCACACTTTGCGCTATGAGGTCAACTGGGACCACATTTCGTCCCTCTTCAATATTGTCGCAGTTAACCTGCGCAAATGCTTGTGGCATTACCAGTTTCAAGCCGCCCATGTCACGGACTGCTTGAAGCGGGTCGTCTCCCTTGGAGACTGCCAATGTAGAACCGACGATTTGTGTCTGTGTGTATGTGCTTCCGAATAAGGTCGCTGCCAATACCGCTACTGCTGTAACGGAAAATAGCATACTGTAACGCTTATTCATTGAGTTTGAAACTTCTACTTGAGTATATAATAATTCGCTTTATTTCCGTGCTGATTTGTGAAATTATGCCATTGTGAGCCCTTCCCGCTCAGAATTTATTTTAGTATTGGAAAGGTCAATCTGGTTTGAAGTACAGAACGGACAGGGACTCGCTTGGCGAGGTAAAGATCCCCTCAGACGCATACTACGGGGCGTTTACGGGCCGTGCAGTAAAACAGTACAAAGTCACCGGCAAAAAGTCTCACCAACACCTCATATCTGCATATGTAATGATAAAGCGCTCTGCGGCAGTTGCCAACATGAAGACAAAGGCAATCAACAAAAAGCGAGCAAGCGCAATAATCAAGGCCTGCGACAAAATACTGGCAGGCAGGTTCGCCGACCAGTTTGTAGTGGAGGAGATAAACTCTGGCGCCGGAACTGCATTTAACATGAATGCAAACGAGGTGATCTGCAACGTCGCACTTGGGATCCTGGGAAAAAGAAAAGGCGACTATGAGTACCTGCACCCAAACGACCACGTAAACATGTCACAGTCAAGCAACGACACATTTCCCACCGCGATGCATGTCGCGATTCTTCTAAATGTCGACGAGATGCTGGCCGCAGTTAACATGCTGATTAAATCACTTGCAAAAAAGGCAAGAGAGTTTTCAAGTTTTAAAAAAATCGGCAGAACGCACCTCATGGACGCACTACCGGTAACACTTGGCAGCGAGTTTGCAGCTTACGCCACCTCGATAACAAAGGCGCGTAACGCAATCATCTTGGCAAAATCAGAGCTGGGGCTTGTCGGCCTTGGTGGAACCGCAGTCGGCAACGGCGCAAACACCACGAAAGGATATCGACAGATTGCAATATCGGAGCTTGCAAAAATTTCAGGACTGCAGTTAAAGGCAGAAAAAGACATGCAGCACTCGCTCCAGTCCAAGTTCGCAGTCGCAAACATGTCATCATCTATTAGGAACCTGGCGCTAGAGCTTAACAAAATTGCAAACGACATACGGCTCATGGCATCTGGCCCAATAGCTGGGCTGTCCGAGATTGGCATTCCGGCGGTACATGCCGGCTCTTCGATAATGCCGGGGAAGGTAAACCCGTCGCTTGCAGAATGCCTCAACATGATCTGCTTTGCAGTGATTGGAAACGACACTACTGTGGCAAACGCCGCGCAGGCAGGCCAGTTTGAGCTAAACGTGATGCTTCCAGGAATGCTAAAGGCTGTGCTGGACTCTACTGACATGCTCAAGAACTTTGTGCCGATCTTTGCTAGGAACCTCATCGACGGCCTTTCGGCAAACGAAAAAAGGCTTGAGCAAAACATCGAAAAAAGCCCGGTAATAGTAACACTGCTTGCGCCAAAGATTGGCTACCAAAAGTCCGCTGACCTCTTCAAGGAGTCGCTAAAAACAGGCAAGACAATCCGCCAGCTGGCTCTCTCAAAAAGGCTGTTGTCGCAAAAGGAACTGGACGCCTTATTCAAATAAAATGGCAAAAATCTGGGTCGAGTCATACGGCTGTTCTGCAAGTTTTGCAGACGCGGAAATGATCTCAGGGCTGATCTTAAACGGCGGCCATATCCTTGCGGCAAGCCCGCGCGACTCTGATCTTAACCTTATTGTCACGTGTTCCGTCAAGGACGCGACCGCAAACAAGATGGTAAACAGAATAAAAAAGCTAAAGTCAAAACCTCTAGTGGTTGCAGGCTGCCTGGCAAAGGCAGAACCAAAAACAGTCCAGCGATTTTCGCCAGGCGCAAGCCTGATGGGGCCGAGCTCGCTTGGAAAAACGCTCCAGATAATAGACTCAGCGCTCCTGGGGGCAAAACAAATCGAGCTTGCCGACTCTGATCTTACAAAGACAGGCCTGCCAAAGGTCCGGCTGAACCCGATTGTTGGAATCGTCGAAATAGCCAGTGGCTGCATGAGCGAGTGCACATTCTGCCAGACCAAGCTGGCAAAAGGCGATCTGAAATCGTACCGAATAGGCGACATTGTAAGACAGGTGAGCTCCGAGATAAAAGACGGATGTAAGGAGATCTGGCTTACTTCCACGGACAACGGCTGCTATGGCCTCGACATTGGGACCACATTGCCCGAGCTTGTAAACAAGGTCTCGGAGATCCCAGGCGAGTTTACCATTCGGGTCGGGATGATGAACCCGATGTACATGCCAAGAATCAGAGACGACTTGGCAAAATCCTTTGAAAACGACAAAGTCTACAAGTTCTTGCACGTGCCGGTGCAGGCAGGAAGTGACAGGGTCCTAAACGAGATGAAGCGCGGCCACACAGCAGAAACCTTCCGAGACGTGGTCAAAAAATTCAGAGGCAGATTTGAAAAATTTACAATTTCCACCGACATCATAGTTGGATTTCCAACGGAAACCAGCGAGGACTTTGAAAAAACAGTAGATCTGCTCAAAGAGACAAGGCCGGACGTGGTGAACCTCTCAAAGTACAGCCAGAGGCCTGGAACAAAGGCAGCAGAAATGGTCCAGATGGACGTCTCCGAGGTAAAGAGGCGCAGCAAGCAAATCTTTGATCTGATAAACAAGATTGCGCTGCAAAACAACAACGAATGGATAGGCTGGAAAGGGCAGGTTCTCTTTAACGAGCAGACCGACGGCAAAATCCGCGGCAGGAACTTTGCGTACAAGTCAGTCTTTGTGGATGAGGACGTAAGACTTGGCGATCAAAAACAGGTACTCATAACCAAGGCCACAAACCACGGTTTGCATGGGCAAGTCTCTAGCTAAAACTTTTAGATCGGATCTTGGATCAAAATTAAGTAAGAAGGTTT
The DNA here is from genome assembly GCA_049276655.1 of Candidatus Nitrosotenuis sp. GTDB lineage: Archaea > Thermoproteota > Nitrososphaeria > Nitrososphaerales > Nitrosopumilaceae > Nitrosotenuis. Next base: position 103,179 of record JBASWV010000004.1, on the reverse strand, counting down.
TTTATTGTATTTTGCAAGAACCCAACATGGACTTTGTTCAGCCCGTCCTTTTGGTAGGAATAGGTGGCGCAGGCTCGAGGCTTGCCTCACACGCAAGCGAGTTGATTGGAGCCGACTGGGTTGCAATCAGCCATGACAGCAACGACCTTGGCTCTAAAAACGACATAAGGATTCACACCGAGTCACACGTCAATCCTTCCGCTTATCTGATAAGGGCACAGGCTCAAAAGTCGATGGACAAGATCCGAGGCACGATCTCAGACTATTCCACGGTTGTAATTTTTGCAAACCTTGCAGGAAAGGCTGGCACGGCAATCTCTCCCCTAGTAGCCATGGCAGCAAAAGAGGAAGGAAAGAAGGTCTTGTCCTTTGCGATTATGCCGTTTAAATTTGAAAAAGAAAGGCTCTTTTTGGCAGGAGTGTCGCTCAAAAGACTCCGAGCCAGCTCCGACTCTACCATAGTGGTAGATAATGACGCGCTCCTGGAAAGCAACCCCGAGCTCACACTAAACAAATGCTACGAGATAACAAACCATGCAATCGCATACGTGACAAACTCGCTTGCCGCATCGTCGATTTCCGATAACCTGAACATTCTTTCAACGAGTGTAGATGTCAGAGATGTAGAAATGTCGCTGCGCGACTCCGTCAAGATGCTTTACGAGGACGCGCCTCCCACTAGCGTCAAAAAGACAATGCTGTACGTGTTTGGCTCTGACAATGTCTCGGTCGGAAAAATCAATTCTATCACAAATACCATTTCTGGAATATTCAATGAAAACAATACCGCCGTCAGCCTCGCGACCACACAGGGAGACAAGTCCCAAGTTGTGATGGTGACCTCAGTCGACGGCGCCTTAAAGTTTGACGGCTATGATCCGCTTGGGATGATCCCAAAGGAAAACACACTGGACTGGGACGAACCAGAGTCGAGCATCAAGACAGGCATCGACCTGTACCAGCTAGAGTAAGCACCCCCCTGAACCTACGTCGTTTTTTGTGCCGCATGGGGCAGGCATTCAATCTTTATCTCTGAGATCATTTTTTCTCTAGCTTGTGAGGACTCGAGTCATTTTATTGTGCGCGTTTTTGCTCTTTGCACATGTCGCACTCCAAGAGTCGGCTGCAAAAAAGAGCAATTACGAAATCAAATACGAAACTACGGGACAGAAACTTGACGGCGTGCCGACCGTCTGTGCGCTAGAGCCACAAAGGGATCCGACATTTCCGGAAAACATCACGCCGCACCTAATGAAGGCAACTCGAGCCAGCATAGACGCGTGGATAGGGCCGCTAAAATCTAACAGCCAGCGCGACGCAAAATGGGATGTCGTCTACGTCATAATAGGGCAGGACAAGCAGGCAAACTACGACTATTCCAAATGTGAGATTATGATTTCATTTACAAAGGCGCCACCAAAAACAGAATCAGGAGAAATACTCGGACGCCAATACTATCAAAACGGCAAAAACACTGTGGAGATATTCTACCAGGGGTATGGAATCTGTGAAGAACTTACGGAAAGGTGGCAGATCTGGTATGCCTGTGAGTCGACCTCCCCAAAGCTAATCGATTCCATGGAGGCAATACTCCGACATGAGATAGGCCACGCACTGGGGCTGGGCCATTACATATCTACAGAAAGAGGATATCTTGTGGCAAATGTGTCGCCACCATCGGCGATGGTGCCAATAATTGATCTAATAGCTAGTCCGACTAGGGTGCCAATGGATCCTGCTGACCTGCAAATAACCCCTGCGGACATACAGAAGCTAAAAGAAATCTATGGCAACAAGGGCTGGGGCTACAAGCAAAAGATAGCATACGCTGACAGCGGTACGCCTGCCAGCCCTGAGAAGGCCCTGACAAAAAAAATCCAGTTAAAAAGCGGCGTAGCTATAACAGAAAAAATCTCAGGCAAGATACCTGCTGAGCTGTACAAAAAAGGACACAGAGCAGAGATCATAGTTGTGGCACCCGACGGACTCGCAAAGACACAGAGAATCTATGTCGGCAGCAGCGGTGCATTTGATTACACGTTCAAAGTCACCGACAAGACCACTCCTGGAAAATACAAGGTAACTGTGAATTATTTTGGAAAGGAAATTACAAAAATTGTCTATGACGTGCTAAAATAATTATTTAGATTTTTTTGCGGGCTTTTTGCCTTCGGATTTCTTTGCTTCTTTTTTAGGGACTTTTTTCTTTGTCTCTTCAGGTTTCTTTTCTGTCTTCTTTGGTTTTGGTTCCAGTTTTGGCTCAGGCTTTGCTACGGGTTTTGGCTCCTCGATTTTGGCCTCTGGCTCTTGCGGCTCTACTTTGGGCTCTAGTTGTTTTTTGGCCTTTTTCTCCTTGGATTTTTCTTCAGCCCTTTCCTCCGTTGCTTTTATCTCCTCCTCGTATGTGGACACCAAGACATAGCCGTCGTCTGTCTTTGCCATCTTTACTCGGATCTTTCTTGGTGGGCGTCTGATTCCCCGCCTCCATACGGCCTGGCTTAGATCCTGGTCGATTTTGATCTGTTCGCTTTTCATGTGGTGCGTGGCAAATTCCTTTATCATGTTTATCGCACGCTTTGCCCTCTGGTTGTTTGGGGAAAGCCAGACCTTGCCTAGGTTGATTGTATAAACACGCTCTGCTTCTTGCGACAACTTATCCTACCTCCACGTCAGTCTGTCTCCATTGCCTTCTCTTTGGATTTGTCCTGACCTGCCTTTTGGTCTTGAGAATTATCCAAGCCGGCACCGCAGAGTTCTGCTTTGCTTTTTTGAGCAGTCTTATTTTGCGCCCGGAGTGTTTTCTTGCCGCCATGAAACTTGAGGCAATCTACCCTCTTTTTAAATGAATCTCGTAGGTTTTGCGGATTTTACGTTTACAAAAGATTATTTTGTTTAAAGATGTCTGCGATTTGTTTTAGCATTCTTGCAGACGCGCCCCACACAATCTTGTCGTTGTATGTGAGCTTGTACGCCTCAAAAAGTGATCTGTGCTCCTCGTCGTCGTCAACACCAAGTGTTCTCAAAAACGGAATTATTGGAATGTGGAGTATCTCTTCTACTTCGGAGTTTGGGCGGAGGAGCGGAATCTCTTCTAGTGCAGCCACAAACGGAATTATCGTAAATCCTGAATTTCTCGTCCTTACCGGCTTTAGCTGCCCGATTACATGTTTGCGATTTACTCGAAGTGTTATCTCTTCTTCCGTTTCACGAATCGCAGTCTCCAAAAGGCTTTCGTCGCCTTCCGAAATCTTGCCGCCGGGAAACGATATCTCGCCGGCGTGCTGCTGCATCGTCATTGGTTTTTGAGTCATTATTGTCTTGGGTTCTTTGCCGTAGATAACAATCAGAACGGCGGCATGTTTTGTGTTCTGCTCGTCAATGTGCGGGGAAATATCTGTCGACAGTAACTTCCGTATCTGCTCTAAGCTCAACAGTATGGGTAGGGGCACAGTGGTTATTGATTTATGCGTCCAAAAGTTATAATCAAGTAAATATGAGAATTTACGAATGACGATACGGTACGAAATAAACCCCCCGAGGGTAATCCAGAACCGGGTTCTATCCCACAAAGAGGTTCGCAGCTCGCTTGGCAAGGTCGAAAAAAGAATACGCAAGCTAAGCAGACTCTGTGGTGGGATACACCTGACTGACTCGGTGCTGGGTGTGCCGCGAATCTCGCCAATCACAACCGGCGCAATGATACGAAACGACGGCCTAAAGTTGGACATCACGGCAAGCCTCAGGGTGAGGGATCGAAACATAACTGCGTTGACCCAGTCCGTTTATGATGCAGTTCTTCTGGGGCTGGATGGCATTCTGATACTAAAGGGCGACGAGCCACCCAAGGGGCCCAAAGACTCTAAGCTTGTACCGAGTGATGTGGTAAGCCACTTCAAGGATCTTGGATTTGACAAAAATCTTGACTTTTTCCTGTCCATTCCTGCATACCCAGACTTTGAGAAAATTCAAAAAAAAATCGACGCCGAGCCAAAAGGGTTTGTGACTCAAGTGGTGCAGTCCACCGAGCAGGTCTTCCGGCTGGTGGACAAGCTAAAGCCGCAAGGATTCGAGGTGATCCCATGCGTGATGGTTCCCTCTGAGAACAATGCCAAGTCCGCAAAAATGGTAGGAATCGACTTTGCAAAATACGAGGAAGACACACTGGACTTTATTTCTGAAATATACAAATCGACAAAAGAGGTGCTGCTGACATCGCCAAACGACTTTCAGGCAGCGGTAGATATCCTTGCCAAGCTTAAACGATTAAAAAGAAAATAACTCACAGTGATCTGATGCAGAAAAAGAATTTTCTTGATGCCGCAAGGGAGAGGGTCTTGCTCTTTGACGGCGCGATGGGAACAGAGATCCAAAAGTTCGATCCAAAACAGGAAGACTTTCCGGACGGAAAGGACGGCTTCAACGACGGCCTGATTCTGACACAACCAGAATGGATAAAAAAAATCCACCGCAGCTACTTGGAGGCAGGCGCCGACTGCATCGAGACAAACTCGTTTGGCTCAAACAAGCTAAAGCTTGATGAATACGGGTATGGCGACAAAACAGTTGAGATAAACAAAAAGATCGCCGAGCTTGCCGTGCAGGCGGCATCGGAGTTCTCAGACAAACCCAAGTATGTTATAGGGAGTATGGGCCCCACCGGATTTTTGCCGAGCTCAAACGATCCTGACCTTGGGCAAAAACCGCTCTCGGAGATAAGAAATGCATACTCGCTTCAGGCAGAAGGCCTCATACTTGGCGGCGTGGACGCGCTCCTCATCGAGACAAGCCAGGACATACTTGAGGTCAAGCTCGCAATCGAGGGCTCGCATGAGGCGATGAAAAAGCTAGGAAAAAAAGTTCCAATCATTGCAAACGTAACGCTTGACCAGTACGGAAAGATGCTCCTTGGAACAAACGTCCAGGCCGCATATACTACGGTATCGGATATGGGAATCGACATCTTTGGCCTAAACTGCTCCACAGGCCCAATAGAGATGACCCCAAGTATACAATGGCTAAACGAGCAAGACGGCTTGGACCTACTTGTGGTGCCAAATGCCGGCATGCCTGAAAACGAGGGCGGCCGTGCCGTATACAAGATGAGCCCAGAAAAGATGGCAGAGGCGCTAAGGGACTTTGTTGCCAAATACAAAAAGGTCAGAATAATCGGCGGCTGCTGCGGAACAAACCCCGCACACATCGCTGCGCTAAGAAAGGTAATCGACGAAAAAGAATCTAGATGATTTTTATTAATTGTCGAGTATTGATCTTTACTCAATTAAAATCGAATTAATAAAACAGATGTGTTGTTATATCTCATAAAGTGAATAAATTTACAAATTATGCATAACTCATGATAAATATGTAGGGTGCATAATACCTCTGAGGAATGATTTGTCGACTGCATACGTTTTGATTAACTGTGATCTCGGTGCGGAAGAACGCGTAATATCTGAGCTAAAATCAATAAACCGCATTAGGGAAATCCAAGGAGTCTTTGGGGCATACGACATTTTGGCAAAGGTTGACGCGCCATCACACGATCTAATACGCGACATAATCACATCGAAAATTCGCAAAATTGACAGAATCCGCTCCACTCTGACCCTGATGGGAATAGATGGGCAGGAATAAGATGTCGGGGCTAATCCAATATCCAGATTATGACGCAAAATGCAAGAGACTTTGCGAGGAAAAAGAAATCAGATTTGCTGGAATAATTGACGAAAAAGGCAAGCTCGTCGCAGGCGGGTTCAAAAAAGGCTTGGCTCCGTTTGAAAAAGACAAGCAAAGGCTAGAGGAATTCATGAGATTCGTCTCAAACATCTCGCTGTTAAAATCGTTTGACGAAACGCTTGGGCCTACCAGTTACGTGGCTGCGAGAAGGGAAAAAGTGATCCTGATAAGCTTCCCATTCCCACTCACCAAAATAATACTACTAATCTCCGCAGATCCTGGAACGGACATTGAAAGACTGGCAGGCCACATCGTAGACATTTTTGACAGCGACGAGGCCAGGTTCGCTGAACGGTGATATGCATGCTGATGGAAAAATCAAACGAGTCGTGGCATTTTGAGCAAAAATGCCGTGCACTGTTGGAATTTCCCGAGATCAAGTTCGCGGGAGTGATAAACAAGATGGGCAAGCTCGTCGCAGGCGGATTCAAAAAAGACATGACTCCACCCGACGACCCGGCGGAGCGACAAAAAATGTACATGGAGCTCGTCCTGAGGGTATCTATGAGAAAGGAATTCGACTACAGTCTAGGCCCAGTCAAGTACAGTGCATCGCGCAGAGAAAAAGCAGTGATGATGAGCTTCCCAATCGGCTCTAACGTCTTGCTTATTTCGGCAAACACTGATGTGGATTTGGATAAAACCGCTAAAAAAATTATGAAACACGCTGGACTGAACTAGTCCAAACTCCTAAAACACTAACTATACGGTCAATATTAGAAAAACTGGTATATATTTAGAAAAAACAACGAAATTGAATGCAATTGAAAATCCCGAGGGTAAGCTCGTCACTAAAGGCAGTCGAGCTAAAACAGGTTCCGCCACCACTGATAATTGGAGAAAGACTGAACACACAGGGATCAAAAAAGGCAAAAGAGCTCGTGCTGTCTGATGACTTTGACGGCCTAATTGATCTGGCAAGAAACCAAGTGGAGGGCGGCGCGCACTGCATAGATGTCTGCGTTGCGACAACCGAAAGAGCAGACGAGTTAGAGTTTATGAAAAAACTGGTAAAGCGACTGTCCCTTGAGATAGACGCGCCACTGGTGATAGATTCGACTGATCCAAATGTCATAGAGACTGCAATCCAGCAGATCCCGGGAAAACCGATAATCAACTCGATTAATCTGGAAGGTGACGGCAGCAGATTCCACAAGCTTGCGCCGCTCATGGCAAAATACGGCGTTCCTGCAATTGCGTTGTGTATAGGCCCAAAAGGCATGGCAAAGACGCCGCAGGAAAAGGTAGAGACTGCGGCATTGCTACTGGAGACTGGGAAAAAATACGGCCTAACGGAGGACCAGTTCATATTCGATGTTCTGACATTTACACTGGCAACAGGCGAGGCAGAGTTTCTAGATGCCGGAAAAAACACACTTGAGGGAATAAGACTGGTCAAGCAAAGATTCCCAAACGCCTTTACGGTACTGGGCCTAAGCAACATCAGCTTCGGGCTTGCGCCGTCTGCGCGAAGGATCCTCAACTCTGTGTTTTTGTACCATGCAGTAAAGGCAGGCCTTGACGCGGCAATTGTCAACGCAAAAGAAATAGTCCCATATGCGGAAGTCGACGAAAAAGAGCGCAGGCTGGCTGAAGACCTGATTTTTAACAGACACGCAAACGCCCTTGCGGACGTAATATCTCACTTTGAAAAAATAGGCACCAAGACTACCTCTGAAAAAAAGGCAGAAGTTGATCCTAGCTGGCCTGCGTCAAAGCGGGCCAACTTTAGAATAGTAAACAGGCTAAAGGACGGCATCGAGGCAGATGTCCGAGACGCAATCGCAGAAAAAATCCCGCAAGAAAAAAGCATTGCCGGCCTGCCCCAAAGTGTGACGCACCATGCAGCAATCCAAACACTAAACGACGATCTCCTTCCAGCAATGAAAGAAGTAGGCGACAAGTTTGGCGCCGGAGAATTGATTCTGCCCTTTGTGCTAAAATCTGCCGAGTGCATGAAGGCAGCAGTGTCTGAGCTTGAAAAATACCTGCTAAAAGAAGAGGGCTCTAGTAAGGGAAAGCTAGTGCTTGGAACCGTATATGGGGACGTGCACGACATCGGAAAGAACCTAGTCAAGACAATCTTTGAGAACAACGGATACACAGTTTATGATCTTGGCAAGCAGGTGCCACTGCAAAAGTTCGTAGAAAAGATAAACGAGGTAAAACCAGACGCAATAGGGCTGTCGGCGCTCTTGGTCTCGACCTCAAAGCAGATGCAGTTTTTTGTCGAGCATGCAAGGCAGAACAACTTTACAGTCCCGGTTTTGTGCGGAGGCGCTGCAATAAACTCCAACTATATCAACAGAATAGCAAAGGAAGGGGGGATATACCAACACGGCGTCTTTTACTGCAAGACGATGTTTGATGGCCTAAAGACTATGGACAAGCTAGTTTCGCCAGGAAAAGATCAATTCGTAAAGGAATGGCATTCAAAGATGGAAAAATGGAAAGAGACCAAGGTCGAAAGACAAGAAGGCGAGATGCCGCACTCTGGGATAATGCCGGTGACGCCGCCGACAGCACCGGTTCTGGGAAAAGCGATTCGGCTTGAGCCAAAGGACATCGACTTGGAGGATGTTTGGAGGCATCTTAGCAAAAAATCGCTCTTTGTGCTCTCTTGGGGCCTGCGCGGGATAAAAGACGCCGACGCACAGGGGGAAAAACTCCTCAAGGAATGGAAGAAAAAAGTGCTAGACGAGAACCTGTTTGAGCCAAGGGCAGTATACGGATATTTTACGTGCCACGGCAAGGACGGAAGCCTTACAGTAGACGGGCCAAACGGCCAGGTAGTATTTGAATTTCCAAGATCATCGCAAAGCAAACACCTGTGCCTTGCAGATTATTTTGGTGAAAACGACGTCGTCGCTTTCCAGTCCGTAACAGTTGGGAACAAAACCCAGGAGATAATTGACAAATGGAACAAGCAAGACCGGTACACCGACGCATACTATCTGCACGGCCTTGCAGTGGAGACAGCCGAGGCGTTGGCAGAGCTTGTCAATGCACGAATCAAAAAGGATCTTGGACTCGGCGACAAAAGGGGCTTGCGCTATTCGTGGGGATATCCAAGCTGCCCCGATGTGTCGCAGCACCACTTGGTCTGGAAATTGCTAGAGCCACAAAAATCTGGAATGACACTAACGGAAGCAGGGCAAATAATTCCGGAGCAGTCGACTGCAGCCATCGTAGTGCACCACCCCGAAGCAGAATACTTTATACTGTGAGTTGTTTTTGCCTAAAATTGATTCACAAGTTTAATTAACAGAATCCATGTATGAATGTCTAAAGCAAAGCAGATCCCAAAAGATGATCTTACGCCAGAAGAAATATCCGATGTTGAAACTGCAAGAAAAAGCAAGAATTGGAAAACATATGCGAATTATAAAGATTTGATAAGGGATTCATGATATTGATTATGTAGTACATACGATACTTTTGTTACGGGTCTGTGATCATAAATCCGCTTATGGCATGGATTGATCTTTTGTAACAAATCGTCGCTTTGAAATAAATTATTACCCCAACGAACCAAATCCTGATGCAAAAACTAGGAACAAACAATCTAATCCGAGGCGCCACGTTTTTCCAGCACGGCGGCGTCTCTATTGTCTATGTCTTTATGCCGATTCTGGCGCAAAACCTGACAAGCTCGATATTTGAGGTCGGTCTCACAATCGCTTCGTTTTTCCTTGCACAGATCCTGTCCAGCCTGTATTTTGGGAGGATCTCCGACACAAGCGGAAAAAGACTGATCTTTATCAAAATCGGCTTTGTCGGCTGCGCACTGGCGTTTGGGCTGCATTATCTTGCAGATAACTCGTTTTACCTGCTGCTGGTGCGCCTCGCCGCCGGCGTTACAAGCGGGATGATGGTGCCAGCACTACTTGCCTACACGTACGAGTCCGGAAAGGACAAGTCCAAGGTGGCATCGGTCATATCATTTCATGCGCTTGGCTGGCTCGCAGGGATAGTAGCCGCAGGAATCGCAAACAACGAAAAAACGATCTTTCTTATCAGCGCCGGATTGTTTTTGGCAGGCCTTGCGTTTTCCACACGACTTCCTAATTATACCATGCCGAGGGAGCTGGAATCTGGTGCAACAAAAAAGGTCATCGCAAAAAACAAGCACCTCTTCTTGTCGCTTTTGCTCCGACACATTGGCGCAACTGCCGTGTGGACGATTCTGCCGCTTGTCCTGACAGAAGCACTCGGCGCAAAACTGTACGAAGTGTCGATGGTCTATGTGGCAAACACCGCATCCGCGTTTATTCTGATGAGCTTGATGGGGAGCAAAATCACCACAAAAAACATCACCAAGTTCAAGATCGGAATAGGCCTGACGGTGTTTGTTTTTGTGGGGATGGCGCTCATGACCAGCTGGTGGATGGCAATCCCGTCCATGGCACTAGTGGGTGTGACCTGGGCATTTTTGTACATTGGGGGAAGCGTCCACCTCATGGAAAACAACCCAAAATCAACGTCTACTGGAATCTTCAACTCCACTATATCCATTGCAAACGTAATAGGCCCAGTTGTTGCAGGAACAATATCGCTGTACTACGGCAATATCTCCGTGATGTATTTTGCAGTCGGGATCTGTACCGTGGCGTTCCTAGTGTCGCTCAAGATACATAAATAATGTTAAATTCTTGCCTGCTGGTATTGTACCATGGCAAAAAAGTTTTCATGCGGTGACGTCATGGCCGGCTGCGGCTGGTCTGCAACTGGGGCCAACGAGCAAGAACTGTTCAAAAAAATAGCAGAGCACGCAAAAAAGGACCACAATATTTCTTCAATCCCAGACGATGTCATCCAAAAGGTAAAATCAAAAATCCAAAACGTCTAGGTGCTATCTGAGGCCCCATCTTGACATGACCTTGTCCTCAAGTCTCTTAAAGACAAGGCCGTCAATCACAACCCCAATTATCATTATGACTAGCATCATGGCTATTACCTGGGAGACGTCGTTTAGCTGGCGGCCGACATTTAGCAAAAAGCCCAGGCCCAAAAACGAAAACAAGAGCTCAGCTCCAATCACTCCGCGCCACGCAAACGCCCAGCCCTGCTTGAATCCAGATATCATGTATGGGAATGCGGCAGGGATTAGGACCTTTGTTATCAGTTGATCTCCCTTTGCGCCCATGTTTTGGGCAGCCGCAATAAAGTCTGGGTTGATGTTCTTAACACCTGTGTATGTGTTGATTGTAACGGCAAATATCGCGCCCGCGACTGTGACAAAGATTATCCCTGCATCGGTAAGGCCAAACCAAACTATTGCAAGTGGCGCCCATGCAACGGACGGAATCGATTGCAGCCCAAGTATGATCGAGCCGATTGTCTGGTTCACGGTTTCGACGCGCGCCATGAATATTCCAAGAACGATTCCGCCTCCTATTGCGATGAGGAGTCCCACAACGAGTCGCCAGAGGCTTGTTCCGATGCCGTACCAGAGGGTTCCATCTGCTGCCCCGTACGCCAGGTCTTCTGCCACCTCATATGGCGATGGAAAGACATTGTTATCCCAGATATTTGCCGCATCAAACGCCTGCCACACCAAAACAATTCCTACGTAAAACGCGATCTTTTTTGCCGTGACCTCTGCCCTCAAGACTCTTCTGCCTCCTTTGATCTCACCTCGGGCCGCAACTCGGCCAAAATCTCGTGCTGGTATTTCATCAGGCCCTCGTCCTCTGCAAGCCTCGGCCTTTTGTAGTCTATCTGCACAACTTTCTTAACCATTGACGGCCTGTGGGTAAAGACTGCAACCTTATTGCCAAGAATGGCCGCCTCTGAGATGCTGTGCGTTACAAACACGATTGTCTTTTTGGTCTTCTGCCAGATCATCTGCATTTCGACAAGAAGCAAGTCGCGGGTCTGCGCATCAAGTGACGCAAACGGCTCGTCCATCAGTAATACCTCGGGATCCATGACAAGCGCCCTTGCGATTGCGACTCGCTGCTTCATACCTGTGGAGAGCTGATAGGTGTACGAGTTTGCAAACTTTGTAAGCTGCATCATATCTAGATATCTGCTCGAGATCTCATGTCGCTCCGCCTCGGGGATTCCGGCAATCTTTAGGCCGAACTCGACGTTGTCACGTACGCGAAGCCACGGAAAGAGCGCACCCTCTTGGAAAACCAGTATTCTGTCGGGCCCTGTGCGAGTTATCGGCCTGTTGTCCAGGAGTATCTCACCACCTTCTGGCTTTTGGAGGCCTGCGGCAATTCTCAAAAATGTGGACTTGCCGCAGCCGGAGGGCCCGACAAGGCACACAAAGTCTCCGGCCTCTACGGTCAGGTTGATTCCTCCCAGCGCCTTTAGTCTCTGGCCGTCGTGATCAAAATACTTGACAATGTTTTTTGCTTCTAGCTTTGCCAATGTGTGATCTCCTGCGTGCTGCCGTCGGAATAAAACATGTCATCTAGGTTGTAGCCAGAGCGCCCAAGGTACCCAAGCGAGTACGCACGCTCTGCAAAAATACGTATGGACTCTGGAACTGGATCTTGTGTGATTATGATGTTGGAAAATGCGCCATGCACTATGTTTTTGTCTAGTTTTTTGCCCGTGTGTTTGCTGTAAAAATCGATAAAGACCGCCTCGGTCTCTTCTGGGTTTTCGTTAATCCAAGTTATGGTGTTTTTGTGTGCGGCCAACCACTTTTTTATCCACTCTGGGTGTTTTTCAACAAAGTCGGTTCTACCAATTAACAAAACGGACGAAAACTCTTTGGTTGGCCAAATCTCTTCTTCTTTGAATAAACGCTTGCCGCCAAGCTGCTCGACTAGAATTGTTGCAGTTGGCTCCGGCACCCAGGCCGCATCGATGTCGCCCTTTGCAAAAAGCGTAAAGATTTCAGAGTTTGCAATGTTGTAAATTATTACGTTTCCGCCTTTTTCTGCTGGTTTGAGGTTGTTCTCAGAAAGATAGTAGCGCAGCGAGACGTCTTGGGTATTTCCGACAAACGGCGCGGCAATTTTCTTTCCTGCTAGGTCTGCAGCCGATGCTATTTCAGAGTTTTTTTGTATGACAAAGCTTGCCCCGTTGGCCCCGGCTCCGGCAAGAATCCTCAGATCGGCTCCCCCAGACTTGATATACCCGTTGACAAACGGCGCGGGACCGACATACGCAATGTCGGCCGAGCCGGCAAAGAGCGCCTCGATTGCCTGCGGGCCGCTGTCTACGATCTTTGCCTCTATTGGGATATTGTCAAGCTCTCTTGCAAACTCGCCGTTTTCGATGCCTACTATTGGAACTGCGTGTGCGATGTTTGCAAAAAACGCCACGCGGATCCTGTCTTGGGACGACTCGCTACCCATGCTGGCAGATGCAACCACTGCAAGTATTATTGCGGCTGCTGCGATGCCTGCCAGAACAAGAATTTTCATAAAACAGCGTTATGAAACTTCGGTTAAATAGTGATCGGATTTTAGCTGAAGCTATTTGGAAAACTGCGCCGTAAGTTTTTCCAAAATTTTGGAATGAAAATTCTGCGCCGCAAAATCCGACAACCAAAACCAGATCAACACAAAAGATAAATGCAAATTGTTTTGATGCAAAAGCTCTAATGAAACAAAAGGCAGTGCTTGCTTTTTCTGGCGGACTTGATACCTCGGTTGTGGTAAAGTATCTGCAAGAAAACCACGACATGGACGTAATCACTGTGACAGTAGATGTGGGTGAGGGAAGCGACCCGCGCAAAATCGCCGCCAAGGCAAAAAGGCTTGGCGTCTTGCGACACTACAACATCGACGCAAAGGAGGAATTTGTCACAAAATTCATCCATCCGGCAATAAAGGCAAACGCGCTGTACCAAAAAAAATACTGTCTTGCGACATCGCTTGCCAGGCCTCTCATCGCACAAAAAGTACTTGATGTGGCAAAAAAGGAAAAAGTCGACGCACTGGCGCACGGCTGCACCGGAAAGGGAAATGATCAGGTGCGATTTGACGTCACGTTCAGCTCCGGCTCTGATCTCCCAATAATTGCACCAATTCGCGATCTGAATCTTGATAGGGCAACGGAGCTAGAATTTGCAAAAGCGCACGGAATTCCAATAGATAGCGTATCAAAAAAGTTCTCAATTGATCAAAACCTCTGGGGTCGCGCAATCGAGGGGGGAAACCTCGAAGATCCCTACAGTGAGCCACCGCAGGACGCGTTTATCTGGGTAAAGACAAAGGACCTCCCAGACAAGCCGCGATACATGGAGATCGAGTTTGCAAACGGAATCCCAGTGGCGGTAGACAAAAAGAAAATGGGCCCAGTAAAACTAATCGAATACGCAAACAAGGTGGCAGGCTCTTGCGGAGTCGGAATAGTAGACCACATCGAAGACCGGGTCGTCGGAATCAAGTCGCGCGAAGTCTACGAGACTCCGGCGGCGCTATGCATCATAGAGGCGCACTCTGATCTGGAAAAGATGATCCACACAAAACACGAAAACAAGTTCAAGTCACTCGTGGATCAGGAGTGGGCGTGGCTTGCGTACTCTGGACTGTGGCAGGATCCGCTAAAGGCAGATTTGGATAAATTCATTGACCAATCCCAAAAAACCGTGACAGGAACCGTCAAGCTAAAGCTCTACAAGGGCGGCCTTAGGGTGGTTGGGCGAAAATCCAAACATTCGCTGTATAGCCACGACATTGCGACCTATGGAAAAGGCTCTGCGTTTGATCAGAGAAAAGCAACTGGCTTTGTTGAGCTGTGGGGATTGCAGACGACAGAAGCTAATAAATTACTAAACAAGAGGTGAGAAGGATCGTAATGAATTGTTTAGAATGTGATGCGTCAATAAATGTACCAGACGATGCGGCTGTGGGCGAGATAGTCTCGTGCCCAGAATGCGGCGCAGACTTTGAGATATCAAAGAAAAGCGGAGCAAATCTGGAGCTAAAACCCGCAGAAAGCGTTGGCGAAGACTGGGGAGAATAATTGTCCAAAGTCTGTATCGTCTTTGACAGACTCCGACTAGAAGAAAAGATGCTTCAGGACGAGGCATCCGAGATGGGTCACGACACCATAATGCTGGACGCAAAAACAACCCAGCTGAGCACCGAAAGCAAAAGGGGCGACATCGACTTTGGCGATGTCGTCTTGGAAAGATGCGTCAGCTATTTCCGTGGACTGCACTTTACTGCGTGCCTAGAGTTCCTAGGGGTCCCCGTGATAAACACGCATGACGTGGCAGACAAGTGCGGCAACAAAATGGTGACATCGCTTTTACTAAAAAAGGAAGGAGTCCCTACGCCAAAGACATACTTTGCGTTTTCATCGGAGGAGGCAATGAGCCTCATAAACAAAGTCGGCTATCCTATTGTAATAAAGCCGGTCATTGGCAGCTGGGGCAGGGGCATCCTGCCGCTACGTGACCAGGACACAGCCGAGGCAATAATTGAGATGCGCGAAATCGAGGACGGCTCGCACGACCGAATTTATTATTTGCAGGAAATGGTCGACAGGCCCCCGCGGGACATCCGTGCAATCACCGCAGGCAACCAGGTAATTGCCGCAATGTATCGCAAGTCGCAGGGCGATTTTAAGACAAACATCGCACTTGGAGGGGATCCCGAGCTGTGCGAGATAACAAAGGAACTTGAGGACATTTGCCTTAGGGCATCAAAAGCAGTTGGTGGTGGTATCTTGGGAATAGATCTCATGGAGGACAAAAAGCGCGGGCTGCTGGTACATGAAATAAACAACACCGTAGAGTTCAAGGGGCTGGCGAGGGTAGCAAAAAAGAACATTCCGCAAGAAATGATATCGTTTGCACTGACTCAAATACGAAAATAGATCAAAACCAACACTTCTGATCATCTGGTGTGACTAGCTGCTCCTTGCGGCATATTTTTTGCGGTACTTGAGATACTGGTAGTGTTCTTTTTGATACGCAAGATACTTGGCATGGTTTTTTTGGCGATTCTTTAGAACCCTTTCAATTATTGACTTTTTGTTTTTTGTATACCATCTCCGATACGACGCCTTTGCCCTGTTTTTGAATTCTGGATCCTTGTTGTAGCGGCTGCGGTTGTAGTCAGCTTTTTCTTTTTTGAGATTTTCCACACTGGATCTTGCCATGGAATACTACTATATGAAATTGAATAAATTTTTTTTTGATTCAGAATATATTAAATTACACTACCTTTGTGGTAGGGACATGTTACGAGTAGGAGTAGTTGGCGCGTCTGGATATGTAGGCGGTGAAATGCTGCGCCTTTTGGTGACTCACCCAAAAACCGAGATTGCCATGGTGACATCAAGACAGTATGTCGGAGAATACCTCCACCGAGTCCAACCCGCACTCAAGGGATTTACAGAGCTCACATTCTCGGAGCTTGATTATGATAAAATGTCAGACAAGTGCGATCTTGTGTTTACAGCAGTTCCACACGGAACCGCAACCGAAATAGTAAAGTCGCTGTATGACAGGGGCCTCAAGGTAGTTGATCTTTCCGCAGACTATCGCTTGCACAACCAAGACGGATACACCAAGTGGTACGGCTGGGAGCACCCACACCCTGACTATTTGAAAAAATCTATCTTTGGCATTCCAGAACTGCACCGCGAGCAGATAAAAAACGCCCAGCTGGTGTCGTGCCCTGGGTGCATGGCGGTGACATCGATTCTTGCGCTTGCACCACTCATAAAAAATAACCTGATTGATACTGAGCACATAGTCGTTGATTCGAAGATCGGCTCGTCTGGTGCGGGCGCGGGAAGCGTTGCAGGAACACACCACGCGATGCGTTCAGGTGTAATTAGGCCCTACAAGCCGGCAAAGCACAGGCACACAGGCGAAATCGAACAAGAACTCTCGGAAATCGCAGGAAGGCCAATCAAGGTATCGATGAGTCCGCACGCAGTGGACATTGTCAGGGGAATCCTGTGCACAAACCACACATTCCTCCTAAAGGACATGACGGAGCTGGAGCTCTGGAAGGTTTATCGCGAGATGTACAAAAACGAGAGATTCATAAGATTAATCCGAGACAAGAAGGGCCTTTACAAGTTCCCAGATCCAAAGTTCGTAGTGGGCTCGAACTTTTGCGACATTGGGTTTGATATAGACGAGGACAACCACCGAGTTATCGCACTGTCTGCCTCAGACAACCTGATGAAGGGCGCTGCCGGCTCTGCCATCCAAAATATGAACATCATGGCCGGATTTGACGAAATGGATGGGCTCAGGTACGCACCACTGACCCCAGTTTGAAAAAATGATCACGATCAAAATAGGGGGGAGCGTAGTGGAAAACCTTCACCCCTCGACGATTTCCGACATAAAAAAAGTGGCAGACCAGGAAGGAGTGATCCTAGTCCACGGCGGAGGAAAGGAAGTGACAAAGACTTGCGAGCTGCTGGGCAAGGAGCCAAAATTCGTAGTCTCCCCGGGTGGAATAAAATCAAGATACACCGACAAGGAGACTGCGGAAATTTTCACAATGGTAATGTCTGGTAAAATAAACAAGTCAATTGTACAAATGCTGCAAAAAAACGGCATCAATGCTGTAGGCCTCAGCGGAGTCGACGGCCAGATCTTCCAGGCAGATAGAAAGGAAAAACTCGTGATAATAAACGAAAAGGGCAGAAAACAGGTAATCGACGGCGGCTATACTGGAAAGGTAAGCAAGGTCAACTCTGGACTCCTAAAACTGCTTTTGGCCCAGGGGTATACGCCGGTGATATCGCCAATTGCCGTAAGCAAGGAGTTTGAATTCTTGAACATCGATGGTGACAGGGCTGCAGCAAACGTCGCAGGCGCCATACAAAGCGACAAAATCCTGTTTCTGACAAACGTCGACGGGCTGCTCATGGATGACAAGCTGGTCGAAAAGCTGACAAACGCCGAAGCAAAGGAGATAAGGCCAAAGGTCGGCTTTGGGATGGAAAAAAAGATCCTTGCCGCAACCGAGGCCCTGGACATGGGGGTAAAGGAGGCACTAATCGGAAACGGCCAGCGAGAAAATCCTATATCCTCGGCAATCTCTCACACAAAATGCACGGTAATCACAAAATGACTGAAGACGACTTTTTGGGCAGCCACCATCAGAAATTCCCAGTAACTGTGGAAAAAGGACTTGGGGCCAAAGTCTGGGACATTAACAACAAAGAATACATAGATTGCATGGGGGGGTACGGGGTGGCACTCGTGGGGCACAGAAACCCGAGGGTCGTAGCCGCGCTAAAGACACAGCTCGACAAAATAATCACGGTCCACACCTCACTATACAACAAAACACGGGAAGAGTTCCTAGAGAACCTAATCAAGGTGGCACCAAAGGGGCTCACACAAGTGCACCTTGGGAATAGCGGAGCAGAGGCAGTAGAGGCGGCAATCAAGTTCGCAAGAAAGTTCACAGGCAAGCCGGGAATGATTGCCATGAATGGGTCATACCACGGAAAATCACTTGGCGCACTATCCATTACATTCAACCCGAAATACAGAAAGTCGTTTTTGCCGCTTGTTGAAAAGGTTGACTTTGCGCCGTTTGGGGATATCGAGGCACTACGATCAAAAATAAACAAAGACACGGCGTTTGTAATACTGGAGCCGATCCAGGGGGAGAGTGGAATAGTGGTGGCCCCTGACGGGTTTTTGCAGGCGGTGCGCAAGATCTGCGACGAAAACGGAATTCTGCTAATCTTTGACGAAATCCAAGCGGGGCTAGGAAGGACAGGAAAGATGTGGGCATGCCAACACTGGGACACTGCACCAGATATCATGTGCCTTGCAAAGGGAATTGCAGGCGGCGTGCCGATGAGCGCCACGCTTACCAGGCCTGACATATTGGCCTCAATAAGCAAGGGCGAACACTCGTCCACATTTGGTGGAAATCCACTTTCGTGTGCAGCCGGAACTGCTACACTTCAGGCGCTGACACAGGACGGCCTAATTGACAATGCTGTCAAGGTCGGCAAGATATTCATGGATGGACTTGAAAAACTCAGGCAAAAACACAGCGTAGTTCGCGAGGTGAGGGGCAAGGGCCTCATGATAGGAATCGAGATGAAGTTCGAAGTAAAGGACATACTCCTTGATGCGATAAAGGAGGGAGTATTGCTGCTATACTCTGGCAGAAACATACTCCGACTGCTGCCGCCCCTTGTCATAACACAGGACGAGATCAACAAAGTATTAGAGGTACTGGACAGGTTATTTGCTAGGGAAGCGGAGAGGAGAAAAAATGTACAAGGATAAAATCGATGATGAGATACTAAAGTTCCTAAAGGATGACTCGCGCGAGTCCTTTGTGGACATTGGAAAAAAGCTAAAGCTTTCCGAGTCTGCGGTAAGGCGACGCGTAAAAAACCTGCTTGACGGCGGCGTCATCAAAAAATTCACAATAGAAATAGGCGAGCAAAACGCGACAAAGGCGATCGTTCTGATATCAGTAGAATCCTCAATAGACACCTCAAAGGTCTCTGCCAGGCTCACAAAGCTGGAGGGAGTAAAGACAGTTTACGAAATAACCGGGCAGTACGATATCGCAGTGATAATCTCGGCGCCAAACATAACTGAGATAAACGGCGCAATAGACTCGCTTCGCAAAATCCCCGGCGTCTCTGACACCAACACGGTAATAATTTTGCGCGACGTGACCTAAGGCGAAATTCGGATCGAAACTTTTGTTTTGAGCCTAAGTTGGTATCACTTTACGCTGATTTCAGCCGTTTTTAGTACGAATATGTTTATAACAGGTGCAAGTGCCTAACAACTCTGCAAATGAACGATCCAAACTATTACGCGCACCTGTACAACGAGTACGACAAAAAGCCAAAACGAATACGTGTACTTGACAGCACGCTACGAGAAGGAGAGCAGCACCCGGGTGTGACCTTTACCAACAAGCAGAGAATCCAGATTGCCTGGATGCTTGATTATTTCGGCGTTGATCAAATCGAGATATCGCCGGTTGTATCCGAAGATCATTTCGAGGCGACAAAGACTATCATAAAGCAGGGCCTAAAGGCAGACATTGTCGCACACGTTCGGGCGCTAAAAACCGACGTGGACGTGGCCCTCAAGTGCGACCCAAAATGGGCCGCCACATATCTTGGGATTTCCGACATTCACCTAAAGGACAAACTACGAATCACACGAGAAGAGGCGCTAAGGCGCGCAGTTGAAACGGTCGAGTATGCAAAATCGCACGGCCTAAAGATGAGGTTTACTGTGGAGGACGGCAGCAGGGCAGACCCGGAGTTCCTGCTCAAGGTCTGCAAGGCAATCGAAGAGGCTGGAGTCGACAGGATAAGCCTCCCAGACACCGTTGGCATAATGCGGCCCCGTGGAATGTACAATTTTGTAAAGATGGTTCACGACAAGATAAAGACACCACTTGACGTCCACTGCCACAACGACATGGGCCTTGCAGTCGCAAACGCATTTGCAGGAATCGATGCGGGCGCAGAACAAATCCACACAACAATTGACGGAATTGGCGAGCGAACTGGAATCCCGTCGCTTGCCGAGGTGGCAGTCGCAATGACGTATCTGTACAGATCTCCAAACGATTTCAGACTGGACATGCTGACTGATCTCTCAAGGCTAATTGAGGAATACACGGGAATCGAACCGTATGACTCAAAGCCAATAGTGGGGCCTACTGCATACAAGCACAAGGCAGGCACACACCTGGCAGCCATACTTAGAAACCCTGCAGCGTATGAGCCAATCCCACCACGCGTGGTCGGAAACAGGCGCAGAATAGTGTTTGGCGAGCTTGCGGGAAAGACCGGCTCTGCATATCTGATGTCGATTTTGGGCCTGGACAAAAACGACGAACAGGCAAAGGCAGTAGCACACGGGCTTAAAAACCTCAGGATGGGAGACCTCCTTGAGATTCCGCTCGACGGCAAGCTTGAAAGAAAGATAATTAATGACTCCAAAGACTCTAAAGAATAACCATGACAAAATGCGCTGAATGTGACTCAGATATTTCAGTTCCAAAAGATGCCGTTGACGGCGAGATTGTGACTTGCCCTGACTGCGGCGCAAGTTTTGAGATAACAAAATCTTCCGGCGGCTTTGGGCTAAAACCAGCCCAAAGCGTTGGAGAGGACTGGGGCCAGTGAGCTCCAAAATAACGGTTCTCTACGACACTATCCGACCAGAAGAAAAAGCCCTCACCGAAGCCGCAACAAAAAAGGGCATTGATCTCCAAATGGTAGATTGTAAGAACCTGATCCTAGACATTGACAAAAAAAATGAGTACTCTACTGTGCTGCAGCGATGCGTCAGCTACTACAGAAACCTGCACTCCACTGCAGCACTTGAAGGAATGGGAGCAAATGTAATCAATTCACTTTACTGCGGAGTATATGCAGGAAACAAGCTATTCACACACATGCTTTTGCGCAATGCGGGAATTGCTACGCCATATGTAACTGTCGCGTTCTCAAAAGAATCTGCACTTGCAGCACTTGACAGCCTAGGCTATCCGAGGGTCATCAAGCCGACAGTTGGAAGCTGGGGCAGGATGGTTTCAAAGCTAAACAACAAAGAATCAGCAGAGGGGATAATCGAGGAAAGGGAAAAAATGTACCCAATCTACCAAGTGCACTATCTTGAGGAGTTCGTCCAAAGACCTCCGCGCGACATTAGGGCAATAGTAATTGGAGACTCGGTAGCGGGAGCCATCTATCGAAACTCGACGGAAAAAAACTGGAAGACAAACACCCACCTAGGAGGAACTGCCGAGGTCTGCAAGGTGACAAAGGATCTGGAAGACATGTGCATAAGGGCAAAAAACACAGTAAAGGGCCAAATAGTCGGAGTGGACCTCATGGAAAGCAATGACCGGGGTCTTGTGGTGCATGAGATAAACAACACAACGGAATACCGAAACGTCGCACGCGTAACGGGCGTAGACATTGCAGCAAAGATTTTAGAATACGCAGTTAATGCAGGAAAATAAAATGGACTCGTCATTTACAATAACGCCGAGGTTCTCAATCAAAATGCTGGAAAAGGCACTAAGGCTGTACACTCCGTCGCTTGCAGAAAAACCGTTGGCGGAATTTCTGGCAGACAAATGCGATGACCTTGGGTTTGAAAACATACGAATCGATGAGGTGGGAAACATAATCGCCATAATTGGCTCGGGCTCGCCGCGCGTCTTGCTGTGCGGCCATATGGATACAGTACCTGGCAAGATAAAGGTCAGAAAGGAAGGTGACTTTCTATACGGCAGAGGTGCGTCGGACGCAAAGGCCCCGCTGATGGCAATGCTCCTCGCTGCATCGACAATCCAAAAAAACAACGGGACAATAATCTTCGTTGGCGCAGTGGACGAAGAAGGAAACGCAACTGGCATCAAAAACTTGGCAAAGCAAAAGCTCGACATCGATTATGCGATCTTTGGCGAGCCAAGCGGCGTTACAAACGTCACAATAGCATACAAGGGAAGAATAGCGATAAACCTCAAAGTAAATGTCGGTGATTCCGCACACGCCTCGGCGCCGTGGCTTGCAAAAAACGCAATCGAAGAGTCCATGCGCTTTACATCGGAGCTGAAAAAATTCCTTGAGGAAAACCAGGAGGGAAAGTCAAAGGGAATGCTTCTGACTGCCACAATCACCGAGGTAAAGGGCGGGGACAGCCACAACGTTACTCCAAAGGAGTGCAACACGATAATGGACATCAGGATTCCTGTCAACCTCAACTGCAAGACGGTTGGAGAAAAAATCGCCTCAAAGGTAACGGAAATTGCAAGAAAGCAGGGGGTCGAAGCGTTGTATTCGGTAATAGACGAGACGGAGCCGTTTGAGGCCCCACTGGACTCGCCACTCATCAGGGCGTTTACGCTTGGGGTGATGGATGTGGAGCGCAAAAGGCCTGCCCTTATCCGAAAGACCGGAACCGGCGACATGAACATAATCGGAACGCTTTGGAACATCCCTGTAGTCACGTATGGGCCTGGCGACCCGCACGCATCACACACGATTGACGAGCGGGTCTCAATGGGCGAATACCTCAGGGGAATAGAAGTGATCAGGAATACTTTACAGCATCTAAAACGACTGCACGACTCTAAAAAAGATAGATAATGCTCTGGTTTGTAGGCCTCGGCATAAGCGGGCCTGATTCGCTTTCTCCAAAGACCCAAGACACAATCAAAAATGCCGACGTGGTGTACCTTGAGCAGTTTACAAGCCCAATGTCTGCCCAAGACACGGAAAAAATACAGAGTCTTGTCAAAGGCCAGTTCAAGCTTGCGCCAAGGTGGCTAGTCGAGGACGGAAAAGAAATACTGGAAAGCGCCAAATCAAAAAACGTCGCGCTGCTCTCACTCGGTGACCCATACATCGCAACTACACACATTGAGCTTAGGACAAGGGCAATTGCAGAAAAAATCCAAACGTCTACAATTCACGCCTCATCCATAACGACTTCGCTGATTGGCGAGTGCGGCCTGCACTACTACAAGTCGGGAAAAACCGTGACAATAATGAGCTCGATTCAACCAACCACTGCATACTATACAATTTATGAAAACATGCGGGCAGGAAACCACACGGTGGTTCTGCTCGAGTACAACCAAGACAAGAACTTTTTTCTGGATCCAAAAGACGCGCTGACAAGCCTTGTGGCGACCGAAAAAGAGCAGGCAAGAAAGGTGCTCTCCGAGTCTACCTTTGTCGTGGTCGCATCCAGAATTGGCCTGGAATCGCAAAAAATCGTGGCAGGAAACCTCGGGAGCCTTTTGGGGGTGGATTTTGGCGTGCCACCGCACTCGATAGTCATCCCGGGCACGTTGCACTTTACCGAATCTGACGCACTAAGGGCTCTGGCAAAATGTATCGATGAGCCATCTGACAACGCATCAAAAGTGGAGAGGATCTCGGCCCAAATGATGAAAAAATACATACCTATGGTGAGGCGCGCCCTGGAGCAGATTGCGCCACACTATGAGGGCAGAAAAGAATTTGCAAGCGTTCTTGAAAACGCCGAGCTATATGTGAGGGACGCAGAAAAATTCTTTGAGCAAGGAAAAGACGAGCTTGCAATACTCTCAATCGGGTATGCAGACGGCCTGGTGGACGCACTACGAATAGCAAAGGGGATAGAGCCGGAGCTAAATTCATAGGATACAATAAAAACAATGACTGTATAGTGATTCTTGCTTGGACGTAATCGACAAAAAAATTCTAGGGGTGGCATACGTCTGCTCCATATCAAAAGAAGATCCGGTGCAGGCCTGCATCAAAAAGCTGCAGCTGTCTGAGAGCTATATCAGAGAGAGAATGGATGGCTTGGCAAAGAACGATCTGCTCACAAGTGATTATGCCCTCACGGAATTTGGCCGAAGCACACTGCACGTGGTGCTGGCAGGGGGGGTCTTTGACATTATACATCCGGGTCACATCTATACACTAAATGCAGCAAAGGCGCTAGGCGATGTCCTAGTAGTAGTCATTGCCACTGCAAATACCGCAGTAAAGATGAAAAAAAGAAGACCGCTCCATGCGGAAAAACAAAGACAGGAGCTTATCGCATCGCTTTCGATGGTGGATTTGTGTCTTGTCGGCAGCGAAAGCGACATCTTTAGGACAGTTGAGCTCGTCAAGCCAGACATAATAGCACTAGGCTATGATCAGGTGCACCAGGAAAAATTCATCACAGACGGATGCAAGAACCTTAACCTGGACGTGCGCGTTGCAAGACTCCAGTCACCAATTCCAGAGTTTTCCAGCTCGAAAATAGAAAAAGAGTATGGCGAAGCGCTTCACGGACTGTAAGATAATAAAAAGTGATCATCACATAGATTTTTTCATAGTGGTATTCTGATCGTTACCTTTGAGCCGTTTTTGAGGCCTATCTTTTTGCGGATGTCTGTCTCTGAGATGAGCTCGACTATCGAGTTGTCGTGGTGGGTGCGCTCTAGCAAAATCAGCTCGCAGTCTATCTTGCCGTTTAGTGTGCAGTGGTAGCACTTGACCCATCCATACGTCCTCTTGCCGTCGGAAAAGCCGTCTATTTTAGTTCCCTCAAAACCATTCAGCTGCCGCAGGGCCTCGACTTGCTCTTTTTTGTCCAGCTTTACGTTGAGGGTTCCCGGAAACGGGACGTAGCCGATCTTTGTGTTGAATTGTTTAGTGTATCCCTTTAGCGACATGTAGTAGGCGCCCTCGCCCATGCCGGATACCAGCGTTCCGCTCAGCTCTATTGCAGATGGAACAGACTCGAGGCTTTTTTGCAACAAGTTGTACATTTCGGCAATCTGGTCATATCCCTTTTGGGTGAGCTTGACTGAGATCCTTCTTCCACTCATTATTCTCTGGATAAAGCCGTCCTGCTCCAGCTCCAAGAGGTGCTTTGACGCTGCCTGCTGGGACCTGTGGATGTTTTTTCCAAGAGTAGACGTCGTTATGGGGACAAAGTTGTTTTTTGCACCCCTTGACAAAAGTTCGGTCAGTGTAACCAGATGCTGGATCTTTAGCTCAGTCATATACAAAATAAAAAAGAAAAAAAGAGTATTTTATGCTACCCCAAGTTCGGTAAATGTTTTGAGCGCGATTCCGTCTTTGTTTGTGAGGTTGGCAATTCTGTGCCCTATGACACACTCAATGCCTGCCTGCTTTGCGCCATCTACCAGTCTCTGGGTCACTATTCCGTCTAGTACTAGATACTTTATTCCTGACTGCACCGAAAGTTTTGAGACAAGCTCTGATATCGGGACCTTGAAGATCTCGTTTCTGTTCGAGTCGAGGCCTACAGCTTCGAGCGTTTCGTTGATTTGCGAATACGTCTTTTCTGCAAGTTCTGCCATTGGCTTGTCGTTTGGATCAGAAAGCGTTGGCTTTGGTTTTGGATTTTTCATCTCCTCGATTGTGTCTCGAAGTATGTCCGTGATCTGTTGTGGCGTGAGCTCTTCTACCTCAACGCCTTCCGGCGCTCGGTGAATCACGTCGATGTCTACCATGCTTTTGAGCTCTTTGAGGATGAATCCTCCAGCCCTGTCGCCGTCCAAAAATGCAACAACCTTGTCCTTTGTGTCGCACAAGTCTTTGATTGACTCGTCGATTCGTGCGCCATCAATTGCAAGTGCGTTGTCGATTCCTGCGCGAAGGAGGTTGATTACATCTGCTCTTCCCTCAACTAGAATTATCCATGGCGCGTCGAAAACTCCGGCTCCACATGGTAGCTTTGCGCGCCCATATGTGGCAAGCTTGCCTGAGACGGATGTTCCCTCGTGGATGTCTTTTAGCATGGTTTCGCCTTCTGATATTGTCTTTGTGGCCCACTGCTGCTTGATCTCTTTTGCGCGCTTCATGATGTCCTCTTTTTTGGTTGCTCGAACATCATCGATGGCGTTGAGCTTGAACTTGCAGTCAAACGGACCTACCTTGTCGATGCTTTCAATTGCTGCCGCTATTAGCGAACAGGTATCTATGTCTGTACTCATAGGAATTAGTGCTTCACCTTTTGTGGTGTTTGTAGTGTTGGTCGACGTTACCTCTATTCTTCCGACTTTGGAGACTCGTTGGAGCTCATTTAGGTTCATTTCTGGGCCCAGAAGTCCTTCTGTTTGCCCAAAAATTGCGCCTATTATGTCTGCTCTCTCAACCAGCCCGTCAACTTCAAAGGATAGCTTAACGTGATATTTGACAATTCCTGATTGTGGCAATTGAAAATATTCCTCCTAAATTTCACTAGATTATATTTCTCAAACGCGGATATAAGTGCTTAGCAAAATCTGCGTCTGATCCTAGCATGGCTGCGGCTAGCCTTGGATCTAAAAATGATAAAAATTGGTATTTTATTCGGTGCTAAACGAGTGTCCGCACGAGCAGGACTTGGTTACGTTTGGGTTGTTGATCTTAAACCCAGATCCCATCAGCGACTCGATATAGTCAACGGTTGCACCCTTGAGGTGTTCCTGTGAGTAGCTGTCGACAAGTAGTTTTACTCCTTGTTCTTCGATAACCAGATCGTCTTCTTCTGGCTTTGCCTCAAATCCCATGCCATATGAAAGGCCTGAGCATCCGCCGCCCTGAACGTAGACGCGAAGGTATTCCGGCTTTTCTGCCTCTTCCTTCATGAACTCGATTATCTTTTCAGCCGCTTTTTGCGTTACCGTGATTAATTTCTGTGATTGTTCGGTTGCCATGACTCAGCATGTTGTTCCAAATTATAATAAGGTTTTCACCCGCTTCCTAGTGAGAAAAAGAAAATTAGGTATAGCTACTTTTTGGACTTGTTTACAAACGCAGTCATGCGTTGCTCTCTGTCCGGATCTGTAAAACAGTTCCTCCACGCCAGAAGCTCCACGCCAAGGCCGGTGTCCAGATCTGCGTTTCGTCCCTTATTGATTGCTATTTTGGACATTTTGACGCCAGATACCGAGTTTGCAGCTATCTGCTGCGCCATCTTTGTAGCCTCATCTGCAAGCGAAGCTAGTGGAACTACCTGGTTGACCAGTCCTATCTCCTTTGCCTCGTCTGCCTTTATCATCTTGCCAGTGTAGACAAGCTCCTTTGCCTTTGCAATTCCGACTATTCTCATGAGGCGTTGTGTCCCGCCCCATCCTGGAGGGATGCCGATTGTTACCTCCGGCTGGCCGAGCTTTGCCGTGTCTGAGGCGATTCTTATGTCGCACGACATTGCAAGCTCGCACCCGCCGCCGAGTGCAAACCCGTTGACTGCCGCAATCGTCGGCTTTGAGACGTTTTCTACCGTTGCGGTCAACAGCTGACCAAGCTTTGCGTATTCGACTGACTCGTCTGCAGTTATCTTTGACATGTATTCGATGTCAGCACCCGCAGAAAATGCCTTGTCGCCCTCGCCGGTCAGGATTATTACCTTGACTTCGTCATCTTTTTCCAGTTCCGTGAAAATCGAGATGATCTCGTTTGCGACATCAATGTTCATCGCGTTTAGCTTGTCTGGCCTGTTGATCTTGACAGTAGCAATTCCGTTTGATTTTGATGTTGTAACTAATGCCATGTCTGATCCGATTTTTATCTTTGAAATAAATGTTCTCTAGGCGTGCTTGCCCCACTGATATAGTGCGGCTGCAGCAGCTACCCAGTTTCGAAGGTCGTCATAGACGGGCACCCCTTCCTTCTCAATAAGGGCAGAAATCTTTTGCGTGTAGGGGCCTCCGTTTCCCCCAACAAGCAGCGGTTTTTTCTGTTGTCTTGAGAACTCTGCCAGATGCTGGATTATGGTCTCTTCTAGCGGGTCGTCTTGGAAGACAAACCACGGCATGACGATGTGCACGTTTGGGTCGTCGTAGAACTTTTGGATTGTGAAACGATAATCGTCTGCGTTTGCACCACCTGTGACGTCAACTGGGTTTCCCTTTCCAATTACATATGTGGGTGGAAAGTGTTCTTTTAGCTCCTTTAGCGTCTGCGGCGCTACCTTTGCAAGCTCAAGGCCGAGTCTCTCAAAGTGATCAATTCCGCCGATCATTGGGCCTGCTCCGTTGCTGCACATTGCTGCGCCGTTGCCCTTTGCTGGCGGCTGCCACGCAAGCGCCTTTGTAACTGCAGCTAGTTCCTGGTAGCTGTCGACCGATATGATTCCTGCCTGCCTAAACGCGCCCATGATTATTGCGTTAGAACCACCAAGCGAGCCGGTGTGCGACGCTGCCTGCTTTGCTCCTGCCTCGGTTCTGCCGCTCTTCCAAATTACTACTGGCTTTTTCTTTTCCCTCATCACTCTTTTTGCGGTCTCGATGAACTTTCGGCCGTCCCCGAATCCCTCTACATATAGAGCTATGACCTTTGTTTGAGGATCGCTTGCCAAATACCAGATCATGTCTGCCTCATCAACGTCTGATCTGTTGCCATAGCTTACCATCTTTGATAGTCCAAACGAGTCTGCCGTCTCCAGGAAACTGATTCCCATAGTTCCACTCTGCGAGAGAAGCGCCACGTTTCCGAGCCTTGCCCGGACCATCCTTGCCTGTCCCTGGAAGGCGCAGTCAAGCCTGTTTGCGGCATTGAACATTCCGATGCAGTTTGGGCCGATAATTCTTATTTTGTGTTTTTCAGAAAGCGACTTGATCTGGGCCTCATAGTCTGCCCTTTCTCCGCCGAGCTCCTTTCCACCACCTGAAACAATTACGACGTTGTGGATTCCTTTCTTTGCACAACTCTCAAGAATAGGCGGCGTCACGGACAAGTCGACGCAAACCACTACCAGATCCACTTTGTCGTTGATTGCCTCAATTGACGGATAGCACTTTACTCCGAGGATCTCGTCTGCCTTTGGGTTTATCGGATAGACCTTGCCCTTGTAGTCCTGCTTTGCTAGGCTGTCCAAAACGGAGTTGCCTATCTTGCCTGGGGTCGCAGACGCGCCAACAAGCGCTACGGACTCTGGCGTGAAGAACTTTTCCATAAACGAGTCGTCTGGCTTTGCCTTTGAAATGGCGTTTTTGTTTATCTCTCTGCCAAGGATTATCTTTGCGTCAACGACATAGTATGATTTTGGGTAAACTACGATTGGGTTAAAGTCGATGCTGTTTATGTACGGCGCGTTGTCCACCCCTATTTTGCCGATTTGGACTAGTGCCTTTGCAAGCATGTTGAGATCTACAGGCGGGCTTCCCCTGAATCCCTTGAAGAGCTTTGATGACTTTAGCTCATCAATCATTGATTTTGCATCCGATGTTGTGATTGGAAGCATTCTCCATGCGACATCCTTGAAGACCTCTGTCATGACTCCGCCAAGACCTGCCATGATGACTGGGCCGAACTGCGGATCCACCTGCAGTCCTACGATCATCTCGATTCCCTTTGGAACCATTTTTTCCAAGAGAACGCCCTTGACCTGGACGCCTTTTTTCTTTGAGAGGCGGCCGTACATGTCCTTGAAGGTCTTTCTAACGTCGTTGTCGTTGTCGAGGCCAACCTTTACGCCGCCGACATCTGTCTTGTGCAGAATTTGTGGCGATACAATTTTCATAACAAGCGGATAGCCTATCTTTTTTGCAGCCTTTACTGCCTCGTCTGCTGACTTGACAAGTGCATAGGGAGGAACCTTTACGCCATACGCCTTTAGGATTGATTTTGAAGCTTCTTCGGTGATTACCTTATGATCCGTCTTTATGGTTTCGTCAAAAATTTTTTTTGTCGCGGAACTCATAATGTGATCGGACACACTATGGCACATTATATTAACTTTGGTCAGAAGTTGAATTCCGACTTGAAGTTTTTGTAAAAAATTTTCATGTTCGATTGGACGGTTTCTATGTTGGCGTCGATTTCATTTCGTATCTTGCCCGGAGAAATGTATGGTAAGTTGAGATCCTCGTCCGTATTGTCAAGCCACGACACTACGATGTCGCGGTTTACCTCCAGGTGGAACTGGATGCCAACGGCGCTCTTGTACTGAAATGCCTGGTTGTACATCGCAGAGTGCGCAAGGCGTTTTGCCCCTGCTGGAATATCAAAGGTGTCGCCGTGCCAGTGAAAAACAGTAAATGGGTTTGCAATGCCTGCAAATAGGCGTGAGCCCGAGGCTGGGTCGGACTCGACGTCGTGGTAAAAACCGATCTCTTTTTTTGGCCCGCGGTAGACTCTTGCCCCAAATGCTTTTGCGATGAGTTGCGAGCCAAGACAAATTCCTAGCGCGGGGATGTTTTTTTGGACCGCGTCTCGGACAAGATCCATTTCATCCCTTAGGTACTGCAGATCATCGTTTGCACTCTCCGGTGCCCCAAGTATCAGTACTGCCTCGTGATCAAGTGGCGGGATTTTTTCTTTTTTTGCAAATATTGTCTGTAGCTTAAACCCGTCCGATTCGAAAAGATCGCCCATGGTACCGGGGCCTTCAAGTCTTGCGTTTTTTATGACAAGAACGTCTGCCATTATTTGCCACAGCCGGTTTTTTGATTCATCATGTCTACGAATTCCTGTCCAGAGTATTCCCGTGTGGTTGAAAACGGAATGGCCCAGATTATCTTTGTGTCAAAGGTGGTAGTTGCCGACATTTTGTTGATATCGATTCTTGCTGCCTGGCCGCTGCCGCTAAAGACAGTATCCAGAGAAGAAAAAAGAATCTTGGCTACCCGTTCATCGTTTGTGGAAAACTTGCCGTCAATGGCAGTGCTGGGGTGTGCGGGCACCGTCATTCCATATGCTGAAAACACGCCAAGACTTTGTCCGTCACAAATTATGTCAAATGAAGGCTGGTGAAAACTCGGAGGATAGTAAGAGTTGTTGCACACAATCAGCTTTCCGCCAAACATTGTTGAAAGAAGATCAAAGCTGCCACACTGGTGCCATCCAAACTGCAGGTATTTTGCAAAAACGAGACTCGGCAGCGAATAACCAGGCGTTGCTGCTGTTACTGCAATTGAGGCTAGTACGATTACTGTGTGCCTGTTTGCCACAAATTATGTGGGAATTGGGCATAATTTTAGCATAGGTTCTGTCAAGTCGTCTGTTGACTAGCTTGACTCAGTACAATCTGCTCTGCATCTTTTGACTGCTTCATCGCTTCACTTTGTACAGCGTCTGGCACGAACCGTATGCCTCTAGCAAGAATGTTTTTTGCGGCATTGACATACTTGTCAACTTCCACATTACAGCAAGGACAAAACAACATTCGGTGCTCTTCGGGTACCATCTTTGACCCACATGCCGCACACTGAGCTTGTCCCTGCAGCTTTTACATATTTTACGGGCAGACCGAGCCATCTTGCTTTGTACTCGATCTGCCTTTCTAATTCATAAAACGACCACAAGTTCATCTTACCTCTGAATTTTTTCCCCTGACCGTTAGGTTATTGTATTATTACCAGACGAAGACTTGACAGAACCTTAGCATAACAAATGGAAAAGCGGTTTTACGGCCAGAGGCCTTTTGCCTTGAACGCCTCGACAACTCGGCCAACTGCTAAAACCATTGCGGCGCGCCTCATGTCGATTTTGTGTTTTCTTGAGAGTGCGAGGGTGTCTCGGTATCCCCGTACGATGTGGTCCTCCATTTTCTTTGCGACCTCATCAAACGACCAGTAGTATCCCATGTTGTTCTGCACCCATTCCAAATATGATATGCATACGCCGCCAGAGTTTGCCAATATGTCTGGTATGACGATTATCTTTTTGTTGTAAATTATAGGATCAGCCTCTGGCATCGTTGGCCCGTTTGCGGCCTCTGCAATTATTCTGCATTTGAGGTTCTTTGCTATCTTTGCATTAATCTGATTTTCCAGTGCGGCTGGAACCAAAACGTCGCATTTTGTTGTCAGCAGTTGCTCGGTGGAAATCTTTTTGCTTCCCGGATATCCTACAACTGAGCCAGTCTTGTCTTTGTATGCAAGAACCTTCTTTGAGTCTAGCCCTTTTGGATTGGTTATGGCGCCCTTTGAATCACTTATGGCAATTATTTTTGCTCCCATTTTTTCCAAGTATTCGGCAGTAAAAGTTCCAGCGTTTCCATACCCTTGAATCACTACCTTGGCTCCTCTTAGCTTGAGGCCGATTGTCTTTGCGGCCTCGCGCACGCAGTATGCGCATCCGAGGCCTGTTGCGACATTTCGCGCAAGCGAGCCTCCAAGTGAGAGAGGCTTTCCGGTGATTACCCCGGGCTCTGAGCCCATTCCGGTAAGCTTACCATAAACATCCATTATCTGCGACATTTCCTTGCCTGTCGTGTAGACGTCAGGTGCGGGAATGTCTTTTTTTGGCCCAATTATTTCGGCTATTGCAAACGCGAATCTTCTTGTGAGTTTTTCAAGCTCGTTCTCGCTCAGCTTTTCTTTTTTAGGGTTGACAAATATTCCGCCCTTTCCACCGCCGAGTGGAACATCGACTACTGCGCACTTCCATGTCATCCAGGACGAAAGTGCCTTGACTTCCTTTTCCATGTACTCGGTGCCGCCCTCTGGATCAAAATATCTAATTCCGCCCTTGTATGGCCCCCTGTCATTGTTATGCTGGCTTCTAAATCCTATGAAAACTCTGATCTTCCCATTGTCCATCTTTACGGGAAGTTTTACTCGCAAAACCTTGTTTGGTTCTGCAAGATAATCTCTGGTACCTTTGTCTATCTTTAATATCGCGCAAGCATCGTCAAGTTGTTTTAGTGCGTTCTTAAATGGATCTGCCTGAACCAAGTCGATCGTGATCTTGTGAATGTAGATTCTATTTAAGTTTGTTGAGTTAATGACTGCTCTAAAATATCGCTCTTACCAATCAATGGTAATGAGTTCAGATAAACTTGCATACCTTGCAGCACACAAATACATCAATTTGGAAACATACAGGAAAAACGGACAGCAAGTCCGGACACCAGTCTGGTTTGTAATCGACGGTGATCAAATCTTTGTCACGACACGGCCTGACACGGGAAAGGTTAAGCGAATCAGAAGCAACAATACGGTCAAAATAATGCCGTGCGGAATGCGTGGCGAACCAAAGGGGGAGTGGGTTGCAGGAACGGCAAGATTTGCAAACGAGTCCGAGTCAAAAAACGCAATAAATCTTAGAAACAAAAAATATGGAATGCGGGCAAAACTTGTGGGGGCGTTTGCCTACCGAGGAATAAAACCGACAGTCATTGCGATTGGCATCTAGTGGTAAACTATTTTGCGGCTAAGCTGTCGCTCTAGCTTTGTGACCGATTTTTCCAGTGCAGAAATATTTGCTTCCAGATAGTTTGAGAGGTGAAATATGGCTCCGTACCTTTCGCCAACCTTTGTGACTAGGTTGTTTTTCTCAAGAACTGTGAGGTGGTGCTGTATTGCCTTGTAGTCTAGGCCCATCACAATGGCAAGCTGGTTTGTATTCATGGGCTTGTCCGAGAGCAGCCTGATAATTTGTAGCCTCGTGATGCCGCCGCGTGTTGCGGTAAAGACGTAAAGCAAAAGTCTTTGCACATCACTGTCTGGCTTGCGCTTAGTCACAACGGACTTGGCCTGGATCATTTGGCGAATCTCTACTAGTTCCATGCTTGCCAAAATGAGATTTTAACTTAAAACGCTATTTCCAAATCTCTTCCAAATCCGGCCCCAAATAATTGAGCCTCGATCAAGCGACTAACGCTTAAATTGACAACAAAGATAGCTTTGATCATTATGATGCCAGCACGCGGTTACGACATGACTCCTACAATGTACTCTCCTGACGGAAGGATATACCAAGTGGAGTATGCGATCGAAACGGTAAAGCGCGGAACGCTGGCAATCGGGGTGAAAAGCAAAGATGGCGTCGTGATGGCAGTAGAGGAAGTCCCGCGAAAGCTCCAAGTTTCAGGTCTTACGCAAAAAATCTTCCAAGTGGACGACCACATCGGCGTCGCGGCAGCAGGCTACATCCCTGATGCGCGCGTCCAAGTTGATGACGCAAGAACATTTTCGCAAAGTCACAAACTTATCTACGACGAACAAGTCGAAGTGGAGATCGTTGCAAAACACCTGGCAGACAGGTGCCACCAATACACGCAATATTCTGGCGTTAGGCCGTTCGGTGTTGCGCTAATCATTGCAGGCGTTGACCAGAGGGGAAACCTCATCTATGTCACGGATCCGTCCGGCACATACGTTTCATATGCGGCAGTTGCTATAGGCGCAAGTGCAGAAGAGGTCAATGCCTTTTTGGAGAAAAACTACAAAGATAACATGTCACTTGACGACGCGACGGCCCTTGCAATTGCGGCAATTGAGCTAAAAACCGAGCAAAAAGAAGGCGTAAAGCACATCAAAGCGGCATGGGTCACAAAGGACAAAAAGATTCTAGAGAAGCTAAGCGACGCAGACCTCGAGAAATACGCAAAAATAGCAAAAGAAAGGTTTCCAAAACCTGCCTAGACAGGCGTAGTTGATACAAATATCTCCTCTTTGATGGTATCCTAAATGGGTCTTGGAAGCTATTGGGGCGAAGTAATAGACGTACTCCGTCAAATCATTCCGATATATGATAAGGTAAACTCGTACATCTCGCTTGGAAAGGACGTCGAGCACAGAAACCGCGGAATCAAAGGCAGGGTCAAGCCGGGCGATTCGATTCTTGACGCAGGATCCGGATTTGGCAATATGTCAAAGACTGCGGAAAAAATCTGCGGAGGCAATTTGACAATAACGCTTTATGATCCGCTGGTGCCGATGCTAAAGAACACGGGAACCTTTTTTGCAAAAACCCCCGCCATGTCGTGCGGAGTTTTTGAGCACATTCCGTTCAAGGAAGAACAGTTCGACGCCGTACTTTGTGGCTACTCGCTGCGCGACGCAATCAGTCTAAAGATAGCGATATCTGAGATCCACCGCGTTCTGAAAAAAGGCGGAAGGTTTGTAATAGTCGATCTTGGCAAGCCGGACAATCCGGTGATACGGGCAGGCGTGTCGTTTTATCTGCGGGCGGTCCTGCCGATAATAGCTTTTTGCGCCGGCGGCAGGTTGGGGCTAAAGTTTGCCACCCTGTACGGAACGTACAAGCGCTGGCCACAAAACAAAAAACTGGAAGCAATGCTCCTCGAAAAGTTTTCGCGCGTAGAGTTCGAAGATGACCTGCTGGGGGGCGCGGTAATGGTTGCGGCATTCAAATGAATAAAACACTTGCACTTGTAAACATCACGGGCCTCATAATTGGAATCTCTTATGGAATCCACAATCCAATAGTTCCAATCTTTGCAAAAAACGAAATCGGCGCCTCTTATGCGGAACTGGGACTTATCGGCCTTGCAAACTTTGTTCCGTACATGTTCATTCCAGTAATCGTCGGGCTCTTGCTTGGCAGATTCAACAACGGCCGCCTCCTCTCAGCCGGAATAGTGCTAAATGTCGCATCGGTGTACCTTTTGTCACTTGCAAGATCCGTGCCGGAGATAATGGCGCTGCGTGCCATGACTGGGGTGGCCCATGCATTTTTCTGGCCACCGGCTGAGGCCATAATCTCAAATTCAAGTCCAAGCGAGTCCCGCGTCAAAAACATAGGGCAGTTTACGGGGTTTTTTGTAAGCGGCTTTATGATAGGGCCGCTTGTCGGGACGTTCCTGCTTGAGGGACTTGACATGACCTACAGGATGCTCTTTGAGGTCGCCGCGTTTACCATGGCTGCGGCCATATTTTCGTCAATCCAATTAGCAAAAAAAGACATAAAAGAAAAACAGACCAAGTTCTCGTTTTCTGGAATAAAAGAAGTTGCCAAATTCCCACTGGTTGTGGTGATATTGATTTATTGCGCGTCGTCGTTTGGAATTATCCTGACAATTTACCCCGCGTTTCTAAACGACAGGAGCATGTCTGCGACGGAAATCGAGGTGCTGTATTTTGTCTTTGGGGCATCGCGCGTAGTAACCTTGGCGCTCACTGCCAAACTCGCAAAATATACTGCCGCTACGCTTGTTGCGTCCACCGGCGCCATATCTGCGGGCCTGTTTTTGTCGTTTTTCTCGCACTCGATATTAGAGTTTGCGGGAGCAATGCTGGTAATGGGATTTGGCTTTAGCATCATATTTCCACTGACCTTGGAAATAATTCTGCGCAAGATTCCAAAAGAGTCGTCCGGCGCGACAATAGGCGCATACGAGACCACGTTTGGGATAGGCTGGGCCGCAGGGCCTATAACTGCAGGCCTGATATC
This sequence comes from Candidatus Nitrosotenuis sp., assembly GCA_049276655.1. GTDB lineage: Archaea > Thermoproteota > Nitrososphaeria > Nitrososphaerales > Nitrosopumilaceae > Nitrosotenuis. Next base: position 66,903 of record JBASWV010000004.1, on the reverse strand, counting down.
GGAGTTTTCCGCAAACTCGATGCCGTATGCGGTCTTTTTTGTAATCGGAGTCTGCGTCTTTGCACTCAGCGCGGCAAAAAAGAAGTCGCTAGAGCCGTCAAATCTTTGACTTGACAATCTGGCGGACTTTGATTATTGCAAATGCCGGGGCTACAAAATAGATGCCGATGTTTAGCAGCATTATGCCAAGGCCGTACCCAACCAGCTCGGACTCTGAATCGATACTGACGTCGTTTAGTATGGATAATGTGGAAAGCATCGGGACAAGTGTTATTTTGACAGCTTCTCTGAATCCTGCGTTTTCTCTTTCCCAGTCTGCGATAGTGGGGGAGAATGTATAGTATGCTGCATTAAACGCAGTCATAAACGCCGCACCAGTGTCGGTTTTTGATAACGTGCCGTCCCTCAACTCTCTTAGCTGTTGGATCTGTGGTGAAAGCTCTGTGCCGTATGCCGCAGTCGCGATGAGACATCCTCCCCCAAACAGGCCTCCTTCTGGCTTGTCCAAAACACACACTCCGTTTTCTAGGTGTGTCCCGGCCCCACAGGAGCTGACCTCGCCGGGGGGTGCGACGCCGACTATGTCATAAATCGTATCGTCTGGAAAGTTTCTGTCAAACCATTCCTTGTACTTTGGCTCGTTGTTGTACCTGTCAATATAATACTGTGGGTCCTTGCTAGGATCTGGAAATCCCGGAATGTGGGTCTTTTTTGGACCAGGCACACCTAGTATCTCGTATATGCTGTCGTCTGGAAAGTTTCTGTCAAACCATTCCTTGTACTTTGGCTCGTTGTTGTACCTGTCAATATAATACTGTGGGTCCTTGCTAGGATCTGGAAATCCCGGAATGTGGGTCTTTTTGGGACCGCTTTGAACCGATTCCGGCTCAGGTTCCGGCTCCGGCTCAGGTTCCGGTTCTGACTCTATCTCCGCAATGACACAAACACCATTTTTGAGAACGGTTCCAGGACCGCACGTTGGTTGGGTTTGCGGCGGAGGTGACGTGGTGGGCTGGGTGGTAGATGGTGTCGTAGTTGGCGATGTAGTTTGTGGTGAGCTGGTCGGAGCTGTTGTAGGCGTCGCCGGCGTCTGACTTTTTTTCATGAGATCGGCAGCAGATGGGCTTACCGGCGAGCCGTCTGCCGAATAATCAAATAATGTAAATTTCCAAATTTTTTGCGATTCTTGACTGTAGAACGCACTTGCATTGTAGACTCCTTTTGTTGAAAACTTGATGGCTGTATTCTCTGCCGAGGTGTCTATTGGGTTTGTCTTGAAATTTCCATCCGAATCCGAAAATGTTTCTCGGAGCAGCACGAAATTTCCGTTGGGATTCGAGATCCTGACTGCTACTATTTTGTTTGCATGTGCGGCATCTGTTTTTCCGACAAAGACTATCTTGTCTCCTTTTTTATAGGATGTTTTTTCTGTCTGAAGATCTACAATTACAGCATATGCGGGAATAAACGCCATAGTAGCTACCAATACTGCCAAAATGGCAACTAGCACCTTCATTCCTATCCAGCATTCAAGTGGGTCAAATGACGTTTAATTAGGTTAGGTAGCAATCATTCTATCAAATTATCAGTACAAGTAGACCATCGGGGTCTGCTTGAGCAGGTCTTGATAACCCGACAGAACTACCATCGGTAAGCTTATTTTTGCAGCGCGCCCACTCTGAGGCATGGACTATTCACTTAACATTCTTGGGAGCGAGTGGATAATCATAGTCTTTGTGGCGTTGTTGGCGCTGCTTGGGACAAACAGGCTTCCAGAGGTGACAAAGAAACTTGGGCGCGCAGTCGGCGAATACAACAAGTCGAAAAACGCTATCCAAAGCCAGCTTTCTGGACTGAGCCAAAACCTCAACGTGACTGCGCCTGTGCAGAACGAGCGACAAAAGCTAGAGTTCATGGCAAAATCAATCGGGGTAGACTCGGCTGGCAAGACGGATGAGGAGCTGAAAAAAATAATCGCGTCAAAGATGTCCGTCGGCGATCCAAAGGAAAGTTAGCATTGACAAAAATCGCATTTAATCAGATATACAACATGAGCTGTGTGGACGGAATGAAACTCATACCGCAAAACAAGGTGGACTTGGTTGTGACCGATCCACCCTTTGCGATAAATTTTAGGGCCACAAAACAAAACTACAACAGAACCGCGTCGCGCGTGATGCAGGGATACAACGAAATACAGCAAAAAGACTATTACGACTTTACCGTCCAGTGGATGGGACAGGTGTACAGGATCCTCAAAGAGACAGGGAGCATGTATGTTTTTTCCGGCTGGAACAACCTCAAAGACATCCTCAACGCGCTAGATGATGTGGGCTTTGTGACAGTCAACCACATTATCTGGAAATACCAGTTTGGCGTGGTGACTAAAAAAAAGTACGTGACGTCCCACTACCACTGCATCTATGTGTGCAAAAACGAAAAAAAGCGCAGGTTCTACCCCTTTTCCAGATTTGCGCAAAGCCAAAAGACAGAACAAGGCAGAAGCCTCCATTACCGTGACAAAGAAGACGTCTGGGACATAAAACGCGAGTACTGGACCGGCGACAAAAAGACGCCCACAAAGCTTCCAGCGGAGCTGCTCAGAAAGATTCTGGAATACTCCAGCAAAAAAGGCGATGTCGTGTTTGATCCGTTTTTGGGCTCAGGCCAAGTGGCAATGATAAGCAAACAGATGGGCCGCAACTACTTGGGCTTTGAAATAGTGCCAAAATACTATGCCTTTGCCAAAAAGAGACTGGACAAAAATCTCTACCGCGTTAAGGCATAAAAAGAACGGGATTTGGACTTGCGTCCCAATCCGTATTTGTCTATCTGTACTCCATCTTGCCCTTTATGCGCTTGACTTCGGCCATCTCGTCTTTGAGATGCTTTGCCAAGAGTCTCTCTGACTCTTTCTTGTGCTTCCAATATGCATTAAGAACTGACTGTCTGCTCTTTGCGCGTCTGAGGGCTGTCTGGTACTTTCTGTGAATTCCAGCTACGCCTCGTACATAGCTTCCGGAGCTACTTCCCATGTCCTATTAGGAAAATTTCTCATAGATAACATGGTCAAGTTTACCATATTATCATAATTGCTGAGTTAAGGTTGACTAGATTTGTGGCTCACCTGTACAGTGAGGCAATTGCCCACTGTGGGGTTGTACTATACTCCAGCCAACCCATAAATCCATACTTCACCTAAGTGGGTGTGGGTTGAGATATTCTTGTCCGAAATGCAGCTCGCAGATCCAGATCCAAAAGACCTTTAACAAAAAATTCATGGTCCACTGTGAGGGCTGTGGACTGCAGGATCTCCTAGAATACACAAAGAACGTAGATGAGGTCTACTTGGAGTTTCTTGCAAGATATGACCAAGGGCAGACGCCAAACAAAAGGCAGATGAGTGCAGATCTTGGGATTGCCGGAATTGTGCGCGACAAAAAGGAGATAGAAAAAATGATCGCAGGACACTCGCCAGATCCACTGACTAGGGATATACTTTTCTCAAAAAAGGACTATGTCTCGTTTTACAAGACAATCAAGGAACCCGAGCCAGAGATGGGTGCAGCCGTAGACGAGCTTGGTCTCAACGACGGCATAGTGGAATATCTGCATCAAATGAAAATAACGAAATTCTACAGTTTCCAGGAAGAGGCAATACGTGAGATACTCTACGGCAGCAACATAATCATTACTGCGCCAACGGCGTCGGGAAAGACCGAGGCATTTTCCATACCGGTAATCCAAAAAATAGCCTCCGAGGGCGGCCACGCCCAGGTCTTGGCAATATTTGTCTACCCAACAAAGGCGCTTTCGCGGGACCAGCTCCCAAAAATACGCCAAATAGCGCAAGGGGTAGGGGTAAGAGCCGAGGTCTTTGATGGCGACACAAAGCAAGGGGAGAGAAACGCCATACTTGAGGAGCCACCGCAGATAGTTGTGACAAATTTTGACGTGCTACACTACCACATGATGTACGGGACAAAGTTTGCCTCACTATGCACCACCACCAAATTCCTTGTGGTAGACGAGGCCCACGTATATTCAGGCATATTTGGCTCAAATGTACACTATATCATAAAACGCCTCAAACGACTCTGCAAAAAAATCCAGTTTGTCGCATCGTCAGCAACTCTTGAAAACGCCCAAGAGTTCTGCGAGCAGTTGTTTGGCTCAAAGATGCAGCTGATACGGGGCTCTGGCAAAAAGGGCGAGACTGACTTTGCGATGATATTTCCATCTCTTAGAACCCAGAGGGCATTGACGATAGACCTTCTTGAAAAGCTCACGTCTAAAAAACACAAGACGATGGTTTTTTCAAACTCGCACCTCAACTCGGAGCTTCTTGCACTGCAGGCAAGAAAAAAGAAAATTGACATCAAGGTACACCGGGCAGGACTGATGGCAAACTATCGCAACTTTGTCGAAAAATCGTTCAAGGAAGACAAGCTGATGTCTATTTCATGCACGCCGACACTTGAGCTGGGAATCGATGTCGGAAATGTCGACGGTGTCATATCGTCTACCATACCTGTCAACAGGCTGATGCAGAGAATCGGCCGTGCCGCAAGAAAGGGGCAAAAAGGATTTGCGTTTTTAGCACTTGGCAACGACCCAATATCACAGTACTACCGGAACCATCCGGACAATTATTTTGAGGATGTAGAAAAAACGTACATCGATCCAAAGAATCCCTTTGTTGAAGAGTTCCACGTTCTGGCAATGGCGTGTGACAAGCCTATTGCCGCACACGAGCTGGCAGAACACGAAGAAGTCATAAAAAAACACCTAGAATCGGGCAATCTTGTGCTCAGAGACGGCAGGTTCGTGCCCAATTTTGACGCAATAAAGGCGACCTTAAACGAATACAGCATACGCGGGATTGGCAAGTCTATTGACATATTTTACAATGAAAAAAAGATAGGCGACAGGGTCCTTCCAATGGCACTAGAAGAGCTGCACGAGTCTGCGGTCTATTTTCTTGCGGGGACGAGATACAGGGTAAAGGAATTCGGCTATCCAAAAAAACAGGTGGCAAAACTGGTTTTGCTGCCACGGGATTATCCATACTATACCAAGGCGCTAACCGAGGAATGGCCAACAATCGAAACTGTCTACGAGAAAAGGAGGGCAACTGGAATCGAGGCCTGGTTTTGCAAGCTCCACATAGAAAAACGGGTCTATGGATATGTCAACTTGGAGCTAGGCCAAGAGGTGGGCCAGGGACAAAAGATCCTGCTGGAAAACCCACTAGAATATGACTTTGTAACAAAGGGCATAGTGATACATGCGCCAAAACCAGAGGGCCAGCTCCAAGCTTCGGAAAACCCCGAATATGTGGAAGCAAGCGGCTACCACGCAACAGAACATATCATAATCGAAGGAAGCAACATGGTGACAGGTGGCGTGTCGCAGGACCTGGGCGGAATATCTCTTGGCACGTCAGGCCTCATCTTCATCTATGACGGCGCAATCGGAGGAAACGGCGCAAGCAAGGCACTCTACGACCGCTTGGAAAAGGCGTTTGGGCGAAGCCTCTCGATCGTAAAAGAGTGCCCGTGCAAAAACGAGGCAGGCTGTCCGAGGTGCACCTTTTCGTATCGGTGCGGCAACAACAACGAGTTTTTGCACAAAAACGCCTCACTTGAGATCCTGCAGAGAATCAACGACGGCCAAAAAACTGACATAACGGAACCGACTGAAGGCGACAGGCCACTGGTCTAGTTTGGGAAAACCCACAAATTTGCGCACAAAATCCAACCTTTTTGGAAAGGCTCGATAATTAATTAATAGCAGGCCACCATGCAAAACATGCAAAAAGTCGCACTCGTCACCGGCAGCTCAAGCGGAATAGGACTGGAGACTGCGCTTGCACTTGCAAGAAATGGATACCACGCCTATGCGTCGATGCGCGACACGAAAAAAGCCAAAGAACTTTTGGAAAAGGCAAAAAAAGAAAATCTTGCCATAACCGTAATAGCACTGGATGTCGACAATCCAGAGTCGGTCAAATCCGCAATTTCACAAATAATGAAGGAAAGCCAGAAAATCGACGTACTTGTAAACAATGCAGGCTATGGGCTTTTTGGGTGCCTTGAAGATCTTACAATGGAGGAGCTAAAAGGACAGTTTGAGACAAATTTTTTTTCAATAGTGAGGCTCATCCAGGAGGTAGCGCCAATAATGCGAAAGCAGCAGTCCGGAACCATAGTAAATGTAAGCTCAGTCGCAGGAAGAATCGGATTTCCTGGCACCCCTGCGTACATCAGCTCCAAGTTTGCACTTGAGGGCCTAAGCGAGTCGCTCCGATACGAGCTTGCGCCGTTTGGGATAAACACGATAATAATAGAGCCGGGAGCAATCAAGACGAACTTTTTTAATTCCATGAAGATGCCAAAAAGCGCAAAACCAGACTCGCCATACAAAGACATCACGCACAAGGTGGTGTCTGGGATAAAGATGATGGCAGAAATGGGCACTCCGCCAAAAGAGGTAGCGGACACAATAATCAAGGCACTCAAGGAAAAGAACCCGCTGCCCAGATACCCGGTAGGCAACGACGCGATGATGTTTCTGGAGGCAAAAAAGCTGAAAACCGACATCGAGTTTGAGAATTATCTGAAAAAAGAACTTTTCTAGGTAAATTGATATACCCACAAAATGCAGTTTTTGTCAAAGTCAGCAAAATCCACCCTAAATTGATGAATTATGAAATGGAAAACACTAGAACACAATGGCATAATCTTCCCACCGGACTACGAGTCCAAGGGAATCACAGTCAAGATAAAGGGCCAGCCCGTAAAGCTTGACCTCCTGCAGGAGGAGATGGTATACCAGTGGGCAAAGAAAAAGGACACCCCGTACGTCAAGGACGCCGTTTTTCAAAAAAACTTTGTTGCTGACTTTGCTGCCACCTTTGGCGTCAAGTACAAGGGCCTGAGCATTTCCGATATTGATTTTTCCGACGCATTTAAGCTGGTTGACAAAGAAAAGGACGCCAGGCTCCTCATGACAAAGGAGGAGAAAAAATCGCTCGCGCAAAAGCGCAAGGAGTTGCGGGAAAAAATGAAGGGAATCTATGGAAAGGCAATACTTGATGGCCACGAAGTCGAGGTTGCAAACTACATGGCAGAGCCTCCGGGCATTTTCATTGGGCGCGGGGATCACCCTATGCGTGGAAAATGGAAGCCAAAAATAACGCAAAAAGACGTCACGCTGAACCTGGGCAAAAACGCAAAGGTGCCGCCGGGAAACTGGGGCAAAATAGTGCACGAGCACGACTCTATGTGGCTTGCCTGCTGGACCGACGTTTTGTCTGAGAAAATAAAGTATGTCTGGCTTGCGGACACTGCTGGGCTAAAACAAGAACGAGACAAGGCAAAGTACGACAAGGCCGCAAAGCTCGGAAAGGAGATCAAAAAGGTAGAAGAAAAGATGATAGTCGCAATGAAGGACAAGGAGCCAAAGACTGCAAAAATCGCTACTGCCTGCTATCTTATCTATAGAACCTCGATGAGGGTCGGAGACGAAAAAGACCCAGATGAGGCAGACACCGTCGGCGCAACCACACTGCGAAAGGAACACGTAAAACTTGATGATACAGGAATCCACTTTGACTTTTTGGGAAAGGACAGCGTCAGATGGGAAGAGACCATCCCAGCACAGGGAGACGACAGAATGCTTTGTGAGAACATCAAAAAACTCATCTCAAACAAAAAGCCATCTGATGAAATCTTTGACGGAATAACATCGAGGCACGTAAACGAGTTTCTGAGCAGCGTCGTAAAGGGGCTGACTGCAAAGGTCTTCAGAACCTACCTGGCCACAACCGAGGTCAAAAAATACCTTGCAGACAAACTCGACGTCAAAAACAAGTCGGAAAACGAAAAACTCTACATCGCAAAGATGGCAAACCTGCAAGCCGCAATAATGTGCAACCACAAGCGAACCATACCAAAGAACTTTGATCTTACTCTTGAGAAAAAGCGAGAGACGCTAAAAAAACTCAAAGAAACCGCCCCAAAGACAGACAAGCAAAAAATCCGGCTAAAGGAAAGACAAGAAAAGCTAAAGCTTGCAATCGAGCTGCAAGAAAAAACCCGCGACTACAACCTAGGTACGTCCCTTCGGAACTATATCGATCCGCGTGTCTTCAAGGCATGGACAGATGAGGTAAAGGCCGACTGGGAAAAGCTTTACACCACCTCCCTCCAGCGCAAATTCCTCTGGGTCAAAAACGTAAATGACAACTGGAAAGACATAGTGGTGCAGTAAACTAGAGTTTAGAGCCACATCTTGGGCAAAAATTTCCTTCCGAGTGCATGCCGCAGGAGGGGCACTGCTTTTTTCTGATCCTGAAAAACTGCAAAAATGGCACAAAAATCAGCGGCAAAAAGAAGAAAAAGATCCCAAACTGGAACAAAACAGCAGAAACTGCAATTGATGCCAAAGCTACAATCACTGTTAGCGGCCAGCCGGACCACCTCATGCCTTTTTTACTCAATGCCAAAATAATATTCTAATTTTTGGCGACAAACCAGAATCATTTATTTGCGCCGTGAAATTAGCCGTTCTTGTGCCGGGGTAGCTCAGCCTGGTTAGAGTGCCAGTCTTTCTATCCTCCTATAAAGGGCAATACTCATAATCTGGAGGTCGTGGGTTCAAAACCCACCCCCGGCATACATGCTATTGTTTAAAACCCCGCCGTGCCTATATTTCCCGTTGCCAGGACAAAAGAGCCAATCTGTTGACAAGATCATAGTCCACGACTGGAAGCGAATGATCGAGTTACTCTACAAGCAGATGGAAAAGGAATTTTCAGAAAATAATTTGCGAGTGGTAAAGGATTATGACAAAGCCATGGTGCTGGAGGGGTTAGGACTCCCAACACGATATCTTCACCTTAACAGAATGTTGAGCCTCACAAGACGATTAAAGAAAGACTGGAAGGACGCAACAAAACAAGACATTGAGAATGTTATTTTTGAAATTATGAACACATACTCAGATGGCGGCAAGGATACCGAGTACACCTACGATCACAAAAAAGTCCTGAAGATTTTCTTTAGATGGTTCAAGTTTGGTAGTAGGAAATACAAGTATTGTCTGAAGAAATTTCGAGCCGGTGATCCACCAGAGACCGAAGACATTGTAATGAACAAGCCTGAAAACAAACTCAAAGGAAGTGATCTGATATCAGGTACGGAAAGAGAATGGATTTTGGATGCGTGTGAATTAAACAGAGACAAAGCGTTAATCGACATTCCCCTGGATGGTGGAATCAGACCTGGAGAGCTGCTATCACTATGTGTCAAACACGTCTCGCAAGACAAACATGGATTCTTGATTTATGTAGAAGGAAAAACCGGAACAAGAACTGTAAGATTAATCCGTTCAACGCCGTCTCTTATCACCTGGATTGCAGAACACCCATATCGGAATAACCCCGATGCACCGTTATTCATCAATCTCAAAGGGAAAAATGTTGGAAAACCATTAGCTTATGCATCTGCCAGGCAAGTGATTCTTCGAGTTAGTGAAAATGTCAGAAAACTGCACCCACAATTCAGCAAACGAGTATTCCTTAATCTGTTCAGACATACGGAGGCTACCGATGCGGCCAAATTCATGAAAGACCAGATAACAAAGAAACGTCACGGATGGTCACCCACATCAAAAATGCCTGCAAGATACTCTCACTTGTTAAATGACGATGTAGAAGACGTGATTTTTGAAAGATATGGTATCAAAACCAACAAGGAAGAGAAACCCAAACTCCCGATTGAATGCATGTTCTGCAACCGAATCAATCCAGTCCACCTGAAGATTTGCTCACAGTGTGGCCGTGCCCTTACTCTAGAAGCTGCCTATGAGATAGACGAAAAATCCAAAGAATCAGAAGAGACACTGAAAAAACAGATAGCGGAATTACAAGAACAGGTTAAAAACAATAGCCGAAAAATAGACGTAATTCAATCGTTGCATTTCGGTAGAACAATCTACAAAGAAGAATCAAATAACACACCTACAGATTCCAATAAAGTTGACTAGTCAAATGTATGCATATTAACTACCAATTATCAATTTCATAGATTGATTCACGATACAATTTACGTAGATGAGTCTGGAAATGCGGGTTTAACTAAGAAAGACCACATAGGCGATCATCCTTACTTTATTGTTGGTTTTGCTTACGTATCAAATCCATACAGGTTAAAAATCAAGATGAAACGCTTAATCAAAAGACTTCATCAAAGAAACAAATATGCTCCAGAACTCAAAGAAATTAAATTTAATCCTACCAACTCATTGAAAAGATTTGGATATTCTGATGACGAAATAAACGCAAAATGGAAACCACATTATAATTTTGTCCGACTAAAAACTTCAGAAATCATCAGCAATAATGTAGAGGGGGTTTTTGCTGGTATTCTAGATAAAAGAACAGTAGTAAAACAAACATGGACCACAGAAAGAATTGGGAATTATTTATTCAATCAGTCTTTATTTTATATTCTTCTTCCTAAATTGGGATTATCTGTAGGTCCCTCAATTATCTTTGATAAGGGCAGATTATCTCCAGATAGAACTAAGGCATTTAATGAGTATATGTTAGGAACGGATTCGTACCTGTCGAATATTGGAGTAAAAAAATATAACGGAAATATTGTAAATTTCAAAGATATCAATTCTTTAGATGAGCCAGGCATATGGATTGCAGATCATGTTGCAGGCGCATTTCATTTTTCATTAAAACATAATGATAACACGTTTTACAATTTACTCAAACCCAAATTTGTGGGATCTGGATGCATAAAATTGTGGTTTTAATGAAAAAGTAGGCGCACCCACAAAAGCCTTCGGGTAAACCCTACGCCAGATGGCACGGCTCATAGTGGCATTACACGCCTACATACAATATGTGCGTTCCAATTATAAAATTCTATCATGTTCAAACTAATAAACAAAAACTGACTGAAAATTGGTTCTTAATTCGCTTAAACTAGCAAAAAACCGCTGTGCAAGAAAAACCCACGCCTGATAAACTTCAAGATCTAACAGAGGTAGAATAAGATGTGGGCAAAGTTGCATTTTATTGGTTTTATTGGTAAATTAGAGTGTAATAGAACGGTTAGGCTAGGCTACAGCGAATTTTATTGAATTTATTGAAATTTGAGACAGTATGGGGATGATTTTGTTGCGTATGTTGTGGAAAATGGATAATAGAAGTAGAGCGATATGATACGGTTCATTACAAAAAACAATGAACCTTTTATTAATCCTTATTGATAAAATATAAGATATGCAAAATATGCGAAAGGTTCCATGTAATATCAGTGCTCCAATTGACCTAGTCGCCCGAATAGACGCAAAGATCAATCTGCAGGAACAGAATCGATCACAAATCTATGTCAGATTATTGAGATATGGCGATGCAGTTGATGATTTGATTAAAAATGAGGAAAAGGAAGTAGAAGCTGCAATAAAACAAGTGGCCGACGAAGAAATGCTTCTTCTAAAAAAATTCACTGATGTTCGTAGCGGAGGGAGAGATGTTGATGACCTCTACAGATCTCTCGAAAACTATCTCATACAGAATTATTCACGAGACAGTGTCAAACGTCTTGCAGATTTGATCAAAGTGATAGCTGAGACAGGACACTTTCAACGAGAATATGATGATGGAAGGAAACTTCCTTTTACTTTGACATTTTAATTTAATTATAATTATAATTATTATAATTATAATTAAATTATCTATAGTATACTCAATTAGAAAATCATAGATCAGCGAATTATGATTTTTTCATACAACGAACATTTTTTATATAGTAGTACCGTACTATACCGTATGAGTCAATTGATCAGAACTTGTGTAACACTGACACCAAAACAAAAAACATTCATTGATGAAAACGCGCTTTCTCTCTCGAAATTACTGCATTCTGTTCTCGATAAGAGGATTCAAGAGTCAGAAAAACCGGATCAGCCAGCATCAAATGCTCAATAAAAGGTGTAAAATTGAGCCTAGAATCAAACCCAAATGAAGCCCTTATCAAGAAAATATGCCTGAACCTGCTGGACGCAGGTAAAACAGAGGTCTATGATAATGACATCCTGCTTGAAATAGTCAGGGAGAAAAGATGCAATCCAGCAACGGCCGAAATAATCCTATCCGACATGCTCCAATCTGGTTTGATTGCATGTGGTAGAAAGTATGACATCCTGGAATTTGTCTTGCTAAAGGACAAGTTCTCCAAGGACGAGCTGCAAACACTGCTAGAAACTGCAAAGATTCCCGTGAAAGCCGAGATAGGTGGGCGATAACGATGTTTGCCAAGTTCTATAATGGGGTGACAGAAGCATGAGCGGGCCTATGGATGAAATCAGGGCTGCAACCGATCTATACAACTCATGGCCCAAGATAAAGCAGAAAGAATTTGATTCCATTATTAGTGAAACTTTCAAAAAAGCAGAGTATTATCGTCAGCATCCTGAGGAAAAGCCAGCAATAGCCAAGAGAGCAAACGAGTTATTTGAGGATTGGAAAAAAGCCAAAAAGGAATCAGATGATTATCGCAACTGGTGCAAGAACAGAGAATTTTCATTAGACGAATTGAATAGAGGTACAGAATTGTTTGAAATTCAGAACAAGAAGTTTCGAGAGTTGAACTTTTTCTGTATGAATCATCCAATGGAGGAGATCCAAGAGTTGTACTTGGAGATCCAAAAAACACTAGGTGACAAAAAGTGAGTTTTCCAAAAGCAGAAGTAATCTATGAGCTAAACACTGAACAGTTTACCCCCGCCGCTAGCACCGCAGAGCGAGCTTTACAGACTGTAGAGAATGCCAGCAAGAAAACAGCTAGGGAAATCGAAAACACGGAAAGACGCGTCAGTTTTTCAACTAAACAGATGGCGACATCGTTGATAGGACTTGGCACGGCCGCATTCAGTGCATACCAAGGCATTGACCAACTTGAAAAAGTCCAACTCAGGGCTGAGAAAGCTGCGCTCGCAGTAGCAAGAGCTCAGAAACAGGTCAATGACTTGGAAAGAGAAGGAAAACAGGGCACCGAGGCACACACCATAGCCGTTGAGAGGCTGAGAATCGCGCAGGAGCAGGCTTCTCAGGCTGCAGGCGACGTAAAACAGCAGACTGTACAGTTGGGTTTGTCATTGGCAACAACGGGTTCGATGATGGCTACGAATATTATCGCGCTAAGAAGCATGACTGTGGCCCACTCAACAGCCGCAGGAGCAGCGACAGCTCAAACTGCGGCAAACATGGGGCTGACATTTTCTTTCAGGGGATTGACTGCAGCGATGATGTCTAATCCCCTTGGTTTAGCATTGGTAGCAGCCTCAGTCGGCGCATTAGCAATCTATTCAACAAATCTAGGAGGGATAAAGGACAAGGTTGATGGACTGATTGGCTCATTCGGAGGTGCAACTCCACCCATAAGCGATTTCCATGAAGAACTGAAGAGTCAGGGAATTCCAGCCATGCAGACTTATGGTGGTACCGTAGCAGCAGTAGGTGCAAGCGCTGATTATACTACGCAGAGAGTAACAAACCTTGGCAACTCGATAGATACAATCGGACCAAAAATCGAAAATCTAAAAAAAAACGAAGATAGTTTAGTAGGACTTCTGGGCGAAACGGCTCAATATGTTGGCTCTTTGTCGTCACTAGCTGACATCCTAAATGATCAGGCCCTCAAACAGAGAGTTATCGAATTTGAGAGGGCATTTGAGAAAGCAACCGAGGAAAGGAACCGCAAATTCCTAGAGGAAAGATTTCCAGGTCGGTTCGGTGTGGGTTTCAAGGACGCAGTGTCTGACTTACAATCAAGTTTCAGTGCGCGTGGTTTTTCCACAGCACAACAAAAATACGCCAGATATTTCTCATCATTGATAACAGAGGCATTTAGGGATATACGCGCAACTGGCTCACTACATACTGAGGGACTACATGGTTCCGGTGTACTTGGGATGCAAGGAATTGGTGAATCGTGGAGAGCATTAGCCGCTTTCACACCACTTTCAAGACTCAATAGAACTAACCTCGGGGGAAGAATTGGCGTAACAGCCAACTCTTTGGGTGGCATAAGTGTAAGCTCTGGGGCAAGAGGCAAATCGGCAAAACATGGCGGGAATAAGGGCGGACTTGGAGCTATTGCCGGAAACGCAGTATTCGCAGGACTTGGGGGACGACTCACTGGACGTAACGCATCACTAGGAATAGAAGCTGGACGACAGGCATATGAAAACATGGCCTCACAACTGGCGGAGTTTGGACTGTCAATGCCATCTACTGTTACGTGGATTGCAGGACGGGGAAATGTCAGAGGATTAGCCATCTCAAACCCAAACTTTCAGGCCGAATATGACAGAGTGATGGCCATTTACAACCAGAAAAAGGCGGCACAGCTGGCACAGCAGATGTCAGCAGCTACAGCAGCAGGAGTATCACATTCCGAATATCTATCTATGATTCAGACGGAGCAGGGAATGGTAGACCTATCTGGAATGACTTTATACAAACAGCTTGCATCCTTAGGCTAATCTACCCGCATCATTTAAAATTAAATTTGTTTCTCCAAATTTCATGGATCTGGGAAAATATTCGAAACTAAAAGAAATCCTTGACAGATGGCATTCTCAATGCGAAGCGAGTTTCTTAACTGCTGAAAATAAAGAATATTTGCTTGGGGTCTATGACGGACTCAATCTACTTAAAACTAAAGATGATTTGCAAAATCCATTATTATCCGACATACAATCTCTGTTGGAAGGAGCTGGATTAAAGACAAAAGATACATCCATTGAAAATCTAATCAAGCAAGGTAAAATTCTGTTTGATTCGAGATTAGTACATTCATCTGGGTTTCAAGACACCCCACTGGATGAAAAAGAGAAACTGTTTATCGAGAAAGGCACCCTCAATGAAAAAGAGCTGAATTTTCTAAACGAGCAGAGAGGATATCAGAAAAAAACAGAAGAACTTGAATTAGAAAAAAGGAAAACAAATGAAGAAAAACAAAGAGATCTAGAGAGACTGTTATCAGAATTAGAAAAAGCTGGAGTGATAACGATTCTTAAAAACTATGTAAAGAAATTTGGTACTAATACAGTTGGAAAAGAATCCATACATCTCAAGAAAATTCTGGAGGAGAGTGGATTTAATATTGATCCTATCCTACTGAATAGGACTCTACTTCATTTACATAATGAATTATGGTATGAAACATTTGTTCACAGAATGTTATCTAACAACCCACAAGAATTGAATGATTACATAAACAATTTTCTCGAACTTTATGGAGAGTATGAGCAAGAAAACATGTCCTATCTTGAAAGATTACTTGGTGAAAAAAGAATTCAAACTATGGATTTACAAGATAAAGTCACAGAAGTTAAAAGAAAATTAGAATTAGAACGATTCAAAAATAATTTATCAATAGTATCTGAAACTATTTCCATACCTGACTGTGATAAAATGAGTGGTCGTGACTTTGAAGTTTTTCTTGAATCACTCTTTAAGAAAATGGGGTACACCGCAACAGTGACAAAAGGTTCTGGAGATCAAGGTGCTGATCTAATAATCGAAAAATTGGGACAAAAAGAGGTAGTCCAAAGCAAAAAATCACAAAATAAAATATCGAATAAAGCGGTTCAAGAAATTGGCACTGCAGTAAAACACTATGATGCAGACCGTGGGATAGTTGTAACAAATAATTTCTTTCACGACTCTGCAATAGAATTAGCTAAATCAAATGGGATTGAACTAATTGACAGAACAAGACTAGAGGAATTGTTAAGGCTTTATCCAATAGAGAAGAAAAATCACAAAGATTCCTTCACTGAGGAAGAAACAGACGAAAATGGCCTTCCTTTACTAAATGATGAGTTATTTCTGAAAAAAATTCAAGAATTAGAAGGCCATGAAAGGAAACCTGTGGAACACAGAACACTAGTAAAACATCTGATTAAAACTCGTAAATTCACTGAAAACTCAGCAAATGATATGATTTGGCAAATGAACTCTGAGAAACAGATCTATGAACCAATTCCTGATCACTATAACACAACTACTGACGAAATCAAGAAAAAACTCAAGGAAGAAGAAAAGCGAATCATCATACTACCGCAGTTATTTTTTGATGTGTTGCGTTCATTGGAAGGAGATAGAAAGACACCTGTTGAGGAAAAACTGTTTATCACTAATCTTGTCGAGACAGGTAAATTCACAGAAGAGGAGGCAAAAAATCTCATTCGAAGATTGTTAAGAGATGCTTCAATTTACGAATCAAGACCTGGACATTATAACAGAGTTTAGATAGTTTAACATCATTACTGTTGTCAATTTTTAGCTAACCAATTGAATAGAACGTCTTTACTATTGGGAGATAATACACACCGCGTTAACTGAATAATGCCTTCGGGAAATCTCATGAGGCCGTTGGTTGAACACTCGTACGAGTCAACGGTCCCGAAGTTCTATCTCTCTTGAATGACGGTGCTAATTAAAAGTCCAGATTAATCAAATTTCAGCAAAGGTTATTTTTTCTTTATTCTGAGTTCCTTACCGTCAACTTTGAATTCTAGGTTGGTGTTCTCATCCCATTTCAATGCATCAAGAATTTTCTGTGGGATCGTTATGATGTATTTGTAATAGACATCATCCCCAACACGTCTATTGATTGACTTTGTTAGTTTCACAACTTTTTCAAACACAGATAATAATTAACCCAATCGCTTTTAAATGTTAGGTTACCTAAAACTTAATATAATTAGGTTACCTAATTATAACATGCAAAAAACATCAATGAACTCACAAATCGACCAAGAAATGCTGAATCCAGGACTTCTCATTCCACGTGGAGGCGTTCAATGAATGTGCAGATGTGACTGCCATACTGGGACCAATGCCTTGGCCTTCAGTGATTGTGGATGCTCATTCTGCAAACACCTCCACCAAAGGGGGAGATGAAACAATGAGAAGAGAGCAACTAATAGACGCCATTATAGAAAAAACGAAAAAGGTAGAGGAATTAGAAGCCAAATTAAGGAACCAAAACGGACGCGCAATCATAGCCAAGATAGTTTGCAAGGACAACGACACTGCGAGACAAATCGAATCCATTCTGCTACACATGATGCAAAGCCCTGAAAATCCGATCGAATATGGAACCGCTCACGTGGTAGATGAATCCACAATCGAAAACCTGTACTTACATCTGGATATTCAATCCATTAATTTTTTTAATACTTCAACTAACTAGTACCATTGGCATCAGTAAGTTTTGATGAGAAGTTAGCTGAATTTAAGATCAGATTGAAAAATTTAGAAAATTCTAAAGAAGATTATGACAAAAACTTGTCTCAAATACTAACAGACATTGATAACTTTTCAGATTTTATTCAAGAAGAAGAGGACAAAAACAAAAAACCCAACCCATTATTCCAATCCCAGATTTTTTACTGTAACAAAAACCATAAACATGATCTTGAAATGGCCTTTGATCATGGTGTCGAAGGCACGCCTATTTTCCATGTGTGTATGAAGTGTTTTGTTAAAGATACGACATTCAGATGCGGCATTCTTTCCCTTCGATGTATGTAGTTATTGTTATTGGTAGATTTAGAATTAGTGTCGCATGACGCACATTCCTTAAATTGTATTAAAAAATAATACGGATTGAGTATGGCATATGAGCAGTGATAAAGCGGTTAAATATTCTATAACGATCATAAACTCAGATGAGAAAATTCGGAGTGCCTTGAATGAAAGTAATCAATACTTAATGTCAAATAACGAGCTGTCCTTCAGAATAGATCGAACTCTTTGGATTTTTCGTTCTCTTGAAGATTTGTTGCCACAAACATTAGAAAAATTCTGGTCAGGGCATATGTTTCCCTTAGTAGAGGCCAATTCTGAACTAGAAAATTCTATTCAGCTTTGCAAATTGGGTTTTTACAAACACTCGTTCATAGCATTGAGAAACATCATGGAACTTGGACTCCTTTCTGTTTACTGGGACATTGATGGAAAAAGTCACGAAAACATACAGAGTTGGCTGTACTCTTTTGAAAACACCCCATTCAAAAAAACTGTTTTTGAAAAACTTCTGACCAATCAAAATATCAAAAAGTTTAATGAAAAACATGAAATTCTAAAGAATATCAAAGTTCTTTTTAATGAGCTATCTAATTTTGCCCATACGAAAGGACGTACTTATTCTGGTATGGATCTAGCAAATGCTAATTTCAACCGTTTCAATGAAAAATCCTTTCTTAAATGGCTCGAATTAATGACTAGAGTGATCAAGTCAGTTATTATTTTACACGTGCTCCAGTATCCAGTGGCGTTACAACATACTCCTATTGAAGACAAATTTGGAATTAATGGTCCGGCCGGCACTTTCTTATTGCCGCATGATTCAGAAGCGGTTAAAAATTTTCTTGATAAAGATATCATGGAAACTCTTCAAGAGATAAGTGATAATGATCCAGAAGCAACAAGTTTAGCCCAATGGGTGAATGACCAGCCAGACATAACCGAGGAAGCTTTACGTGGACAGTTGGAAGAATTTGGAAAAATGGAAAAGCACCTCTATAAAAAACACGATCAGAACGATTAACAAACCAAACATGCCTTCAAAACTGAAACATCAAATCGAATCTTTTGTATCACAATCATCATAAAACACAAATAGTTTCAACACACAAAACAGACAACTAATTTCAAGTTTCATATTAAACTAAAGCAACACACACCCAAAGCATAGACCGCGAATCTACTTCGGATTGGATCTCCGCTTTTCTTTGGGCGTGGAGATTAATCTCGATTTTATGATATTTTTTGCAGTTATAGAAAATTCGGTTATTATATAATAACTAAATTGCCTTAAAGATCTGACTCACTTCACGACATACCGCAAGGAAATCTTTAATGCAATAACAACAGATTTTTGTCTAGTTGAAAACCGCAATCGGGATGATTCTTGGTTTAATTCTGATATCCAGTATTTTCACGACTAACGTAAACGCGGAAGGTGGAAATCAAATATGGTTAATCAAGACCAAAAGAGGTATCGACATCTCTTGCCCCTACGGGTATCAATATGATGAGAGTGGAAGTGTCTATAGATGCTCCAAAGTAAACGAAGCATCATTCACCACGGTATTGGCATACGATGATCTCTATGTAGAAGAAGAATTCTTCAATGAAAAAGACATACTAAAGCAGGCCATTATTGCAATCAAGATACTACCGGATGTCAAAATAATTGAGAAAAAATCATCGTCCTGGTTTGGGAAAATCACTGCAGACATAAAATATGAAATAGAAGATTTGAAAGGACTCCAAAGAATGGTAGTATTCAACGATGGGACTCTACTAACGATGCATTATGTGTCAAAATACAACGGTTATGATGTAGCCGATAAAATATTGTCATCAAACGTCAAACTCTTGGAACCTAGTCAAGTAAAAGAGCTCGAAAAAATACAGGAAGAATATACCAAGAAGACCCAGGAATTAGCGAGTAAGAAAGCCGCTGAGGACTACAAAAAGAAATTAGAACAAGAGCAAAAAGATAAAGAGGCTAAGAAGAAAGTCGAAGAAAAGAAAAAAGCTGAGGAATTAAGAAAAAAGGCCGAAGCCGCAAAGATCAAAGCAAATGACGAAAAACTAAAAGCTAAAGCGAGAGAAAATATTCAGTTATGGAGGGAAAAATCCCAGCAATTAGACTACCGTTTTGCAGCACTTAGTGGATCGGCGTCTGAACAGTCCACAATGAATTATGACGGTTTATTCGCTGGGTTTAAACAATCAATCAAAAAATATGAAGCGGCAATCAACAATCTGAAAAATACCACAAAAGACAAAGTGAACAAAGTTATGAAGGAAAATGAACTAATAATCAAACAAAGATTTGATGTAGCCAACTCTTTCTTACAAAAAATGGAAGAATCTGCGGAGTTCAGGAATAAAGCTCCGACATACAAAGATCAGTACGAACAAGCATATGGCGAAAAGCAATCTTCATCTACAATGAAAGAACTACACGCAGACTTTTATTGTAAAGATGGAATGTTTTTTGGTACTCTAAAAGATCAAGATAACAAGCCTGTTCCAAATGCTTCGATAGTTCTAATATATAATCATGGAAATGTGATTACAACAGCTTCAACGGACATTGATGGTACGTGGCAAATTGATGTAAGTAAATTAGTCTTCTATCAAATCAAGATTAGTAAAGGTGGATTTCCTGATCAGTTAAAAGATGTCGGTTGCTATCAATAAGACATTATTTGACTATGATTTTACCTGTTTTCCAAGGATGTACCACACAGAAATAATCATACGTGCCAACATGATTGAATGTAGTTTCAAAACTTTTACTTGGCATAAATAACGAACTGTCAAAAACTCCATCTGGACCAGTATTGAGTGTGCCACTTGTTATTGTATGAGCGGCCAGATCTTCATTTATCCATCTAACTTTTTCACCTATACTTATGGTCAAAATTTCTTTGTCTAGATATTTTCCATCATGAGGACTGCTTGAACCCTTTAGAATTCTAATTACATTCTCTTCTTTTGCAGATCCACTAAACGAGGTTCCAAAAATTTGGGTGCCAATAATTTCAATTTCTTGTGTTCCTTCCTCAAAACTGATTTTCAATATTCTCTGTTCCTCATCGGTGGTCTCTTCAAAATCCGCTTCAGCTGTATTAACAAGAACAAAAAATACGTCATCTTCTTCGTTATATTTGGCATCAATCACGTGACGTGGAAGGATAACTACCAACTCACCATCTCCAAAACTGGTTAACTCTATGATTAATGATTGTGAGCCTCGATTTAATGTAGCTGCTAGAATCTCACCATTTGTAATTTGATACTTCAAATCAATATTCTGATAAGGAGTTAAAGCGATTGGGATTGGTTTTGTTTTGTAAGAATAATCCCTTATCTGTTGTTTGTCTTTACTGTCTGTCTTGATTGCACCAACTAATTTCCTTCCCAATTCCTCTTTTCTTTCATATTCAATTCCATCGTAATCGTTTAAACCCCAAGGCATTTCCGACCATTCAGATTTCATCAAATCATCCTTACAGGGAATTATTTTCCTGTTAGAGTTACTTTTTGCTAATTCTACTTCTCGTTTGACTTCACTGCTCTGTATTGCTCCATTTGTGAGTATGACAACAAAAACATCGCTTGCAAGAAGACTCTGATCATTTATCTCTCTCCATTTAACCCCTTTTGGTTTTACTTTGTCAATGAAAACATCTGAATCTGGTATGTGTTTTGAAAGGTAATTTTGAAGATACCTTGCTTCTGGACTAGAATCTTCTTGAGAATATGATATGAAAATTTTTAGTGTCAATTAATCAACTCAATATTCTGAAATGTCTTCAATCAGGTTCTTCTTACGAAGATAATCTATTATTTTTTGGTTCAAGATGACTTTACCTTGATTCACTGAAAGACCAGAGATTTTCATAAATATTTCAAACGTGGCGTCAAATACTTCTTTTGCATCAGGAGCTGCATTTTCAAGTGTTTTTGACAATCTATGAAGATATTGATTTCTTTTCTTTCTTATAAAATCAAATTTTTCCTTGATGTCATTATCTATTAATCCAAATTTGTAAAGACGTTTTACCCGTTCTTTTTGTCCAAAGTTTTCGAATTCTTCAAGATTTTTACTAAATTCTTCATCACTGGGAAGCGATTTTCCGTCCACATATACCTCATTAATCTCAAACAGGAATATGGCGATCATTTCTGACACCGTACCACAGAGGGCTATTGTCTCAAAAGGGTTACCTATGATGTAGGAACCTAAAGCATTCTTTAATGGCCGGATGATCTTTTCTAGAATTTTATATTCTGCAGGAACTACGAATAACCTTGTAACTGGTTTTGCAATGTATTCGTAGGCTTTCTTTATGTTATCCATTTCCGGAATGAATGTTTCTGATGCGAGATATCGAAGTACTGCTTCTGGTGTTAATTGACGCTCAGACCCAAAGTGGAACCTGCTATCCGCCTCAATGAAGACAAGAGGATTTACACTTGCAGTTAACCTGTGTGTTTTGCCAGTAATGTCTGAATCGACGACTGGTTTTGGTGTCACTTTCCAATCCATATCATTTTCTTTTGGCACATTTTGGATAGGTTTTACAGTTTAAAGTTATTTTCTAATCTCTTTTCTCTCTTCAAGTAATTTCAACCCATTCGTGACGCATCGTGATGAAAATTACAGTATTTATAATAACTGGGAAAGGAAAAATCCCACAAACAAACGTTTTCTTTTGGTAGTAACGTAGTATAACATATGATGAGAGAAAACCTGCTTTTATGCCTTGATCAGATGGATAATGAATTTAATGCAACACAGTTCAAGAGATGCCTTCAAAATAATTTATCAAAAAAAATCACTGCCAAGTATGTTCATAGTTCTCTCAAATCCCTTGAGAAGAAAAACCACATTAGGAAAACTAGTAAATCATCATACAAGAAACTATTACCAACAAAGATAGATCCGCTGGATATTACTAACGAGTTTATTAAAAAATGTAGAGAGGAAAAAAAGGTATTCTTTTGGCAATATGGAGGCATGTTGTCTACGGCAGCACAATTCATCATGTTAGGGATATCAAAACATAAAACAATGCCAGAGTGGAAAGAGAAGTTTCTAAAGATACTATTAGAACGACATGGTGAGATCTATAGAGCAATTGAGATCCTATTAACCTACGATCATAAAACTGCCTCTTTAACGTCAGAGGCATCTAGACAGGTTCTCTTGGAGCTTATTCCATATTGGATTGGTCATAAAGCAGGAGACGATAATGATGGACTCAATGCACACGATCTACTAAAAGAAGTAAGCAGACTTTCTGGATTTATCCCACATTCAAATGGACGTGACGAAGTTTCTGAATATATTACAATATTTGAAAAATCTTTAGAAGACCATGAGAAAGATCACGCATATCCCAAAAAAATAGCAGACAAACTCGTAATGATAACCATTCCTAACGATTGGACGCTTGATGAAAACTATGATAAAAGAGAACTTGTAAGATATATGACAAAAGCTGTTAGGCGTAAATTTTCTACTGAATCTATACTCTTCTGGCTAACATCTTATTTTTGGAATCAAAATATGATTTTGAACACCTTGTCCGAATTAGAATATTTATCAAAAGCCAAGATTGGTGAGGTCATGAAATATTATCATGAATTCAAATTTGGCAGATTAGTTTTACCCTATCTCGATGACATCGATTATTGTCTTAAAACAATAAATAAACTGAATAGTGGGAAATTGAAATCAGGATGGTATGAAAACGCAGAATACATTGATGCTGACTTTGATGATAAATCTGAAAAAATTGAAAATGCATACGATCAATATCTTGGCAAACGTAAACCTGAATCTGTATACGATCCCTACGAAGTAAAAAATAACTCAGAATTAGGCACATTACGTCACAGACATATGCCATTTTATGAGATCAAATCCAAGTCATACTACGAAAACCAACTCGAAAAACGAGTCATGAAACTTCGTGAATTTGTTAAAGCAAATGAAATAGATAAAGTCGTAAAAGCAGCCGGATTTACGATTTCATACAAATTACCAGAAGACTCTATGTATCTTTGGGAAGAATTTGAAATTTCTAAAGGACTGGCCATTCATGGAATTAGTATAGCGGAAGAACAGATACAGTCGAGCTATCAACTTGGATTGGAGCAGGGAAAGCGTTTCATACAAAAAGCATTAAAATCTAAAATTTGATTGTGATTTGACGTTGCATTATAACAAACCTTTTGTTCACCCGATTTGGATCCAATTTAATTTGGAGAGAAAGGATGTCTTATCTACAATAATCATTGCGGCAATAGTGAGCCTAGTTCTTACCCCAATATCCGGCTTAATACAAAAAAATCTAGAGAGTGCCCTTGAGAAGCCAGACATATTGATCAAAGACGTTATCTCTAAGAATGTCCCGTGGGCTGAAAGTTTTGCGGAACTTGAAATTAGGGTCTACAACCAAGGATCAAAAGCAGCTGGAGGTTGTTTTGTTATATTTAATGCTGGTTTAAATCAATGGGATTCATCCAACGTGTTTACCGTAACTGGTGGTCAAACCGAATCCGTGTATATTAAAACAGACAAATATCCAAATGCAGGCGAATATACTTTTGAAGCGTATGTGACTTGTAAGAATTTTTCTGAATCGGCTCATGAAAAGCGTACCATTGAAGTACGATCATCATAATATCACTTTGATGGGGTTTTGAAGCAAGCCATCTCAACCCACCCCCGGCATACATTACTGTTTTGAGCCTCAAAACCCCCACAAAAAAACAGCAAAATATTCTTTCAACCCTTAAATCGCATCATCCAAGGGAAATATCGTATGACACCAGACAATGAGATGATAATGAATCTGGATAATCAATATTTAATTGATATAAATGAGAAAATTCTCAAAAGACATGCGAAAATAAAGAAAGTCAGAGTATACATTGAGGCTACTAAAAACATTGATCTTGTAATTCCAATGGTAAACAGTGTGGGTAATTCTGGAAATAGAACAGAAGATTTGATTGAAAAAGCAGCTTGTATAATGGCTGTTATTCCATGGGCTCAAGCATTCTTTGATGGCAATAGAAGAACTGGAATTATCGCTGCAAGTAAATTTCTACATGATAACGGATATGAATTAGATATTGATCCAGACAGTGAGAATTTGGAATTAAGAGGCATGTTAAGTGAGATCAAGAAACATAGCCGAACCTTGAACCAACGGATTATGAAACAGTTGTCTTTTTATATTTCAAAAAGAATTAAACCATTATGAGTCCAAAAGATGAACAAATCACTGACGAACTTATTGAGAAGTACTCTAAACTTTTAGATGAACTCGCTACTGATGACTAATTTCTAAGCCGTTTTCATATATTTACAAGCCTCAAAACCGATTTAATGATAATCGTCTGCAAAAACTGTCCGTTAAGATCAGCGGATCTCATCCGGTCTGGGTTCATTCAGAAATTCCGGCGGGGTTTCGCACTTTTTGCATATGCCCCACCCCCGGCATTACAATGGTTTTGTGCTAATCAAAACTTATACCACTACATTTCTAACAAAAAGCGTGATTTTATAAATATGTAGGGGTAACCATTTCCATGGTGCGAGTCAGAAAAAAGACACTCAAGGGCAAAACCTACTATTATCTGGAGCACAGCATAAGAAGCGGTAGCCATGTACAGAAAAAGGAACTCTATCTAGGCAATAAAATCCCCTCTAACATTGAGAAAATGAAAAAAGAGTTCTTGGATGAGATTTATCACCAAAAATGGTTTGTAGACATTGAGAAGATCAGGCAGAATTACTTAAAAAACCAGAGATTAATGCCAAAATCTATCAAGGATAAGGAGATTGCAACATTTGCTATCAACTTTACATACGACACACAAAGGATAGAGGGCTCCACCCTTACACGCAGAGAAACCGCAGATCTTCTGGAAAGAGGCATAGCTCCAAACAACAAACCAATGAGAGATGTGCAGGAAGCCGAGGCCCACCAGGAATTATTCTTTGAGATTTTGAAATCAAAAAAGGATTTATCGTTACAAGTAGTATTAGAATGGCACTGGAATCTCTTTAACAAGACTAAAGCAGAAATGGCTGGAAAGATCAGAAAGTACCAGGTTGAAATCAGAGGAAGCAAATTCATGCCACCATCACCTGTAGAGGTCTATCCGATGCTCACAGAATTCTTTCAATGGTACAACAAGAACAAAAACAAGCTACACCCTGTCGAGATGGCGGCAATCACTCATCTGAGATTCGTAACAATACACCCTTTTGGAGACGGAAATGGAAGAATATCGAGATTGATCATGAACTTTATTCTAAACAGGAAACGGTACCCAATGTTTGACATCCAATACGAGGGAAGGATTAGCTACTATAACGCACTTGAGAGATCTCACCTGAAGAATGAAGAGAGGATATTTCTCCAGTGGTTTATCAAGAGATACATCAAGGAACACAGAAGATATCTGAGATAATGCTACTTTGGCGTATTATAAGTAAAATGTTACGGTTTCGTACTTTTCGCATATAGCCCACCCCCGGCATACATCGATTTTATACTTCGAAACCCTCCACATGATCAACCTTAAATTCTATAGACACCTATAGTGCACCATGGTTACCAGCATACAGCTAGGGAATAAGACAAAGTCAAGGCTTGAGAAGATGAAAACCTTCCCAAAGGAGTCCTACGATGATGTGGTAAACAGGCTGCTCAATATGGCTGAAGATGACGAGGGGATTCTTAGTCAACAAACAATAAAGAACATAGAAAGTTCACTGGCTGAAATCAAGGCTGGAAAAGTATTATCACACAAAGAAGTAAAACTAAAGCTAGGTCTAAAATAATTTTTGAGAATGACTTGGAATATCATATGGTCACTAACCGCCCAAAAACAACTACAAAAGATCTCTAGATCAGATGAAGAGGCCGCACAGAGAATAGTTACAAAACTTGAAGACATTACAGACAATCCCTTTGGGTTTACAGACAAACTGCATGGTTCCAATCTTAGAAAACTCAGAGTCGGGGTCTATCGAGTAATAATGAGTCTAGAAGAGCAAAATGTGATCATATTTGTAGTCGAGGTTGGGCACCGAAGCAAAATCTATAACAAATACTAGTTAAAGTCTGAAATTAGACACCTTATGAAATCAGTCTCGTACTTTTTCATATACCCACACTCGGTTTCAATGCATAACTCTATGTGGTACCAAGCCTACAGTTAAGACAAGATACTGGCGACTCGTAAATATGGGGTCTCACAAAGGCAGAATCCACAGCCTTTCTGAAATGCCCAAGTATCCTGATTTAGTTGAACGTTATCTGAGCTACAATTTTTTTCCACAGCGGTGGAAGTTTTCTATTGTCGTGTTCTAACTTCTCAATGGCGTTGGCGATTTCCTCCGCAGACAGTTTGTGTCCAGCATTCATGTGTTCTATCAAACCTACCAATGGTCCTGTATGTTGGCATCCCTCAACTGGGCATAGTTTTTCCATAGTTGATTCGTCATAAGAAAACCCATATTTTTCTAAAATGTTGTCAATCATATTCAGCCTGATCCTCCAATCGGAATATCCCTTTTTCTTTTCCAGATAAGCCAAGGCGCAGTAATGCGCCGTCCCGTCTTTTTTTTCTATGAATTTCCATCCAGCATAGTAAGGAAAGTCCTCTCTTAATATTTTGGCAACTTCCTCAAAAGGAGAGATTTTTGATTTAGTTAACTGTGAGTCCATAAAATCAGTAAACATTGGTCTTGATGATATATTAATACTGAACTTTACAAACGTAAAGTAGGATCGATAAATATGTCAATTTTATTCTTATGTTGTGATCCGTAAAACCCAATCTCATTTTGGAGAAGACGCAACTTGAAAGTGAGAATGGCAAAGGTAATGGCGATCGTAGGCTTAATTCTAATCCTTGTATATGGAGCAGATGTATTGTCGACAATTTATTTCAAAGAAGGATTCTTGCCATTAGGCACAAGACTCCGCGGAATTCTGATTGGAGTGCCAGCTGCCATTTTGCCAATCACTGCATTTTTCTTGACAAGAAAAATAAAATCAAGATTTGTTGGTCTTTTGAATTTCGCCATCGGGACTCTAATGATGGGTGGGGCACTTGCGTCAGCCACACTGGTTGATCAGAGTACTTCAGATTTGGAATCTTTTACACAAAACATAGCGGCGTTTTTGCCGGTTGTGGGTTTAGGAATGTTCATTGTAATTTTAGGCATAAGCAAACTAAACGACTAGCTGGAAGGACTCTGGTATTGATGTCACGTTTCCACCAAATTAGACTTCCAAGAAATGTGACCTCCCTTGTATCCATTTTCTGGCTCATAATCTACATCTATTAGCCTCAGATTCTCGTTTGGGGATTCTTTGATATCCAATCCGTTTCTACCAAAACTTCGAGATGTGCTTAACTTATAGCGTTTCTTAAAATTGCGAGATATGTTAGTACAGAACTTTACAAATGTGATATTTTGTATTTTGATTTCATTTTACTGAAAGTCTTTTTTAATTTGCAATTTTTCAGATTTATTTAGTTTGTAATTAACGTAAGTAAACCAAACGATTACAATCGATAGTAACAATGAGATTGTTACATATGTGCTAGTGGTAATTGTAGTGCTGGATTTTGCAACAGTCTCTTTTTCATCGATTTCAAGTGGTTTGTTGGTAACCGGGTTGATTAGGTGCTCGACTGGGGCAAATTGATCTGTTAAAACATAAACATCGTCCACCTTCATCTGCGAACCCACATAGTTTTCAAGAAATTTATTGCGATACGCAACGTCTGTGTTTCTTTCAAACGCGGAACCAAAATCGATGTTTGAGCGGGAAGTAACAAACATGATGTTCTGTACCGAGACGGAATCATATCCCTTTGTCTTGAACACATAAATGGTGGGAAAGACCTGATTCATGGTTTTATACACGGACCTCACCAAGGTGGACGTATCTCCTTCTGTCGTGCCTATTAGATTTGATATTACAACGCCATCCGGTTCCAGTCTGTTCTTTAGAAGTTCAAAATACTCTAACGTCATAAGATGGAAAGGGACGTAATATTTTGAAAAGGCATCCAAGACGATCACGTCGTACTTTTCATCAGTGTTTGCAAGAAAGATTCTGGCGTCTTCGTTGAAAATTCTAAGCTTTGGGTTCTCATTTACGTTAAAGTAGGTCTTGGCGGCACTGATTATGTCAGGATCTATTTCCACCACGTCTATCTCCGCATTTGGGTAATTTGCAAGAAAGTTTTTTGGTCCTGAAAAGCCCCCTCCGCCAACAAAAAGAACCTTCTGAAAGTTTGGATTAAAGATTTCGCCGAGATAGAAATATTTTGTATATTCTACCACAAGTTCATCTGGCTGATTCAGAGACATCCTGCTGTGTAACATGCTATTTAGGTACATTGTTCTCATTTGTTTAGAATCTATAACGTCAAGGTGACTATATGGCGTCTCTTTTTCATATACGAGTGTCCCAGAATGTGAGATTACCCCTCCCACGACTGACGTAGGAAGGAACACAAGAATTCCAACAAACACAACTAACAGCTTTGGGAACCTAGACAAACCCACAAGTGACACTAGCAGCAAAGAAACGCCCAAAGAAAAGATGATCTGGTTCACCTCAAAAAATGGTATAAAACCAAAGACTGCAAGAAAAGTTCCAGCAATGCTTCCGGCAGTTGATAAAAAATACAGATTGCCAGTTACACTACCTACTCGGCTCAGCGCCGTAGCGCCAAGTTTAACTGAATATGGGGAAATCATGCCAAGCAGGAAAGATGGGATTGTAAGAAGCGTGAATGTGCTCAAAAGTACTCTCAAGGAATTCAGCGAAATAGGGTCATAAAGTTCCATGATGAGTGGTGCAACATATGGTATGAATACCACGTAAAGGCCTGCAGAAAAGATTATTGAGCTGAACTTGAACATGGTGGGGTTTTTGTCTGCAATTCTTCCACCATAAAAATAACCCAAGCTCAGCCCAGTAAGAATGACGCCAATTAAACTTCCCCAAGTGTATGTAGTGCTACCAAAAACTGGAGTTAGTATGCGACTTGAGACGATCTCGAGTGCCATTACGGCGGCGCCGCAAACAAATACCAAGACTGCAAGGTGCCAAAATTTCACCGCGATATGGTTTGATTTCAATTCCATTTACTTACATCGTAAGATGTAGTCTGGTATTTTATTATTATGAAACAGGCGGAGCCTTACAATTGTAAATTACTATCTTTATCTAAGTGCGCCACGTTTTGTGCGATATGAGCAAAGACACAATGTGCAAGATGGAACTACCTGATGGTTCGATCACCATCTCATCACAATTTGAGGGCAAGACCTACTTTTGTTGTTCGCCATGCAAGAAGACGTTTGTAAAAAATCCGCGGAAGTTCAAATAGATGTGTTCGATCGGGGCATGACGACATTTAGAACAGACCTGTGTAGAAAATGCGGCGCTGAAATGGCAGTCTATGAATCGTGCGAGTTGTGTAACATGATCTTGAAGTTCATCTGTCCAAAATGTGGAAACATCACAGACGATCTGCTGCACTACCACAGCATACGATGAAACCCGCTTTACGTTTGTATCCTTACAAATGTAAGGTACTGCTCTTAAATATCTTCTAAACCTATGTTGAGTGTGCCTATAAAACTGGACGCAATCGATACTGCCATCCTTAATGCCTTATCAAAAGACGGCCGTAAATCATTTCGTCAGATAGCAAGAGAAATAGGCGCAAGTACGCCAACGGTAAAACTTAGGTATGAACGTCTCGTTAGTACCGGATTGATAAAATCCATTGCACCTATCTTAGATCTGAGCAAAATAACAAAGACGACCAAAGACAAACTGGACAAGAATATCACGATAAGAAAACCAACTCAAATCGATCTTAAAAGTGAGATCACGCTTGACGTGGACTGCGAGTACTGCAAAGCACAAATTGCTGGCAAACCACTTACCCTGAAAATACTAGATCAGGAGAGATTTTTCTGCTGCACTTCCTGCAGAACTCTTTACAAGGAGAAGTATCGGGGAAGAATAGATGCATTACTTTCAAAAGAAGCGTCAAGTAGTTAAAACGAATAAAAATCTTACATTTGTAAATTACTGTTGTTATATACGTACACTGTTTTGATCATTTAGATGTCGGCAAAAACACATGGGGGATCTGAAAGAGATAACGAGATCGATGAGCCAATCGATATTGGCTTGACGGAAAAAACTCGTCTACCTGCAATTGCCCTCTTGTCAAAAGTAACACGAGATGTTTTTTATGGAAAGAATCCAATTGCTTTAGCTGCAGCAGCAGTTTACATTTCATGCAAAAATAACGCTGAACAAATAAACCAGTTTAGGATGGCAAGTTTGGCCGGGATTAGTAACGTCTCATTAAGGAATATGTATGTCCTGTTGAAAGGGAATACCGCATGAAACTAACAATCGCAATTATCATAACGGGAATCTCTATAGCGTTGCTTTTGATCTATGGTGCAGATGCTGTCTGGAGCATAGGAAAGACACACGGATTTCTACCACTGGACGCAAGAACAAGAGGAATAGTTCTTGGTTTTCCGTCAGTAATACTGCCTGCAATAGCTTACACAACGACAAGAAATCTGCCTTCGAGAACGCTTGGAGTCATGATCGCAATCTCGGGTGTGTTGATGTTTAGTGGTTCTGCAGCTTTCTTGGGATTGCAAGATCCAAACCAAGCGGCAGACCAGAATCAGCTAAGAAGCGCCATTTCATCACTCGCCGTAATGATTGCAGGTATTATCATTTCAATTCTAGGAGCCCTTAAAATCAGAAAATCATAACGGTTTTAGATCTTTTATGACAAGTACCAGAACACTGACAATAATATCTGCAGCGATTGTTGCAGCTGCCGTTATAATTTACATCATAAACGGCCAGACTGCGGATAAAACCGAGCTACAGTCACAGATCGAAAGTAATACGGAGAAATATGATCAGGCCAAAGTAGTTGTAAATGGGTTCGAGATCATGGCAGATATCGCATTGACAAATGAGCAGAAAGCAAAAGGCTTGGCGATCAAAGACTCTTTGAACGAAAATGAAGGGATGTTATTTATTTTTCAACAAGAAGGGAAATATGGTTTTTGGATGAATGGGATGAAGTTCCCAATTGATATATTTTGGCTCAACAAGGCAGGAAAAGTAATCCACATTGAAACAAACTTACAACCATGCGCTTCTAAATCCGAATGTCCCACATTCAACCCACAAGAAAACACACTTTATGTGTTGGAGACGGTAGCCGGCTTTGCAGAAAAACACGGCGTCAAGATTGGCACAGATGTTGATTTTCAGTTAATAAAATAAACTAGAGAGATTCTGATCGCTTTATCTAATCGAGTTTCCTTAGTTCAAGCATGGAAATAAGATGCGCAGATTGCGGTTGCTTGCCTGAGGAATGCAAGAAAAGCCCATCGTCTCTTGATTGTCCAAATTGCACTAAGGATAAATGTTGTTGCTGGGATGCAATTCATTTGTAAATTTTTACCATACTGACAAATAATGTGTCTAGTGCATCGATGAAAATGGATGTGGCGCGGTCACCACAGCAAGTGCCATCGCAATTACAAACACCAGTTTTCTCCTTTTAGATAGTGGTGATATGTCGTCAAGTGGTCTTACATCAAATCTGCTCATACTAAACGAAAAAATGAGGAGCGCCATAAACCAATACCCAAGACCAAACAATATGACAATTCCAATGTATGTTGTGATTTTGTGCCATTTTCTTCCAAGTGCAGCTCTGGCAATGTGGCCGCCGTCAAGCTGCCATGCAGGAAGCAGGTTCAAAAAGGTAATCAAAAAGCCAAGCCATGCAGCATAAAGTACGGGGGACATGAGCATTTCCATTCCCTCCGTTGTTCTGCCTGTAAGTGTGATTATTCCACTCATCAATATGCTTGGGTGAACCTGAATAAAATCAGATTTTGAAAAGAGCGCCTGGGCTTCATTTACTGGCACAACTGGTGAAACATACGCGCCATAAGCAGTAACAACCAAGGCTACAATCAGGCCGGCAATTGGGCCTGCAAACCCAACATCAAATAAAATGTCTCGATTTTTCATAAAGCCTCTTTGCATGATCAGCGCGCCAAACGTTGGAATGCCAAACACCGGGATTCCTGGAATAAAGTAAGGCCATGTGGCGCGTATCTTGTGTTTTCTCAAGGCTATGATGTGCCCCAGCTCATGTATCCCAAGTATCCCAATTAGTGACGCGGTGTACAGTACTGCAATCTGTAATGGGTCCCCAATTGGAATTATTGTGTTCGCATATACTGTACGAAAATATCCATCGATCATCACAAACGCAACAGTTACTGCAAAAAGCACTCTTGGAATCCAGATCCTTGAAGGTCTTGGAGGCTGAAACCTTGCAACTAAAATGAATAATCTTCCATCAAGTCTTTCAAGCCTTGCTGCAAGGTTTAAGGGCTCTAGTCTCTGAATTAGCGTGACAAACTTTTCCTTGAAACCCTCCTCATCTATTTCAAATTGAAATGTGTCGAGATTTTGTTGTATTCCTCTCACTGTAAAGATCGACGATACGATAGAAACTGCATCTTGCGAGGGGCTTTCAGGACTTGCCAAACTCACGCTTCCTTGTAATCGGGCAAAATTGCGTCAACTCGTTTTCTCCAAAATGATTTGCATTTCTTTTTGGGATTCTCTATGTTCAGTTGTGATGAGCGACTTTTTTTCGTCGATTTTAAATCGCTTCAGGAAGTACGAGTTTGCAATTACCGATATAGAGCTAAACGCCATCGCTGCCGCTGCAATGATCGGACTGAGCAGTCCAATGGCCGCAATTGGGATGGCTGCAGTATTGTAGATCAAAGCCCAGAATAAATTCTGTTTTATCTTTTTCATAGTAGCTCGGGCAAGTTTTACTGCCCGAGCTACATCCATGATGTCATCTCTGATTAGTATGATTCCGCCTGTTTCTTTTGCAATATCGGAGCCGCTTCCAATCGCAATGCCAATATCTGCTTGAGCCAGTGCCGGCGCATCATTAATTCCATCGCCTACCATTGCGACCATTTTTTTCTCAGATTGCAGTTTCTTGATGATGTCTGCCTTTTCCGCAGGCAAGACACTTGCAATCACCTTGTCGATTCCAACATTTTTTGCTACCGCTTTTGCTGTTTTTTCGTTGTCGCCTGTAAGCATCACAGTCTCTATTTTAAGCGATTTTAGAGATTCTATGGCAGATCTTGAGGATTCCTTGAGCGTGTCTGCAACCGCAATTAGTCCCGCAACGGCTTGGCCAACTGCGACAATCATTACTGTTTTTCCTTCCGATTCGAGTGATTCCATTTTCTGTTCTATATGGTCTGTTGATATGTCGAACTTGCGAAGCAGTTTTCTGTTCCCAAAAAGAACCTGTTTTCCATTCACCTGTGCCTTTACCCCCATTCCTGAAACCGCCTCAAAGTTTTGTGGATTTTTGGTCTGGATGTTCTTCATTTTGGCGTCCCTTAGAATTGCTTGGGCAAGGGGATGCTCAGAGCCAATCTCAACACTTGATGCATACTCAAGAATTTGATTCTCGGCAAACTGCCCAAAAACAGCAATGTCCGTAACTGATGGTTCTCCTCTTGTAAGAGTGCCAGTCTTGTCGAATACTATGGTGGTAATTTTTTGGGATCTTTCCAGATACTCTGCTCCACGAATCAAAATTCCTGCCTCGGCACCCTTTCCTACTCCCACCATCAATGCAGCAGGTGTTGCAACCCCCAATGCGCAAGGACATGAAATTATCAGAACTGCTATAAAGGCAAGTAATCCTGTCACGAAGTTTCCAAATATAAAAAACCACACCACGAAGGTAGCTACGGCCACAAGCACAACTGCAGGAACAAACTTGGCAGATATGGAGTCTGCAAGTCTCTGAATGTTGGTGCTTGAGGATTGTGCCTG
This sequence comes from Candidatus Nitrosotenuis sp., assembly GCA_049276655.1. Classification (GTDB taxonomy): domain Archaea; phylum Thermoproteota; class Nitrososphaeria; order Nitrososphaerales; family Nitrosopumilaceae; genus Nitrosotenuis. The sequence goes on along the minus strand of JBASWV010000004.1, from coordinate 32,277 downwards.
CTCGACAATGTGCGCTATTTGGGATAGTGTGGTGTCTTTGCCCACCTTTGTTGCTCGTATCTTTAACAGCCCTTGTTTATTCATCGTAGCCCCAATTGCCTCATTTCCTATGTTTTTGTCAACAGGCATGCTTTCTCCTGTGATCATCTTTTCATCAACACTTGACGTTCCATCAATGACTACTCCATCGGTTGGAATTTTTTCACCGGGCCTGATTAGTAAAATGTCTCCTACCTGTATCTGGATTGCCGGGATCTCAACTTCGCTACCGTCCTTGAGAAGTGTTGCCATGGTGGGCCTGAGATCTAGGAGCTTTCTTACTGCGGCTGATCCTTTTTTCTTGATTGCCTCCTCCATGAACTTTCCAAGCAAAACAAACGCGATTATTACAGCTGATACCTCAAAGTAGACGTCGCGCTCTTTTACTGGAAGAACGTCGGGAAGGAATACGACTATTGTGCTGTAAATGTATGCAACCAACGTGCCAACAGAAATCAAAAGATCCATGTTTGCAGTTTTCCTTTTTATTCCCTCATATGCGCCCACATAGAATGTCCAACCTCCGATTAGTTGAATTGGTGTAACTATGATGAAAAGAAGCAATCCCCACGTAAGATACGGAATCACGGGAATTGGGACCCAAGTTACTGTTACGGCGCCGGCTGCCAATCCCAGGTAAAGCCCAGCTCTTAGAATTGCCAAAACAAGTGCTCCTGACGCTGCAACATACATCCTTTTTTTGAGACTGGCTAGCTCCTTTTCGGGGTTTACGAATGTATTCTGACAGGTGGGGCTGCAAAAGAAGAACTGCTTTCCGCCAATTTCAGATCTTAGGGCAGTCTTTTCATTCACTATCATCCCGCAAACCGGGTCCTTTGCCATGTTTTATTTTGGGGTTTTGTGCTCTATAAATAAGACACCTATTATCAAAGCTGATTTTTAGGGATGATGCGTTTATCAAATCATCTGAGAAGAATTGTCTCTGAAAACCATTATGATGAATTACAGTTGTGTTGGGGATTAACAATTGTAAAATTACAAATAGGAACTCACCGATGTTATCAATTTTGGTTATTGTGTGTGCTGTTTAAATTCAAATCTATTCATAACACAGCATGTTCGAAAAATACTGTCCGATATGTGGCGTTGAGGTAAAAAAAGAGACTGAAATCAAAAGATTTGGAAAATACTTTTGCTCCCAGGAACATGCCCAGCAGTACGTATCCAAAAGAGCTGAAGAAGAAAAAAGAATGTCCGAAGAAAGAAAACGACAACCGCGTAGCGGCAGCTGCTAGCTAGGAGTCAAAAATGAACACTACACCTCATGACAGCGCCACACTGCAAGAGATCTTATCGATAACAGCCGGATTATTCATGACAATAGGTGGAATTGCCTCTCTTTTGATGACTAGCTGGTACCAATCGATGCCAAGTGGGCAGTTCATGAGAGATGCTATGATGTATACCTGGTGGCAAACGGTAATGCCTCAGACGTACCTTCCAGTTATGTGGATAATGGCACTGGTGGCCTTATTGGCTGGATTAACAGTTATTATTGGAGCCTACCAGATTCACAAAGAGCCTGAAAGAATCAGGCAATGGGGGTTTGTCGTATTAATCGCATCCATAGTTGGAATATTCTGCGCCAGCGGATTTGGAATAGGCGGGGCCATTCTTGGAATTATTGCAGGCGCATCATCATTGAGAAAGGGAGCAAGAAAGCATCATGAAAGACTCAACTAGACGCCTAGTTTTTCTTGTTTCGGCATTAATGTTTTCAACTGCGGTAGTATATTTTCTTGCGGCGTACTTTGAATTCAATGAGGAGGATGTTTCAGAACATGGCGCGCAAATTGAGATTATGCTTTTCACAGTAGTGGGAATAACACATGTGCCATTGGCGATTTGGATTCTAAAGAACAAGATGAACAGCAGGGCACCATATGTTATATCGATAATAATCTCTCTAGTTTTAATTGGACTTTATGGCGCTGCCAGAATCATAAGCTTGCCTATTGTAGGTTTAGAAAGTGGTTTTGGTGAAATTGATGTCATTAGTAAGATTCTACAAGTTGGAATAATTGTCATCTCTGTCTTGCTTTTGCCAGAATTAAAAAAGAATCAGAGATACGAAATACATGGAAGTGATGAAAAATGACATCTCCGTTTAGAGAGGCGAACCACATGAAAAAGAATCAACTCTATAGTTCTTACGTACTTGTTATTTTAACAATTGTCATTTTGAGTTGGAGTGTTAGTAACGCGCAGGCGCAAACCATGGGTGAAATGAGCCCACCAACACATAATCAACCAGTTGAACTCTCAGACGGTAGCACATTTCAACTTGAGGCAAAACCAGTTACAAAAAGCATAAACGGAAAAATGATCCACATGTATGGGTATAATGGCCAGATACCAGGACCAATGCTAAAGGTAAAACAAGGCAGCACCGTATATGTCAACTTTACAAATAATATCGACATGGATACCGCTGTTCACTGGCACGGCCTGAGGCTGGAAAACAAGTACGATGGGGTGCCGGGACTGACACAAAATGCGGTCAAACCAGGCCAAAGCTTTCTCTACAAGCTAGACTTCCCGGACGAGGGAATCTACTGGTACCATCCACACCTAAGAGAAGACAAGCAACAGGAGCTGGGTCTGTATGGGAGCATTTTTGTCGAGCCAACAAACAAGAATTACTTTAATCCGGTAGATGAAGAGGTCTTTCTAATTCTTGATGACATCAGAATGGTAAATGGAGATCTTGACGAATTTGGCAAAGATGGCGCCAAATTTGCCTTGATGGGGAGATTTGGGAACGTGATGCTTGTTAACGGTGAGACGAACTATCAAATCACCACAAGCGGGCAGACTGTGCGATTCTATTTGACAGACTCCGCAAACACAAGAACTTTCAACTTTTCAATCGGTGATCACAAGATGAAATTAGTTGGTGGGGACTTGGGAAAATATGAAAGAGAGTCACTGGTAGATTCCATTATGATATCTCCTGGTGAGAGATATGTTGTCGAGGTCTTATTTTCAAAACCAGGCGAGTACAAGATGCTTCACAAGACCCCAACAAAGACATATGATCTTGGTACCGTGAAGGTTGCCAGGGTCGCACCAACGCCCGAAGAATTTTCTGACTTTTTCAGCAATCTAAAAGAAAATGACGATATAGTTTCAAGCATAGCACCGTTCAGAAAATACTTTGATGCAAAACCTGACTATGAACTAACTCTTAGCGTTAAAACATCAGACATGGAACAAGCTGATATGGGTGAGATGAACATGGGCGAAACGAATCAAGAAGAGGCACAGCAATCTATTGAACCAATCGAATGGGAAGAGGCGGAAATGAAGCAAATGAATGCACAATCAACCAGCGAAAACACAAAGTGGATAATAATGGACAAACTCACAGGAAAAGAAAACCCCACCTATCAAGTAAAAGTTGGCGATGTAAAGAAGGTTAGAATCTACAACGACCCAAACTCTGCTCACCCGATGCAACACCCGATTCATTTACACGGGGCCCGTTTTCTAGTACTAAACGTGGACGGAAAACCAAATGATAACCTTGTATGGAAGGATGTCGTGCTCGTGCCTGCAGGAAGCACGGTGGATATACTGGTAGAGTTTACACAAGCCGGGGAATGGATAGCGCACTGTCACATAGCAGAACATCTTGAGGCTGGCATGTCATTTATCTTTAGCGTGACCCAATCTGTTGGAAATATCGACACAATGACATTGTCGCCACTAAAGCAGTTTAAATCAGGAGTTGCCGCTGAAAATGTTATGTGCAAGGAAAATCTTCAGCTCGTAATAAAAAAATTTGACGGCTCACCTGCTTGCGTAAAACCAACCAGTATCCAAAGACTGACAACGCAGGGACTGATAAAGGGAACGAGTTCATATTGACAGTTTTTTTATGTTCAATTTACAAATGTAGCCTCGTGCTTGTGAAATTCCATCCTAATTCGTAATTATGGTTGGTAGTAGGTGTGACAGAAAAGTTCTTTATCAATAATTTGTTGCTTGGAGTAACGGGCTCTGTAGGCGTTCTTATTGTACCCGAATACATTAAGCTCATCAGGGAAAGCATCTCAGAAAATGTTTATGTCATGATGTCTCATTCTGCAAAAAAGTTTGTCACACCATATACGTTGAGACTTTATTCGGGAAACTATGTCTTTACTGACTCGTTTGATATCTTTGACGATGTAAGAGTACCACACATTGATCTGACACGAAAATGTGACATGTTTGTGATCATGCCTGCAACGGCTAACATCATAGGGAAAGTAGCAAATGGGATATGTGACGATCTGATTTCTACGGCAGCTATGGCCTGCGTGGCGCCGGTAGTTTTTATCCCGTCTATGAATCCTAATATGTGGCTCAGTAAAGCAAATCAGAAAAATGTAGCGGTACTAAAAGAATTGGGCCATCATGTTCTCCCGCCGTCAGAAGGATATGAAATAGCTGACATGAAACCAAGTTTTGGGAGCATGCCAGAATTTGACGTAATAGCGAATTTCCTGAAGACTGTTGCAAACAAAAGTTAATCCTTAAAGTGGGTCAAAAAAAGGCACACATTCGAACAGATTCTTGCCAAACAACAACTGTTAGCCTTTAGGACTATTCCCAGATTTTAACGTCGGGTGGTTACCTAAGCCGTCGTATCAATTGCACGGCTCTCATGGCCTGAGCTCATTTTCCTTCGAACCTGCTCTTTTGGCAAGAATAGCATCGGCTTCCTGTTCGCCCTGTTTGATGAGTTTTCTTATCGTAGCAATCGAGAAATCGGCGTCTTCAAAGAGAAATTGCGATTCTTCTTTTCTCTCGATGCGAATTATATCCTTTATTAACGCACCTCGTTCGTGGCAGAGTTTGTGGTATTCTGACCGTATCTGGTGTAACCTTGTCTTCAGGTTATCGTCAAATCGACCTCTGTCCAATACATCATACATCTCTCTGAGTAGCCGGAGGTGTCTTGTCATCATCCTAGACATTCTTACGTTCTGGTCAGTCTTGTCGATGTATAGAATATCCCTGGCTCTGTGCCACGCTTCAGACATACTCCTCGGTAGTTCTTCCTGAACATGAGGGAAGAGGTTGACGATGTACACAATCTTGTCAAGTATTGGAGAAGCATTTATCGCCTCCCTTAAGGGAGTGTTGTTCAGGAGGCTACCGTCCCACAGGTACCTGCCATCTTTATGGGTCCACGCTATTCCGTAGAAAGGAAAACCCGTGCATGCGGCCACATGGTCTACATCAATGTTGGCATGTTTGCTATCAAATACCACCGGCTCACCCTTTTGCAAGTCTGTACATGTTAAAATGAGACGAGGCGCACCATTGCCAGGTTCCGGTGTGAGCCTAGCAAAATTGACATACTTCGTCAGGGTTTTCTTTAGTGGCTCAATCTCGTAGAGGTAAGGCAGATTATAGGGAAAAGTATACCAAGCCCCAAGCATAGACCACCATTTTGGCAGAAAAGCCTTGGGATTTCCATACATGGCGGAGTACGTTGACGACAGAACAGAGCGAACACTATCTGGCAGAAACGATGGAGTGAGTGTCTCTGCTAAATCCAACCAGAAATCTTCTAGAATCTGTACATCATCGTTGCTGGCTATTATGGCAGCGTTGATGGCTCCTATTGATGTACCGGCCACCGTGTCAAACCTTATTTCATGTTTTACTAGGCTCTTGTAAACCCCGCATTCATACGCTCCGAGTGATCCTCCGCCTTGCATTACAAGAACGGTTTCTTCTTCAAGTTTGGCCGGGCCGTGAGCTGGTCTGTTCGACGAGATGCTTGGAGTCAAGACTCTATCCAACCCTTGTAATCATGCAAACCGGTTCAACATCTAAACTTACTGGCTATGCTGTTGCATCGTGATATTTAGGTTCTATGTAATTAGCATGACCTCGATCAAACTTTTCTACATGTTTACTTTCTAGACCAAGGTCGTTTATTGGTTGATAACGTGCGTTCGCACCAAAGTTTTCTTTCATTGATAAATTTCTCAGGATCTTCCAAGTGGGTTAGAAAATCATTCATAGTTTTTAAGAAATGATCTTGTGGTGGTTCGTGAGGAAGAATCCATTTTTTAGCATCATCCCAATCTACATAAAACGCACTCAACCTAAGGCGGTCTCAGAGCACGCCGAATATGATCTGGCAGGAACGAGAGACAAGCTGCATCGACACAATCAGATCAGCGATTCAAACGTGAAGCATCAGATATTCATGTGACAATTGTCAGGCCTTGCATGTTTTATGATGACTATGATAATTTAAATATGCAGTGAGCATCAGTCGGCCACCACTTTACATGATCAGCTTATTCCATCTGCCATACGTATCCATGATCTTGCCCGGCGGAATGCTCAGCACAATTACGAGTGCGCCTACTAGAATATTGTTCAAAGCGTATTCCACCGTTCCGCCGCCCAGCAGCCAGGGCAGAACCATCAAGGAGATTGCCAAGACGATATTTACAAAACGTATGGCGCGTGCTACTTCTGCGAAGGCGATGATTGCGACCACCCAGATCGCCGCGCCGAGCACAAAATCAATATTTGCAGCCTGTTCCTGCGTCTGAAAAACGGCAGGAGCGGCCAGCAGCCATAGGCCTAGTCCAGAGACAACGACTAGGTTCCAAGGTACAGTCATGCCCCAGAACATCTCGCGCGGCCGATTTCCCTCGGGACGCCGCGGCGTCAGCCTATCGCCCAAGGCGTCGCCGCCATACCAGAATGTGTGCCACATCGATTTACCTGCCTTTCGTATCTGTGACATATATTCGAGCATAGCAAACACTTCATCAAGCGAGAGCACAAGCATAAGCAGCATAAAGAATGCTGTGATTATACAAATGGTGCACCATGCACCCACAATCACTGGCTGCATAATCATGAGCACGATGCTGGCAATGCCAAGCGGAACAACAAGCGCGCCAAAGAGGGAGACCATCCATGGCATAGTGCGCCAGCGGCGCGGATCACCCATAATCACCATCGCAAATTCCACTAGATAGATCCATGCGGCCCATCCTGCATCGGAGACTGGAAATGATTTGGAAACGTCAGAGCTAAGAATCACGACGGTGCCATCGCCAAAAAGTGGATCCCATACCCAGTCAATATAGCCCAATTGGTAAGCGGCCATATACTGCGTCAGAAAAAAACTCAAAAGTGCAAGGGCCGCGACTGGAGCCCTCTGGAGCCAGGTTGAGGGGTTGTATGACCACCCAAGCGGGACTTCTGGCCCTGGCATCTTCATCTTCATCGGGATGAGAACAGCAAACGTGAATACAAAGACACCTACAAGGGTATTGTTCATATAGGTAGCAGAGTCAGGCGCCCAGAAAAAGACAGGAGCAAAAGCTACCCAAAATCCCACTACTGCATTGGCCCACGCCGCCCAAGAGCGCCTTGTGCGAAAGGCAATCATAGCCAGTGTCATCACCAAGATTCCGCTAATGATGTCGTTCCACATCAGCGACACGCTGTTATAGCCGGCTGTGAACGGGCTAAAGAACAACCATAAACCCAAAGCTAGAAGCGGAAGCTGCGTCCACCGCTCCATTGGTATCATCTCTCCCATCATCTTATCTGCCTTGGGCAGCTTGGCTGCAGCTTCCTTCTGTGCTTGCTGTAATTCCTGATACACTTGTGCTTCTCGCTCTAGCAGCATGCGTGGGAGTTCAAGAGCCAGCTGCCGATGTTCCTGCTCCATCTTCATCATCTCAATGTGCCCGCTTGGGTCGCTTTCCATCAATTCATGGGCCTTGACATCACTCTCTTTCTGCGCGGCGATTTCACGCTTCCACGCACTTGCCAGCTTTGATTGCAACACCCGCATACGTTCTAGCTGTAACTCTTTGCTGCGAACCTCGTCCATGCCATCATCGGAATGGCTCATGTGATCCATATTCATCGTCCCCCATCCATGTCCTGCATATCCATCATGTCATGATGCTTCTTGGACGTCGGCTTGGGTGGTGCCGGGGGCATTGAAGCGGTCCCGATCTCACGGCGCACCTCTATGGCCAACTGCATCAACTCATGTGGCTCTATCTTCCTATCGCCCTCAGGTACTGGCAGTAGTTCTCTCAGCCATAATGGCAGTTCAAGATCGTTTTCACGATACCACGTGAAAGGATCGGCTTTGAGTCCTGACACCATTTTCGGCAGGGTATGACGCAATGAATGTCGAGGCTTCCAGCCCAAGAACGCGTGGGCGCGGGTGATGTCGAGTTCGATATTGTCCCTGGCGGCTTCTATCATCCAAGGTGCAATTGACGCGGATCTTCCGAGCGGCAGGAAACTCTGAAACCGCACACCGACTTTGGCTACCAGCGGAGGAATTGCACTTGTCTTCCATTCTACACCGTGGATCAGCTGTCCAAAGACACGTTGAAGTTCATCGTAACTGACAGACTCGTTTTCACCGATAAGCAGCGTGACCTCTGGCGGCAGTTCTTTGCGGCGCGCGACCGCAAGCAAGATTGCGTCAACCACGTCTTCGTTATGCACGTAGGGCTGCTGACCGGCGGAGGGATCTCCAGGAGAGAAATAGGCGGTTGGATCTCGCTCGTAGATGCGTTGCATCTGTAGCGCGAGTGGTATGGAATGGCACAGGTCATCATATACGCCCGCAATGCGCAAAATCACGGTTGGGATGTTCCCTCGCTCGGCGCGGATCACTTTCTCGGTCTCGACCTTTGACTCTGGGTACGGCCACTTGGGCGGGGACTCGAGAGGCGAGTCTTCATTGATGCGCACTCCACGTGGTGTGGAAGCGTGTACTAGGCTAGTGCTGGAGAAAATAAACTGTTCAACCTTGAAATCCTGAAGCATCCGGAGCAAGCGCCTGGTACCTTGCACGGTAATCTTGTCATAGAGAGGGTTGGGTGCGCCTGAGAAATCGTAGTAGGCCGCAAGGTGAATGACGGAGGCAATGTGGTCGCCGTGCATATCGTGGATGACCTGAAGCGCATGGTGCACGCTTTTTTCGACAGTAAGGTCCACGTATAGGCATTCGGCACTTGGGGGCGGATGCGACGGCGCCCTGCGGTCAAAGCCGACGACGTTAAATGACTCTGCCAGCCTCTTCGCTGATGGGTAGCCGATCCTGCCGCTGGTGCCCGTGATCAGGATCGTCTCTTTACTCATAGCCGCGCCTTTCCATTATAACCACCAAAACCATAATTGTCGTGGGTACGGTATTCTTGTACATGATTTAAAGATGTTCCATTTTGTTTATAATTGAGTAGAGGTGCTCAAACATCAGATTAATGAGTTTACCAAGCGCGTCATCTGGCTGAAAAGCAGTTGTTTTCTTTTTTGACATCGATGAAACCGAGACATCGGTCTTATGCCTCATGCCAATGTCTGGCATTTTCCTTGCCGAAATGGCAGGATATCCATCAGATTTATCCCAAAATATAGCAAAGGCTCGTCTTGTGATTTGCCATTTTTTATAAAATCTTTGAGTTCTGTTTCTTTTTCGACTTCAGGTACATCCTTGAACATTATTTCTGCTACTTTGGTTTTGTGCTGAAGATCTCATGTAGGACTCTTTCGAAGGTTATCTAACAAATCATAACTCCCAACTATTCCAACAGGCAAATATAATCATCTATAACAGCATCTATAATAGAATCCAAATATTGGATACATATTTCGGTTGCAATCCAAACATCTCTTTCTTTATCGATATGAACACACGGCGAATCAGTAAATGTTTGCGGAAATAGTTCGTTTAATGTTAATTCAGAAATGCTTTTGTTACTCACGGTTGTTTTCCTAGGGTCTCTGTTCTTTTGTTGCATTTAAAATACATCAAAGATTATCAAATGTGAAATTCAGTATATGCTAATTGTCACAACCTCCGAATATGATGCTTTTCTACATGAACGCTATTTCATCGGTTACTATGACACCGGTTACTATCTAGCTGACAAAATGGAAAGTTAAACTTCAAGTCTGATTATTTCCACAACTCAAACCAACGTTTATGTGATTATGTCCTAACTGTATATCATGCGCATTCTAGTAATTTCTCTAGTTTTTTTGATACTGGCCACATCTGTTATAGTTCCAGCATTTTCACAACAAGTCAAGGGATCACGCACTACATACGTATACGACAGGGCCGGCATAATCAGCCCAGAGTACGAGTCGTCAATAGACAATTACTTGAGAAAAATTGATGACTCCACATCCGCAGAAATAATCATTTACACGCTTCCAAGTTTTTCAGGACATGGAATAAAAAAGAACGGACAGGAGCTAAACGACGTAGATGTTCTTGCAAACTATCTTTTCAACGAAGTTCCACTTGACGGCATAACTGGAATTGGCAAAAAAGGAAAAGACAACGGCGTCCTGATTTTGTTTTCGCTAGAGCGGGATGCGGCAAATGGCTCCATGAGAATAGAAGTCGGTAGAGGACTGGAAGGAAGCATTACCGACGGAACGGCTGGCGCGATTCTGGACTCGTATTTGGTACCTGCAAGGGATTCTTATGAAAACACTGGAAATGTCGAGGTGTTTGATCGGGCGTTCTTGGACACCGTAATTGCTTTGGGAGATAAAATCGGCTATGTCAATAATGATCCTAAATACCAACAATCAAAACCTCCGCAAAACGATGATCTTGATTATGAGCAAATTGCGCTGATTCTGATATTCATAGCTTTTCCATTGGCGTTTTCGATTTTGAATCGCCGTCGCAGGAGATCCGGCGGATTTTTTGGCGGCGGATATGGGGGAGGTTATGGCAGAGGTGGTGGTTTTGGCGGTGGAGGTAGATCCGGTGGAGGCGGAGCAAGAAGATAATGCCATCAATAAAGTAATATTCGACTGAACAACACAAGTGATATTCATGGTAAGCAAAATCGTTATCGGAATAATTACCGTAATAGCTATGATCACAATAATAATTGTAGCATTATACGGAATGTACTTTTCGGGATTTAATGCGGTTCAAGGAAAAGACGAAAACGTAAAACGGCTGGCGTCAGACGTTGACGCGCAGCTGCAGCGACGATATGACCTGATTCCAAACTTGGTGGAATCAGTTAGGGGATACATGCAGTTTGAAAAACAAACACTGGAAGACATAACGAAGCTGCGTTCCCAGTGGCAGACCTCAACTAGTACAGAAAGCAGGGTTGAACTGAGCAACCAAATCGAGCAGGCACTAAGCAAGATTATTCTTACATACGAGGCATATCCAGACCTGAAATCTGATCAGACAGTTACAAGACTGATGGACGAAATTGCAGGAACTGAAAACAGAATCGCAGTGGCAAGAACTTATTATAATGACGGGGTCAAAGACTTTAACACACATATCAGGACTTTCCCCAACAACGTCTTTAATGAGAGCGGTTTTCTTGGAGTGAGTCCTTGGGGTGTAAAACAGTATCCAACCTATGAAGCAACGCCACAAGCACAGACAATAGTGCCAAAGGTAAATCTGACATCTAGCGGATAGAATAATTTTTCATGAATTGATCAGTGTTTTTAAAAATACTTTCATGCTAACAAAAAATCTGAATTTTGATTATGAAAATCTGATTAGAAGAGTACAAAATTAATAATCTCAACCAGTCAACAGCTTTTTTGTGTTCAAATTATAATTGTAACTTTACATTTGTAAAGTATCGTTCCTACAAATCAAACAATAGGCGATTTTTACTAGTATCCTTACTTCAAAAAGTCAAACTTGAAAATCATGCTGTGTGATAAAATGCTTTGTCTTCTTTCAAAACCGTAATGACTCTGCAAAATACAAAATATCGTAAATGCATAGACACCTGTAATAGCTGCATGGAGGCGTGTGAAGTTTGTTATGCATCGTGTCTGAGAGGAGATGCAAAAATGATGGCAAAATGCATCTCACTTTGCCGTGAATGTTCCAATATATGTTCAATCACATCCCGTATGATGTCAAGGGATGACAAACATGCAAAACAAGTTTGCAACCTCTGCGCTACAATCTGTGATGAATGTGCCGAAGAATGTGAAAAACATGCAAGCCACATGGATGAGTGCAAAGAGTGTGCTCAAGCGTGTCACAAGTGTGCCACAGAAGGTTGTAATATGTGATGGAACAATCCATCAACCCACCTTTTTATAGAATATTTGGCTCGCACATGGATTAATGATGTAAAAAATGAATTAGGATCGTTGCGCGATCCATTTTGCAACCTCTGGCCACAATTCTTCATGTGCAGCAGGACTCGTGCACAGTCCAACATGGCCAGTTGGAAATTCGATTAACTTTTTGTCATTACTTGATATTACATTCATTATCGACTTGCTTGAATCTGGGGGAACCAAGTCATCCTTTGTCCCGATTATGTTTAAGACCGGCATTGTTATTTTTCTGAGATCCACCAGATCAGAACCCACTTTCATTTTGTTTTTTATTAACAGGTTTTTCTTGTAGATTTGATTTACTATGTCTCTGTAGACCGGGCCTATTATTGGAACGCTGTCATAAAGCCAACTCTCAATTGCGAAAAATTGCATTATCTCATCAAGATTTCTTGGCTCGCTAAAATACCTCCAGTATTTTGAGATGGCGTCTACCGGATTACGCATGATGAAGGCCGCATTAAGAAACCAGCCAGGTACGTTTCCAAGGGTGCCTACCAGTTCATCCGCCTCGACGTGTTTTGTCCAGTTTTCAATCACCGTATTTGTTTGCTCCAAATCAATCGGCGTAGCATGCAGAATTAGGTTCTTTACGTTTTCTGGATGTATGGACGCATGAATCAAGGCAAAAATTCCGCCCCAGCAATATCCAAATAATGATATTTTTTCAGAGCCGGTAATTTCTTTTATTTTGTCTACCGCATTTTCAACATATTCATGAGCATAGTCTTCAATCGTCATGTCTTTGTAGGTCGAATCCGGCGTGCCCCAGTCAGTTGCATAGACATCAAATCCGTGTTTTAGGAGGCTGTTTATGACGCTGACTTTGGGTAAAAGATCCAAAATATAATACCTGTTGATAAGAGAATACACTACAAGTATTGGGGTCTTGTGTTTTTGTTCTACCACGGGCTTGTAGTGAATGAGACTAAACCTCCCATTCATCTGAATTACTTCGGATGTGCTGCGATTGACATTATCACGGATAGGCTCTAGTGCCCTACTGCCAGCAAGGAAAAAATCGGCCAAATTATTATAAATTTTGTCAGATCCAAAAAGCTTGGCGAATCTTACTCTTGCACTAACAAGGTTGGCTATGCTTGACGCAAAACTTTCTTCATTTAGTTTCTGCCTTAGCGTGGCATCAAACGCAGAACGCACTCTGTTTTGAGTCTTGGCCTCATTTTTGTTTCCTATGTTTAAAAAAGATTCCCAAGATTTTATCATCGCTTCAAAAAAGGAGGTGTTATATTTTAGAACAAAGTCGTACCATGAATACAAATAATCACAATATACTGAAGAAGCATTTTGTAGTTTGCTAGAATCAATTAATTTTGACATGACCTATACTTCTAGAATTTTCTTCTTTTCTGCCAATGCCCCCCACACTAAAAAGAAAATGGCAAACACGCCAGATGCAATCGCGTCATAGAACCAAAATTCTGTGGCTAGCCAAAGCGTCTTCCCAAGAATGTGGGCTGCCCATCCTATGAAAAAAGCACCAAGGCCGCAACCGCCGGCAATGCCGCTCAGGATCCTCCACAGCATTCTCATGATGTTTTCCTTGCATTTTCGATTTTTTCGATCAGTTGTTGCTTCTTTGGAACTCCGGTGAACTCTAACTTCCCGTTTATTACAACACCTGGGGCTGTGTATATTGGATATTTTTGGAGATACTCTGGCTTTTCGGTGACATCTATTATATCGTAAGAAACACCCATCCCATCAAGCATTTTTTCCACCACACTGCAGTTCGAACAACCCGGTGTGGTCAGAATTTCCACCTTCATTTTTTATCACCGACGAACTGTTTTGGATTCTTTTCGAATGCCCACCTGCAGCTTGCACAGCAAAAGCGATACTCTTTACCGTCATAGTTTATTGATTCGGATTTTTCATTGACTTCTGAGCCGCATACTGGGTCTTTCATTGCATACCCTCCATTGACTCCATTCCCTTAGGCAAGCCTTCCGACAAACCAAGAATTTCCATAGCATCAAGACCAATATTGAATTGAACCGCGCTCCATAGCAAAACTATTGCAAGAATTCCCAGAACCTGTTTACGCTCCTGCGGATATTTGCGCAGGTACCAAAAAACTGGCACTACTGATGCAATCAGGTTAAACAACGCACCATATTCCACAAGGGGAACCCTCTCCTCTAACTCTTCGATTGGAATATCTGCCTCTCCTATCATTTTTCCTCCGCTTGCCATGAAAACCAAATTCAAACCCTCATGGAATACCCCGCCTTCATACCAAAGATGGCCAAAGGCACCATTAAGTACGATGAACGAGCCAAGGACAACTAGCGCCCATCCTGTAAACTTTCTTACGGTCTCAATTCTTTTTACAAGCCCGCCTGTCGCATTGATTCCTAAAATTCCAAGCGCACTTAGAAGAAGAAGTGGAATAACTCTGCCGACTCCGTTTATTGCCATCAAAAGACCTCCCTGCAGCCAATCTCCAGTCGATGCAGAAAATATCAATATGATGTATGTCACAGGGTTTGGACAACCTACTCCGGCATTGCCTAAAAGCAACCCGAGAAGAAACACCTTGGTGTAGTCTCTTTGTTTCTGAATAAATTGCGGCATACCAGAATATGTGGGCATTTTGAATTTGATTAGTTTCAATTCCGAAAGACCAAAGACAAAGGCTGCTATCCCTGCAGCGGCATACATTATTCTTGTGGCACTGTCAAGTCCAACATATTTCCCAATTTGTGCTACTGCGGCACCATATATTGATAGTGTTATGATCAATCCGATGCCAAAGAGGGTTGCCATGATAAGGCCTTTCTTTGCTGAAGTACCCATTGCAATTGGGACTATGATAAAGACAAGCGGCAGAGTACATGGAAGAACTATGTTAGATACTCCCCCAGCAAAGGAGAGAAGCATGGTAAGTGTGGTTGCTGGCGTTGTTGCTAGATAAATAAAACCAAAAAGCGTAATTGAGCCAAGGACAAAAATTGCAATAACTAGGAATGCCTTGATTCCCTTCCCCTGATGTGTTATCTCGCTCATTTTTTGTGCCTAATTCATCTTTAGTGCCATTTATTTTAAAGGGTCAGCCAAATATCACCTCTGATAATTGTTCAGAAATAAAACGTCAAGTAAATTGAAAAATTTGTTTGATTCAAACCGTAAAACACTCAAATCGTCTTTACATTTGTAAACTTACACTTTTATGAGTGCCATCTGGCAAATTATCAATCTTGATTTTTACAGGCATCCTTAATAATAAAAATCGATGCATGAAACCCATGTTCGAAAAACATCGCCTCATATGCCACATGGATGTAAAGAAAGAAACCATCACAAGACGGTTTGGCAAATATTTCTGTTTAGATGATCATGTACAACAATACCTAAAAAAAGGTGTAGTTCAGAAAAGAGCTACGGAAGATGAAAGGAGACACTTACTTAGACGCGGAGGTTGTTGCTAGGGGATGGCCAGTAAATACGCCTTAGTTGGTATGGCAGTAGGAGTATTCTTTGCAGGACTTGGAATTGGTTATGCGATCTTTGTATCACAAAACCAGCCAGCTCAGATGGATTTTGGCTCAATGGGGCTTCAAGCAAGGCAACACTTGACGCAACAGATGATGCAAGACCCTCAGGCAATGAGCGAATTCATGAGTCAAATCATGCAGAACCAAGAGCAGACGCGGCAGTTACATGATAAAATGATGAGCGATCGTCAACACATGAGACAGCAGATGATTGGACCAATGATGGATTCAATGATGAACGATCCAGAGATGAGGCAGCAGGTGATGGAAATTATGATGCAGAACCCACAAATGATGCAAGATATGATGCAGAATCAGCAAATGATGAGCTCACTTTCAGAAGGTCAATTCTCCACGCAACAAATGGGTGACATGAGCATGCAAGATCCTGAATTTACTAAACTGATGATAGAGCAGATGAAACAAAACCACCAGCTGGCCCAAGATGTGATAATGTCAATGATTGAAGATCCGGCCTTGCGAACACAAATGCTTGGACATATGACGGAAAACCCAGAAGCCATGCAACAAATGATGCAGATGATTCAAGGAAACATGACTGGAAAAGACATGGATTCTGGCATGATGATGAATCCCTAAGTTCAAAAAAGCAAATTATACGGAAACGAAGAATGACGCCAAAGAACTTGGTAAATGAAAACATTTTTCAAAAAATCCGAGAAACCTGGCTCGAGTCTTCTTGGCTGCGGAAATGTAAACAAAACCACCAAAACTTTCCATGGTGCGACTTTCATTAAAGTATTTTTCAATCGATTCACATCACAACATTTTTTCCAATTATTCTTACTGCTCCGCTATTAATTGTGGTAATCACGATCATTGCGAGCATTATCTTGAGTCAGATTCCAATTTTGTAATACTAAAATGATCAGAAATTGTTTCTATTTATTGCTCGCCGACAAGGGCATTACCTAAATAGTTTGTTCCTGTGAAATCCTTTACAATTCGGAAAACCGTTTTTCTTAATTAAACAAATCTCATATAATCCGATTGATGAGACGAAACCTTACATTTGTAAAGTACAATCTTTATACATCTTCGAATTGGCATATCTATAATGTTAGATAACAAATACCGCCTTGGAACTACGACAGCTGTCTTCCTAATCATGGGAATAGCCTTGACATCACTTCAAGCAACCAATTCTAGTGATTTTATGGCGTATGCTCAAACTGATTCAAAGGTGATGCCGGATTCAAAACAAACAAACGCGGAACAGTTACTCACAGATCCGAAATTTCGTCAACAAATCATCGATACCATGAAAAAGAACCACGATATTGCTCAAGAAATAATTACAAAAATAATAAGCGATCCAGCCTTGCGTTTGCAGTTGCTAGGTCACCTTACAGAAAACAAGGAAGCAATGCAAGATTTGATGAAACTTTTTGGGCAGAATGGAACTGGCGGGAACATGAAGATGGGTTCTGGTATTGTGGATCATGGTGGCATGCCTATGAAAAAGGACTCCATGAAAAAGGACTCCATGAAAAAGGACTCCATGAAAACTAGAACCTCCACAAGCGTTGATTTTAGCAACATCAAAATCACACAAATCTCGGCAAACAGCGTAACCATACAAGGAACCACAAACGCAGATGTGAACTGTCAAGTAGAATATTGGACTTCAAAGGATCAAAAACATTACTTTGCATCCGACACTGGAGATATGATGAATATGAAACACACAGATCACACTGTAACAATCAAGAACCTAATGCCAAATACCAAGTATAATTATAAATTCAAGGCAACACTTGACGGTAATACATTCTATTCAAGCGAGCAAACATTCACGACAAAGTCGGCATAAGATATAATTTTTTATTATTTTATCGCGTATGACAAACTTGGAAATCAAAAATGCTTATTCCTATTTTCAAAATGTATCAGAAGATTTTGATTCTAATACTTAGCATCAGAAAAATCAACGCTTTTCCATTACCAAAGATCATGGGAGCAGAATGTCCATGAGACTCCCTAGGCATATTGCTATTAATTCAATTAAAACAATGGTGTTATACGCATTGATTCACAAATTACACTTTCGTTGTTTGTCGGCACGTTATTCGATTTTTGTCAACGGTACTTAAAAAATAAAACTCTTCTATTATCATTAGTGATAATAAGCACACTATTAAATTGCAACATTGTTGTTACGTATTCTACAATGTTTTTCAAAAATATCCTTGTACCACATGATGGATCCAAATTCTCACAACATGCTTTCAAAATTGCTTTGGATGTGGCAAAAAAATATGACTCAAAGATTACAGTTGTCAACTGCATCGAGGTGGGGGAATTTAGAGGACCTTGGTATACTGATTCTCAATTTGGAAATGCAGTAAGGGATAGACAAGAGAAAATTGTAAAAGAAAACTTTGCCAAACTGGAGGTGGTCGCAAAAAAAGAGGGGCTTCAGTTGAATTCTTATATCTTTGTAACCAGTTCTGTTGTAAAACAATTAGTAGCATTTGCAAAATCAAACAAAATTGATCTTGTTATTATGGGTTCTCATGGTAAAACGGGATGGAGTAAAATGCTTCTTGGGAGTGTCGCCAATGGTGTTTCTCAAAAAATTCATTGTCCTGTTCTAATTGTAAAATAATCTAGCAGAATTCTATTTTACAAATGTAATTTGATGAGATTCTTATCCTATTCCAATAGTTGAAATTATAGAGTCGAGTTTGTATCAATTGCAGTTTATGATGTCATATCCTCCCTATTGACAGAGACAAAGTTTCTGCATGCGGATGTTGTGATAATTTATATTTTATGAACCATCTTCGAACTGCTTAGGATTTTTTTCAAATGCCCATCTGCATGTTGCACTGCAAAACTTGTATTGCTTACCCTTGTGGGTTACAACCTCCCCTTTTTCTATATCCATTCCACACACTGGATCCTTCAAGTTTTTATCACCTCCTTTTTGCGGTGAAGGCCATACCAAATTATTGGAGCTACGATCAAACCAAGCAGAACTATTGGAACATAATCCATAGGAATTTTTGCATCTCCCTCATGCCCATGTTCTTCCATCATAAACTCGGTTGGAATTGAAGTTAATTTGACCAAACTGTTCCAACCCCTGTGTACAAATGTTTCCTCGTACCATTCATGCCCCGCTGGAAGTCCGTTGATGATTAGAAATGCCCCAATTACAATTAGCATCCACCCAGTTGCCCTTTCTATATTTTCTCGTTTTGTGGTTAGTCCCTTTGTAACACTAATCCCAAGAATTGCCAAGACGGATATGAAGATTAGGGGGATGGCCCTCCCCACACCGTGCACCAATCCAAGCGATGCCCCAATCTCAATACTTCCAGTTCCGGCAATGTAGATGAGCAGCCAGTAAAACAATGGGTTTGGGCACCCGACGCCGGCGTTTCCCAAAAGCAGTCCCATAAAAAATGACTTGGAATAGTCGTTGCGTTTTTGGATAAACCGTGGCGTTCCTGAATATGACGGCAACTTTAGTGAAACGAGCTTTAGTTGCGACAATCCAAAGACAAATGCAGCCATTCCTGCAACAAGAAACATTATTGTTGAAACTTGATCAAGAGAAGCGGTTTCACCGAGTATGGCAACGCCTGCTCCATAAGCAGCAATAGTAATAGTTAAACCGGCTCCAAAAAGTAATGCCAGGGTCAATCCCTTTTTGTATCCGTGACCCATGCTAAGCGGAACTATGATAAACACTAATGGTAGTGTACACGGCAAAACTATCATCGAGAGGCCGGCCACATACGCTATAATAATCCAAGAAAGGTACGACACATCATTCTGTTTTTCAACAGCAAATTCGCTGGTAAGTGAGAAAACAATACCAATGAAAATTAATGATATCAATGCAAATGAGACCACTGCTACTGATTTTTTAGCCGCAATTTGGAACGACAATAGTTAGTTTTTGTCATCAAAGTTATTAAATAGAAAATACAATTTCCGCATCTGAAATTAATGAGCGTGGATTGAAAAAATTTATCTCAGCACAAGATACTCAATCCTGCGCAGATTTTCCAACCTTTTTCCCGAAATTCCTGTCTGTTTTGATAAAGATTTCAGGTCTACTGTAAGGAGATCCTTTGCAATCATAAATTTTGCCTTTGAAGGGGACATCAATTCGAATTTATTTAGATTCGAAGTTGTAATTGGGTAGAGACCTACTACTTCCTAACCTTTTCATTTTTAGTATTTAATCTTAGATTGCTTTGAATTTTGTTTTACCAATCAAATGCCGTATTTTCTGACATGATAAGGATTAAATGATTATGTTTTTCTGAAAGATTATGTCATTTAAAAAAATTCTTGTTCCAATTGACGGTTCAACTTACTCTGCAAAAGCACTCAGAACTGCCACTGAGATTGCCCAAAAACATGAATCAGAAATTGTGATATTGGCTTGTATGAGAAAAGAAGACGTTGGAGCGTGGTATTATTCCGATCCAAAAATCAACCAACACATCATAAGAAAGGCAAAGGAATTTGCAAAACAATCCATATCAAAGCTTGAAGAAAGCATTACAAAAAAAGGCGTGAATGTTACAAGTGGCGTAATTGAAGTAAAATCCCTAGTTCATGGAATAACGGATTTTGCAGATTCAAAAAAGGTTGATCTTATAGTTATGGGTTCTCATGGCAGGACTGGCTTTAAGAAAATGTTGCTTGGAAGCGTCAGTAATGGTGTGGTTCAGCAGGCAAAACAACCTGTTCTGATAGTAAAATAACACTCTACAAAGGATATTCCAAAGCATATCTGGATATTGTAAATTACTTACAAACAAAGAAGTTCTTCCGGAGCATTGTTAAGTGAAATGCGCGGCGCTTTCAACAGAAGCAATGAGTTTCTGGTTCTGAAGGAAGAAATTTCTCCGCTAAAAAAGAACGGCGAGTTGCACAAAGTTATCAAGACCACCACACTTGAAAGGTTTTCAAAATCGTTAACTATGTTCTAACTATTGTTACAAAATCCAAAATATCGATCTCCTTGTTAACATTCTCTGGCTTGCCATAGCTGATTAGAATCCTGTCGCCGTCCTTTGGTATGTAGTGCTGAAATTGTGAATTTTGTCTGCCATTTACCACAAAGGATATCTGATTGTCAAAATCACTGCAATACGAGGTACCGTTATCCAGTGTGAAGCAGTTCTTGGCAAACGTTATGTTCAGAGTTTGGAAAAACATGCCGAGCCAAGCCCTCTTTGAGTGGTTATGGAGAGTAATGCCGTCGCCATTCTCAAAATGTGCCAGCATATCCCGGTTTTGATATTTGGCGTCAGAAAAATCAATAGACTTCCCATTGACAAAGACCATAAGAGCAGCATGGACGTGGCCTTCGTTTGATTGAATAACTTTAGAGGTCGTCGTGTTGTCAACCGTTGCGATCTGAATGCTTTTTGACGGCGATATTATGAATGAAATCGCAGAAGATCCTCCAAATATAACAACGGTGATCAAAACCACAAAAATTGTAACTAGGATGATTCTTCGTAAGCCTTTTGAACCCATGCACTTATCTCAACATGCCGCATATTTGTACCATAATTCTTGGTAACAGACTATTTATCAAAAGACCCATACCAGAAATATATGATAAAAAGAAAGATGATCAAACTGATCATCATCTCGATATTTGTCGCTATCGCCGTCGCAGTGGCGCTTGCATTTCTCAGCTTTCTTCCCCGTAACGTTACCGAACCAGTGACGGTTATCACCGTAGATCAAACTGGCTGTACCGTCCAAACTTCCGACAAGTTTATCCTCAAAATCAAACCGTGTGATGCAAAGCCAGGAGAAACCATCGCCGCTACCTACGATGAGAAGATGAAAGAACGCTTTCGTGCCACTACGCCTTGATGCCTCGTATTTTTGGAAACCGTATGGCCTTATTGGCAAGTGGAAGAAACTGGATAGGTGCACACCAAATGCCAGTAATTAAAAGACAGTTTCATAGAAATGTTAGAACATTTCCTACTGTCATCCTAGAATCAGGCTATTCTTGGTCAATTTCTCGTTACGTTGCGCATGCAATAATCAAATATTTTCTTGCCCGCCTTAGCTGCCAACAGCGATATGAACGGCGTCAAAACACCATACACAACTAATACGAACCAAAACTCTCTGTAACCATCTATGGTGGCAACATGTGATCCCAAATAAATTGCAACATAGGAAAGTAGAAAGAAGATCGTTTTAAAGAGATTAGATTTTCTGTAGCCTACAAAATCGACAATAATGGCAGGAATCACATAAACCAAAGCCAATATGGTCAAAGGCATGTGCTGGTGAAAATTTTGAAAAGATGTTATTGGACCTTCTTGCAGATAGAGCGGCATAGAAAGTATGAACATGGTTGTAATCAACGGCCACAGCCGAATCCCTTTTTGTAGCTGTAGGTAAAAGTAAACTAATGTCCCTATGGCAAATATGTTGATGATGCCTCCATATTCTCCCAATACCTGATACGGACTTAGTAAATCAAATGGTATCAAAACGAACAAGGCTATTGACGAGATGGCAGCCCATTGCAACGTTGATGAAAGTCTTGCATCTTGCGACACAAGCCTTCTAAACACAATGCCTAGCAGACCAACAATTGACACTTCAGCAAAGAGGTGCGGCGGGCTCCAAACTATCATGATGCTTGTTATTTGTTCTTGGCCAAAGTTACTGTGCCACCATTCATCGGCAGGCCCAGATATTATTATTGCAGCAATAAAGAACCACGTTATTTTTGGAACAGACCTCTTTGCACTGTATAATAGAATCAAAAGAAAAAAGAGGGAGGAATACAAGATAAGGTGGGGCGGAATAAAAATCGACTCACGCCCTATACTCACATGCCAGAATGCATCAAAACTTATGGCTGCAACTGCGAGCAAGCTTGTCACAGTGAAACTAACTGTTATTAGGGATTCATTTACGGTGAACGATTTTATTGAAAACAAATCGCCTAATCTATTCATCTATATCAGTTTGTGTTAATGCAGAGCACAATTTTATTTTAATGCTGTTTATCCTGCAAATACCCTTTCATGCTCAAGGGACTGCCGAAAAACCAGAAAAGATATTTTGCCTTAGCTAATAATTTTAGTCTAAGCTAAATTTAAATGGGACAAACAATAATCTTTATTGTAACATTTGAACAAGAGATCTTCAACAATATTGTCTGCATTGGTAGTAACTGCCGTTCTGGGCATGCTATATTTTGTTTATCCGAACACATCTGATGCAAAAAGCGATGAGAAAACACTTGTTTCGCACAACGGCGCGCTCATAAGGACTAGCGGGGAACTCTTGGATCCTGTTTATTCTGGGCAGAAGGTAGAGTTCGATCCCGACAAATACCTGAGAGAATTCAACTATGGGCGGATATCAAAGCTGGAAGACGGTACGACGGTGAGGGAGTTCACAATCATAGCAAATGACGACAAGATCATGGAAATCTCGCCCGGCGTCTTTTACAACGTCTGGACGTTTAATGGAACGGTTCCAGGGCCTACGATCAGGGCAACGGAAGGAGACATAGTCCGCGTAAAATTCATCAATAACGGATCAAAGTCGCACACCATGCATTTCCACGGGATACACCCGGCAAACATGGACGGCGTGTTTGAAACAGTTGGCCCCGGTGGCGGGCAGTTCACCTACGAGTTCATCGCAGGCCCAGTCGGAATCCATCCCTATCACTGCCACGTAATGCCGCTTGAAGAGCATATCGCGCGTGGCCTATACGGAGTGTACATCGTAGATCCAAAGGAGCCAAGGCCAAAGGCAGACGAAATGGTCATGGTCCTCAACGGGTTTGATACCGACTTTGATACGGAAAACAACTTTTACGCGGCAAACACCATTCCATTCTATTATCAGTACAACCCAATTCAGATAAACGCAAACGAGCTGATTCGAGTCTACGTGCTTAACATGGTGGAGTTTGATCCGATAAACAATTTACACCTGCACGGAAACCTCTACAATTATTATCCGACGGGAACATACAGCATACCTAGTGCCTACACAGACATGATCACGCTATCGCAAACCGAACGTGGAATAATGGAGTTCAACTACACCTATCCGGGAAAATACCTCTTCCATGCGCACAAGACCGAGTTTTCAGAGAAAGGCTGGGTCGGAATTTTTGCCGTCAATGGTTAGTTGAATCTCGGATCATATCTCTAGTCTTGCAAACGAAAAGACAAAAAACCATTTCAAACACATGCCTGTTACCTGTTTGAAAACTTTGTCAGGTTGTGCGCCCGTTATTTTGGTATGGACTCTCTAAGAGTCGCCTACAAACATGTTGGCGTTCCAATTATGTTTTTTAAATTCAAATATCAAGCGTTGTACGAATTATTAGCTGATTGTACCAGTGAGTAAAAAGTACAAATGTAAAGCGAATTGAACACCCACCATGTCATTTGAGAAAAAAGGAGTCTTCCACTTTTGTTTATAATGGCATCAGTTGCTATTATCGCAGTCTTTGTGGCATCGATGTTTAAGGACATCATGGTTCTGCGTGAGACGGCAACAGAGGAAATCACGGTAAGCGGAAAACTAGATATCAAGTGCATCGTAGATACATCATACTCCATAATGTCCTCCAAGACCATCGAAGGCTGCGATCTCGAGGTGGACTCAAAGTCAACTGTCACATATAAAAAGGGGCCACTTACTGCGGAGATGGTAAAGCTATGAGGCACAAAACTTCTATTCTATTGGCAATCATGCTTTTGATTCCGATATTCTCAACAAGCAACGTATTTGGAGATGGCCTGACGCAGGAAAACCTCCCGCCTGCAAGTTTTGGGAACAGGCAAGCGGCACTATTTATCAAAATCAGCCCCCCCATCCTAACACAAGACACCGTTGGTGATACCTATCTCCAGCTCAGGTTGTTTGACTCAAATACAAATCAGCCTGTACAGCACACATCATTTTTCCTTTCCGTGTGGAAGGACGATAAGCTGCGTCTGAGAAATGTCTTCCATGGGCATTCCGGCGAAGTCACGCTTAAAATCAAGCCAACAAACATCGATGTAAACGAGGTCAAGATTTTCGGCGACGAGGTTCTCCAACAACCTGGCGCTTGGACGGGATACAATGATAAAATAGACGTGAATGCCCCAGTTTTGCTTGACGCCGGCCTGTATCACTTTGAGATCAAGATATTCTCAATCGACTTTGACCAGAACATCTTTGCAGAACAGGACATAAAGACATTTAATTCCTGGCTTAGCGTAGGCGACATTTCTAATCACACCATATCATACGACGGCGAGTCTTACCCAATAGATGTGATTTCCTATTACGATAGGATCAAAGACTTCCAGTTTGATGAAGCTAAAAAGTCAATCTCGTTTTCGATGCCGTTTAACTGGGACGACAAACGTCTAGAATCACAAAACATCTTTGTGCATCAGGAGGTACGGGTGCCAAAGTCATTCAAAGAGTTCGCAGGCACCACGTCATACGAAGGAACCGTAAATGGAAGGCCTACCCCTGGCAGGATGATCATCTTAGATCCGTACTCGATCGAAGGTACCTCCATTCTGCACTTTCTGCTTTCAAAAGACGACATTCTGAACCTTGCAAAGAATGTCAGCCCGCAGACGGATACCATGGATTTTTCCATCAGGCCGCTTTCCGCTGTTTCTAAAAACACGTTTGACGTAAAATTCGATAACGGCGCTGTTGCCAAAATAGCATATGACAAGAGCCTTGGAGCAGGAGACACAATCCCGTTGGAAATATCGTTTTTTGAGCCAGGCAACAAGCTGTTAAAGTTCGTGCGTTATGGATACAGAGTCGAGGACAGCTCAGGAAAAGTACTTGTAGAAAATGTTGGAAATGACCCTCAGAGGCAAGGCATATTTTCAACCGAGGGAATCGAAATACAAGAAGTAAGGTTTCCATCCAAAGGAGACTACAAGGTCACCCTTGCCATACTTAGCCACGGTCTTGACGATCTCACCACATTTCAGGGAATTGCAAGCGGGACCGTTACTATAGGTGACAAAGGCCAGACTAGCCAGCAAGAAACGCAGCCGTCGGATATGGATTATAAAATTCCGTCATGGGTAAAGCAAAACGCAAGGTGGTGGTCTGATGGTACAATAGGTGACAGCGACTTTGTGCAGGCAATCCAGTATCTGATTAAGCAAGGAATAATGAAGATTCCCTCAACCGACTCTGGATCTGTTGCGGCAAGCAAGACAATTCCATCGTGGATCAAAAACAATGCCAAATGGTGGGCAGACGGCACTATTGGGGATTCAGATTTTGTCCAGGGAATCCAGTATCTGATAACAAACGGTATAATTAAGATAAGATAAGGCGGAGAAAATTTGAAGGCGAGCTAATCTGAACAGGAACCTATTGATTGCGAGTGTTTTTCTGATGTCTACCTTTGGCTTAGTAAATACAACAAGTGCGCAAGAAACGAAGACCACAGAAATGCAAGACATCGTCTACACTGCCAAGTTCATCTGCGACTCGATTAATGATCACTGGAAGATTTTTTAGTTTTATTTCTCTTTTTGTGTGTGCCGCACTTTCATTTCTTGTAGTTTTGAAGTATGATATACATCACACAATCTTTGGAAAGGAGCGAACTATGGTGCGCCCTTAAACACTGTAATTGCAAAGAACACAAGTCCTGCAATCCCTATACCTAAATAAATTAGCTTGGTTCGCCTGCTCAAGTCTTCAAACGACATGTGGTTATCTTTTCCTCACTTCATACTGATCGAAAATCTTGTGTTTTCTTTTCATAGCTCGATATAGGATAATGATGGCTGCTGCGGGCGCCACGAAATACACTCCAACATTTAGAAGGATTATGCCAATTCCATAACCTAGCATTTTTTGTTCCGAGTCAACATCGGCAGTGTTGAGTGCAGATAGTGTGTACAACATTGGCGTGATTGTGATTTTTACCATTTCCTTGAAAGACGGGTTTTGTCTTTCCCAGTCTGCCACGGTTGGACTAAATGAGTAGTAAAATTGGTTGAATCCTGACATGAATGCTTTTCCCGAAGCAGTGCCAAACACCACATTGTCCCTAAGCTCTCTTAAAAGCTGGACTTGGGGAGAAAGCTCGGTTCCATATGTCGCAGTGGCAATCAGACACCCTCCCCCCTCCGAGTCTTGCGGCTGCTCGACAGGCTGGGCCGCGGCTTCACCTATCACGCTGGTAAAAATGACAGTTTCTTGTGGGATTGGTTGAAATAGGATTCCCTCAATATTGATAGTTATCTTATATTCTCCATTTTCTCTGAACTCAACTGGGATTGTGGCAGTTCCCTCCGAGGTATGAGTTAGTGGTATTGGATCAAACACCGGATTTTCATCCTTTGTAACTGTCACTTTGTAGTCAACATGCACCTGGGTTTCTTTCGTGGTCGGGTTTATGAAATTAATTTTTAATTTGGTTGGACTCCCAGCGGACGGCTCTGGAGGATCCGTAGAGACGTTAACCAAGAGGGTACCTTTGTCAGTTGGCAATTGCTGGGGGCTTTGAGCAAAGGCTGGAGACAGAAGGAACGGCAATAAAAGAAAAACAAAAAGAGATTTCACAAAAAACGTTCCAATCGAATCTATTATAATTTTCCGAGTCTGGTACAATCAGCTAATACGTCTCTTGGTTTTTATTTTACAACCGATAATAAAGATCCAACCACTTGAACAAAAAAGAAAAAATCCTGACGTCGGTAATTGGGGCGCTTTTGGTGGTTCTTGGGCTGAATTTGTTTGTTGATTTGGGACATTTTGTTGCAAGATCCGAATCCGATTTACAGATAGAAAAAACGCCAGAAATAAACATAGTCCCCAAGCCTTCAGAGGATGCGCCAGCAAACTCTGTTACAACAAAAAACGAACTGGCGGCATTATTTAAAAGGGTCGAAAACTCAGTCGTTCAGATAACAAGCAAGGTCTCAGAGAAAAGTCAGTCTGTAATCATAAATGGTGATCCCTTGGAGAGACAGTCATCGAAGCTTGGCTCTGGCTTTGTATATGACAAAGGAGGCCGCATCATCACAAACAATCACGTAGTGGAGGACGCAAAAGACATAACCGTCACCTTTGTTGATGGCAACACATACTCGGTTAACGTGATCGGCACGGACAAATTTAATGACATTGCAGTTTTGCAGATAACGGACGACTTTTCGGACGAAAGTTTGGTTCCACTCAGGCTCGGCGATTCCTCCACACTCGAAGTTGGCCAACAAGTAGTTGCAATCGGCAACCCGTATGGGCTCAGCGACACCATGACGACGGGCATAATAAGCCAGAAGGGCAGGCTGCTACCCAGCCAGGACTCTGGATTCTCAATCTCCAATGTGATACAGACAGATGCCGCGATAAATCCGGGCAATTCCGGTGGGCCGTTATTAGATATGAACGGCGATGTCATAGGGATAAATACTGCCATCCAATCCATGACTGGCGAATTTTCAGGAATCGGGTTTGCCATTCCTTCAAACACTGTGGAAAAAGTCGTTCCAGAATTGATTAAAACTGGCAAGTATGCCCATCCGTGGCTTGGGATAGCGGGAACCAGTATGACTCCAGACATATCAAAAAGTCTGGGGGTGCCGAAAAATTACAAGGGGATTTTTGTTTCCAGGGTAATCAAGGACGGCCCAGCAGACAAGGCAGGGATTCTTGAGGCCACATTTAATGCGAACGGGGAGGTAAAAAGCGGCGACATCATAATTTCGATTGACGGAAAAAATGTAAGGGGAATGGACGATCTGATCCTGTACATATCTGAGAACAAGAAGATCGGCGACAAGGTGCAGTTTACCATAAACAGGGACAACAAAATCGTAGACATCGCCGTCATTTTGCAGGAAAGGCCTTCCGATTAATTGTGTTGATATGACTCAATGGCACTTGGTTTCAAAATCTGCAATAATTGTCGGGATTTTGTTGTTTGCAAAGTTGTTGGAATGACTGACCGGTTTGCTAAGGAATTGCAGAGTCCAGCCTTCTTTTGTCTCGTACGCTTTTAACAAATAACAACGAGACGGCGACTATTCCGACAGTCATGAATGGCGCGACAAGCTGTGAATATCTAATCTCAATTGGGGGCTGATCTTTTGCAGGCCCAAACGATGATTGGGTCTCAGAAATGACCACATTTCCTAGTTTGTTTCCTCTTTGCTCTACAAACCAAATGTTTCCCGAGTCGTCTGCAGTGACAAACTGCGTGAAGGTGCCAACGGAGGGTATGGGGACTTCGGCAAAGTCGTTTTTGTGAGGATCGTACACACCAAGCTTGTCTACCGTGTGTTGTGCAATCCAGATGTTATCGTACCTGTCCTCAACGAGCCCAAACGGCAGCGAGTCGGGATCGGAAACAATAACTTTTTCAAATGACTCCAAAAACGGATTGAACTTGACTATGCCCTGTCCTGTGTGCTCCGATGTCCAGATGTTCTTATCTCTGTCGATGTACAAAGTAAACGGCTCTTTCAGTGGCTCATCTGGCGTAAACTCCCGCATTTTGCCTGATTGCGGCTCTATTACCCCGATCTTGCCTCCCCGTGATTCTACGAACCAGATATTACCCGCCTCATCTCTTTTCAGGGCAACCGGGCCGGCAGGGGTAGTCGGGATCTTGTATTCCTGGAACTGGCCGGACTTTGGATCGTACTTTAGCAGCATGTGCTGATCCACCAGCGCAATCCAAACGTTCCCATCAAGATCTGTTTCCAAAGAAATTGGGATTGACTTGATGGGCAACGAAATGATCTTGAACTGTTCAGTTTTCGGATCAAAATAACCAATCCTGCTTTCAGGTGTGTCAGTAAACCAAACCTTGCCGTCATCATCAATCATCAAAAAGACTGACGTCTTGCCCTCAAAATCGTACGACTTGAATTGCTTGTCGCTTATGGTAAACTTCCACAATCTGGGCTTTGATGAGTCGCTGATCCATATGGTGTCCTTTCCATCAAATACTGGGTAGAGGGGAGCCGAACCATTCGCCGGAATTTTGTATTCAACTATGTCTGTTTTTAGCTGAGATAATCTAGGCTTTGCAAAAACAGAAAAACTGACACCTTCATTTACTCCTTGGTTTTTTATTGCCTCGATTTCAATGTTCCACTTGCCTGAGAAACCAAAAGTGATGTCTCCCCTGTACGCAGATGAGTCCTTGATTTTTTCTACGGGAACTTGGATTGGCGCAATGTTTTTTTGTGGGTTTGAGACCTTGACTTTTACTTTTTCTAAATCGCTCGGAGGGTTTCTTTCCATGTCTAACACGGAAACGGAAATGGTGTTTGAGCCGCTTGTAAGTGGATCAATACTCACGTCAAACATTGTGTTTTCCGCAAACTCGGTCGTTCTAAACATGTAGCTGGTTTGTTGGGCCGTCGCCTCTTGCATCTGTCCTGTTGGCATCGAAGTATTTGTCAAAAGGGCTACCGAGCCAAGCAACAGGATTCCAAGAACTGCCTCGATTCTCAGCGATTTCTGGAGTTTTTTATGGATTGCGATGTTTCCAGTGGCTAGGTTTTTTTCGCCAATCTTTTGTATTCTGATCTGGTCGTATCCGCCAAGTGTTATCATGGCAGATGCGATTGCGATTTTTGCAACGATCAAAAGCCCGTATGGTGACTGAGAGAGCAGTGTAACATCGTCTTCTAAGAACCAAAGAAGGGTTGGGCCTGTGACGACCAAGATTCCAAGCGAAATCAGAATCATTGATGAAAATTTTGGTATGGTAGTTAGTGCAAGTGTCTCTTTTTTTCCCGTCTCTAGATTTGACAGAGACGGAAGTATGATAAACCCAAAAAAGATTATCCCGCCAATCCAAACCGACGCAAGCAAATTATGGACATAGTCTATGGCGATCACTGAAATCTTTTCGGTGGCAGCGCTATGTCCTATCATGGAGGTCGTTCCTATCAATGCAAGGGACAAACCCAGCAACAATACCTGTTTTTTGTATGATATGACAGATTTGCTTTCAAACAAGAACCAGCTTGCAAGCAAAACTACGGTTAATGCCATTCTGACCAGCCAGACGGAGCCAAATGAAGTTTCTATCACATTTGCCGCAGACGTCTGGAGTCGCACCGTCTGGACAACCAACATCAAGATGTTTGATGCAAAGACAAGGAACAACCCAACTCCCGTCACAGAAGAAAACTTTCCGTGATAGAATTTTTGCAGTGATAAGAGATCCTCACCGATGAGTTTTTTCCTCTGTAATGATTTCCATATGAAGAGGGAAGAAATCACAGACCCGAGTACAATGACCTGACCAACTAGTCCTGGAAATCTGGCGCCCCCTTCCGGAAAATAGATTGGATCTGCAACTTGTTGTTGCCCCTGTGTGAGCAAATCCACACTTCCTACTCCAAACCCAAAGGAGTAAGGTACCAAGTGGCCGTCAATTTTTGACAAGACTTGGGTCGACACTGTGTAGACACCTGTCTGCAACGGCTCGGTGGTAACAACGAGTGCCGTTTCATCTTTAAAATAATTCGTGTCTTTGTTGTCTATTTGCTCTCCATTACCATCAAAAACTTTGATGTAGCTGTAACTTAGCTCTATGGACTCTGAAAAATATATGACTACTTTGTCCACTCCCGCAGGTACGTTAGACGATTGAGCAGGATCAGAATCGATGAGGAGAGGGTGTGCATACGCTGTTTGTGTGAGGTAAACAGAAAGCAAAAAAACAAACAGTAGGATCTTTTTCAACAGGTCTTAGTTGACCAATTGTTAATTTAAACAATCCACATGTTTTATCATTGTACCAGTTCCCATAAAGATAATAACTTCCCGGCGGCTAGCGACAACATGAAGATCATTCTTGCAGTTTTTCTTGTAACCCTTTTTATGATGATGGGGTTTGCGCCAGCATTTGCGCATAAGACAGTTACAGTTGGACAATACGAAATAGAGGTTGGGTGGAGAGACGAGCCACCCCTAGTCAGCCAACAGAATGCTATTTTTTTCTCCATAACTCAGGATGAGGGAAATGGTGTCAAGTCTGGCGTGATAAACGCGTTCAAGGATTTGGAAGCCGAAGTCAAATCTGGAAGTACCACTAAATCATTAGATGTATTATCTGACATCAAGGCTGGAAACTATTATTCTAAGATAATTCCAACAAAAACAGGCTCGCTGATAATAGTTCTAAAAGGTACGCTCAATGGGATTCCTGTCAATGATGAAGTCACAGTAGAAGACGTTGGGAGCATTGATCTTCTGGCATTTCCTCCCTCTGACTCATCTTCTGGTCAAGACACGTCTGCCATAAAGAACGCCCTGTCTGTTCTTCAAAGAGACATGGCGGACGTAAAAGCAAAAATTGGCAACGTTCAATCGCCAGCAAACGCTGATCTTTCCAAAACATACGACGCGGGAGTTTTTGGAATTGCCATAGGTACAGCAGGCGTAATTCTTGCCGTAATCTCAATGATAAAAAGAAAATAGAGTTCTAAAGTCTTGGAATTACTTTAGATCTTGCGGTGACAGCAACTATGCTTACTATGGCAACTGCAAGAATCATCATTGC
>JBASWV010000003.1:0-2303 GCA_049276655.1 Candidatus Nitrosotenuis sp. | reverse complement strand
CTTTAGTGCCTGGCGGAACACACCAGTAAACATCCTCTTCCTTGATGTCGAAGATCCATTTCGTGGTGGCGTAACAGCCGACCATGGTGCCGCCGGTGGTGTGCATGATCCCCTTGGGCTTGCCGGTGGTCCCGGAGGTATAGAGGAGGTACAGCATCTGTTCCGAATCGAGCGGTTCCGCCTCGCAGGAATCCGGCTGGGATTTCACAAGATCGTCCCACCAGAGGTCCCGCCCGCTCTTCATCGGAACCGGTCCGCCGATCCGCTTGAAGACAACGACCTTCTCCACCGACGGCGTGTCGGCGAGCGCTTCATCGACGCTCTGTTTTAAAGGAAGGACGTTTCCCCGCCGCCAGCCGCCGTCGGCGGTGATGACAAGCTTTGATTTCGAATCGTTGATCCGGTCTTTGAGGGCCTCGGCGCTGAACCCGCCGAAGACCACGCTGTGCGCCGCCCCGATCCGGGCGCAGGCGAGCATCCCGACGGCCAGCTCCGGCACCATCGGCATGTACAGGGTGACCCGGTCCCCCCTCTTTACCCCCAGTGACTTCAGGCCGTTGGCGAAACGGCACACCTGGCGATGGAGCTCGCCATAGGTGAGCCGCCGCTGGTCCCCCGGCTCCCCCTCCCAAAGGATCGCCGTCTTGTTCCGCCGGGGTCCGGACAGGTGCCGGTCCAGGCAGTTGAAGGAGATGTTGGTCTTTCCCCCGACGAACCATTTCGCGTCAGGGAGCTCCCATTCCAAAATACGGTCCCACCGTTTAAACCAGTGAAGCTCTCCGGCGAAATCAGCCCAGAATTTCAAGGGGTCCTTCGCGGCCCGCTCGTAAACGGCTGTGTCACTGACATTGGCCTGGCGGTGGAAGGCCTCCGGCGGGGGAAAAACTCTGTTTTCCTGAAGCAGGGCTTCTAACGCTTTAGCCGTCATCTCCGGCCTATCTTATCAGATTCCTTTAGATGCTCTTCCAGAAAACGGATCGCCCGGATCTGCGCCCAGGGGACGGGCATCCCCGGCCAAACCCCTGCCAGGAAACCGACATGCCCGCCTGTCCTAGGGAACTCCGCGGTCAGAAACGAATTTTCTGAGACCGCCGTCACCGGCAATGAGGCCTCCGGCAGGAAGGGATCATCCCGGGCGTTAATGAGAAGGGCGGGCCTGCGAATCTTCGCCAGGAAGGATTTAGAACTGCAGGCGGTCCAGTACTCCACGGCGTCCCGGAATCCGTGAACCGGGGCCGTGACCGCGTCATCGAACTCCCCCAGCGTGCGGGCGGACTTTAACCGCCGGCGGTCCGCCAGGTCCGGATAGATCTTGAGTTTGGCCAGCGCCTTTCGACGCAGACTCGCGACCAGGCGACGCATATAGAAGCGGCTAAAACCCCGCTCGAGTGAGCGGACAGAGGCCTCCAGATCGAACGGCGTGGAAATCGCCACCGCAGCCCGAACCGGTTCCGGCGCGCCTTCCCCCTGTTCACCCAGATATTTCAGAAGGACGTTGCCTCCCAGCGAAAGGCCCACACAGAAGACAGGACTGTCTGGGTTCTGCTCAACAACCCTCTGAATCACCCAGGCCAAATCGGAGGTTTCTCCCGCGTGATAGGAACGCCGAAGGCGGTTCGGCTGGCCGCTGCAGGAACGGAAATTGACCGCCAGCCCCCGCCACCCCCGCCGCTTCGCTTCTTGCAGCAGGCCCAAAATCTGTTTGGAGCGGGAAGATCCTTCTAAACCAGGCAGGACGATCAGGATTGGGGCGGAGGGATTTCCGGAGAGGGTGTCCAGATCCAGGAAATCCCCATCCGGAGTTTCCCAACGCTCCCGCCGGAGCGCCACACGAGGTGTCGGACGAAGCACCGATCCCCAGATCGTCTGCAGATGCCGCCCCCGGCACCACCAGGCCTGCTTAAACGGGATCCCTCTTGGGGCCGCGGTCTCCGGCCAACCCCAGACTTCCAGGACGTCGGCGAGCGCCTCGCCCATCCGGCGATACCCTTCCGGATCCGGATGAAGCCCGTCGGCGGTTGAAATAAGATTCCCCGGCTGTTTGGGGTCCTCCAGGAGGCGAAACAGGTCGCAAAAACCAAGCCCCTGCTGGGCGCTGGTGGACCGGATCCAATCGTTCACCTCCCGCATCCGAGCCGTCACCGCCGGCCCGGAGCCGTTATAGGGCAGAATCGTGCAGGCGATCACCCGGATATTTTCCTGAAGCGCCCGTTCGTAAATGGCGCTCAAATGCCTCTTCACCCAATCGGGAGAATATCCTTGATAGAGATCGTTCACCCCGGCCAGCACGATCACCGCGTGGG
>JBASWV010000002.1:0-9938 GCA_049276655.1 Candidatus Nitrosotenuis sp. | reverse complement strand
ATTTGAGAGGCAATAACTAGGTTTTGCACTCATCTATAAAACGGATCTGATCCTTTAGGTGTTAACTAAAACGTAATCGCCCATATCTAGTTAGAATAAAACTAGGCCCCGACAGGTTAGCAGAACCTACAAAACTAACATGAAATCAGGTGAGGTGCTGCTTAGATCCTGAATCTTTCTTGCGGATCACTCGGGCATATCCTTTTCTATATTTTCGATCACGTCCATGATCTGAGCTACCTCAAATGGCTTGGAAATAACCTTGATTGGCTTTAGATTCTCTAGTCTTTGCTCTGAATCCGAAGATAGGTTGCCCGTAATTATGACTACGTTGGCATCGGACTGTATTTTTCGTATGTTTTCTAGTGCAAAAATTCCGTCATATTTTGGCATCATCAGGTCCAGAAACACGATGTCTGGCTTTGTCTGTCGATATAGATCCACTGCCGCCATTCCATGATAAGCTATGCCCACTACATCCACGTTGAGCATCTGGAGATATTCGTAAAAAACGTCAATAGAGTCCTTATCATCGTCTGCTATTATTGCAGTTACATTCCTGTACATGGCTTTAATGCGAGTTAGGAATGGTTTAGTTATCAAAACTGCTTAGCTGAATTGATGAAAAATTAGCTGTTTTGTACAAGTTGCTGTCTGGAATCTGGCAGGAGAGTCAAAAACAATGTAAAGCAGACCAAAGAATGTCGAATTATTCATCCAAGACGCTTGTAAAGATCTAATAGTTACTATTCATATGGCAAATCCACTAGATGACACACTAGGAGCGCTGCAGAACATACAAGACGCCATCAATACTGTCAAAACCAGAAAAACGGTCATATCGGAAAAACAAACACTGCAAGACTATGACAAGATTCTATCTTGTCTTGAAGACGCGGCCTCAAATTTGATCAATGCTATTGTAGTATTTCGGAAGCATGAAAAACCTTTGTAAAGGACTCTATCGTGCCAAAAAAATTGCAATTCTTACATGTGTAATAAACAGTTCCGTTTGAGTGGCTAGCCAACATGTTGGGTTCGTTTTTTGGACAGTCTGGATTGAAATAATCGTGCTTGGTTTTCATATTGTTCTTTTACAAAATTTGCATAAAAGGATTAACTCTCCAAACACATCCTGCTAATTATTTCTCACACATGACTTGGCTCTTTTTCCCACCATCGTACAGCTTGATAATCGAGCTGATGTCACAGTCGGAAATGTATGGGTATTGCGTCTGAATTGTGGGGGCCATCAGGTCTTCGGGTGCGGTGGAATGGGCAAGGCCGAGTGCGTGACCCAGCTCGTGCCTCAAAATAGTCTTAAACTGCTCGTCACTTAGCATGTCCACCTCAAATATCGTTAATGTGGATTTTAGGATCTGGTTTTGCGAGTCGTCTGCAATCGATTTTGTATAGCCAGAGTAGCCGTCTCCGTTTTTTTCGTCAGACAGTATGATAGTTATGTTGCCCTCACCGCGCGCCGACTCTACCACCTCAAGCTTGTCTGGGATGTAAAACTGTGTTGGGCTTTTGGCTGCCTGTTTTAGCGCACCTGCCCAGCCAATGTAATACACTGACGTCGATCCCTGCGGGCCCTTGTGCAATAACGAGTCGTCTATTTCGATGGACTCCTCGGAGAGGACGATCTCTTTGATTAATTCTAGTTTGTCAGGATATTTCTGGGAGTTTACTACGCCCACGTTCAGAACCGTGCCTGAAACCAGCCTCCAGGAAAGCCACGTGTCTATTGTGTCGCCCCTAAGGTTTTGTATGACATAGTTCGATTGCAGATTGCCAAGGTTTGACACTCGGTGCTGCTGTCCCACTAAATCGACAACATACACGGAATAGGCAGTAAATCCAACACCCATTGTCAAGGCTGCTATTGCTATTATTATGATGTTTTTCTTTGCAAGGTGTCGGCTTTTTCCCTCTTCGACCTGAACGAGTTTGCCAAGCATCGTTTTTTCTTGCTCTTCCTCTCTTTTCTGAAATTCTGAACTTTTTAGATTCTTTTTTAGTTCAGTAATCTCTGAATCTTCCTGTTTGATTTGATTCTCCAATATCTGGTTGATTTTCTTTAGCAAAATCTTTTCCTGCTCGGTTTCTTTCAGGGAATACTCAGTCTTTGAATCAACGGATGTGTCGAACGTGCTTTTGTTTAACAAGGATTCAATTTTTTGTTGTACACGTAGCGCGCTTGAAACAATCAACTCTAACCTTTTTTGTTGGTCGGGGTTCAGGGCGCCAAAATCGCCACGCAACAGCAATTCCGCGCAAGTCCGTATTGGAACACGTGGCGTTCTTAGTTCGTGGTTTAGTGTGGTGAGAAACTTCTCATCAAATTTGATCTTATTTGATGTAACCTCGTCAATTATCTTTGTCACAGAATTATTTGTCCGATCAAGTTGGTCGATTATTTGGGATAACTGTTCTACTTGTAACGATTTCTTGCCAAATGCTGCATCTAGTTTTTTTTGAATTAGGGCAATTTGTTGAATTTCCCGTCTTAGATGCTTGTCCATAAATCATTTACTGATCTTTGCAAGATACGCTAGCAGATCGTCTGGATCGATTGGCTTTTTGAGGACAGAGTGGACTCCCTTTTTCTGTAGATTGTCTTTGTCATTGTCCGAAACGGAGGATGCAGTAAGTGCCACTATTGTCCTGCCGTCAAGTTTTCCGTTTTTGTAAAGATGATCGACAATATCAAATCCTGAAAAGTCTGGCATTGCTAGATCAAGTAGAATGACATCGTGATCCTGATTTAGGATCATTTCAAGGCCGTTTTGTCCGCTGTTTGCTACCATGCATTCGTGACCATTGTGCCCAAAGTACTTGGAAAACATGGTAGTGATATCTGCGTTGTCGTCCACAAGCAGGATTTTCATCAAAAAATCTTCGAAAAATCTGATTAATAATACTAGCTTGGCAATTTAATTGAGCTAAGCATAAATAACAGATATCGGGAACTTGATAAAAAATGTGCTTCCTGAAACTCCATCACTTTCTACAGATATCGTACCATTTAGCTTTTCAACTATGTCTTTAGCTATGACAAGCCCAAGGCCGGTGCCGCCGACCTTTCTTCGCTCTGACGTGTCGATCTGATAGAATTTTACAAAGAGGTGCTGCTGTTTGTCAGGAGGGATACCGATCCCATTGTCTTTTACATAAAATACAATATGGGTGTCGTCTTTTTTGAGGCCTACTTCGATTCTGGCATTTTTTTCTGGCGTGAACTTGATGGCATTTGATATGAGATTATCAAGTGCCTGGCGTAGCCTCGTTTTGTCCGTGTTTATTGCAAGGCCCTTTTCTAATATGGTTGTGACAAACTCCTTTCCACTCTGCGCTAATATGGTTTTGTAGCTAGAGTTTATGGAGTCAAAGAACTCGTCCAGCTCGACTTTTTCAATATCAAACTTCATTTTTCCAATGTCAAGCTTTCTTGCATCCATGATATCGCTTATCAGAGATTCCAGGCGTTTTGCGTTTCTGTCTATCGTATCTATTGCATCTACTTGCTCTTTGTTAACAGTACCAAGTATCTCGTTTTTGAGCATCTTGCAGTAACCAATTATTGGAACCAGTGGCGTCTTTAATTCGTGTGTTATCATGGCTCCAAATTCCTCTTTTAATTTGTCCACCTCTTTCAGCTTGACCAACTGATCCTGTATTGTATTTGATGCCTCTTCTAGTTTTTTTCTTGTGTTGTGGATTTCACTTATGTCTTTAATTATGGCGATATATCCAACTATAGAGTTATTGTGATCAGTCATGGTGCTGACGCTGAATAGTGATGGAAAAACAATTCCGTCCTTTTTCTTTAGCCAATTCTCTTTATTTACAAGAATGCCGGTCTTGCGAAGTTCATCAAAATAACTGTGGGCAAGATCCAACCGATCATCACTTACTATGCCAAATATGGATTTACCCAACAACTCCTGCGAGGAATGGCCAAACAGGTCAGTAAAACCCTCATTATACGAGATAACGATTCCATTATTGTCAAAAACTACAATCGCGTCAGGCGAGAGGCGGTACAGGTTTCTGTATTTTTCTTCTGATTTTAACAAGAGAGCTTGTGTTTTTGCAAGAGACGCATTGTTTTCTTCAGCTTGTTTTCGTAGTTTAAACTGTGTTTGAAATAACCTGTTGACGGTGAAAATAGATACCGATGCTACTACGACAATGAGAGTAATCAAAATCAATGATGCATCTATGGTTTTGTTCACATCTGAAAAAGCCTGATCATATGGTTGTATTGATATGATGGACCAGGTATTTGATCCTACTTTGATCGGACTGTGTGCCACAAACATCTTGGTGCCATTTATTGTGCCAACAACTGTCCCAGTTTTACCAACAGGTGAGTTTTTCATAGTCTCAATTCCAAGTGCGAGACTCTGACCTTTTAGGATTTTTTCAGAATCAGCAATCACTGTACTTGTATCATCCACTATGAATATTCTCTCATCGGTATATGACTTGAGTTCGACCAGTCTTTCTTGTATCTTGTCGAGATTTAGTGAGCCTGTTAGAATTCCTTGCAAGGATCCATCTTGTGAAAAAACCGGTACAGCAATTACTATGTTAGGTTTGCCACTTGATTTTGAAACAACAACCTCACTTACTACAACATCCTGAGTCTTCACTACCTCTTTATACCAATCCATAAACGCGAAATTGGATACCGTGAGATTTCTTTGAAAAAAGAATGGCTCATTTATGTATACATTGCCGTTTGGAAGCAAAAAAAGCATATTCTGATAGCCACCATATTCATCAAAAACGATCCGCATCGCGTTTCTTCTATCCGTATCTGCATCTTCGGATATCCCATGCAATTTTTCATCGATTAAAGTTGCAGAAGGAGGATTTGTGATGTTCGGGTTTTTACTCAATATCTTCAAAATACTGATTGCGTTGTTGACCCTTAACTCAGTTCTGCTGGCAATCTGACTAATCGTTAAGAGTCTCTCTGATTCTATCATCTCAGTACGTTGCTTAATTTGGTCTTGTGAATATAGTACAATTACTACCAAAAATACTATGATGGTACAACAGAGTACAAGAAAAAAGTTTCGCGGAAGCGATTCGCCCATCAACTTGATATCATACTTCATGAGTTTGTCTTAAGGTTTAATGTTCTTGTCTGATCATGTTGGTCATACTGGAAAAAAACTAGTCAAAATATTGCCAAAGTTAGGATATTACGCTGATCATAAAACCGGTAGCCATATCATACTAGGAAATAACAAAGATTGCTTGACAATATTGTACTCATTTCGGTTCTAGCATAACAAGTAGCACGGAGTCTAAGGAAGGTGAGTCAGAGCTCTGAACAAAATACACTTTAATTATAATATCGTGTTATGACGTGTATGGAGTTATCTCAGAAATCAAGAAAATTCACCATCCTCATAAACAAGGAAAAAGAAGGAGGCTATAGCGGTCAGTGTCTGGAACTTCCAGGTGCAATTAGTCAAAGTGAAACTCTAGAAGAGCTAAAAACCAACATGGCCGATGCAATTAACTTGGTTTTAGAATATATCAAAGACAGAGCGAAGAAAGAAAAAAGCAAGATCATGGAAATTGCAACCTAAAATTTGAGTTTACGAATCATCGTTTTCGCGAGGTTTTGAAGGTTTTACACAAACACGGTTTTGTAGTAGATAGACAAAGCGGCAGTCACGTTAACCTCGTGCACCCTGATGGGAAATATGTTACAGTACCACGACAGGATCCAATCAAGGAAGGAACTTTGAAGTCAATCTTTTTTCAGGCAAAGATTTCACTAGAACAATTTTTGAAAGAAGTTTAGCGGATCCGGGGGGGGGGACTCGGGTAAAAATTTACTTGTACCATGGGGTTTTCAGATTTTTTATTACCTAATTTTATATAGCAAACAAGCTAAACTATGTCATGGGAGAAGAACGAAAATTCACCGTTCGAGCTACAAAAGACCCAACCGGAGGATATTCCGGTAGATGTCTTGAGCTTCCTGCAGCAATAAGCGAAGGTGAAACACTAGAGGAGCTGATGGCAAACATGAAAGAAGTAATCCAGCTAGTCCTAGAGTCAATCGAAAAAGATTGCCCACCAGATGAGAAAATAGTTGTAACTATCCCAACATGAGTTTAAGAAATCACAACTGGCGTCAAGTTCTAAAGGTTTTAACGAAATTTGGTTATGTTTTAGATAGACAGCGTGGAAGCCATATAATTCTAAAAAACTCTTCTGGAAATATCGTTCCTGTTCCAAGGCATGACCCGATAAAACCCACTACCTTGAAATCCATATTAGATCAGGCTGGCATTTCACTAGAACAATTTTTGAAAGAAGTTTAGCGGGCCCGGGGGATTACTTGACAATATTGAACTAATCTTGGTTCCAAGATAACAAATAGAATCGAGCCTAAGGAAGCTTAAATAATTAAAAAGAATATTCTATTATCAGATGTCAGTTAAAATCAAAGATATCAAAACCAAGATGATAAAAGAAGACGACGGTTCGTATTCCATCACATGTTCTGCGCTTGGCGTTTATAGCTCAGGGAAAACAAAACAAGGTGCCAAAAAGAACTTTCTTGCTGCCCTTGAGCTTCATTTATCTGTCTTAAGAGATAAAGCGACTCAATCCATCACAGTTTGAAAAAACTCTCACCAATAACAGGAAAAGAACTAACCAAAATTCTGTGCAATAGGTTTTGTTTTAGAGTAATAAGGCAAAAAGGAATTCTGTCACTCATGACGTGATGTTTGATGACATTTCACAATATGGTTCATGTTTAACAGGGCTTAAATAAGAAAACTGTATTTCTAAACATAGATGAAGTATAGAATAACACTGCAAAAAGACGAAGACGGAGTATACGTTGTAAAATGTCCATCGCTCCCTGGTTGTATTTCGCAGGGAAAAACAAGAGACGAGGCGCTGAGCAACATAAAAGATGCAATAGAAGGTTATCTTCAAAGCCTGAAAAAACATGGCGAGCCAATTCCTCCCGTAGATGAGGAGTTGGTAGAAATCAATGTCTAAGCTTCCAGCAATGTCTGGAGAAAAACTAGTCAAAATATTGTCAAAATTAGGATATTGCGCCGATCATCAAACCGGAAGCCATATCATACTAAGAAATAACAAACCCCCTTTTCGTAGACTCACAATACCAAACCATAAGAAAATCGCAAAAGGCACACTAATTGCCATACTCGAAGATGCAGGCCTGACAAGAGACGAGTTTCTGGCTTTGTTGTAGATGTTAAGAATACTATGGGGCGAATTGGATTCGGACTAACAGATAAAGCGGATCCGGGGGGACTTGAACCCACGACCTGACGCTCCGCAAGCGTCCGCACTATCCAAGCTGTGCAACGGACCCACTGTTTTCTCTGCAAGATCACCCTTTAATTTCGCTTGCGTATTGCCAAATCTTATAGTAACGGCATCTATTTGCCATAAACCTGCATCATCTAGAGCTTACATCTTTCTAACATCATATCATCCAGAACGATTTGCTCATTCATGGATTCAAGAAAGTGTTTGTTTATCTTTGAATTTGGGAAATATGCTAAACTGACTTTGATTCCTGCCTCTTGAGCCTCTTCTACGGCATACTCGAAGTCGCTGTCCGCTGCAATTAGTACGGCTTTGTCAATAACTTTGTTCATGCTCATCTGAACAAGATCTACGCCCAATCTCATATCTACTCCTTTTTGGACATATTTTCCATTAATCTCTTGTAATCTGCCAAGTTTTACTTCAAATTTGTCAAGTTTTCTAATTTTGTCGTGAAACCTTTGAGTCTTGGAATAAAGCTTAATTGCCTCTCGGAGAATTTGGCACCGGCAATGTATCATAAAAAAGCGCCTTGATGCGTTCTGTATTTCCAACTAATTCATTAGATAATTTTAGAAAATTTAGTTTTTTATTTTTAATACGGCAAAGCTCGATAAGATATCTAGCATCAACGAACACCGCTGACTTTAGCACAATTTACAATCCCAGAATGGATTTAAGTTACATGTCTGGTGTAGTTGGCCTATTTGGCATCACAGTTTGGATTAAGTTTATAATCTAATAATGCCATAATAATATGAAAGCGTCAGCGTTGTCTTGCAGGACTTGGGTCTGAAGCAAGGTTCACAATGCTGACACTCGTTTTCCATTAAGACATGGATTTAGCTAAAGATATCTTGATCTCAAGTGATCTTAGCTCGTCTCTGCCTTTTTGACAAAGACATAATTCATTATGAGGCCTGCAATTACTGCGCCAATTATTGGACCTGCCCAGTAAATCCAGTGAAAATTCCAGTACCCTGATGCGAGTGCAGGACCTAGCGTCCTTGCCGGGTTTACAGATGCCCCAGTCAGAGGAACTCCGACTAGGTGCACCAAAAATATCATTCCGCCTATTACCAGGCCATACATTCCAGCGGGTGCCTTTTTGTGAACGGCAGTCATGAATATCACAGTAACAAGGAAGAAAGTCAAAATCAGCTCGACTGCAAATCCGGCCATTGCGCTGTTGTTTAGAAGATCACTTGGGCCTCCCTGCGTTCCAAAGTTTACCTTTGCCCCAATCTCTGGCAAGATGGCCTTTAGTGAAAACGCAGCTATTATTGCACCAATTATCTGGGACACAATATATCCAATTCCGTCCAGTACGCCGATTCTTCTTGTGACCAGCATCGATATGGTGACTGCTGGATTGATGTGCGCCCCTGATACGTGGCCAAACGCATACACCATCAAGCCTATTGCGGCACCATGTCCCAATGAAATCATGATTATTCCCTCTATTGACAGCCCGGTCCCAAATACCGTTGCCGCCATGATGACAGAAAGCGGGCCGAAAAACACTAGGCAAAACGTTGCGATTGCTTCTGCAAACCAAGATCTGCCGCTTACCATCAGAAACGCCTCCGTGAGTTTCAATATAAAATATTCGGATTGAATTATTCAAAAATAATTAATAGAGAGATGCCGCCTCCAATTCTGATGATCTCAGAAGGCGATCAAGTGCCAAAATTCGAGCTACCCGACGCAAACGGAAACTTGGTAAAATCGTCCGATTTTAAGGGCAAAAAATACGTGGTTTATTTTTATCCTCGGGATTTTACACCGGGCTGCACAATCGAGGCAGACGAGTTCTCAAAAGAATACAAAAAATTTCAAAAGCTCGGAGTCGAAATCATCGGAATAAGCACAGATGACGTAGAGTCACACAAAAAGTTTGTCGACAAGATGGGCATCCAA
Source organism: Candidatus Nitrosotenuis sp. (assembly GCA_049276655.1). GTDB lineage: Archaea > Thermoproteota > Nitrososphaeria > Nitrososphaerales > Nitrosopumilaceae > Nitrosotenuis. The sequence continues at coordinate 677 of JBASWV010000002.1, read as the reverse complement.
TATTCCCTGCTTTCGGATGCCACATCCGAGGTATGCAAAAAGTTCGGAGTCTGGGGCAAAAAGCAGTTCATGGGAAAAGAGTATCTGGGTGTGATCAGAAGCACCTTTCTGATAGATGAAAAAGGCAAGGTCTTCAAGGCGTATCCAAGCGTCAAACCAAAAGGACATGCAGAAGAAGTTCTTGCTGTTTTGAAAAATTAGAAAAGAAAGGGATCTTCCTAGGACGGTTTCCATCCTTGTGGCATGGATCCCCTAGTTGGATTTGTCTTTGGTGCCGGTGGTGGCGTCGGTGCCGTCTGAGGCTTGAATCCTGCAGGCAATGAACCTCGAGCTGGGTTTGGCTTTGCTGTCGGTGGAGGTGCTGCTCTTGCCTGTTCTTGTTGCTGCAGTCTTGCAAGGTATGACTTTTCATATGCCTCAAGCTGCTCTTTTCTCGAGCTGCCGCCTGATGTCTGCGCAGTGTCTTTTGGCAATGTTCCCTGCGCCGGTTTTGGTGCCGGTGGTGGGGGTGTTGGAGGCGGGCTAGCTTGCGCAGTTGCTGCTATTGCCCTGATACCATATCCTGCAAAGTTCTTCTGTCTTGGGTGGTATGCAAGTCTCTCCCTCGTTGCAAAGTACTTGTTTGAGGGCTGAGTATAGCCTGTCACCTTTACCTTTTGCAGGTTCCAATCCGATGT
>JBASWV010000001.1:0-2084 GCA_049276655.1 Candidatus Nitrosotenuis sp. | reverse complement strand
GCAGTTGACGGTGATGAGCGGGGCCCGACGCCGGTTGCTGAGTTGGTGGAGGGCTCTCGCCGCCAACTCTTTCCCGGTCCCGGTTTCTCCGGAGATGAGGACCGAGGAGTCCGTCCCCGCGACCATGGAGATTTTGCGAATGACGTCCTTGATTGCCTGGCTCTGTCCGACGATGTTCTCAAACGCGTTCATCGCCGTGACGGGTTGAACGCGATCCACGGCGGAGAGCGCGAGTTGGCTCTTCAGGCGAGCCCTGCCGTCGTGCGCCAAACGGTTGTCGACCGCAATCGTCACCGCCCCCGCGAACTGTCGCAAGAACGGAAGAAGCGTTTCGGGGTACAGGCCTTTTTCCCGCCCTGCGAAGATCAACACGCCGACCGCGCGATCCCTGATAATCAGCGGAAGGGCGCAGTGCGACTGGATCCCCGCCTTGCGACAATCCTCAAAACAGTACGGAAAGGGTCGCAGATCCTCGATGTGTTGCGCGAGAAACGATTGCTGGTTTTCGATCACCCAGGCGCTGACCGTTCCCTGGGCGGGAAACATTTTCGCGGGGTGACACGTGGCCTGCCCCTCCTTCACCTCGACGAAATACACGAGCAGATCTTGATCGTCGACCCCGGGCAACACCACGGCCATACAACTGAATCGCAACACCGACGACGCCGAAGCCGCAATGGCTTCAAACAGCTCATCGTGATCGAGATGAGCGGACACTGCCCGGTGAATCTGCGAGATGGAGAGATGCTCCTCCTCTTTGCGGCGCAATTCTCCCAGGAGCCGGTTGATCGTCGCCTCTAAACCCGCGGTATCCGGGATCGCCACGATGCCAGCTGATTTACGAACTCCCTGTTCGTGCATACGGATACCCTTAGTCCTACTCGATTGACCGACGGAGACTTACCGGAGTGAGGGTGGAGAGGACGAGAAAAAAAAGCGAGGCGATTCCGATTCCAGCAGGAACGCTAACAGAAGCGGCCCAACATCGCATTTCGACTCCCTCCGAGGAACACGGGTGCCATGCGGAGATCGGTGCCTATATGATCCCTGTTTGGAGGGGTGGTCGGGACCGTATCTGGTGTTCGTGATACTACGCCGATCGCGCGCAGAAATCAATCCGGTCGGAAATCGGTTACTGAGGCTCAGATCGAGGTGTGTCTGATGATCTTACCTTCGACGAGGTAGACGACCATTTCCGCCACGTTGGTGGCGTGGTCGGCGATCCGCTCGATGTATTTGGCCACAAACGTGATGCGGATCGCGCGGCTAATAGTGTGGGGGTCTTCCATCATGTAGGAGACGAGTTCTCGAAACACTTGGCCAGTTAGCTCGTCCACAAAATCGTCTTCGCGGCAGACCTTGCGAGCCAGGTCGGAGTTGCGGTTGACGAACGCGTCCAGCGCTTCTTTGACCATCATCCGGGTGTGGTCCGCCATGCGCGGGATGTCGATGTAGGGTTTGAGCTGCGGTTCCTCGGCCAGTTCGAGCGCTCGCTCGCAGATATCTTCGGCCAAGTCGCTCATCCGCTCGAGGTCGGTGGAGATCTTCATCGCCGTGGTGATGAACCGAAGATCCGTCGCGGTGGGCTGACGCAGCGCCAAGAGGCGGATGCACTCCTCATCGATCTCCACGTCGTACGCGTTGACTTGATGGTCGGTCTCGATCACCCGGCGCGCAAGCTCGACGTCGCGCTCGACCAAGGCTTTGATGGCGTTGGACACCTGCGTTTCCACCAGGGCGCCCATCCGCAGGATGCGCTCTTTGAGCGCGGTGAGTTCCTCGTCGAATTGTCGCATCAGCCGAACCGTCCCGTCACGTAGTCTTCAGTCATTTTTTCTTTCGGATTGGTGAAAATGCCCGAGGTAGAGCCGAACTCCACCACCTGCCCCAGCATGAAAAACGCGGTGGCGTCCGAAATACGCGCGGCTTGCTGCATGTTGTGCGTCACGATCACCATGGTATAACTTTTTTTCAAGTCCACCAAGAGTTCTTCGATCTTTCCGGTCGCAATCGGGTCCAACGCGGAGGTGGGTTCGTCCAGCAGCAACACCTCGGGTTCGACCGCAAGCGCCCGGGCGATACAC